>CAYPCS010000025.1:48104-65098 GCA_964409275.1 uncultured Granulosicoccaceae bacterium
ACATACTGGCGTGTCGCGATGAGGGCCGGGGTGTTTTGTAACCATATTTTACAAATATTATCAGTGGTTGCGGCTCTATTCAGCCGATGCAATTGGTACTTGCATTTTAATTGTCATGACGTTAAAGTTCACCCAACTCGTTATAAACCCGGTCAGTCTCTATGTCACTCTCAAATATTAAAAATGCAATCGTTACGGCGCATGAGCCTGTTTTCCCCAGGATAGCTTTCGGAGCAACTATGTTGAATAAAAAACTTCTGGCGGTGGCAGTGGCAACCGCGCTTGCAGCAGGTTGTGGTGGCACCACTTCCGTTTCCGATCTAGACAATGATCAGGAGCCGCAGGCCATTGATGTCGACAATAACGCAGGTGCAGGACCCGAAAGCACTGAAGGCGAGGGGGCTGGAGGCAGCGACATCGGTGGCGGGGATGGTGTCGTTGATGAGAATGCTAACGAAGGCAGCGGCGATAACCAAACTGGTAGCGGTAATGGCACCGGCGAAGCTTCTGATGGTGATGGAGTAGATTCAGGCGCACTAGACAACGGTGATAATCCGGTCGACGACAACGAAACAGGCGGTGGTGATTCCGGTGTTGTGGATGATGCCCCCGAAGTCAATACAACGGTTGATGATGATGATGCAGTTGCTGGTAGTCCTCCGCCCGTCGGGCTGCTGGATACTGCGCAGCCCGAGTTCGTCTGGCCGGCAGTAGCAAATGCGGAACAATACAAGATTGTTGTGACTGATTCAGGCGGCAGTGGCTATGCACGTGCGCTCGATCCAATGTCCGCCAATTGCCAGACCGGCGAGGGAAACTGCCGTGCGACGACCAATCTGGCCTACTACGATAACGACTTGACCTGGCATGTCGAGTCCACAGTAAACGGTGCACAGGGGCCGGTGTCCGACTCGTTCTCTATCACAACACCATTGTCAGAAAATTTGCAGCCGATTAAATCGAGTGATGGCGGATGTGAAGCCTGGGCGGCAGTGGCCTATGGCAAGTATGTGGTATTGAACAACAGCTGGAATTCGCGTGCGATCAACGATCAGAGCTGGTTTCAGCTAATCAATGTGACCGAAAATGCCAACGGCACCATATCCCCTGCATGGGCATATGACTGGCGAGGTCAGTTTGACGGCGACGAAATCGCGGTTAAGGCTTATCCGGAAGTATTGTACGGCCCGAAACTGGGCACTCATGTTTCGGGTACCAGGGAAGAAACCGGATTACCCGCGAAAGTGAGTGAATTGCCGGAATTCGTTGTGAGTTACGACTACAGCGAAACCGGAAACGCAGAACGAAATGTGGCGCTCGAATCATTCTTTCATGATTCCGACGATATTCGCGGGCCATGCGATGATGATGACAATCGCGTCTATGAAATGATGATCTGGGTGAATAACCCGTCTATACGAACACCTGGTAAACTGGCACTGACTGGGGTAATGGTCGATAACCAGCTTTGGAACGTCTATATAAAGCCCGACAGCAACAAACACTACATAGCGTTTACTGCTCAAAACCCGACAACCAGCGGGACGCTAAACTGGAAGCGCTTCGTTGACTGGACTCGGGACTGGACGGCGGCCAACGCAGAGGAAAGACGAATAGATGTGCTTGATCCCGGCTTCCACATGGGTGCCATCGAAATCGGCACAGAGATGTGGTGGGGAGAAGGTACCTTTACTCTGAATAATTTTGAAGTAACTTTCTAGATCACCGTTCTGAATCGCGTGAGCGCCGCCGCGAGAGAATTGCTCGCTGCGCTCACCAGATCTGGCTACTTTTTCGAGCGTCTGTATTTATTGATACAACGAGAAGCAGAATATGCAGTTAATGCACCGGCATTGTTGCAATTACCGCATATTCAGCCACGTTCGTTAAACCCTTATGCTGCCTTTTTCATCGGTTCTGTTTCTGTGAACGCCGGCGCTGGCTGAAATTTATACTCGACAGTGACGGTCGGATCAGCTATTCGGCGGATAAATGTCGGCACGACAAACATCAGTGCAATAGCGCCCAGTACGAACCAGATCAACCCATCATTCGCGCGCAATCCGATGGCCGCCATAATTGCCAGTATGGTAAATCTCGGTGCGCCGGACCGAATTCGCGAGCGTTGTACTTCAGTGAATTCCCGTTGTTCCGGCAGGGTCGCCTCAAGTCGTTTCAGGGCATGGGCTTTAGTGCCTACATTGAGAAAATCCAGGCTGACGTACCTGGACTCGGTCTCTACGCTAATGGTATCTGTGTCGTGGCAAGGTGATAGTGCGGGGGTTGATTGTAGTTCCCCGGCTTCATTCCGTTGGCCGGAAGATATGCCTTCATCGACGTCGACGACCTGAGTAATCAGACCGTGCTTTCGCAGTGCTTCCGAGGTGTCGTTGGCGGCTTGCAGATCAGCTGTGGATTTTACTACATATGTCTTGCCGCTAAGTAGTTGCTCCGGGAATTGCTCGTCCTGTTTCAACGCTCTTGCAAGCTTCGACACAGCCTGACGACCATCGACGTGTTCATCTGTCTTGCCAGAGAAACGGACCTGGTACCGCTGTTCCATAGATACTCCATACCAGACTTTGCCCACGTAACTACCAGGTTGACCCGCGGCGAAAGCAGGTTTGAAACCTCGAGAATAGTTAATTTATTGAACGTGAACTGGTTCCGGTTCTACTATTTTTTTATTCTTATTTTCGTAGTGGGGACTAACATCCGTCAGTGACAGCGTATCTCGGCATCGGCTGTTACGGCTAAAAAAAAGAGCGTCAAATCATGACATTGCTCTCACCTGATTGGAGTATTTCGTTGCTTTAGTGACGTATTTCCATTGCGAAACGCTGCGGATTAGCTGGATTGATGAGTCTGGTACCGGAACTGGCCAGTGTGTATTTGGAGCAATAATAAGCAAGAACTGAAAGTATTGATAAGTTCCTGAAACCTATACCGAACTGTGGCTATACCATCGGCTCAAAGCCGTCATTCTCAAGTCCCCGAGCGCGCGGACGACTATTGTTTGTAGTGGAGCGGATCCACTCGACACTTGTGTTCTGGCGCCTTGACAGGGGAGATAGATGGTTTCACAGCTAACAAAGCCTGGTTATGTTTGGCGAGTAGCATTAACAATGGCTTTATTTACACCGTCCATCGCGGTACCTGTGAGTGACACCTCCGGACACGAAGTATGCCTCGACGAAGTTGTTGGTGAATTCGTACTTCGACCTGGTGATCCGAGCCTTGCCAGATGGAGGTTGCCCGTACTGCCGCCATCGGAGCGCGGCGCAGCCACAACAGATTCGTTGATCAATCTTGGTCGCAGTCTTTTTTTTGATGAGCAATTGAGCGCGGATCGGAATCGCTCGTGCGCGTCATGCCACCGACCCGAACTTGGCTGGTCCGATGGACTGCCAACCGCAGTAAGCCTGAAAGGTGAACCTCTTGCACGCGCAACCCCAACCTTGTTCAACGCGGCATACGGAACAATATTCATGTGGGATGGCCGGGCTGCATCGCTGGAGGAGCAGGCTATGGGGCCTGTATTTAATCCCGATGAAATGGGAAGCGAACCCGGTGTGCTTTTCGCCAGGCTAAGTAGCGATACGTACTATCAGCGTGCCTTCGAAGAGTTGTTTCCCGAAGAGCCAATAAATGAAGAATCGGTCTCACTGGCGCTTGCTGCGTTTCAACGAACACTGGTGGTGCGCAACAGTCGCTTCGACCAGTGGGTGGCCGGAGACCATAACGCACTAACCGCCGCAGAGGTTCGCGGATTTGCAGTCTTTCTGGATCCGGAGCGTGGTAGCTGCGGTACCTGCCATGCACCCCCGAACTTTACTGATGACGGATTTCACAATATCGGCCTCAAGTCTTTTGCAAACGAGAATCCTGATCCTGGTCGTTTTGAAATTCGGCCGGTTCGCTTAATGCGTGGTGCGTTCAAAACTCCGACTCTGCGAAATATCGGTTTAACTGCACCTTATTTCCATGACGGCTCAGCACAAACCCTTGAGGACGTTGTTGAGCATTACATTGATGGTGGAGACGTTAAGGACAATCTGTCGCCCGAAATGAAGGCGATCAAACTTGATGCGCAGGAAAAAGCAGACCTCGTGGCCTTCCTTCGTGCATTAACAGAAACCCCTGGCAGTACACAACCGAACTCAATCAATCTGGCGTCAGACAGGTAGGACTGTTAGCGCGCACAAAGAGATAACTGGAATGAAAACAACACTGCAGCTGCTTGTTCTGTTTACCTTGTCTTTTATGATCGGAAGACTTGTTGCAGATCAGCTACCCAACGTCGGCCAAAAAGACAAGCAATTTTCTGTCGAGCAGTTAACTGTGAAGGTGGGCGACGCGGTGACGTTTACCAATGACGATCCATTCTTTCACAACGTCTTTAGTCTGTCACCGGCAGCCACATTCGACCTTGGCTCCTATCCCCAGGGAGAATCGAGAACTGTAACCTTTAAAGAACCCGGTGAAGTTCATATTGAGTGCGCTATTCATCCCAGTATGCAGATGACGATTGAGGTTGAAGAGTGAAAATCGGTGCGTTGCGTTTGCTGATTCTGGCAATTTTGTGCTTTCAATTTGGCAGCGCAGGCGCGGATGATTCCGAGGTGCACCAGGGTGCGCGTATCTATCTGGAGCGTTGTGCTCTTTGCCACGGATCAAAAGGGCTGGGTGAGGGACCAATGGCACTGTTAGTGCGCGGTTACCCTGATACCAGACTCAAAACGGTTGAAGAGCCGGAGCGGTCGGTGCGACATATCGTAGAATACGGCGCTTCGTCGGAATCAGGCAGCCCGTTATCTCCACCCTGGCGCGACGAATTGGAGTCGTCGGAAATTGCTGCTGTAACGTCTTTTGTAAAAGTGCTGCGCACTGATTTTGAACATGCACTGGAGGTGCTGGCGTCGGTAGATTTACCGCCGGAGCGCATTGACGGCAGAAAAATATATCGGGCCCGTTGTGAAGGATGTCACGGCGCCACCGGAAAAGGAGACGGGCGTATGAGTCGTGTTATTCGCAATCCGCCTCCCACCGATCTGACTCGCAGTACGCTCTCGCAGCAGGACACCATCGCTATTATTAGTGCTGGTGGAGATGCACTGGGCAGGTCAGCGCGAATGCCGCCGTGGGGCCAGGAGCTCGCGCATTCGGAAGTACTAAGCGTTGTCAACTATCTGGGCACCTTGCGAACGGTAGATACCGAGTAGCTGGTTTGATCCGCGAGCAGCAAAACAATACCGTTGTGTCTGCAACCCACACAACGCTGCGCCAGCAGCTTCTAGGCTCTCACTTAAGAGTGGCCGGCCTTGCTGCTGTGGCGCTCGTGCTAGCGGCTGTTGCCATGCAGATGTTAAGAGAGCCCATCACTGCAATTCGGCTGGTCAATGTTCCCAGTGCTAACGCGGCAATGACCGTTCAACTGGGACTGCAGCGCTCAGAGGCAAACCTGAGAGGCTGGGTCGCATTAAAAAATCCTGCTTTGCGCACTAATGTCGGGCACGCATGGAGTGATGAGATCAGGCCCGCGTTTAATGAATTACGCAATCTATCCGAGAGCTACGACACGGACAGGCGACAGCTGATACTGGAGTCACTGGACGAGAAGCTGCTACGCCTCAAAAAGTTGCAAGACTGGACAATCGCGGTTGCGGCCAAGGCAGGCAACGAACCTGCCAGACTTGTATTTAGTCAGGAGTTTGGGCCGGCGAGAGAAGGACTGGTCAATGCCATGGATCAGCTCAGGTACGACCAGCCGCATCCCGCTACGGCCGCGCTGGAATCGTTCTTTCAGCTGCGCCTCGCTCTATCTGAGGCGGAAGCGGCACTTGGCCGATTTGTGGTCGAGGGTTTTGAAGCAGATGCATCTACGTATCTATGGCAGATCGAACGTGTACGCGAGTTACTGCTGTCGTTTGAATCGGAGTCCTCGAACTCCAGTCCGATAGCGGAGCAACTCAGCGTTCTTGAACGACTGGCAGATAGCATCATTGAATCGAGAAGATCGCCTCGCAGCAATGTCGCCTGGCACACCATCAGTACCCGGGTAGCTCCCCTGTCAACGGAAATAGCGCGCGAACTTGCAGTGATCGCCAATCTGGAGGTTACGGCCATGCGGGGCCGTGTGGAACAGATTGCCGTGTGGACCAACATACTGTCACTGTGTTCCATACTCACCTTGCTTGTTGTCGTGGTCATAGCACTGGTGTTGTCAAACACCCAGGCTAAACGTATATCCGCGCCGGTCACCCAGTTATTCCGGGCCACCGAGGCGCTTAAAAACGGCGACTACGGAGAGGCGTTGCGACCGGATGGTGTGCGTGAAGTCCGCGGCTTGATCAGCGCGTTCAACGCTATGCGTGAGTCAATTTCACGTTCGCATCAGGCGCTGGAGGAAATTGCTTTTACCGATGAGCTTACCGGACTTGCGAATCGCAAGGCCTTCAACGATAGCATCGAAGCCATGACGCCGGAATCGCTGCGCGGTGATTGTTTTGCCGGTGTCATCATGATCGACCTCGATTACTTTAAACAGGTAAACGATACATTCGGCCACGATGCCGGTGACCAGCTACTTTCGGTATTCGGTCGCCAGCTAAAAAGCTGTTTGGGCCCCGCTGATCATGCAGCAAGAGTGGGTGGCGACGAGTTTGCTGTGCTGCTGGGGGCGCTGTCGGGCGACGAAGATGCGAGGCGTATGGTTGAAAAGATCAGAGCGGCCACTTTGCAACCGATTGTCTATCAGGGAGATAAAATTCTACCTTCCTCAACCATGGGTATCGCGCTTGATCCAGTCCCGCAACTCAATGCCAAAGAGCTGGTAAAAAAGGCCGACCTGGCACTCTACGATGCCAAGGCGCAAGGCAGGGGTGGTTACTGTTTCTACTCGCACAGGATTCACGAGGGGGTCGCGAATATGCGTCGCCTGGCGGAACTTGTGGAACTTAATCCCCCCGAGGTTATGTTTCAACTGGTGTATCAACCCTATGTCGAGCTGGCTAGCGGCAGAATCGTAGGAGTCGAAGCGCTATTGCGTTGCGTACACCCTGAATGTTCCGGAATGTCAACAATAGACGTCATCACAATGCTTGAACGCAATGGTTATATTTCGACTATTAGCCAGTGGGTGACCCGGGAAGCGCTCGCTCAGCTAACCGAGTGGCATAACACATTGTTTCTACCATCAGACTTCACTATGTCGGTCAACGTGTCAGCTGCATTATTGCGCGACTCGGCATTTGTTCAATCCATACTCGATATTGTTGAAGCGTCGGGTGTACATGGTAGCGCGTTAACTATTGAACTTACCGAGACAACGGTTATGGAGGACTATACACGTAGTAAGGATGCAATGCGTCGCCTGAATAACGTCGGTATAGAATTCGCGATGGATGATTTCGGCACAGGGCACTCTTCACTTGTGCGACTCAGAGAGATGCCGCTGTCACTGCTGAAGGTTGACCAAACCTTTGTAAAAGGCATGGAGTCCAGTGCCAACGACGCCGCTATCGTTGATGCGTCGGTACGCCTTGGGCATGCCATCGGCATGTCGGTAACCGCCGAAGGTATTGAAACCGAAGCGCAAGCCGAAGCGTTGCGCAAACTGGGCTGTGAACGCGGCCAGGGCTATCATTTTTCTTACCCTGGATTGCCGGCTGAGCTAAATCTAAATATGAAGCCCCGCCGGTTTGCAGCCTGAGCTACCTGATTACAAGCAGTCTGGCGCTGTGAATCCGCCAATCTCGCGCTCTACCGCCTTTGCAAATGCCAGTGCGGTTCTATCGGCGCCGTATCCTGCAATTGCCTGATAACCCGCGGGTAGGCCATCAACAAAACCGGCCGGGCCGACTACCGAGGGTAACCCGGCAACTCCGGAATATCCGGACCAGAATAGCTGCATGATTTCCGGTTGCGCTGAACCGTTGATGATCAGGTCACGCTCATGGCGCGCGCCGTTGTGATCATGAGGAAAGGCGGTAGATGCACATACCGGTGTAATCAGAATATCCCATTGCCTGAAGAACCGGTCAAATTGCAGGCGTGCATGAAGACGCTTGTTATCATGTGTCAGCCAGTCGGAGTGACGCATTGCTGTACCGTTAAGCCGCGGCGTCATTAGTCGTTCCACCGCTGGTTTGCCCAGTGCCTGTACTGATGCCCGGGTTCTATCGATCTGCTCAAGACTGATGTTGGCAGACATAGCCGCTCCCAGCAATGTAAGGTAGAGATTAAAATGTTCCTCGCTGTGCAGTAACGGTGCATCTGTTGTAGATACCACAGCTCCTGCGTTTTCAATTTTGGCGGTGAAACGATCCAGTGCATCCAGGTAACCCTGGTCCACCGGGCATTGCGAGTCACCCGTTTTGACGGCCACGCGGAACTGCGATAGTTCGGTACGGGTGTCAGCGTTGCCGCGACTCTGCCATGCAGCGGAGTGAAAGCGATCTGCGCCTTGCAGTATATTAAATGCCAGTTCCAGATCCGTTGCACTGCGAGCCATTGGTCCGGTTACACCGATATCTATATTTCCATACCAGTTCGGGGGTAAGTGCCCCTGCAATGGCACAATACCCCATGTAGGCTTAAGGCCGAATACCCCGCAATAGTGCGCCGGGTTTCTTATGGAAGATCCTATGTCGCTACCTGCTTCAAGGGCGGACATGCCGCTGGCGAGGGCAACGGCTGATCCTCCTGATGAACCGCCGGGAGTCCGGGTTAAATCCCATGGATTGCAGGTGGTGCCGTAGATTTCATTGAAACTCTGCCACTCGTACAACTTGAGAGGGACATTGGTTTTACCAAAGATTATGGCGCCTGCGCTGCGATAGCGGGTAACTACTTCGGAATCGGTCTCTGGATAATTGTCCCTCCATGCAGGTATACCCCAGGTAGACGGAGAGCCGACTAGATCGAAAGCCTCCTTTACGGTGACCGGAACGCCGTGCAATGGACCTCTCGATACTCCCGCAACGGTTTCCTGATCAAGTTTTCTGGCCTGATCCATAGCTGATTGCCGATCTTCCCAGACCAGAGCATTTAACGTCGGGTTTAGTCTGTCCACTCGATCAAAGTGCTGTTGCAGTAGCTCTACTGCGCTGATTTCTCTATTTCGAATTGCAGCAGCTATAGCGGTCGCTGTGCCAGGTTTTAATTCATCCAATGGTGTTATGCCCGGTCTGGTACGCCAAATGAAAAACCAAAACCGCGATCCGCTGCGGTAACGTGTCCGACCGACGGTGCCGGAAAATGCGAGGTTAGAACCAGTCGATTTTCTGCAAGGCATTCTTCCAGTACTTGCTGTCGCGTGATTGCAGCCAGAGGTTTATCAACATCCGGTGCAGCGGCCCAGTGTGGATAGCCGCATTGCAAGGGTGAGTGGATGACATCACCGGTCAGCACCGCTTCAACGCCTGCGGAGGCAATGTGTACCGCTACATGTCCGGGTGTGTGGCCCGGCGTGGATTGCACCCACACTTCATCATCAAGTGCGAAATCCTGATCAATCAATTGTGCCTGTCCGGCTTCAAGCACTGGCAATACGCTTTGTTCCCACGCCGGTCTGCGGTCTGCCACGTTTCGCGCGTAGTCGATCTCCGCTTTAGAAAAAAGATACTTTGCATTCGGAAAGGTCGGCACGTATCGACCGTCAATTAAGCGAGTGTTCCAGCCGATATGATCACCGTGCAAGTGCGTGCAAAATACGTAGTCCACAGACTCCAGAGCTACTCCAGCTGACAACAACCGGGTCAACCAGCCGGCGTCATCACGCATATCCCAAAACTCTAGCGATGAATTCTTGTTACAACCGACGCAGGTATCGACCAGTATGGTGTGTCTTGATGTGCGCAGTACGTAGGTCTGTACCGCCAGTATCAATTTTCCGGTTTCCGGACATAGAGCCCAGGGTTCGAATTCTGCTCGCATAGATTCTATAATGTCTGCTGGTGCATCAGGTAAAAACACAGAGGTGGGCAGAAACGGAAACTGCATTTCAATGACCTGCTGTATTTCAATGTTACCTACCCGAAACGGCGGCGGTGCAAGATTCAGGTTCATGATATAAATCCTGTGAAATTGTCGATAAGCGAGCTGAGTATCAGAATACAGAAGACCGGGAACAGAAGACAGAGAAAGCTATGTGGCTCAAACTATCGTTAATGCGCCTTCGTCGCGGCGTATTCTTGTCAGGCGAATTATTATCGCGCCGGCTCCAGGCGGACTCTTGTAGCTGTATATCGCGGTTCGCCGTTTTATTGTTGTTGTTTGGTGCAGGGCGAGTACACGGGTTTGTCGCGCTCGATGGCTATGTTATCGCAACGAGCGAGTGCCCGGCCTATCAGTCGATCAGAAAAAAAACCAATCCTGGTGAGGTGGCGGTTGTAACAGACCGTGCTTATCGATTAACAGGAATAAACCGGGATGATGGCGAATATTTTTCTATTGAAATTTCAGATGCTCCGGTTACCCGGCAGCGATGGGTGTCCGTAACCTGTGGCTTGCATGTTGTACCGGCAGGCGAATCGCAGATCACCGATGAGCCGGTTGATAGAATACCTGCAGGTTCAGAATCGACCGACAATGTCATTGCGTTGAGCTGGCAGCCGGCGTTTTGCGAGAAAAAACCAAACAAAAAAGAGTGTATCGCCCTTAATAGCGGTCAATTGCCTTCCAGCGAGACTCGCTTGTCAATTCATGGATTGTGGGCGCAGCCACGTGAGCGGAGCTACTGTGGAGTAAGCGAATCGCTGCGTAGACTTGACCAAAGCGGGAACTGGCATCGGTTGCCTCCACTTGATCTGTCTGTTAGTACCCGGGAGCAGCTTGTTGATTTGATGCCGGGTGCCGCCAGCCATCTGCATCGGCATGAATGGATCAAGCACGGCACTTGCCATTTTGGCCGTGGTGGCGCGGAAGAATACTATAGTGACACCCTGTTGCTAACCCGCATGATTAATGAATCCGGGTTGGCGGATTATCTGCACTCGCACCTAGGGGAAACAATTGAAACAAGTGATATACGGCAATTGTTTAACCAGTGGTTTGGAGCGGGAGCCGGCAATCGTGTGCAGTTTCACTGTAGCGGTGATGGCAAGCGGGTGCTGCTGCAGGAACTTCGAATCAGTATAACCGGAATAGTTGAGCCACAAGCTGATCTCGCGGCACTGCTCGGCGCATCACCAGAGGTTAGTTTGGGGTGCCCCTCTGGTACAATTGATCCGGTCGGATTGCAGTAGTACTGCAACACTGGTTACTTATTCTCAAACACTACAAGGAAACACCAACAATGGCGGCACAGGCAATAGCTCTGATTACCGGCGGGGCACAAGGAATTGGTTATGCGTGTGCCGAAGCAATCGCGGAAAGCGGCACACGTATTGTTCTTGCAGATATCAACGCTGACGGGGTCAATGAAGCGGCTAAAAATCTCGGCAATGGCACAGTAGCATACGCCTGTGACATGGCTGATCCGGAGCAGGTTACCAAACTGTTCGACTCTATTGAAGCCGATGCAGGGCCTGTGTCTATCCTGGTAAACAATGCGGGCATAGCACTGCCTGGGGATTTTCTTACTACATCGCTGGACGAATTTCGAGCCGTTATAGATCTTAATCTGGTTGGCACTTTTTGTGCGCTACAGCGCGCTGCGAAAACTATGGTCGAGCAAAAAATAAAGGGTAGTATTATTAATATGTCCTCTATTAATGCGCAGGTTGCAATACCTTCTATAGCCGCGTATTGCGCCTCCAAAGGTGGTGTGATGCAGCTGACGAAGGCAAGTTCGCTGGCGCTGGCGCCTCACGGAATTCGTGTGAATGCGGTGGGACCGGGTTCGATCGATACCGCCATGATGGCCGGTGTCAATGCTAACCCCGATGCGATGAAAATGGTGATGTCTCGCACACCTATGCAGCGTGTTGGCGAACCACGCGAGATTGGTAATGTCGTAGCGTTTCTCGCCAGTGACAAAGCCAGTTACGTCACCGGTGAAACCATCTACGTTGACGGTGGCCGTCTGGGTATGAATTATACTTGCTAGTTGACGCCCAGATATTGATGCAACTTCGCAGATGAAGTGCGGAGCTCTGCAACATCCACAATTTCCGGGCAATAGCCGTTTTCAATAAAAGCTACCCGATCCGCGATTGATAGCACGGTATCGATGTGGTGCTCGACCAGCAGGATCGCTACTCCATCCTGCTTCAATTTGACGATAACATCCTGGATCAGGCTAATGATGGATGGCTGTAACCCTTCAGTGGGTTCGTCGAGTAACAACAGCCTGGGCTCCATGGCAAGTGCACGTGCCATTGCCAACATTTGCTGCTCGCCTCCGGACAGTGTTTCCGCGCGTTGTTTTAAACGTTCCCTGAGTCGCGGGAACATATCGAGCACGCGTTCCCTGGTCGGGTGGCCGGAGGCTCTGACCATTAGGCCTATTTCAATGTTCTGGGCAACAGTAAGTTCTGAAAACAATCCGCGTCCCTGTGGCACATAGGCGATGCCTTGTTTCGGAATCTGGTGTGCGGGCAGTGCGCAGAGTGATTCACTGTTAAATTGAATATCACCTGATACCAGTGGCAGCAGCCCCATAATTGACTTTAACGCGGTGGTTTTGCCGGCGCCGTTTCTACCCAGCAGACAGGTGATTTCCCCCGCGCTGGCGCTAAGTGATATTCCAAAAAGAACCTGCACCTGATCGTAGCTGACTTCTATATTTTTTAAATCAAGCATTGGCGGAACCAAGGTAGGCTGTCTGTACCGCGGGATCTGCACGAATATCCACAGGGGTTCCCTCGGCCAGAATTGCGCCGGAATCCAGTACCGTGATGTAGTCTGCGGTCGCCATGACAACTTCCATATTGTGTTCGATCAATAGAATGGTGGTGCTGCCGGAAAGGCTTTTGATCAATTGTATAAAAGACTCAATTTCTTTCGTGGACAAGCCCTGTGTTGGTTCGTCGAGAATGAACAGCTCGGGGGATTGAACCAGACCCATGGCAATTTCCACTAACCGCTGGTGCCCGTAGCTCAGATCGCCTGCAATCTGGTCGGAGCGATCTGACAGATTCATTCTGTCCAATACCTCGAATACTTTTTGATCAACTGTTTTCTGATGTGTTGATTGACTGGTTCGGCGTGCTGCCAGTGCGACGTTCTCGTGCACCGGCAGGTTTGAGAATATGGAGGTAATTTGAAACGTATACGCCATACCCAAAGCGATTCTTCTATGGGCGGGCAACGCAGTGATGTTTTTATTTTTAAAGGCCACAGTGCCACTACTCGCGGTAATTCGGCCGCTTAGCAGACCCACAAAGGTCGATTTTCCGGCACCGTTTGGTCCTATCAGTGCACGAATCTGTCCCTGTGGCAGTTCAAAATCAACCTGATTAACGGCGGTAAGACCAGCGTAGTGTTTGTTCAGTCCTCGCGTGGATAACAACGTCATGGCAGCCACCCGATAACGCGCTTGCGAAGCACACCCGCGAGACCGTGAGGAGCAAACAGTGTAAGCAAAATTAACGATACGCCGGCAATCAGTAAATAGGCGCTCGTGAACTGGCTGGAAATATCGATAAGATAGAACATAAAAAGCGTGCCGATCAACGGCCCTATGGTGGTGCCGGCGCCGCCGAGTAAAACATACAGCAGGGGAAATATTGAATATTGAACCGTGGCGAAGGTGGCGCCTACGTAACCAAACAATAGTGCATAGGCCGCGCCTGCAATACCTGACATGGTGCCGGATATGATGACAGCCAGCCATTTATGTCGCTGTACATTGTACCCGAGCATGCGGGCGCGCTCTTCGTTTTCGCGAATGGCGACAAGTGTTTTACCAAAGCCGCTTTGTACGATCCAGCCAATAACCAGCAAGCAAATTGCAAACAGGGCAAGCGCGGCAAAGTAGCGATTGGTTGCCTGTGACAAATCAAACCCTGCTAGAACCCGATCGGCCTGCTGTATCACAAAACCTTCATCCCCGCGGGTGTATTCACCAAATAGCAGGATGGTCAGATAGCCAGCCTGTGCGAACATAAGCGTCACAATCATAAAGGCGACGCCTGTGGTGCGCAGGGCCAGAAACCCGATAATTGCAGAGACTAGCAGCGCCACGATTAACCCTGCAATTAATCCGGCGGCGGGCGGAATATTCCACTGTTGCATGGCCAGCCCGAGGCCATACATTCCAGCGGCAAAGAATAGCGCATGCCCAAGACTTAACAGACCGGTATAGCCGAAAAGCAGGTTGTATCCCATCGCATAGATAGCCAGCACTAACACGCGGGCAATGATGCCGCTATGGTATTCCGGGATAATAAAAAAGCAGGCAGCCAACACGGCAATCACTGCCAGATGCAGTAACAGCGCTTTAGCCTGGCCAGTCATACGGTGCGTTTTCCAAACAGGCCCTGCGGTCTGAAAATCAATACAAACGCAACTAGCAGGGTGGCGATAATTTTTGCAAGTGTCGGTGTGAAGAACACCGAAATTATTCCGTCGCTCATACCAATCAGGATCGCCGCCACAATGGTCCCGGGTATACTGCCAAGCCCGCCTATAATCACCACGATGAAAGAAAGCAGTAGCGGATCGCCACCCATTAAATAGTGAGCTTGCTGAATTGGGACAATGAGTACCGCGGCGAGAGCGGCCAAACCGGCGCCCAGCCCGAACACGATGGCATATACTTTATCAACGGGTATGCCATGCGCCAGTGCCATGTCACGATTGAGTTGCGTGGCGCGCATAATCAGGCCGGCTCTGGTGCGGGTCATAAGTATCCACAGCCCGACAAGAATAATGATCGCGGCAGCAATTACCGCCAGTTTATAGGTGGTGGTACTAAGGCCCCAGGGCCAGTACATGGCAAAGCCTTCGGTACTTTTCTCAAACCAGGGCAGGGCGATTCTTTTATTGAAGGGTGCTTCAACCGGACGTGCCTCAGGACCGAATGTCATTAGCGTTAGTTGTTGAAGAACATACAATAGTCCAATAGTCGCGACGATAGTCCGCTCCGGATCGTAATTGATACGACGCAGTACCAGGCGATCTGCGCAAGCGGCAATAACACCGACAAGTAGAGGTGCGGCAATCAGGGCTGCAAGAAAACCGATGGATGGATGACCGCCGATTAACGAGGTTAACCACCAGGCGATTACGGCACCGAGCATAAAGAACTCGCCGTGCGCTACGTTCACGACGCGCATAATACCGAAGACAATGCACAGTCCGACCGCCATGAGAGCCAGCACCGCAGCATTGATAGCGCCTTCAAGCGTAGCCAGGAGAAAATGAGGGCCAAATTCCATGAGTGTTTTTTGAGATCCCTGTTTCGGGGGGAGGGTCGTTGTGTACGCTATAACCGGGAGGTATGAGTGCGAACAAAATTAAAGTGATGTATTCGCAATCAGGAATAGCATGCACCAGGGTATTGCCCGCAAAAGGCGGGCCTGCATTGCAGCCCCGCCTTTGCCAGGTGACCTCGAGAGACTAGAAAGACTGTTGCGTGTAGTCTGCTTCGTCCTCGTACAAGGTGTCTTCAATCGAGGTCGTATGAGCAAGCACCAGTTTGCCGTCGGCGACTTTGGAAATATACTGATGACCAAACACCTGGTGTGTTTTGCCGTTAAAGATTTTGGCACCCTGCGGATGCTCATGCGAGTGAGGTATATCGGTCATTGCTTCAACGGCTTCGATCAGTTTGGTGCGATCTGCAGGGCCTTTATAGTCCGCAGCTTCCATTCCTGCCTTGATCACATAGAGGGTTTCCCAGCAACCAAACATGTGCGCGTAGGTAGAGACGTCTTTCGGGTCTGAAACAGAAGCGCCGTTCGCGTCAACCCCCACCGCCTCGCGGTAAGCTTTGTCGAATTCTGACTGGTCTTGCTGGGCGTAACGAGGGTTGCCTTCCCAGAAATAGGTGCCGTCCAGAAACTCAAGGCCAGGGCTCGCCATATCGACTGCTTCAAGGCTGTCAATAAAGCCGAAAATCTCGGGACGGCTCGGGCCAAAAAACTCGCCAAGTTCCTTCACAAAAGTGAGAACCGCGGGCCCCACCATTACATGGTAGATCACCTCGGTACCACGCGGGATTTTCGGGAAGTATTTGGTAAACGAGGTTTCGGTGGGAGGAATAGCGATTTTCTCAAGTATAGTGCCGCCTTGCGCTTCGAACGCTGCAGAGAAATAATCGCGATGGTCATGGCCAAACGCAAAGTCGGGGAAAATCATGGTGACTTTTTTACCCAGATTTTCGGCGACAAACGGACCCATCGCCTCGACCTGGCTTTTTACATCGGTAATGCCAGGTTGCAGTGTGTAGCGATTGAGTTTTCCGCTGGCGACGTGGTGGCCTTCCGACACTACAAAATAGGGCATTTTAAGCTCGCCGGCGCGCGGTGCGGAGCCAAACACTACATGGCTGAACAGGGTGCCGAACGAGACATCGCAATTGTGCTGGCTGGCGAATTTTTCGACAACCTCTGCCCCGCGTTTGGGATCGGTGCCATCGTCCTCGGCTACAATCTCGATCGGGCGGCCGTTGATACCCCCTTCAGCGTTGATTTTTTTAACACAGGCTTCGGTAGTGCGGTCGTACCATCGACCGTAGGCGGCACCAATACCGGTGCGATGTACCTGAAAGCCAATTCGAACGGGCTCTGCACTTTGTGCCTGTGAGTATCCGCGTAGTCCCGGCAACATCCCGGAGGCAGCTACAGTGCCCGCTCCGGCGGCCATTGCTTTAAGTGCTTTACGGCGTCCCCGCTGAAACGGGGCTGGTTTGTCGTCTTTCATCACTCGGTTCCCTTGGCGGTATTGCTAACTGGAATCCTGATGGTGTCTGTGTTGCGGGTTTTTGTCCAATGTTTTCGCGGCGGCCTTGATCCGGCTGGTCGGTCATCTCGAAAGTTCGCGAACAGACTTTTCACAGCAGCTGTCGTCAGGGCAAGGCAGAAAAACGCAGGCATAGTGGGCCTGCG
>CAYPCS010000026.1:0-54754 GCA_964409275.1 uncultured Granulosicoccaceae bacterium
AACATGAAAAATGCGCTGCAGAACGATTTTGAATTCTGGGCGGACAACCAGGACCAGTTGAACGAGCAGTTCAATGCCTGGCTTGCGAAGTAAAGCTGTATAGTTAATCAGTACGTTACACCCCGTGTTGCCACGGGGTGTTTCCCGTCAGCCACCTACGATAAGTCGAATGCCAGAAATCGTTTCCAAAACGATTGACGACGTGCTTTTAAAAAAGCGCCTCGACAAAGCTATGTTCAGCAGTCGCCGTCGCGCTTTTATGCTGGTGTTGCCGCTGCTGTTGTTCTTGCTGGTTACGTTCATTATTCCTATCGGCTACTTCCTGAGCCAGGGAGTATTTGATAACTCGTTTTCATCGAGAATGCCGAATATCACGAAAGCGTTGCAGTCCTGGGATTCCACCTCGGAACCCACAGAAGAAATGTATGCGGCACTTGTGGCTGATATAGCAAACGCCCGTGAAAACAAGACGATCGGTAAAGTTGCTACCCGGGTAAATCGTGATAAACCGGGTACGCGCTCGCTGTTTACCTCGACGGCGCGACGAATCAATAAAATTGAACCGCCCTACAAGGAGAGTTTGCCAGGCGTTAAAAAAAAGTGGACGGACGTGGAAGTATGGCAGGCGATGAAAACTGCATCGAGAACGATAACACCTGGCTACTACGCAGCGGCGCTTGATTTAAAATTAAAAAGCGACGGCTCGATTGAGAAGCAGGATGAAAAACGTCGAATTCACATTACCTTGTTAGTGCGTACCCTGCAGATTTCCCTGCTTGTTACTTTGTTTTGCCTGGCCCTTGGGTACCCGATTGCATTTTTATTAGCAACACTTCCGGTTCGCACATCGAACCTCCTGCTTATTTTGGTACTGCTGCCTTTCTGGACATCAATTCTGGTGAGAACCACTGCATGGATAGCTATGCTGCAGTCGCAAGGCGTGGTCAATGATTTACTGGTTTTTTTTGGTATAACCGATGATGGTACTCGTTACTCGCTGATCTATAACAAGCTCGGTACCTTGATCGCAATGACACATATCCTGTTGCCATTTATGGTGCTACCTCTTTACTCGGTGATGAAAGGTATTCCTCCCAGCTACGTGCGTGCTGCAAAAAGTCTGGGTGCGAACAATTTTACGGCCTTTTGGCGGGTGTATGCGCCGCAAACGGTACCTGGAATCGGCGCCGGGGCGATTCTCGTTTTTATTGTTGCAATCGGATACTACATAACACCGGCGCTAGTCGGAGGGCAGGATGGCACGATGATCTCTAATACGATTGATGATCATATGCGCAAGTCTCTGAACTGGAATCTTGCAGCCGCCCTCGGTGGCGTTTTGCTAGTGATCGTTATGTTTCTCTACTGGCTCTATGATCGCGTTGTGGGCATAGACAATATGAAGCTCGGGTAGTGGACGCTGAATCCGTAATTAATAGCTGGATGGACCTCTAACATGGCAATTCCGGCATACGCAGGGTGGGGCGAGCGCCTTTGGTACTACACATTCAGGTTTTTGTGTTTCCTGATTTTTGTTTTTTTAATATCGCCAATACTCATAGTTCTGCCGCTGAGTTTTAACGTTGAACCCTATTTTTCTTTTACTCCTGGCATGTTGTCCGGTGACCCGGATGCATATTCCTTGCGCTGGTACCGTGACATTCTGACCAATGGAATGGCGAACCCTGAAGCAACCACAGGATGGTGGAGTGATGCGTGGAATAATGCCCAGTGGGTACGTTCTATGCGCAACAGCTTTTTTATCGGGATAATTGCAACGATCATAGCCACTTCATTAGGGACGCTCGCTGCGGTTGGACTCAGTCGATCAGAGATGCCATTCAAAAAGCAGATTATGGCAATGCTGATTTCGCCAATGATTGTACCGCTGGTGATTACTGCGGCCGGTACCTTCTCGTTTTTTAGCAAGTTCGGGCTCGCGTACACTCATACCGGAGTGATCCTCGCACACGCGATCCTGGGTATCCCGTTTGTGATTATTACGGTAACGGCGACACTGGTTGGATTCGATCAGAGTCTGGTCCGAGCGGCCTACAGTATGGGAGCAACTCCGCTTAGAACCTTTTTCCAGGTGCAGATGCCGTTGATTATGCCCGGTGTGATATCCGGTGCCCTGTTTGCGTTTGTTACCTCTTTTGACGAAGTAGTCGTAGTGATAGCGCTTGGCTCGGTAGAGCAACGAACTATACCGAAGCAGATGTTTTCGGGCATACGTGAGCAAATTTCACCGACGATTCTGGCAGTAGCCACGATACTGGTTATTGTTTCCATCGCGTTACTTACAACGCTTGAGTTAATTCGCCGTCGTGGCGAGCGACTTAGAGGCGTCACACCGGCGTAGCAGTGCAACCTGACCCCTCAACAGGCCGGCGTTTTGTTGGATAAAACCACACAAATCGTGCTCGGACTGCGACGGGTCGTTTCTGGAACACCGTTGGCAACCACTATTCACCACGATGTTGCAACCCTTGTCGTTCGCGAGAACCGCGACCATTATAAAGTCTCGACACATGAAAGCGTATTCCCTGTTTGCACTGGTTCGCAATGCGATGTCATACCATCGCAACTGGCAGCGTGCCTGGCGTAGTCCTGACCCTAAACCCGCTTATGATGTGGTTATCATCGGGGGTGGCGGGCACGGGCTGGCCACCGCCTATTATCTTGCCACACAGTGCGGCATCAGCAACGTTGCGGTACTTGAAAAGGGTTGGCTGGGCGGTGGTAACACAGGTCGTAACACGACTATAGTCCGATCCAATTACCTGCTTGATGCGTCAGCGGGAATCTATGAACATGCCGTGAAGTTGTGGGAGGGTTTAAGTCAGGAACTTAATTACAACGTCATGTTTTCACAGCGAGGATTGTTGCACCTGGCGCACAGTGTTCACGATATGCAGGAGATTGGCCGGCGTGGGAACGCGATTTATCTGAACGGTATTGATTCAGAGTTTTTAACACCGCAGCAGGTAAAAGAGATGCTGCCTGTTATAAATCTCGATTGTCGCTATCCGGTGATGGGTGGATTGCTCCAACGTCGAGGTGGTACGGCAAGGCATGATGCAGTGGCATGGGGTTATGCGCGCGGTGCCGATGCGGCCGGCGTGGATATAATCCAGAATTGCGAAGTGACAGGCGTGCGTGTAGAAAACAATAAAGTGATCGGTGTTGATACCTCCAGAGGCTATATCGGCGCCGGCAAGGTAGGTTCCGTGGCGGCGGGTCATAGCAGTGTTATTGCGGAGATGGCGGGCTTCAGGTTGCCCCTGGAGTGCTACCCGTTGCAAGCGCTTGTATCCGAACCGATAAAACCGGTGATTGATTGCGTGGTTATGTCGAACGGTATCCATGTATATGTGAGCCAGTCTGACAAGGGTGAGCTTGTGGTTGGTGCAGGATCTGACGCCTACAACTCCTATTCGCAACGTGGCAGCTTTGATCTGATCGAGCACACCGTCGGGCCGCTGTGTGAGTTATTTCCGTTATTTTCCCGACTGCGTATGTTGCGCCAGTGGGCCGGCATTGTGGATGTAACAGTGGATCGCTCACCGATCCTGTCGCGCACACCGGTTAAGAATCTTTTTTTTAATTGCGGCTGGGGTACCGGTGGTTTCAAGGCTACTCCGGGAAGCGGCCATGCGTTTGCCCATTCCATTGCCGCTGGCAAAATGAACGCGGTTGCAGCGCCTTTTTCTATTGATCGATTTAACAGCGGGGCGCTTATAGACGAAGGCGCTGCGGCCGCAGTTGCACATTAAGGGGTAGATAGCCGATGTTTATAATCAACTGCCCTTATTGTGGTCAGCGGGATCAAACTGAATTCAGCTGCCATGGTCAAGCGCATATTGCCCGACCACTCGATACCGAAGCACTGAATGATGAAGAGTGGGGTGGCTATGTGTTTTTTCGCGAAAACCCGAAAGGTATGCATCGTGAGCGCTGGGTTCACACGCATGGCTGCCGACGCTGGTTCAACGCCTTGCGAAACACAGTGACCGATGAAATTTTTGCAACCTATAAGCCAGGAGAGGCGAAACCCGCAGCACCGGAGGCAAGCTCATGAGTCAGCCCTGTCGACTGGAAACGGGCGGGGTCATTGATCGTGACAAGAAGCTTGGCTTTACGTTTGACGGACGATCCTATACCGGTTACGAAGGTGATACGCTGGCGTCTGCATTATTGGCAAACGGTGTGCTGCTATTGGGCCGCAGCTTTAAGTATCATCGCCCCCGTGGATTGTTAGCAGCGGGTTCAGAAGAGCCCAATGCGTTGGTACAACTGGAGACCGGGAGTTACACCGAACCCAATACACGCGCAACATGCGTTGAACTGTATGAAGGGCTTGTCGCCAGGTCGCAAAATTGCTGGCCGAGTGCAGGCTTCGATATAGGTGCGATCAACTCCCTGGTATCCCGCTTTTTACCTGCCGGCTTTTACTATAAAACTTTCATGTGGCCAGCCTCCATGTGGATGACGTATGAAAAATTCATACGCAAGGCGGCGGGTCTTGGAGTTAGTCCCTCGACACCAGATCCGGATAACTATCACAGTACCTATGCCAGTTGTGATGTACTGGTAATAGGTGGTGGGCCGGCCGGCCTTGCAGCGGCAGATACGGCAGCTCGGAGCGGCGCCCGAGTAACACTGCTTGATGAGCAGTCACTTCCAGGAGGTGCATCAGCCGGTTCATCGTTAGCGCCTGAGTTGTCTGACTGGATAGCTAAAACGGTCAAAACACTGAGCGACAACCCGGACGTAGCGTTGCTCACCCGAACGACAGCGACCGGTTACTTCGACTACAACTACGTTACTGCACTGGAGAAAGTAACGGATCACCTGGGCCCTGGTAACGGGGGGCATGCACCGCGCCAGCGATTTTGGAAAATTCGCGCCAGGCAAGTCGTAATAGCAGCGGGCTCGATAGAGAGACCACTGGTGTTTGCCGATAATGATCGGCCCGGTGTGATGCTGGCCAACGCGGTGCGAACCTATATAGACAGGTACGGTGTTTTACCGGGCAGGCAAATGGTGTTCTTCACCAATAATGACAGCGCCTACGATACTGCAGTGCTCGCCTCTGACAAGGGCGCCATGGTCACATTGATTGATACCCGCGAAAAGGTCGCCGAACCACTGGTGAGCAAGCTGAAAAAAGCACAGGTGAAGCACTTTACCGGACATGCCATTTCATCGGTACAAGGTGGCAAGGCAATAAAATCGGTGCGCATTATGCCATTGAGTGGCGACCGGCAATCACTTGCAGGTCAGGCCTGGGAGATCGATTGTTCAATCGTCGCCATGTCGGGTGGCTGGACACCTTCGGTGCATATGTTCAGTCAGAGTGGCGGCAAACTTCGCTACGATAATACGATAGAAGGCTTTGTTCCCGACCCGTCATCTACTAAAAACGTCAACCCGTGTTTATCTGCAGGTGCCTGCAACGGTGTTTTTGATACTCGCAGTTGCGTGTTAGAAGGAGTGCGTGCTGGCAGATCAGCGTCGATAGCCTGCGGTTTTAAATCGGCCGATGTTTCGGATCCTGATCTGCAGATGGCCTTCGATGGTATGGGCGATATTGAAGCTCTGTGGCTAGTGCCCACAGTACATCCGGTTGGTGAAGGATCGGCCAAACACTTTATCGATTTTCAGAATGACGTAACAGCGGCGGATGTGCATTTGGCGGCGCGTGAAGGATATATATCCGTGGAACACCTGAAACGCTATACCACCACGGGCATGGCAACCGATCAGGGCAAGACCTCCAATCTAAACGCGCTGGCGATTATGGCCGATATTCGCGGGGTGCAATTACCGGAGGTGGGAACCACTACGTTTCGGCCTCCTTTTACTCCACTGACGTTCGGGGCGGTGGGTGGACAGGAGTCGGGGGATTTATTTCTACAGGAACGCCATACCCCGATGCACCATTGCCACATTCAGGACGGCGCTGTATTCGAAGATGTTGGTGACTGGAAGCGTGCGTGGTACTACCCGCAGTCGAACGAAGACATGCAGACGGCAGTTCAGCGTGAAACTCGATGTGTTCGGGAGCATGCTGGAATGCTTGACGCCTCTACACTGGGCAAGATCGATATACAGGGTGTTGATGCGGCCGAATTTCTGGAGATGATTTACACCAACAACTGGAAAAATCTGCGCGTCGGTCACTGTAGATACGGCTTGATGCTGAACGAACACGGAATGATTTTCGACGATGGTGTAACAACGCGCCTCGGCGAAAATCATTTTCACATGACCACCACAACCGGTGGTGCGGCGCGCGTATTAAGCTGGCTTGAAGAATGGCTGCAAACAGAATGGCCTGACATGAAAGTCTATTGCACGAGCGTTACCGAGCAGTGGGCGGTAGCAGCCGTCAATGGTCCTAAATCGAGGCAGCTGCTTGCTTCGGTATCCGATATTGATGTGTCGGCTGAAGCTTTTCCTTTTATGACTATGCGAGAAGGAACTGTTGCTGGTATACCCGCGAGGGTTTACCGGATCAGTTTTACCGGTGAACTTGCGTATGAAATAAATGTTCCGGCACGCTATGGCAAACACCTGTGGGAAAATCTGCGTGAGGCTGGCAAGGCCTTCGATTTATGTACGTACGGAACCGAAGCGATGCACGTTCTTCGTGCGGAGAAAGGATTCATTATTGTGGGGCAGGATACCGATGGAACGGTCACACCGGCAGATATGGACATGAACTGGCTGGTATCGAAAACCAAAAAAGATTTTCTCGGCAAGCGATCACTGTATCGTGCTGATACTGCTCGTGACGGTCGACCACAGTTTATAGGGCTGTTAACCGAAGACCCCAATATTGTTCTACCCGAAGGAGCACACATCGTTGCACAGGTTAATGATGCTCCACCCATGCCCACTACTGGTCACGTCACCTCAAGCTACCTGAGCCCTAACCTTGGACGTTCCATTGCCCTTGGTGTTTTGAATAGCGGATTGTCAAAAAAAGGCGAGACTGTTTCATTGCGATTGATGAACGGTGATGTGATCAAGGCACTCGTAACTGATACCGTATTTGTTGATCAAAAAGGAGAACGTGTACGTGGCTGAGCTGGCGTTGTTTAAGCAGGGGCTGGAAACGCCCTTGTCGGGTCAGAGCTTTAGTACGGACGGTGTGGTGATCAGTGAATGCCCTCCGTGTGGTAAAGTGAATGTCAGGGCAAACTTCGACAACACTGATGTAGTCTCGGTGATTGCTGCTAGCGTTGGGCAATCGAGCGATGTAGCAGCGAACACCTGGGTAGAAAATGAACAGTGCGCGCTGTACTGGCTTGGGCCGGATGAACGTCTTTTTCATACCAGCGGGGAAATGGCAAACAGCCTGGTTGATACTCTTCAAGCGAAGCTTGAGGGATGCCACAGTGCCGTTGTGGATGTGAGCGACTATTACACGGTGATTCGGGTTGCCGGTGAAAAAGCTCGCGCGGTACTTGCGAGTGGCACACCCTTTGACCTTCACCCCCGGGTGTTCGGATCTGGATGTTGTGCGCAAACCCGAATTGGTAGTTCATCGGTGCTTCTGTCACTGCAGAATGAAACAGGGCCAGTCTATGATTTGCAGGTGCGCTGGAGTTTTGCCGGGTACCTGTGGCGCTATTTGTGTCGGGTTGCCCGGTACGTGTAGTTTTTCAACCTGGCCCGGACAACAACGAAGTGTGGCTTACATTATAGTAACCGCCGGGTTTGTCCCTTAGTCTGGCGATTCCACAACCGTACGCATGCTGATGTCCGCAAACTCAATAACATCTCCAGCCACGATTTTCTTGCGCTTGCGAGTCTCGATTTCACCATTTACCTTAATCAAGCCCTCCGAAATAAACGCTTTAGCCTCGCCGCCGCTCGATGCCAGGCCCTCGAATTTAATCAGCTTGTAGAGTTCAACGGGTTCTTTACTTAGCTTCGCAAGGCGCATGATGGCTCACAATAGGGTCAGGAGTCTTCAAGTGTACCAGCGTGATACGACCCAACGTTAAGTGGCGCATCGTCACGGAAAGGCAAAGGGCTTCATTGCAGCGATTTGACGTACGATATATAAACCCCGTCATGCCCTGGCGCTGTAGTACTATTGACGATGGCGACCTTAACTGAAATATAGAGGATGATCAGCATGAACAAAGGATCGTGCCTGTGTGGCGAAGTACAATTTGAATTGCTCGGTGAACCCGAGCGCATGATGCATTGTCATTGCTCGATGTGTCGTAAAGTTCACGGGACGCCATTTGCAACTTATGTGCAGACTAGCGGAGTGCGGTGGTTGAGTGGTTCTGACAGCATTACAAGTTATCAGACCTCTGAAAATTTTCATCGATGCTTTTGCGGAAAATGTGGATCGGTATTGCCGGAGACTGTTGAAGGTGCAGACTACACATTTGTACCCGCCGGTATTCTCGAAGGTGAGATTAACGTCCGACCGGAGAAACATATTTTTGCCACCTCCAAAGCCGATTGGCATCAAATTACCGATGACCTTCCACAGTTTGATTCGTATGGACCAGAGGCACCGCCTGGAGTTGATCAGCCAGATCGAAGTGGCCAGTGTGGCGAGGCAACTGGTGGTAGTTGTCTTTGTGGCGATGTGGCTTATCAGTACTCCGGCGATGCAAAACTGATGATGTATTGCCACTGCAGTCGGTGCAGAAAAGTAAAAGGTGCAGCGCACGCCGCCAATGTGTTTGTAAGCCCGGATGATTTTAACTGGCGGCGTGGTGAAGAAAAGGTCGTAGTGTATGACCACGTCAGTGCTGTTCGTTTTGGCAACAGCTTCTGTGCGACGTGTGGATCGTCAATGCCGCGTCAGTCTGCAAATTCACCGATGGTGAATATCCCTGCAGGTGCGCTGGACGACGCACCAGGCATTGAATCGAAAGGACATATTTTTGTTGGCTCAAAATCCGACTGGTTCGTGATTACGGACGGTCGTCAACAATTTGAAGAGATGCCACCAACTTAACAGGCTGTCCTGTATTTAAGCAATTTCGCAGCAAGCGATTGCCTTTCGATTGTCAGTTAAACAGGTTTGAACGCATCCAGCGTATGCCGTAAAAAACTACGTTGCGAGAAAGTCAGCAACAGAGCAGGTATTGTGCAAAGCATGCCTCGGGTTAACCAGCGAATGCTTTTTCTACAACGAATCCGCCGGGTGTGCTGTTGGAACCTTCGACCAGACCGCGTTGTTCGCAGATTGTCTTGAGGTCTTTGTTTAACGCCATCGATCCGCAAATCATGGCTCGGTCAGTGGCTGCGTGAAGCGGTGGTAACTGCAAGTCGCGAAACAGTTGTCCGGATTCAATCAGGCTTGTGATGCGTCCGCGCGGCGTGAAAGGCTCTTGCGTTATCGTCGGATAATACAGTACCCGGTCATGCGCGAAGTCTCCAACCAGAGGATCGGCGGGCAAGCGGTCTATGAGGTGTCTGCTAAAGCCCAGCTCATCAACTTTTCTACACGTGTGTGTGAGTATTATCTGATCAAATCGTTCGTACAATTCCGGGTCGCGTATTAACGAGGCAAACGGTGCAATTCCGGTTCCCGTAGCGAACAGAAACAGACGCTTGCCGGGCAGTAGCGCATCCAGTACAAGTGTGCCGACCGGTTTCGGTTGCACAATAATTTGATCGCCCGGTTTGATGTGCCGGAGTTTTGAGGTAAGCGGACCGTCGGTAACCTTGATTGAATAAAACTCCAGTTCCTCATCCCAGGCAGGACTGGCTATTGAATAAGCGCGTCGCAGCGGTTTCCCGGCGGCAGAGTCTTCCGGCAGGCCGATCATGGTAAATTCGCCGGAACGAAAGCGCAGGTTCTGTGGCCGGGTGACGCGGAAAGAGAACAGTCGATTATTCCAGTGTTTAATGGCGGTGACGGACTGCGTATTTGTTGCGTGCTGATGAGGCGGACGGGCTTGAGTGCCAGGATTCATGATGGTCGGGCTTCGGGTAAAAATACTATTGGAACAAAATACTATTAATCTGGCTATATTTGGAATTAAATAAGTAAATTACTGACAGTTTTTATGGTTTATTGGAACATTATTTTGAAAACTGTTGCATTTCATGAATAATAATTCGCTGTATAGCTGGAGCCATTGTGACTTGGGTGGTTGTTATCGGGCGCGCTACACTACGACTTGTATTACAGGAATCAAAAACGCATGAAAGTTGAAATGGCCTACGGGCATGCCGGTCTGGCTGTGGATCTGCCACCAGGTGCACAGGGGTCAGTTATCAGAAAACCGGCACTGGAGCCTGCGGCATCGGCCAGTGATCTTGTTGGCAATGCGCTGGGTAATCCGGTCGCGGCAGACCCTTTGTCAAAGGCGGCGAGCGGGGCACGCTCGGCCTGCATTTTGATATGCGATATTACACGCCCGGTGCCAAACCATTTGTTTTTGAGGCCGTTGATAGAGCAGTTAACCGCTGCCGGTGTTCCTGCCAGCGGTATCTCGGTACTGGTGGCCACGGGACTGCATCGACCCAACCTTGATGATGAGCTGGAAGAACTGCTCGGTGATCCCTGGGTGCAGCAGAATGTGCGCGTTGAAAACCACTATGCGCGTGACGAAGAACAGTGCATACATCTTGGAGTAACAGCGAAACATCAGGTTCCTGTCGGGTTGAATCAACTGTTTGTCGAGGCGGATATAAAAATCGCGACCGGCCTCGTAGAACCTCATTTTATGGCTGGTTATTCCGGTGGGCGCAAAGTCATTGCACCGGGCGTGGCGCATCACGAAACGATACGTACTTTTCACAGCGCCCGGTTTATGGAGAGCCCTTACGCTACGTCTTGCAACCTCGAGCATAATCCGTTGCATGAAACGCAACTGGAAATAGTAAAAATGCTGACCGGGCCGGTGTATGGATTGAACACCGTGCTGGATGAACATCGCAATCTGGTTTTCGCCTCATTCGGTGAGATACTTGTGAGCCATCTGATGGCTGTGGAATTTGCCCGGCAAAGCTGCGAGGTGGTGGTAGGCAAAAAGTTTAAAACGGTATTGACGTCATCTGCCGGCTACCCGCTTGATAAAACCTACTACCAAACGGTTAAAGGCATGGTGACCCCGCTCGATATTCTCCATCAGGGGGGCGATTTAATTGTTGTTTCAGAGTGTTCCGAAGGGTTTGGATCGGATGAGTTTTGCGAGGCGCAGAAGCGTCTGGTTAAACTTGGCACCGACGCGTTTCTCAACACGCTGACCAGCAAATCACTGGCAGATGTCGATGAATGGCAAACTGAAATGCAGTTGAAGCCAATGCGGGCAGGGCGGATAAAACTCTATGCGCCGGAGCTCGGGGCTGACGCTGAAGCAATTACCGGTGTAGAGATGGTAGACAACCTGACGGACGCTATTGCCGAAAGCCTCGCTCGACACAACAGCAATGACCTTGCGATCATTCCAGAAGGTCCCTATGTGGTGCCCTTCGCAGCGGCACAGCGAGAGATTGCAACGGCAGAACAGGTGGCGGAATAATTCGCTGTGAACGTCTTGTTAGCCGGAGTTGCCTATCAGCAAGTCCACACAGACTTTTGTTATCCGTTGTAAGCCAGTTTATGACCGGGGCAATGCCAACGGGTTTCGTATAACAGGCCCCGACCCGAGGAGGTAATAAATGCCCGTTGCATATCGTCGCCTCCAAAACAGATATTAGTCACCATGACATCCGGTGTTGGAACCGGGAGTTTGGCAACCAGCACACCGTCAGGACTGATTGCTGTAATACAGCCCGTACCCAGTGTTGCGACACATACGTTTCCATTGCTGTCGACCGCCATAGAGTCCAGTCGTTCGAAGCCCTGAAATCCGTAAAGTATATTGCCAACATGGAACGGATCGTTGTGAGCTGCGAGGTGGCCTGGTTCGTCTATATCCCAATACCTTACTTTGGCGCTAAAGGTTTCAGCGACGTATAACCGGGTTTCGTCTGGTGATAGCGAAATGCCGTTAGGTTGTTCTATGGGATGTACAATCTGTCTAATGCTCTTACCGTTAGTATGCGCATAGAAAACAGAGCCGCGCTCCAGAACATCGTTGTGACGTTTGCCAAGATCGGTGAAGTAGAAGCCACCGTGTTGATCAAACACAATATCATTCGGCCCTTTCAGGCGATGCCCGTTGCACTCGGTGTAGAGCACCTCGACATGGCCGGTGTTAAGGTCTACTGCCTGAATACTTCCAGTGACATAATCGTCCGGTGTACCCACCGGTCGCAGCAAACCATCTGAGGTTTGCCATGTGAAGCCTCCATTGTTACAAACATAGACGCGACCATCCGGACCAATGGCGGCACCGTTAGGACCACCACCACACTCGGCAATTACACGGTGTGTACCGTCTGCGCTGATCCGGCTTAGCGTGCCGCGCTTGATTTCGACGAGAATGACACTGCCATCGCTCATGGCGATTGGCCCTTCCGGAAATTGCAGCCCATGAGCAAGTATTTTCATTCTTCTATTCGTCGTTTGTGTGCTGTTGAAGTCTTATTATTGCTGAATACTCGTGAGCAGGGAAGGTAAGTATGTACTATTGAAACAAGTGAGTGTTTCAGAAGCAGACATCGGGATATACTGTTGGCGAACCGCAAATAAACACAGTGGAATCTGAATGAACGCCGCAAATCGATTTACTGCTCTTGCAACTGCAGGGTTGATGATATTAGCTATCGTATTGCTTTATACACCAGTGTCGTTTGCACAGGATAAGTTGTCTAAATTTCTGTTGATAAAATTATCGCGGGAACAGTCAACTGTCCTTTGTAAATCCGGGGTGTTTACCCAATGCATGGGTTTTGATGAAAGTGAGTGCCTGGCGTTGTCAGAGAAGGCAGTAGAGCAGTGTCTCGATCCATTGCCGGACACGATCAATTTGCAGGAATTGCAAAACGAATCTCTGGAGAGTTGCCCGCGTCAGGTGTACGAAGATGCGGGTTACACCGAACTCAAGGCACAGGCCTGTCTGCAGGAAGCGATGAAGTAGCGAAAATAATCTGTTACTTATTGCTCGCTAAGGTAGAAGTCGTACCAGCGTGCTTCCTGGCCACCAAGTCTGCCATCCGGCAGACCGGGACGGTAAAGGGTATCTGTCCAGTTTTGTAGCTGTTGCTTCAGATCATTTGCTTTTTGAGGATACTGTTGCAGCAGATTTTCAGTCTCGTGGTTGCCGTTGAGTTCGTATAAAAATTCCCGATCACCTGCCTTCAGGTATTTCCACGACCCTTTTCGGATAGCCGCCTGAGACCAGAAACGCCAGTAGAGCGGGCGTTCTTCCAATCCGAATTGTTCATTTTTTAAATGCGGTAACAGATTGCTGCCATGAAGATCTTCAGATACGGGCACACGGGCAGCTGCAAGGCTGGTTGCAGCGACATCAAGTGTGGATACAGCGTTATCGTACACAACTCCCGAGGGCAGATTTTCTGGCCAGGTGACAATATAGGGAACGCGAATGCCTCCCTCTGACAGCATGCCTTTCTCGCCCACCCATGGCTCGTTGAGTGAGCCGTCCCAGGCCTCCGTATGATCAGTAATCGGGCTATCGATTTTGTGCAGTCCCAGCGGGGCACCGTTGTCACTGATGAAAAAAATCAGTGTGTTATCTGTTAAACCATTGTCCTGCAGGTTTTGGCGTATTCGCCCGACGCCATCATCGATTGCCGAAATCATCGCCAGTGCATGCTGTCTGCGAACTTCAGGTACGTTCTGATGCCGAGACAAATAGCGTTCTGTTGCTTCCATTGGAACATGGGGCGCGTAGTACGATAGGTAGAGAAAGAACGGTTCCTGCTTGTGCCGTTCAATGTAGGCCAGCGCTGCGTCAGTAGCAACATCAAGTCGGTAATCGGTGTTGCTGCGATAATTCACCGGCAAAGTATTACCTGCCATATCGAAGTTTGTCCACCAGGTGTTCATGTAGCCGAAGTACACATCGTCAAAACCGCGCTGGTCGGGAAAGTAGGGTATACGCTGGTCTCTAGTCGGATTTTGATCCGCGTACTCAACCGAATTTTGATCAATTTCGAGATGCCACTTTCCGACCATGCCTGTGCTGTAGCCTTCATCCTGCAATCGGTTGGCGATTGTAAGTTGTGAAAGTGGCAATGGCGTGTAGCGGTTATCGTCAAGCCCGAAGCTTTGCTGGTATTGCCCGGTCAACAAGCCGGCTCTGGAAGGGGTACATTGAGGAGCGGTGACGTAGCCCGACGTCATGCGAATTCCATCTGCAGCGAGCTGATCAATATTCGGGCTTTTTACGTCGGTGACAATGCCGCTTGCACCGAGATCGGCATAGCCTTGATCATCGGTGAACACCACAATGATATTGGCGCGATCATCCATATCACGCTCTGCCATCAACGCCGGGCCAGGTTGTACGCCAATGAGTGAGTCGGTCTCAAGCAACACCAGTTGTTCATGGGCACGGGTAAACCAGAGACGCGATACAAAATTATCCTGTGGCCATCGCAGATTGAAAATATCAAGGGTGAGCCCGCTGTGTCTATCTTGTAGCTCCTGAAAATGTGCTGTGGCACGTGTTTTATTACCTAGCCTCTTTTGTGCGATACCACGGCTGTACAGCGCCGTGTTGTGATACGTCGAATCCGGGAATTGTTCAATCAGGTCTGCCATTTGTTGATCAGCGGCTCTGTTGTTTTGCTGGTCGACGAGCAATATATAGCCACGCAGATAAACAGCATCGTCCATTAGATAGCTGCCATTGCTTTCCGCAATCAGATGATCGAGTGTAGTTAGTGCAGTTTGCCAGTCGCCGTTCTCCCGTTCATTAACCGCTCGGAGAAACCTGTCGAAATTACTGTCGATTCCATGGCGGTTTCCTTCTTCCAGTACCACGGTTTTTATCATGGCATGGGTTTTCAGCAGCTCGCTGGTGCTACCCTTCAGAAATCGGCGGTAGGCGTCAGCGGCAGCAGGAAATCTTCTTTGCGACTCAAGTGCCCGGGCTTGCAGGTACAACTCACGATTTTCACGATTTGCGGATAGATTGCCGCTGCCCGCATCGTCTTCCCCGAGGCCTTCACAGCCCGTAAGCAAACAGGCAAGTACAAGGACGCCGAGTGCTCTGTAAAAGCGCGATGTAATGCGAGTTGTTAGCACTGGCGGTTGTTACCCATAGGTGGCGGCGTCCGCGGTTATCGTGGCTCGAATCTCACGCAGTGATGCGCTTGGCTGCTTCCAGGTTGAGTGGCAAAGCAGCAACAGATGCCCAGTTCGGCGTGGGCCTTACGATAAGAGTAGCGACGGATTCTGACGCAGCTTTACGGGTGTGTATCGGCGATGTCTACACGGTGCAATGGCATTTTTGATTGGGGAGAAGTTCAGGTACTTTACGGCACGGCAGTGGTGGTTGCAGCGAGGAAAGTGATACCACATGCTCAACGCGTCAGATCAGGGTTCAAAATACAGGTTGCGATGGTCGCCGCGTTTGTTCAGAACTCTCGAAAGTGCCGCTAGATAGGGACTTTGGCGGCAACTTTGGCGGTTTATTTCCTCGATCAGTACTTTGCCCTTCGTCACAGCGATATGCACCAGCGGGGCGAGCAACTGATCAATGTTGTTGTCCTCAGCGTCCATATAGATATGGATTCTTTTTCCAAAATTTTCAGCCACCAGGTTCAATTCACCTTTGTAAAAGGCCAGGTAATTTTGCGCCCTTCGTTGTGGCAACTCGGGCCAGTCGAGACCCAGTCCACATGGTGAGACGGGATCGACCGCATTACACCAGTAATGAGCGGGCGGGTTTTCATTTTGCAATAGCCGATTGTAGGCGTGGTGCGAGATAAATTGAGGTCCGCTCAGGTCGTCGAAAAACAGACCCTGCAGAACCTCGCCCGATAATTCCATCACGCGCAGGGCACGAAACAATGCAGACCAGCGAAGTGTGCCTCCCTCACGGTTTGCGATCTCGCGACAAATGACGCCATAGCGATCCAGTAACCAGTGGACACGCTCGCGACAGTCTTCCAGTTCGGTGAGAGGATCGTGGTCTCCGATTTGTGGTGTGATCATTTGCCAGTTTCCAGGCCAGACTTTTGAACTCAAACGTGCCCGGCGTCTGGCACCCGAGATTGCCCGGCTTGTCGATCTGCCTGTTGCACCTGACCTGAAGTTCTTCAACAGTCCCTGCCGTAGTGACGACAGACTGTCCGAGTTAACCTGACCGCTCCAGATCGCACTCCACCAAAGTGTGTCAATACTTTCGGGTGTGCAGGAAGGATCGATTGATTTCAATTGTTCGGCAATTTGGGCGTAGCTGTAGCGAGCAGTACGGTCTTTAACTATCTGTTCCGGCAATACGCTTTCCGCTTCTTTGTCCGGCGTTATATCTAGCAGTAGTGGTATGTCCTCGGGGTAGCAGAGTGTGACCTGTTTTTTCTCGAAGCCCAGCCAGGAAAACTCCTGGCTGGTAAATGTTGAGTCGAGTTGGTGATCGGCAAAGCCGTTTAATCGTGCAGCGAATATGTCTGTAAGCAACGCCGGAATGGTTGTGCGGTAGCCACGTAGTTTTTCCATCGCCTCAACAATCGATTGTTCACAGCTGTCACTATTGAAACGGTGCCAGTTAGCGAGAACCGGGGACAGGCGATGAGAAGGCAGTGCCTGAAAGACTGGCCGGTTTGCGGCTCGTTGCCAGCGTAGCAGGGTTTCAAAATTGTTTGTATCGCAATACAGAGTGTCGCTGATACCTTCGAGCAGAGTACCTTTAACGTACGTCTCGCTAGTGAAATAATCCGATGGGATAACTGGTATTAGCTCTGCTATTTCCTGTTCGGCAAGCGGACCATAGTACGACAATATCTCACCAACCAGCGCGCTGTGGGAACGCGCATTGGGCACCACCGGTAGACTTTTTGTTTTGCCGGCGTGCCATTCGACGCCAGCTGCAAGCCCGCTATCAATCAGGTGTGCTGCATCCTCCAAATGGCAAACCCAGCGCTTGCTGTTTAGTCGCAGCTCACATAGAAAGCGGTTAGCGGTCGCAGGGTTATCTTGCCATTCTTTCCACCATTCATTGTGTGGTAACAGCACACGCTCTTTCACCCATTCAGTCCACTCATCGCAATCCCGCGGAGCGTAGTCAGGATGTGTGCGTCGTCGTTTTGAAGAAAAATTGTTGGCAGTGTCAATACTGATTTGAGGACGCAGGTTTTCGTTTTGTACCGCAGCTTTTATCAGATCTTCTGAAAGCGCGCTGACACTGGATGCCTCTGGAGTGTCGTCGGCATACATATAGCGATTGATTTGATCGAAGTTAAGGTTTGCGGCGAAAGGTGTGGGGGTTGACGTTCGCACAAAGCTCCATTCGCACACTCCGTCTGCGACCTCATTGAGCATCTTTACCAGTTCGGGAATCTCGAACTCGTCGTTGAGGCAGGTTCGCCAGGCTTCCAGCATCACCGGAAATGTTTCAAGGTGCATGGTAGCGGACATGAGTTTCTTCGCTTGCAAGCGACTCATCCACAAGGGCAGGCGCTGGTTAAATCGCCGTCTTGGTAACAGTAAAAATCGTCCAGCGCATTCGCGAAAACGTGTACCAAAAAATCCTGAGCTCTCCAGGCTGGCACGCAAATGGAAGTCCAGGTTAGCTGGAGTTATCAATGCCAGTACCTCGGCCGGGTCAGGGTCGAGAGTGGTTTGAATTACGATGGCATCGTTGTCTGCATGGGTTTCAGGTGATTCGGCAAATCGCTCCTTCCAGGCACTTTGTAAAGCCAGAGACCAGGGGTGATTGAGGCGACCACCCCACATCGTATGTACTACCAGTTGACGTTGATCTTCAGAACCACGGTAGCCACCGGGGCCTGAATTCACGAGCTCGAGAAGCAAGTGTCGGCGATGGGGCAGAGGTGCACTGCTTGCATCGCGTTGTCGCTGCAGGTAGTCAGTGATTTTTTTACTCGCCAACTCATCAAAATCCAGATGCTGTTGCAGATTCGCCTGCAGTTTTGCTGTGGCCTTATCGTCGAGAAGCGTATCGGCGTCATGGAGAAATTCGCCGATTCTTGTGGCGTAGTGAAAACTGCGATTGTATCTCTCTGCTCGCCAGAAAGGAGGGGCGACACCGGCTGGCGCTGTGTTGACAAACACATCGTTGTGGGTGATTTGTTTTACCTGCCAGTTTTGAGTACCCAGAGAAAAAGTATCCCCGGTGCGCGCTTCCCAAACAAACTCTTCGTCCAGTTCGCCAATCTTTGCCCCGGAATCGGCGTGTCGAATTTGATAGTAGCCCCGGTCAGGAATGCTTCCGCCGGAATTGTATAGGGCGAAAAGCGCGCTTTTTTTTGTGTCGATGGTACCTTGCAGCCGATTATAGACAATGCGAGATTGCAGTTCCCGAACCCGTGCGCCGGCGTATCGACCGGAGAGCAAATCGATTACCAGATCAAACTGTTCGCGAGGCAAACGAGCGTAGGGTGCGGAACGCCGCAAGAGTTCATAGAGCGCGTCAGCGGTCCATGTTTCGCTGGCACACATAGACACGATGACCTGTGAAAGAATATCGAGCGCTCCGGTCATCGGTCGCAGTGGTTCTAGATCTCTCTGTTGAACGGCTGAAGCCAGAGCTGCAGCCTCTATGAAGTCTGCTGCATGAATCGGGTACAGCACTCCGCGACTTTCTTCACCAACTTTATGACCGGCACGGCCGATTCGTTGCAACGTGGCGGCTATACCGGGTGGCGATTGCATCAGTACTACCTGATCCAGGTTGCCGATGTCGATACCCATCTCCAGTGAGCTTGTGGCAACAATGGCACGTAGCTCCTGATTCTTTAACCGCCGCTCTACTTCGGTTCTTATTTCCCGGGCCAGTGAACCATGATGTGCGTAGGCCAGCAACATCGGTGACTGCTGATTGATCTTCAGCGTGATTTTCTCCGCCATGGCACGGCTATTAGTGAAGAACAGCGTACTTCGATTTTTTAATGCGTGTTCGCGGAAACGTTCGGCAAGAGGATCCCATACCGAAAGACCGTTTTCACTGGCATGCTTTACGGACTCCGGATAGCGCACCTTGAGCGAGATTTCCTTGGTATCGGATGGATTGATTATTTTTACCGGTCGTTGCTTGCCTGTGTCGTCGTAGCCTCCAACATAGGTGGCGATTTTCTCTAGCGGACTAACTGTTGCCGAGAGCGCGATTCGTTGAACATTGCCGCAAAGGTCAACCAGGCGTTCCGCAGAGGTCATCAGCGATACCCCTCTTCGGTTTTCAACCAGAGAATGAATTTCGTCCAGAATGAGCGTTTCAACCGTGGCAAGGGCAAGGCGTCCTCGTGTGGTGGTCAGTAGAAGCGAAAGACTTTCCGGTGTGGTGATTAGTATGTCTGGTGGTTTGCGCAACATGCGCTGTCGATCATTTGGCGATGTATCGCCCGAGCGCGTTTGCACAATAACTTGCGGAAAACCCTGTTGCTGTCGAAGTTCGGTAAGTGGCGTCAGCAAGTTGCGCTGGATATCATTGTTCAGGGCTTTCAAGGGAGAGATATAGAGTACGCGTGTAGCCCCTGGTTTCCACATGCCGGAGGCGAAGCGATCCAGCGCCCAAAGAAATGCCGTGAGTGTTTTTCCACTCCCGGTCGGTGCGGTTATTAAGGCATGAGAGCCACTCTCGATGACGGGCCAGGCATGTCGTTGCACGTTGGTAGGAGCATCGAACTGTTGCTCAAACCAATGGCGAATTGTTGGGTGGAAAGCGTTGAGCGGGTTGCTCATCCAGGGGTGTCCCGATTGCCGTTTATCTCGCGTTTATAGCGCTATGCAGAAGTAAACAGTTGTTCTTCAAGGCTTCTGCCTTTAACCAGTTTACGATAGGACCAGTTGTTTTGAGAGAGCACTTCTAGCAGGGCAATGTCTAAATCGGGCTCTGCTTCCCGGTTGTATTCAACGGCGAGTTCAGACGGATTTTTTTGACTGACTCTTATCACCCCACTCATGCTTTCGAGGTGGCTGGCTATTGTGTTGCCAGGACTGTTCTGGCTTAGAGTAATGCTGATATAGCCTTCTTTGCTTGCAGCGCCACCCTCAGCGTCAATAGAGCTAAATCTTAGCAACCGGCCGTTTCGCAGTTGAATGACAGAGGAACATACTTTCTCTAGTTCATCAAGATTGTGAGAGCTGATAATGAAGGTGGTTTTTGCAGCCTCACTTGCGATGATATCGCGAATGATCTTTACATTAGGGGGATCAATTCCGGCTGTAGGTTCGTCCAGCAGCACAAGTTCCGGGTTGCCAATCAAGGCCTGTGCAATCATAACGCGCTTGCGCATGCCGTGGCTGAGCAGGGTTGGTTTATCGCCGCCTCGATCGCCTAGTTGAACCAGGTCGAGCACTCTGCCGGTCTCGTCACGCGCTGCTCGATAACTCATACCTCTGAGTTGTGCATAGTGGCGCAACTGGCGTGAAATACTGAATACCGGATCGAACAGAGCGTCTTGTGGCAACGCCGCGATTTTTGCCAGCGCCTGTGCGCTTCCCGGTGACGAACCCAATACCGTGACCTCGCCATGGCCTGGTCGGATAAATCCGCATATCAAGCTCATGAGAGTGGTTTTGCCGGCGCCGTTAGGTCCTATAAGTGCGACAGGTGGACCGGCATGTAAGCTCAGGTTGATGTCGGCCAGAGCGATTGTACGTGCAAACGTTTTTCCCAATTCGCGGCATTCTACAATGGCTGGTGAATCGTGGTTGTTCGACATTAGAGATCCCGCTTCTTCATCACGAACCATCCACTGGTGAGCAGTAATGCTGTTTGGCAAACCGGAACAATGGCTAGTTGCATCGCCTGCCAACTATTGTGGTGCAGCAGCGAGCTAATGTGAGCACCGGGCATCAGCCATCTCAGGTTAGCGGTTTCAGGGTAGCGCCGGGCCAGCCAGGACAGCAACACGGTGATTACAATCCATAGGATGGTGGCCCAGGTAGTTGCCTGCCTTGCGGAGCCTGCGAACAGAGATATAACTGCCATAGCAGCCGTGTAGGCCGAGATTAACAAAAAAAGATTGGCGAAAACCATGGCGCCTGTGTTTATTGCCTGCAGCAGAAGTGTCTGGTCGCGGAGCACAGCCAACAGTAATGTTGCAGCAACGACAATAGCCAACAACAGACTTTGGACACAGACAAGACCCGCGAAACGGCCGAAGAATATTGTGCTTCGAGTGGCGTGTAAACTAAGTAACCTCAAGGTACCGCGCGAGCGATCAGAAGCGGTTTGATCAGCTGCCAGTACGATACTCATGAGTGGAAAAGTGTAGAGCGCGATTACCCAGAACACAGCGAACTCCGGGATCTCCCAGTTAAGCAATGACTGAATCAATCGCGAGTTAAATAGTGTACTGGCGAGAAGGCCGCTGCCCCCGACGGACATCCATTCGGCCGCCCCGGAAATTACGTAGTGCAGCAGAAGCAGCCATATCAAAACAAAGGCAATGACCATGGTAAGGCCCCTGCGAGTGCTAAAAGTGCGCTGTATTTCCAGATTGCTTATGGATATGAGGTTTCTAAAAAAACTCATAGTCAGTTGCCTCTGATCAGTTGGCGCAACGATGATGTCAGTTAAACTGAGCGATAGTAGAAGGGAAGCTGCTATGATAACAGCTGTATCCTGGTATTTGCGACACTGGTTGGTCTTTCAGTTTTTTTAAGTTACATCAATAGACAGGAATGGTGAGCGATACTTATTTGCTCACGCATAGACAAGCAGATTAAAACTCGTTACCCGGTGCCGGGCGAATCAAATAAATGCTATCGCGCACCTTTAGCAAAACTGGAAATTGTGCGAAGTAGAATGCGCAGATCCATGCCGAACGATACGGTTTTCACGTAGTACAGGTCATAGGAAAGCTTCCTGGCTGATTCCTCTACGCTGGCCGCATAGCCCGAATTGATTTGAGCCCAGCCGGTGATGCCAGGTTTTACTACTGTTCGCTGTTCAAAAAACGGTATCTGGCTGGCGAGTTCTGCATTAAGTGCCGGAACCTCGGGCCTCGGACCTACCAATGACATGTCTCCGGCGAGCACGTTTATAAGCTGCGGGGCTTCATCCAGACGACTCATTCGCAGGAAGTGCCCCACCCTGGTGATTCTTGGATCATTGTCTGTTGCCCACTTCTCGCCATCGTTCTCCGCGTCGGTGTTCATGGTTCTGAGCTTGAGCATGTTGAAGTTTTTACGGTGTTGCCCGACGCGTATCTGTTGAAAAATTACAGGTCCCTTGCCATCGAGCCGAATGGCGATGGCGGCAATTAATAGCAGCGGAGCAAGACACACCAGGGCGATTGCTGCCACCACAATATCGAGCAAGCGTTTTACCGCAATGCTGTACAAGCCGACGTCGTTTGCCTGGCAATCGATGACCCACCTGGCGTTTATATGCTCATTCGGCACACGCTCAAACAGATTTTCTATAAAACTGGTGTAGGTGGATACGATTAGTCCGTTGTTTATCAAGCCGACCAGTTCTTCTGCCTGTGCCTGCGTGTAGTTAGCTTCTGTATCTACCACGACCTGGTTGACACCGTTTTGTTTTACCCATTCGGTGAGTTTCGCGTTGGGGCTGTCTTCGATATTAAGCGTGACAACTTGCAAGGCGCCGGCGTTCTCGGATTCTTCATCATCAAACTTTAATGCGTGGTCTATATATGAGCCGGTTCCGACACAACCAATCATTTGATAGCTGCGATTAGCCAGTCCGACAAAAAGTGCACGTGACAGAAACAAGCCGGCGGCACAACTGAAGAAAGTAATAATGGAAATTAATCGGCCAACCTTGAGGTAGTGAACCAGCAACAGCTCTGCGTTCACGATCAGCAATGCAACGAGAGCGACAAGGCAGCAGCGACCAAGCAAACTTAACGAGCGTTTTCGTTGTGCCTGTTCCTGAAGACCGTAGATGTGCGAAACCAGTGCTACTACCAGCGCCAGTCCGAATGAAAATGCAGATTGGCCAACGTGCTCACCAGTGGCAGTGACATCATTGAGAGCGTGCGGCGTCAGGGCAAAGGCAATATTGGCGCAAATATAGGCGACAATGTAGTCGCACAGAAACCATGTCCAGGGGCGAAGCCTGGTGACGGATCTTCGATAGTTCGGGTTATAAATTTCGCCAACGCTCAATTGCGAGTTGGCGTTGAGCTGGACTTGCGGCGGTTTTACATCGTATTCCATTGGTGCATGCGTCTTGTGTGTGGACGCATGCAGTTTACAACGAAACCGGGGTCAATAGAGTGACGGTATGTGACAAACTGATACTGCAGAATTATTGATCACAGGAATGATGACAACGTCACATAGGAAGCAATTTATTTTGGCTGTGTAGTATTTGGAGGGCGTGATTCTATCCATCGCTGATAGGCTTCGGTTATTATCAGGTGGTTTGGTCAACTGGCGACGGCTTTAGAAACCGGAATCTACTGATGGATCTTGCTCCTGGTCTGATTGAACAGGTACTGCCTAGTCGAATGTATAGTTGAGGCGTACACCAAATCGATTTTCAATATGGTTGAACTCAACCAGAGTGTCAGAGTTTCTGTCAACGTAGCTGTACTCGAATTGCAGGGTAGTTACAGGGCTAAGCTGTCGATCAACGGCGATGCGTCCAATAATACTATCGATGCTGGCCGAACCATCAAGTTCTTCCTGTTGTGAATATATTGCATCCGCCCTTATATTTGTGCGCCTGCCTTTAAACTGAAGAGTCAGGTTCAGTGAATTGTCCACAAAAGGATCTGTTTCAAGAGAGTCGAGATCAGGATTCTCACCGAGGTTGCCGTCCGCGCCAATCACCGAGGTGTTGCCGTCTTCCGGATTTGCCAGGCCATTGATAGAATCGAGTGATGTTCGTGCCCGGGTAATGCTTCGGTCGAAGCTCGCTGATAATCTGGTTTTAAGGGTTTCACGCGCTATGAAGAAAGTGGGTCCTTCACCAAAAAACCGGTCGTTGTAACCAACGGCTACTGTTGTATTTTCGCTGGGTGCCCATGTGATTCTGCTGTTCAGAAACTGGCTTTCCTCGTCTTCTTCCGGCAGGTTTTCGAAGTCGTTAAATTCGGTGCCGGCGTTTATTTCCACGGTAACAGTCTGGCCAATGCTCGAGCCTATTCGTCCAAAAACCGTACCGGTAGTGAAATTATTTTCTTCAAATTCGTCGCTGGAGTAGGCACTACCTATTCCCCACAGGAATCCACCATCTTTCGGGTCGCGCCCAAACAGAAAATCGATGTCGTTCCTCTGTGACTCAAGCGTACCGTCGATTGACCTATCGGCGATCTGGAATCGGTAGTTAGCGCGCAAATTAGCGAATGTGCCAAAGGTATGGTCAATGTAGGGGTTGAGCCTGATTTTTAGAGAATGATCGAGATCCTGTGTTGACCTTAGTATCGGGTCCGGGTCCTGGCTTTCAATCGGACGTACGATTACATCGTCTTGCGACAGTTTCGCGATGCTCAGTCGAGCGTCCAGAAACAGGAAATTTTCGATCAGGTCGCCAGTGGTGCGAGCGAAGAGTCTCGGGTCAATAAAATCGCCGGAGAGCCGTTCGAATTTATAGTATTCGACTTCACCTCTAATGACCGAGTCGAATCGATTTCCTTCGATAGTGGCCTCAAGCGCCGGCTTTATCGAAACCAGCGTGTCTCGCTCTGACTGCAGATCTGACAAATTGAGATTGTCGGTGGCGACAGCGCCGATCTCAAATGATTTCGATAAGCTGATGTCCGCTGCATAAACAATGCTGGCGCTGGCCAGTGTTGTGCCAAGAAGACAAAAGACGTGCTTGAACACGTTAGCGGTGCACTGCATTTTAAAGTCCTGGTTCAAGCTAACTGGTTGCACAACCGATTCGGTATGGCGAGCGAAATGTTATCGCTGTCCATACCCGTAGCCGTAGCCATAGCCGTAGCCGCTGGATTGTTTTTTGCGGGTTTTGTTAAGCAGGAAGCCAATACGGGAATGGTCGTTAAGTATTTTTAGAGCATCTGAAACCATTGCCTTGGTGGTAGTTTCTGCAGCAACAACAAAAACGATTTGTCCCGCCAGATCCGCTACCACGCTTGATTCACTGGTAAGCAGAATGGGTGCTGTATCAACGACGACAACCCGGTCGGGATTCTGTTGAGAAAGACTTCGGGTTAACTGCACCATATTTCTACTGGAGAGAAGCTCGGTTACGTTTTTCTGCACTGTCCCTGCTGGTAAAAACTTCAGGCCCGGTATGCTGGACTGCCACACCATATTGTCAACTTTAAGCCGGTTGTCCTTTAACAGGTCCGTCAGACCGGCCTGATTGGTGTTAAAACCGAGTCGCGTACCGGCGACCGGATTGGTTATATCTGCATCCACGAACAGAACTTCTCTGTCTCGTTCCATTGCAATGCTTATAGCCAGATTCAATGCGGAGAATGTTTTTCCTTCTCCTGATACACAGCTGGTCACCATGATGGTATTGGAGCCGTTTTCACCGGACAGACCCTGGATATCGATAGCAGTCAGTATGCGCCGCTTAATTGCACGGTACTCTTCTGATAACAGGTTTCTCGGTGCGTCTGGAACAATCATTCCCTGTTCTGCGAGTGCATTGTGGGGAATCGAGAAAGACCGTTGTCTCGCAGATGGTTGCGGCATTGGACGACGACGTTGGCCAGGGCGATTGTGTAGGTTATGTCTGGAATCTTCCATCGACTGATGATCGATGTATTCGTCAGGCAGAACGGTCAGCCTGCCTCTGGCGAGATCATGGCTCGGGATCGTGAGGTCGGTATCGCGAGTGTCGATGTTTCGATCACGGATAGAATTTATTTTGGCAATAGCCTTTTCAATGCCCATGGCGGTCTCTTGTCTCTTGCTGTTTTTTAGTGTGTTATGGCTTTTAGTAACCGATTCGGGGGCACGCTATTTTAGAGTCGGTACGACCACAACAGTTTCTTCTGTATCAGTGAATTTCAGTTTTTCGTAGATACCAATATCCTTTATTTGCGCAAACAACAGACCGCCAAGTGCCAATGGAAGCAGTAGTGCCAGCAAACTGTAACTGAGCGTTTTCATGGTGTTTTGAGCAACTTCAAAACTCTTGTAGTTGAGGCTGACGCTACCAAGCACCGGAATATTGGTAAGAGATTCGAGTGATGAGGGTGTATAGAACACCGGATGTAACAGGGACAGAAGGAAACTGAATCCGATTCCGCCACCAATACTTGCGATTAACACTAATGTGTTTAACAACAGCTTGTCCGGGTCGGTAGGCCGGCTTGGGACAAATGGTGGATCAACCAGCTTGATTTTTACGTCGTTGGCATCTCTCTCTACATTGCCGGTTAAACGCGCGGCCTCTCTTTTTTGCAGTAACGTAGCGTGCTGCTCACGGACGGTCTCATAATCACGGTCAAGCTGGGTTAATTGTGCTTCAACTTCCGGTAACGTATTGGCCGTACCTTTCAAGTCCGCCAGTCGTCGTTTGAAGTTAGCATCCCGGGCTTGCAATTTGGCTACTTCAGCCTCTGCGTCCGCCAGTAATGTGCTCACTTCCTGGTACACAACGCTGCCTTGTAGAAGTGCTGCATTCGAGCTTGCACTGGTGCCAAACCGATTTTGCTGTTTCTCGCTTTCGAGATCCTTGATTGATTGCTGCAGAATTCCTACCTGGGGGTGAAGATCTGTGTAAATAATCAGTAGCTCGTCGAGTTTTTTCTGCAGCTCGGCGATGCGAAGTGATATCGGATCATTCTCGGTGTTTTGCAAAATCTTTGCTTCTTCCTGGCGAAGCTGGCTGCGTAGAGCGTTCCGACGATTAGTAGCTTCTGACAAGGCCAATTCTGAACTGCGTTGCAGGCCTACCATATTTTCCATACGTTGATAAAAACCACCCGATTCTCCGGGCAGTGATCCGGTGTTTTTTCGTTTAAAATCAGCCAGTCTTTTTTCAGCACTTATCAAACGAACTTCATACTCTGCAATCTGCTTGTCGAGGAAGTCCTGGGTGGTTGTGTTATCTGCTCTTTCCTCTTCCAGCGAGCTGTTGATAAAGATATCGCTGATCGATCCGACCACTTTCAGTGCGACATCGGATTCTTTGTGCGAGTAGCTAACGGCATACAGCGAACGCGCCCCGTTGGTATCAACAATTCGAATATTGTCCTGCAGGTGTCCAATCAGTTGCTCCCGGCCATCGGAGGAATCAAGATTTCGGTCAAGGGCATGGAGATCAATAAGCTCCTCGATGTTTGGACGATTGAGCAGGGTTTTACTCATCAGTGCAACCCTTTCCTTGACATTCGGCTGCACAGCAATGCCGGTCAACAGTGGCTCCAGGATGCGGTTGGTGTCTACGAACAGGCGGGCGGTCGCAGGGTATTTAGAATCGATCTGCGCGACGAACAGCCATCCGGCGAGAGCGAGCATCCAGGCTACCGCCAGTGCTGTCCAGCGGAATCTTCGAACTCCCGCAATGAAGTCAATCAGTCTGTCGAAATATTCTTGTATCATAAGGGTTGCTTCTGTGTCGTAAACTCAATGGGTAAGATTGGTTGGATCTACAGCCATGATTCAGGAATGATCAAAATGTCCCCGGGTTTCACAGTTCGGTTTGCAGCGATGTCGCCTTTTTTCATCAGATTATGAAGTTTAACTTTGTAGGAGACCCGTTCACCGTTGACTTCTCTGACCAGAACAGCCTTGTTGCCGTTGGAGAATTTGCTCAGTCCGCCAACCTCGATCATCACATCCAGAAGTGTCATATTGTTCCGGTAAGGTACTGTTTTCGGAGCTGCACCACCGCCAACCACTTTGACTTGCTGTGAAGGGCTACCAACAAATTCGTCAACAGTAACGGTAACAGTCGGGTTCTTAACGAACTTCGTGTATTTTTCTTCTATGTCCCTGGCGAGCTGGGTAGGAGTTTTACCGCTGGCTCTCATGTCCTCGACAAGCCGTGTCGTAATATTCCCGTCGGGTCTCACAGGCAACGACACAGACAGATCTTCGTATCCCCAGACAAATATATCCAGCGTGTCTCCGGGACCGATAATGTACTGGTAGCTGTCCGCTGTAGCTGCACCGTCCGCCGCCGGTGTCTGGTTGGCGTTCACGGCATCTTCGATACCTTGCTCGACTGGAAGGTTACCGGAACAACCAACAACAGCCATTGCTAAAAAAGAGGTAAGTAGATATTTCATAGTGGTCAATTTAGTTCTTTCGTTTTTTTGAAAGCAGGATTTTACGGGGTAGCAGGTTTTCGCAAAGCAAATCATTTAGCACCTCACAGACGTCAGGAATTCCAATAAAGTTCTTGTCGCCGGCCATGGCATGCAGCAATAGTCGGCTACAGATGAGGTTGATCCACCGCGGTTCACCCAGGCTTGTACGATGAATGGCCGGGAATACATTTTCAGCAATTCTCGGACTGTCATTCCATTGCACCGAATGTAACTGGTGCATGATATAGCCGTGTGTTTCGTCCCTTGAAAGCTCGCTTATTTTGCACGTAGCAATCAGGCTTTGGTGTAGCTGCTGCAGATCCGGAGAAAGTATGGATTCCTGCAGCGACGATTGACCAACAAGTATCACTTGGACCAAAGGTTGACCGGCAGCGTTCAAATTGGTTAACAAATGAACTTTTTCCAATGCATCTTCGGTCAGCAAATGAGCTTCATCTAAAATCAACACCGCACGCTTTCCTTGCGTTTTTATGATGTTCAGGCTTTCGGTAACTCCAGTGACAAGCGTGTAGGTTGAGGTATTGTCAATAGCACTGTTGCTAATACTTGCGCCGAACTGTTCTAGAAGTTCGTTACCTGAAAATACAGAGCTATCGATTACCGTGAACTGAACCGTGTGATCGTCTTGTTCGCGAATGATATTGTTGATCAGAGTCGTCTTACCACTACCGGGTCCCCCCGTTACCATCAGTGTTCCTTCACCTTTGTGCAATGCATACTGGAAGTATGACACAGCTTTTTTGAATGTGGCGTGAAGAAAAAGGGGCTGGGTATTTGGGGTTAGCCGAAATGGATCAGAACTGAAACCGTAGTATTGATGGTACATGACACTGGTCCGTAAAGAGGTAGGAAGATCAATCCGCATAGTAATATGCAAAGATGTAAAGTTCTTGACACTTAGTCACATAAATGTAACTTCCATCTCTCAAATTAGTTCTAATCTCGGTATTTCCCTCGATTATGGCTGGTTCGTTTTAAAGCGGGCCCAAGTATATTCCAAATTTCGCTGGTAGCGACATATAGTATGTAAACTGAGGAAAACTACGGACTCCGGCGAAGCCGCGTATCTGCGATGAGCAGCCGGCAGTGTAATGGTTCATCAAAATGTAAATAAATTGAATCTAATTGCTCCGTTTCCGTTTCAAAAATGAAAATACGTATTTTCAGATGAAGTTTGAAAGAGCAATTTGTTGTTGTAAATCTTGAATTATTCGCGCATTGATCCAGGCAGAGCCGGTTTTTCCATATACGCATCAAAGGATGTGTGAAATGCATCCGGAATTGTTCCCCACACAAAATCATCCAGCAGTTTTTTGAGGCGACCTTCCATCTGGCTAAGGTTTTGGTAGTGCCGGAATTTTGCAACCACGTTTTTGCAAGCGACGCGCGGTTGGTGCGGATCGATTTCCCAGGGATGGAAATAGAATATAGCGGCCTGCTTTTCAGAGTTGATAACCCGGTTAAGCCCCCATCTGCTCAGCGGATAAGGATACAGCCGAAACCAGCCACCTCCGCCACAGGGATAATTTTTACCGATCAGGCGTGTAGTTGTTATTGGAATCTCAAGAATAGCGTCGTCCGCTCGTGTGTGTGCAAATCTCGGAGCACCGGGAAAGCCGTAAAACGGGTGATTAATTGGAGCAATGCTGGAGCTGTAGAGGTAGCCCTCCTCAGCCAGGGTTGGGTGAGTCCATTGGTTATTCTTGTTAAACGAATAGCTTGGCGCCCGATAACCGGTCACTGCCTGGCCCGAAATGTCTTCGAGAACCTGTTTTGATTGGCGAATATCAGCAGCAAACTCCGGCTGTGTGAGTTGCGTTACTCGCGTGTGATCCCAGCCGTGGCTGGCAATATCGTGACCGCTGTCGACAATTCGCCGAATCAGTGACGGATATTTTTGTGCCACCCACCCCAGCGTGAAAAAAGTGGCTTTGACGTTGAAGTCCGAGAAAAGAGCCAGAGTTTTATCGGTATTCGGCTCAACTCTACCAGGATAATTGCTCCAGCTGTCCTTGCTGATGTAGGGATCGAATGCAGACACCTGAAAATAATCTTCAACGTCCACTGTCATGGCATTAATAATCGATTGCCCGGATTCAGATGATTTATTTTGTGACAGGGTCATTTGGACACCAGTGGATGTGATTGCTCACAGCAATAATGGAGTGTCGAGCCTTCGCGCAACTCGCAACAACGACCACTATGACGATAGCGGCGCCTTGGTCCCACAGGTATCGGCAGAACCACTGGCCGGTTTACCGGAGCCACCGGATTATTGCGGTTGACATTTCCACAGCACTGTGGAATTGCCCGCCGGGGATCGTCGGGAAGGAGTCTGCGTCGGTGTGATCGGTTTTTCAAGCGAGTCCGCCAACAACTCGCATGAGGATAGTGTGACTGCCAGCAAGAATTGGCTGTATGATTGCGGCGCTTTTAACGTCTGCGCTACCCCGGTCGCTCTTTAACGGATGGACCAGGCAATAAGCAGGTAATAAAACCGGATGCAGGTGAGAATAGTGATATGTGCGGGATAGCTGGCTTCACTCGCTATCGGGATGAGGCGATTGACGCCCGGAGTTTACTGAACAAGATGGGAGACGCGATCAGACATCGCGGTCCGGATGGTTCAGATGTGTACGTAAGCGACAAGGTTGGCCTTTGCCATCGACGACTGAGCATCATTGAGTTAAGCGATCTGGGCAAACAACCCATGACGTCGCATTCCGGTCGCTATGTCACAGTATACAACGGGGAGATTTACAATTTTCCACAGCTACGACAGTCCCTTGAGAGGGATGGTGTGCAATTCCGCGGGAATTCTGACACAGAGGTCCTGATCGAGTTATTCGAGAAAAAAGGTCTGGATTGTCTTGGCGATCTGAATGGTATGTTTGCGCTGGCTATATGGGACACAGTTGAAGAAACGCTGTTTCTTGCCCGAGACCGTCTTGGTAAAAAGCCGCTTTACTACTACGCAGCTGGTGACCGGTTTGCATTCGCGTCTGAAATAAAGGCGTTGCTTTGTCTGCCAGGAATTGACAAAACAATCAGAGAGGATGCGGTGGTGGATTATTTCTACCACCAGTACGTTCCTGATCCCAAATCGATTTTCAAAAACGTTCATAAATTAATGCCCGGTCACTGGCTTAAGTTAAATCACGGCGATCTGAGGCAGGAAAAGTACTGGGATGTCTCCTTCGCTGACCAATCCCGGGACTCACCGGAACAATTACAGGAGCACTTGTGTGAGCTTCTCGACGACAGCGTAAAGTGTCGCATGATCAGTGATGTGCCACTGGGGGCGTTTCTCAGTGGTGGCGTCGATTCCAGCGCGGTGGTAGCACTTATGGCTCGAAACAGCCAAAAACCGGTAACTACCTGCGCAATAGGTTTTGGCTCTGTAGAATTTGATGAAGTCAGTTATGCGGCGAAGGTGGCTCAGCGTTTCGAGACTGATCATCATGTGTTTACGGTAAAGGAAAATGTCGAAGACAACTTGCGGGAGATCGCCGCATATTTCGATGAGCCTTTTTGTGACCCTTCATTCGTTCCAACGTATTTTGTGTCCCGACTGGCGCGACGCAAGGTGACTGTAGCGTTGGCGGGGGATGGTGGAGATGAGAATTTTGCCGGATACAGCAAGTATCTGGCGGATCGACAGGAAAACCGATTGCGCGGGTTGTTTCCACGGCCACTTAGACGGTCGGTGTTTCCAGCGCTTGGCCGTATCCTTGGAAGTAGTGGTGTGGGTCTTGCCAGACGTGGTGGTTCGTTATTGAACTCGCTTGCAGTCGATGCAGATGAAGGATTTTTTATTTCCAACAGTTTTTTTCGCCCGAGTATCTGGAACTCGCTGGTTACTGATTCCTTTCAACGGGCAACCACGAGTTACAGTCCTGCAGAAATCACCCGGTCTTACTACGCCGCTGCCGACACGGATGATCACCTCTCGAAAATTCTCTACACAGATATCAAGAGTTATTTACCTGGTGATATTCTGGTGAAAGTTGACCGTATGAGCATGGCAAATTCGCTCGAAACACGCGCTCCGATACTGGACTATCGTGTTGTTGAATTCGCTGCATCTATTCCATCGGCGCTTAAAATACAGGGAAATGAAACCAAGTATCTGTTGAAGAAATCCTTTGAAGATACATTATCTATGGAAACTCTGTACCGAAAAAAGATGGGGTTCTCGGTGCCGTTGGCGCAATGGCTGCGAAAAGAAATAAACGGAATTGCAGAGCATCACCTGCTAGCCAAAGACAACGGTCTTTCCAATTATTTCGATACTACAAAGATACGCGATATCTGGAATCTGCATCAGAGTGGATCAACTGATTATTCTCAGGAACTCTGGAGTTTGCTGGTCTTTGAACTTTGGTGGCAGAGCTACATAGCCGAGTAATAGTTCAGGCCTGGAACTCAAATTACATTTGTAAACTACATACGCAAGCAGACCGTGCAAAATGCCCATTAAAATTCTGCATCTTACCTATGACATGGCGATTGGCGGTACAGAGCAAGTTATCTTTCAACTGATTTCCGGGTTGGATAACAATTCTTTTAACTGCTCAATTGCGTGTCTTGAGCCCGAGCTTGGAGCCTTTGGTGTCACACTCCGTGAACAGGGTATACAAACCCATGTCTTGAATAGAAGCCCCGGCTTCGATGTTAATTTGATCCGGGAGATAAAAAAAATTCTGCGAGACAACGAAATTGATGTCGTTCACTGTCACCAATACACCCCGTTTGTGTACGGGGTTCTTGCAGCTGCCCTTACCAGAGTCAAGGTTGTTTTTACCGAGCATGGGCGTTTTTACCCCGATCGCTACTCATGGAAACGACGTTTGATAAATCCGGTATTGGGCAAATTTACCCATTCAATTACGGCAATCTCGGTGGCGACTGCTGACGCGCTGTCTCGATTTGAATGGTTTAATCGTCGCAAAATACAGGTGGTATACAATGGTCTGGTTCAAAGTGCTCCACACAAACGAATGGAGGTTCGCAGAGAAATTGGAGTTGACGACAATGCAATTGTGTTTGGAACGATAAGTCGTTTCGACCCTATAAAAAACCTCCCCTTGCTGGTTAAAGCGTTCGATCTGGTTCGAAAAAAACATCCTGAATCCAGGTTGCTGCTGGTGGGGGATGGCGGAGAACGACAAGCTATACAGCAACTGGTGGATAGTGCGGGCTTGTCGGGGCATGTTGTGTTTGCAGGTTATCAACAAGACACTGTGGCCTACATGTCCGCCATTGATGTTTTCGTATTGTGTTCGTTGAGTGAAGGCACTTCGATGACATTGCTCGAAGCAATGTCACTCAACATATGTTGTCTGGTTACTGCTGTTGGTGGTAATACCGAGATAGTAGATCATGATGCGAGTGGATATATAGTACCTTCCGATGATCTTGATCGTCTCTCGAGTTCGATGGATTTGCTCGCTTCTGATAGCGAATTGCGCAGCCGATTAGGTAGGTGCGCGAAGAGCACATTTCAGAGTAAATTCGAGCTTGGAAAAATGGTGGATCAGTACAGCGAGATATATAGAAGTATCACCCGCTGATCCTGCAACGAGGAAATTTAATCAAACTTTCCGTTGTTGCGCCAGTGTCGGTTGCTTTTCCTGATAAATTGAATCTCTGTCGGTGTTTTTGTAGATACTGTTGTCAACATTGATGCGAAAGGTATCTGTTTTGAACGGATTGTCCATCAGATACTTACTGAACCCCAGTAGTATAATAAAGTACAAAAATTCGTAGAGCATTAAATCCAGAAAGAGCGCAATAGTAAAGAACCCCAGGTACAGGCAGTTTATAATATCATCGATGTAGACTTCCTGAATGTTTACGGACTTCCCTTTTGACTTGATTTGCTGTCGCTTTTTTAGGAAAACCTTGAATTGAAGGTAGAAAAAGAGCAGGTAAATTACACCGGGTACGATACCGCTATCAGCGGAAAATTGTAAAAATGTATTGTGGGCAACGTGAGGCTTGGTGTCGTCGTAGGTGCTAAAAGCATTGATGAAGTTGCCCACACCAACACCGAACAGCGGATAGTCCGATAGAATCTCATACCCGACTTGCCAGGAGATAAGTCGAGGGTCAAGGGCTTTTTCGGTAGGCACTTCGCTGGCTTCAATCGTAGAATCGACACGAACGAGTAGTTGGCCGCTCTGGAAAATGACGGCAGTGACCAGCCCTGCCACCATGATGTAGGGAATCATTTTGCTGTAGCTTCTAAAAAACATATAGGTGCAGACCGCGCTTAGTGATACCAGGCCTCCTCTTGATCCGGTTAAAAACAGACCGTGCCAGCACAGAGGAATGATAAACCAGAGGCCGTATTTGATGACAATATTGCGGGCTGACAGGCCAAGGTAGAATAATACCGGCGTGCCAAGCACGAACACCATCGCAAGGTAGTTTTCATCCCAGTACAGGGAACCGATCGGGCCGTTTAGTCTGCCGTTGTCGCCGAACCGCCACAGCTCACTGGTGAAATAGACCTTATTAGACCAGGCTGTGTAGAAGATTGTGACAGCGGCGAACATGTATATGAGAGCAAGCAGACGTACTTTATCGTTGATAACCATCGTGGCGAACAGATAAAACACGGCGATTTTGTTAAACGTGCCCAGAATAAATTCCGGTGTAAATTCACTCACAGGATCCAGCAGATCGTTGAATGCCGACTGGCTGTAGGAAATGTTGACCCAAAGCACCAAAAGCAAAAACAGAATATTCTGCTTACATACGAACACACGCGGATCAGCCTTTCTCATTGCGATGGCGAGTATCAGGCCAACGAAGGTAGCCGCTGCAACAATTAGAGTGAGCCTGCTGCCTTCAAATTCCCAGGGGTAAAAGCTCTGTGCCTGACTCAGAGCAAGTGTGTAGTAGCCAATCACTCCGATCCAGGGCATCAGTATTGCCAACAGACTGGCCGCACCGGCAAAGATAAATATTACTGTGCTCATGAACTGCCTGTCGGCACTGTAGGCGGATTATTTGCCATATCGACTCGGTATAGTGGGTAGTTGTCCGGGTGAAAAATTACTTTTCCAGCCGAATATAGACAAATTCCAGCGACCGCGGGTGCTGCAGACTGCGAGTGAAGAACTCAATTCGAGCGATGGATGCCATATTCATGGTTCTGCTGCCCTCACTATTGCTGCGGTAGTTGCCGGGATTTTGAACGTCTGACAAGGAAATCCGTAGAAAATTTACCCCCGGGACAATGGTATGTCGCGAGTTATAGCGATCTGCGTACTCGTGGTTGTGCTCTGAGTCATTAATGCGCAGATTCAGCGAAACATTGTTTTGCTCGCGGTTAACAATCGCAACATTAAAGCTTTCGAAACCGCTCCAGTCAGAAACCGGCTCTTCAAACGCAATTCCGGAAAACGAAGCGGTTGCAAAACTGACTTTGAGGGAGGAATCTACCAGATTATGAAAACGATTATGTGGAGAAGTTTTTTCAAGGCTTGCCCCTCCGATTGGTGTAATAAACAAAGTCGATAGCGGATCATCAATATTCAGAATACCGGGCAGACCGGATCTCAAACTGAAGGCCACCAGTAATGTTATGGCCGGTTTTAGCAAAAGCGCCAGAGCGCCTGCGACTATCACTGCCAGAAAGGCGGTTTGCCAGGTGGGAATCAGTACTTGATAATTTACCAAAAGGTAGGTAGTGATGCCGAGCATTGTGCCGGCGGTGTTCATGCCCAGATCCATCAGTCCGGCAGTTCTACCGGCGATCATCATTTGAAATGCTTCTGCAAGCATTCCCAATGCACACAGGAATAAAAACGTATAACTTGCCGATCGATAAATATTCCAGTTGCAGTGTCTTGCAAGTTTGGTCCCGCCGTAAGCGAGACTAAAAAATAAAAACAGATGCCCTGTGTTCTGCAGCGTTGAGACAAGCAGCCCGCTCCAGGGAATCGGTGCGAGCAACAGGCACATTGATGCCACTACACTTGTGGCGATCAGGCGGGCCGCATTTTTTTGCGTTGCCGGCATGTTAAATTTGTTTTTCTCTCGGTGAATTCGGAAATTTTCCAGGTGAAGCTGGAACTGGATATTGTTGAAGGCTCGTGTCGCGTTCCTTCATAGATATTTTGTTTACGATTAATATTTGAAAGGCATGCTCCTGGTGGCGCATGGCACCGCGCAATATGTGTTCCATTCGGAATGCAAAAAGTGATGCTACGATTGCAAATTCCGGTTTGGCGGGCTTTTTGAAAACAAACTGTTTGCGCTGGTTCACAGGCCAGCTAATTACATAGAGCGTGGTATGTCATGGCATTTCAGTCAGATGACAGGCTCGTTCCAGGTATTCCGTCAGGTGCGTGTGACAGTGCGGTCGGTTTAACTCAATTCATCATTCAGGATTCGCGCAAAAATTGACTTCATTCCCCGTTAGTAGCGGATCGCCTGTCGCTTTTGCAATCGGGCTGACTATTGATCGCCTGGATTATGCGACGTGCAGTCAACCTGCAACGGCGGGAGTGCCTTTGCCACAGGGATTGGTGACGAGCGTGGCGATGCTGACCTTGAGGTCCGAAACCGGTGAAATCAGGGAATGCGATTTTCGGGAAACCGCTCGCTGGCCAGATGGCAGCGTGAAATGGGTGCTGCTGGAGTTTTTTCTACCGCCCGGTAATCGAGAGACTGAAACCTGCAAACTGGTTGTCGGTGCGCTCGAACCCGCCGCCCGAATACAAAAGAACAATTCGTCGCTTAGCGTAGAAAATACAAACGCGTCATTGCGCGTGGGTGAAGAAAAACTGCTAGTCGATTTTGATAAAGCCGGCACTAGCGTTTTCCCGACTGTAGAGCACGAAGGAAAGAATATCTGGCGTGCGGAGAATATTCGACTTCGTTTGGCAGTACCGGGAGCTGGTGAATATACGTTTGTTAAGAACAAATTTGCGATTGAGAAAGAAGGCAGGCAGTCGGTAAAATGTAGCGTTGCAGGCGGCTTTGTTGATGAGGAGGGTCGGCAAGTTCTAAACGCCCGGCTGCAATTTTCGCTGTCACCGGGTGGGTTGCTTTCGGTGCATTGCGAAATTCACAACCCGGCCAGGGCCATGCACAAAAACGGGCTCTGGGATCTGGGGGATTCCGGTTCTGTGAGTATTGACGATTTTTCACTGCTGGTTTCCGAAGAGATAGAAACCCTGCAAATCAGATCGAATCGGGATTCGGTACCTCAAACGGTGTCCGTCAGTGAGACAATGTCAGTATTCCAGGCGTCCAGTGGAGGTGATCACTGGGAAAGTCCTGTGCATATTAATGCTGCCGGGCAGACTGTAAATCCGTTTCGCGGCTTTCGCGTAATGGAAGGTCAGAGAATTGTCGAGGAAGGAAACAGGGCACAGCCTGTCGTCTGTGTATCCAACACGTCCGGGGCGAGTTACCTGGTTACGGTTGCAGATTTCTGGCAGAACTTTCCGACGAGTATTGAAACGATTGACGGGCACCTGGCTATTGGGCTTTTCCCGTCCTGTTTTGGCAGTGCCTTTGAACTGCAAGGCGGTGAAAAAAAGGGGCATGAAGTTGTATTTGCCTTTAACGGCGAATCTTCGGCACTTGAGTCTTCGGCACTTGACTGGGTGCAACATAGAGCGTCGGTTTCGGTTGAGCCCGCCGCCTTTTATGCCGCAGGGGTGTTTCGCTACAGCTCTCGGGAGTACAGTTGCCCGCGCTACGATAAATTGCTCGAAACCGGACTCAGCGATGCGAGCGGATTTATCGCCAAGCGCGAAGTGGTCGACGAATATGGCTGGCGAAATTTTGGTGATATTTACGCAGACCATGAAACCCTGTTTCATGAAAAGCCGGAAATTTTCGTCTCTCACTACAACAATCAGTATGACCCGATTTACGGTTTCGCCAGACAGTATTGTTTAACCGGTGACCGACGCTGGTATGAACTGATGACTTCGCTTGCACAGCATGTGCTGGATATTGATATCTACCACACTGCTGCTGATCGTGCAGAATACAACCACGGTATGTTCTGGCACACAGATCATTATAAAAATGCTGCCAGCTGCACACATCGCACCTATTCAAAGGAGCACTATGCCGGTGACTGGTCGGGTGAAAAGGGCGGTGGGCCAGGGCCTGAACACTGTTACACCACTGGCCTTTGTTACTACTATTTTCTTACCGGGGACAAGGACGCCGCATTCGCGGTTGAAGGACTTGCCGACTGGATTACCTGTTCCTACGAGGGAACCGGATCGGTGCTCGAGCAGTTAAAAACCACCCTGCAAACAGATTTGAAACAGTTTGTCGCGCTGATGCGTGGTCGCAAGGTGTTTAGATACCGGTATCCTTTGAGCCGTGGTACGGGTAATTACATACGTGCACTGCTAGACAGCCATGCCATAACAAACGATCCCGTCACTCTGAGCCGGGTTGAAAAGATAATTGCTGATACCTTTGGTCCTGCTGATGATATCTCCCTTCGAAACCTTCTCGATGCTGAATACACCTGGTTCTATATTATTTTTTTGCAGGAGGTCGTACGTTTTCTTGATGTGAAGCGTGAACACGGTGAGTTTGATCAGGGGTTTAGTTATGCGAGAAACGGTCTGCTGCACTACGTGAGATGGATGACTGAAAACGAGTCGGCCTATTTGAGTAAGCCGGATCAATTGATCTATCCGAATGACACCTGGGTCGCTCAAGAGGTGAGAAAAGTAGATGTTTTTTACGCAGCTTACCGATACTCAACCGGGGATCGTGGTATGTTTTTAGAGCGCGCAAGATATTTCCGCGATTACCTGCTTGAGGCGCTGGCTAAATCTGATACTCGTCATTTTTGCAGAATTCAGGTTATATTGCTGCAGAACCATGGCCCTTCCGGCTATGTGGAAAGCGAATGCGCCCCCTACGCCGGTTTGACCGACATTGATACCCCCGACCATTGTTTTTTCACTCCACAGTCTTTTTTGGCAGGTATTCTGAAACGCTGGGGCAGGTGTTTGCTACGGTTTAGTCCTAAACGAGAAATTAGATGGGTGAAGGCCCGAGTCAGGTAACGCAATTTTGAATTTACAGGAAAAAAGGACAACAACGTTTATTATCCCGCACCGGGGTCGCTTCGATTTACTTTGGCAAACTTTAGCCGCGGTGTCTGCGCAGTCAGCTGAGTCTGGTGACATCGAAATACTGCTGTGCTCTCAGGATCGATCACTTGACCAGCGGATGTTCGACAAGGAAACCGGTAATTTTCCGGCTCATGTGACAGCAAGGTTAATTGAAATCGAGGCGGGAGCCACAATCTCGGTCGCTCGAAACGTCGGTAGTGCACAGGCGACCGGGGACTTTCTGGCGTTTATCGATGCAGACGTGATGCTTCCTGAAAAATGGCTGGAAACCATGCACCGGCTCTATCTCGATAACCCGGATGTGGTGCTCTTTGGTGCGGTGCAGAAGCCTGACACGTCAAATCGTGTTCTGGACCGAATTCGCAGTGATTTAAGTCACATTAATGCAGGTAGCGACGTACAGGCACTCACCGGGCAAAACCTTTTTTTATCGGCGGCGGTATTTAATCGATCTGAAAAGTTTCCGGAACATTTGCGTACCTGTGAGGACTCTACTTTTACCGGCTCATTGTTATCGATGGGTAAACTCTTGCTCACGGATCAAACCTTTTTTGTTCATTTGGGTGAAGATCTGAACCATTGGCATATGTTCAAAAAAGAGGTGTGGAGAGGTCAGTCGAATCTGTCTTCCCTAAAAGAAAATCCGTTCCAATGGCGTGAGATGCCAAGCATAGTTTTGCCGCCGGTGGTTTTAGTGAGTCTGCTGATCGCAATTGTGCTTCTCATAAGTGGCCGGGTTGCAGGGGCTGCATTCTTTCTGCTCATGGCGTGTTTTCCGGTAGTGGTATATGCGTTGCGGCTGAAAACAAACAAGTCCGTGGATACCGGGTTTACGGCGCTATTGAAGTTCTATCTGGTCTACTTTCCCGCCAGAGCGCTCGGTATGATCACCGGCGTTTACACCACACTGACTCGATCAGCGGGCTAACACACGGCCCGCGAACGCGATCTGTTTTAGTGGCACATCGGTCAACTATTGCTACGGTAGATTTCGCACTAGCAGTGGGCCAATAAGGTTAACAATCGGCACTGGCAGCCGACGCCAGACATTGATAGCCAGCGCATATTTAGGGTTTTGTGGATTCAGTTCCGGCAGGTCGCCTTTTTCCTTTAGCCAGTAAGTCCAGTGCAGCGTGTGCTCCTGTGCACCCCACTGCTTCTTGAATCGATGTGTGCTCGCACCAATTGAAGATCGGCCAAAATCGAAGAACAGGTAACCATTTTCGATAGCTTTACGCAATATGCTTCTATATAGATACATATTGACGCCCAGGTGGTTAAATTTTCGCAGTGACGAGGCCCAGGGTATTTCAAGCTTGTCGGAGTGTCCGATCAGAAAGCCCGCGGCCAGCGGTGCATTATCTTTGTATAAAACTGCCAGTTGGGCTTTTTCTGAAAAAGTGGTCAGAATATCTCTGAAGAATCCGATATTGTAAACCGGAGTACCCAGATCCCGCATGTTGTGACTAAAAACCCGGTAAAAATCATCGAGTAATTCTGTCTGCCCAAACACTACTGACACCCCCGCCTGATGCGTTTTATTAACCTGCGCGCGTATTTTACTGCCGAGTTGTTTGTCCAGTAGATCGTCTGTTGGGGGGAGCGGAAGTATCATGGTGACTTTGTGCTGTTTACTTTGCCTTGTCGGCCTTGCGCGAGTTTCACGTGATTCAAAATGTGTGCACTCAAGCTCCATCGACAGATCATCGGCAAATGACAGCAGTTGCTCCTCAATCGCCAGCGAATCTGCCAATGGTCCGCCATAATTGAACCAGGGTAGAGAAACAGCAAAGGACCCGAAAACGCGGCTTTTTAAGTGTATAAGTGGCAGAACGCCACAGATAGAGCCGTCTTCTTTTATCGCTGTCAGGTAGTACGGAGAATGCCTGAAGTTTGAGTGCAGCAATGTGTGCCACCGTGCGTCATGGTAAACGGTCGACGCGGAATGCTGCGCAACGTAAGACTGCCATTGCCCGGCGTCAAACTCTTTAGTCACGTACACTTTCTGCTGGTGTGGCGAGTTTGCTTGCGGGTCTTCATCGTAAGGTCCGGTGCGTAGATGTGCCGGCAGATGAATTTCTGTTTCCGAAGTTTTCTCACCGGGCAGCCAGGGCCGCAGCAGTTCCAGATTTTTGTCGATGTTCTCGGCGGTTGCCTTTACCTCCCTGGAGAGATTGGCCACTCTGGCGATGAGCGGCCGGGTGTCCTGATTCTGTTTTTTTGCCTCGCCTGTCTTTCGGGAAAATCGTTTGCGTTGCTCGATCAGGTCTCGTTCTTGCGCAAGCAATTCACCGACCGTTTTTATTGTGGCTTTGATAGACTCGTGATCCTCGCTATCGCTGGCAGCGGAACACAATTCCTCGCAGAAACCATCAGGATTCTGCTCAATTGAATGGCGAAGATTACGGGGTGTGTTTGGCATTGTCTGGTAGGTGGATTTGAGTGGAGTGCCGGTGATTGGCACATTTTGCGGATTACAGAGATGTATTGCGTGCAAACCCGCTCGCATTTTCGGGTTTTTGTCGACTTGATTTAGAGTGTAGCGGGCATTGTAGCGGTTTGCGTAACGGTGTTTTCTCATCGTGCATGGATCATTATCCTTTGGCACGTTGCAGGCCACAATTTGAAGCATAGAGTGATGTGTGTCGGACTAGTGAAACCGAATTTGAAATGGCCTGTCCATAACGCAAAAGCGGTATCGGATTTTAGACTCCGACGATGAAAGAATATAGCGACCCCGTGGCGAGTTGACGCTTAACTGGCCGACAGGCAGTTTTCCGCCGTCGGCGGGTAATGTGAAGTATAGTGGCGATGCGCCTCATTTGTGGGTCGGAATTTGCTCGACAAGGGTTAGTCTCCGTTATCCAGTTCGTCAAAAATTACAGAGCAGCTGGCTCTCTATCAACAGAGGGGCGAACGCGGAAGAAGTACTGGCAATCCGCAGTACTGCGGGACTATCTTTTTTAATATCCGGGATTGGTGCACCGAACCCGCTGGATTAATAGTGTGAACGTTGTTGTATTGACCCATAAGATTCCATATCCGCCAAACAAGGGTGAAAAAATACGCACCTGGAATCAGCTGGATTATTTGCGCAAAAACGGTTTCAACGTTTCCGTGGTGGCGGCGCTACACAGCAGTGAAGACGAGGTGCTGGCGCAGCAGTACGTTGCCGAATCAGGTATCAAGGTTATTGCGGAGCGGGTTCGGTTTAACAAGCTGAGGATGCTTGTCGGCTTGTTGAAGCTAAGAGCTTTCAGCGTTTCTAATTTTTACAGCGGAGCACTTCAACGACGGCTGGACAGGCATCTTGGCCAGAATAAAGTGGATATTATTTTCTGTACCAGTTCAGCAATGGCGGAATACGTCTATTGCAGCGGCGCCTCTAATCGCGGTTTATTGCGAAAGATTATGGACTTTATGGATCTGGATTCAGATAAGTGGCGCCAGTACAGTGAATTGAACGGTTTCCCCCTGTCACTTATTTACAAATACGAAGAAAAAATGCTGTCTGCGATGGAACGTAGAATTCAGCGGGATTTCGAGACGTGTCTGTTTATATCGAAAAATGAAGTTGTGCTGTTTCAAAGTATGCTTGGAGACGCTGCCCGAAATCTGCGCGTTGTTGGAAATGGAGTTGACCAGTCAGTGTTCCGTCCTGATCCCGATTCGCATGAGCGTGAACGGCGGCAACTGGTTTTCTCCGGAGTAATGGACTATTTCCCGAACGTAAATGCGATGGCGTGGTTCATGGAGCAGGTTTGGCCTCTTGTAAAAGCCGACCACCCCGATGTTCAGCTGACTATTGCGGGAATGAATCCGGTTAGCCAGGTGTTGGCAATGGCGGAGGACCCGGATGTAACAGTGACCGGATTTGTTGAAGATATAATTCCATACTTTCATCGCGCCGATATTTTCATAGCACCTTTTCAAATTGCACGAGGCGTACAGAATAAAATTCTGCAGGCCTTTGCCTGCGGCATTCCTGTTGTATCTACCAGTCTCGGGGCAGAAGGAATAGACTGCCGGGACGGGCACGATGTGCTGCTTGCCTCTTCGGCGGAGGCATTTGCGCGAGCAATTGATCGTTTGATTCGCGAACCGGAGTGTTACGAGTCGATACGACAAACCGCACTTACTCTGGTCAACGAAAAATACACCTGGTCAGCCAGCAATGAGGTGTTACATAGACTTATGGCAAACGGGGGAGAGTTGCCGGCAGACACGACTCAACCGGTATGAGTAAGGAGTCGCTAAAAGGGCTGCTGGGTTTCGTCACCACAATATTCGTGTTGCCGCTGTTTTTGCTTTACAGGTTGCTGCTTCTTGTTGCGAAAAAAGATCAGGTGTTCTCTTCTTTCGCACAGTTTCTTAGCCTTTTCCCGGGTGTCACAGGCAGTTACCTTAGAAACAGTTTTTACCGAATGGTGATGGCACATTGTGAGATCGGCGTAGTATTTTCCTTTGGTTCTCTGTTTTCGCATGTAGATACATCGATCGAAACCGGAGTCTATATTGGGCCACAATGTAATATTGGTAGCTGCCACATAGAAAAAAACTGTCTGCTGGGAAGTGGTGTGCATATTCTGAGCGGAAAAAAGCAGCATGATTTTTCCGATCTGGAAGTACCCCTTAAGGACCAGGGCGGTACCTTTACTAAAATACGGATCGGCGAGGATAGCTGGATCGGTAACAATGCTGTTGTTATGGCGGATGTCGGTAAAAAGTGTGTGGTCGCGGCTGGTTCGGTCATAGTTAATCCGGTAGAGGACTTTTCGGTTGTTGCAGGAAATCCGGCGCAGGTGCTGAAGAAACGTCAATGAAGTACTTTATTTTTCAAACCACGGTTGCCAAACCGTGCTGAAGACAATTTCGAAAAATATATTCTCGAACTACGTCGGAATTGCCGGTGCGATAATCATCGCCTTTATGCTTTCACCGTTTCTGGTGCACTCGTTGGGCGATACCCGCTACGGCGTCTGGTCAGTGGTATCTGCGCTGACAGGTTACATGGCGTTGCTGGATCTCGGGGTAAGCTCCGCGATGGCCAAATATGTGGCCAAATTCAAGGTTCTGAAGGACTATCGTTCGCTAAACGAAGTTCTGGCATCCGGGCTACTCATTATGCTCACAGCAGGAACCCTGCTGCTGATCTTCAGCCCGTTGCTTGCGTCGGCCGTGGTTTCCTTTTTCAATTTTGATGGAGAACTGGGGGAGTCAGTACGCCTGCTGGTGATCATTGGTTCTGTCGATATAGCGATTTTTGTATCTACCGGAATTCTGGTGGGGGCATTCTTTGGTTTTCAGCGCTATGAAATCATCAATGCAGTCAATCTGATGGTGGCGTTGTTTAAGGCAGCATTGTTTTATCTGGTACTAACAAACGGCTACGATCTTGTAGCGATGGGGCTGGTCTCGTTATCCGGGAATATATTGGCCGCTTTTGCGCTTTTCTTCGCTATAACGAAGGTGGAGCCGCAAGTTGACATTAAGCTGAGTAAAGCCAAGAGGAAAACGCTTGGAAGTATATTCGATTTCAGTAAATTTACGTTTTTGTCTATGGTTGCGATGCAGTTGGTGTACTACAGCGATGCATTTGTCATCGGGTACTTTATGTCGGCGGCAGCGATCACTTACTACACTATTCCGTGGAGTTTGGGGGAATATACAAACAAACTGACACTGGCCATAGCACAAACCTTTGTGCCAGTGTTTAGCGAGCAAGATGCCACCACCGGTAACAAGGCGATCTACAGTACGTATGTTACCGGTACAAAGTTCATGTTGACCATCTCTAATCTACTATGTATCGGTGTGTTAGCGGTGGGAGATCATTTTGTAGCGATCTGGATGGGGCAAAACTACGCTGAAAAATGTTCCGTGATACTTGCCATTATGTTTTTTACACAATTGATAAAAGGGCCGCAGCTTCTGAGTTATTCGATCTTGCTCGGCACCGCCAGGCACAAGATGTTCTCCTACTTCAACATCGGGTTCTCGTTTCTCAATCTGATAATGAGTATCATACTGATACAACACTTTGGGCTGGTTGGGGTTGCCGTTGCCACAGCGATTACGCAAATACTTTTTTATGGAGTGATCACGCCAATACTCACCAGCAGGGTCATCGGATCCAGTCTTGTGGCCTATTTCAGAGATACTTACTTTCGTATCGTTCCATCCAGCGTGTTGTTGTATATAATGCTGGTGTATCTGGCACGGGCTAGCACGCCGGATACCTACATTGCATTGATCGGACAGGCATTGTGTGCTGCCGCGGTGTATTTTGTGTCGGTATACTGGTTATTGCTGAATGGTGCCGAGCGTGAATTTCTAACCTCAAGGGCGGGCGATTTACTCGGCAGGTTGTCAAGATCACAGGCCTGATCTGCCGCAGAGCCTGAATTGGTGGCGGTTTTCAGACCGGCTCAATGGCCGGTCCGGGCGGGGTATCAACAGGTTTGGATAATTCGGGCCGAACTGAACTGATCTCAATCGGGCTGGTCTGTCTACCGGATAGCCTGGCAGAAAACGTAAGTGATGGTTTTTATGAGAACGTCAGTAATTTTCTTCTCCGCAGTTTGGCTAGCCACCGTAGCGAGCTGTGCCTCTTCGTCAAGAGACGAACCTTCGCAGGGGCCGGGCCTGGCCCCGACAGGCGATGATCCCGAACTAGTTGCCATCAGAGATTTTTCCTTTGTTGGTGCTTTCGCGTTACCAACTGCGCAAGACAGTGTCTCATCTCTGGATTTCGCCGCTGGAATTATCGAAGTGAATGGTGATTCACTTTTCATTGCCGGACATGATCATCAAGACGCTATAGCGGAGTTCACGGTTCCGCAGCTTGTAAACAGCAACCGAATATCGGATCTGCAAATCGCCAGTGCCCCCCGGCAGGGATTTGTGAGAGTGCTTGACCGCGCAGCGGCCGGTAATCCGGAGTCGCTGGACAAAATAATGGGCATCGAACTGGTTGATGGCAGGTTGTTCGTCAATGCGGTTGAATTCTACGATGCTCCGGCTGATAACCGACTGTCCACTTTGATAATAGACAATGCGTCCGATTTAAAGAGCTCGAGTGTCAGTGAGTTTCGCTCAATGGAGGGGTATGCACGTGCCGCTGGCTGGATAAGCGCAATACCGCAAGCCTGGAGGTCTGTGCTCGGGGGTAGCCACATTTCCGGACATTCCAGCGGAGGGCCGATTATAGCCAGACACAGTGTAGGTCCATCGGCTTTTGCGGTTGATTTTGAATCGGAGGCGACCAACAGCAATTCCAGAATTAACACAACAGAGTTACTGGGCTTTAGTCTGGACAGACCACTCAACGAAGACCTGTTTAATGAATCCAGGCAGAACAGTATCTGGACGCACCTGAGCCAGGCGCGATACGGTTTTGTTATCCCTGGAACCAGAACCTACGCGACCATTGGCTGGTCAGGTGGCCATCAATCCGGAGTCGGGTACAAAATTACTCAGAACAACGGAAATTTGTGCGGTGGTTATTGTTCGTATGCTGCCGAGGATAACTACAACTTCTACTGGCTTTGGGATATGGATGATCTGGAAAAAGCAGAGAGAGGTTCAATACATCCGGATAACATAACGCCCTATGAGTACGGTCGTTTTGAACTGCCCTTTCAAACCGATGCGGTGTTGAATCCTATCGGAGGTGCTTCCTTCGATGCTTCTCGGAATTTGCTCTACATCAGTCTGTTGAAAGCTAATAATGAAGTGGGTGAGTTCCACAATCCGCCTGTTGTTGTGGCGTATAAAATAAATCGCTAGCCGACTATTCGTTGTTCCGGTGCGAGCTTGAGTTAGCTCGCGTCGTGCTGCGGCAGAGTTGCGACAGGCTATATACCCAAGTCCACATTGTCGCGGGAATCTGGCATTATTGAGTGCCTTCCCTCAATGACGCTCTACATGTCCGACATTATCCTGCACCAATATCCTCAGTCTCCGGTTGCCGAGAAAGTGCGCGTCGGGTTGGGCATTAAAAACCTTCACTGGCATTCGGTGGAAATTCCCCGACTACCTCCCAAACCCGATCTGACAGAGCTAACCGGTGGATATAGACGCACACCAGTGATGCAAATCGGTGCAGATATTTTTTGCGACAGCCAGTGCATATTGCGTGAGTTGCATCGTCGCAATCCGCAGCCGGATTTCTTTCCCGATGCCGGGAGCGGGCTGCCCTGGGGCATTACCCGCTGGACCGATGATCGCTTTTTTGGCGATACGATAAAGCTGGTGCTGGCAGGGGCCGGTGATAATTTGCCCGCAGACTTTGCAGAGGATCGTGGAAGACTTTACATGGGGCCTGACTGGCAACAGGCGCTTGCCGAGGCGCGAGACGAGCTTGGCCATATCGCGGCGCAGCTTCGCGGCCAGTTTCAATGGCTTGATTCCTGGTTAGGCGGACAGCGGGATTTTTTGTTAGGAAGTACGGCGGGTGTTGCAGATGCCTGTGTGTATTATCTAGTCTGGTTTGTTCGCGGTCGTTGGGATGGCGGGAATGAGTTTCTCTCACAATTTCCACATCTCGATCAGTGGGCCCGTAGAGTTGAAGCCATCGGCCATGGCAGGTCCACTGACATGAGTCCGCAAGAGGCGATAGAAATCGCACGCGATACTGCAATTGCGACAGACGAGCAAACTGATCGCAACGATCCTCAACAACTGGTGCCCGGGTTGGAGGTATCAGTCAGGCCCGATGTTAATGCCGGGGAGATGGCCGTTCACGGAACTGTTCGTGCTGTCAGTAGTGATTCTATTTCGATACTGCGTGAAAGCGGGAAAGCCGGCCAGGTGTGCGTCCACTTTCCAAGGGTAGGGTACCGCGTTGATCGGGTGTGAAGATCGGTATCGTCGTTAGAGAACCGGATACGATCCGTTTTCGTCGTGGGTTTCAGAGCCCGTTAGCGCAGGGCTGAAAACACAAACGATTCGAAGATCGGATTTTGCGGTGAGCCGATGTCTGTCATGTTTGTCGAGGGTGTACATGGAACCGGGTGACAGTTCAAATTGTTGCCCGCTGCTGCAGTCCACCAGTGTTGCCTCTCCTTCGATTACCAGATTGGCTTCTATGTGATTCCGGTATTCCATCTCCAGCGACTGGCCGGCGGAAACTGTGGTTTGTGTCAGAGTAAAACCGACGTTATCATCGCGCAGCAGATAACGAGCGCTTGTCCAGAACCCGGGTTTCTCGGCGTAGCTTCCCAGTTTCTTAAGATCGCTAACATCGCGAACAATCATATGAATGCTCCAGATAATCAGGCAGCCCGGCGTACGGGCATTCGGTTACCATTTTACCGGGGAAATGAGTACGCCGGGGAAAATCCGTGAACCTGTGACTGTTTTGTGGAGGACGATCAGGTTTGTGATCACAGAAACATTATGACTGAAATCGTATAATGGAAATATGTTAACTGATGCCGTAAATAATTGTGGCGCGCGGAACAGTTGGCGACATTAACACGCAAATTCGATTATCTTAGCGCTCAGTGCAAAGTGGTGGCGATTTACCGGGTGTAACTAAGTCATATCCCGGCAAGTACTTGCTCCGTCTTTTTCGGCTGTACCTGCAACCGGACGCCGCCATTAACAAATGAATTAGCTTTAATCAGGGCTCCAGATTGAATACTGAACCGTTCTTTATCGTAGGTGTTGGAAGGTCCGGCACGACCTTGCTGCGGTTGATGTTGAACAGCCACCCGAATATCGCCATTCCATACGAATCGCATTTTATAACCGATTATCTGCAGCGTGTGGACTCGTACGGGCCTTTGGAGCAACGTTCGAATCTTGAAAGCCTGCTTCACGATATTTTTTCGGAGGAGATGCTGCTGGGTTGGGATCACAAATTTGATCGCGAGGAAGTAATTCGCGATATCCCGGGTCCTGTAACGCTCGGTTCGGTATTTGATGGTGTCTACAGGAATTATGCACGGGCCAAAAACAAAGTGCGGTGGGGCGATAAGTCAGATTACCTTGATCGCATGCACCTTATTAACGATATTTTCCCGAACGCAAAATTTGTTCATATTGTTCGCGATGGCCGGGATGTTGTTAACTCGGTTCTGAAGTTACCGTGGGGGCCTAATGATATGCTTGGCGCTGCGCAGTGGTGGCATGAACATGTAAAACTGGCACAGATTGTTGGACGAGTGCTGGGTAAAAACCGCTATCACACAATCAGGTACGAAGACCTGATAGCGAACCCGAGGCTGGAACTCACAAAGGTGTGTGATTTTATCGGGGAAGACTATTCATCCGATATGCTTGCTTATCATAAAGATACGAAAAACCTGATTCCGAAAAATCGACGATCGCAGCATCATAATACCGACAGTCCGCCCAAATCGGATAGATGCTATGCATGGAAAAAAGAAATGTCAGCGACCCATCAGGCCTTGTTTAACCGGATTGGTGAGTCTTCGTTGCGAGAATTCGGTTATGAAATTCCGGAGACCGAGATATCCAACCTGCATTTTAACAAGCTGAAAGTGGCCACTTATCTCAAACGATCGTTAAGACACTAGTTTCGTCGGATTACTCAGCAAGAACTCACACAATTCAACTCAGGCTGCTACCCGAGTGATTAAACTGCATGTCGGCCAGGCGCTGGTAAATCCCGCCGCCGCGGCACAGCTCGGTATGGGTTCCCGTTTCAACAATTTTGCCCTGATCAAATACCAGAATTCGGTCTGCATTGACTACGGTCGCAAGCCGGTGAGCAACAACGATGGTAGTTCTGTCTCTCATCACACTTTCCAGTGCTTTCTGTACCTTGCGTTCACTTTCACTGTCCAGTGCACTGGTGGCTTCATCAAGCAACAACAGTGGAGGGTCCTTTAGCAGTGCTCTGGCAACGGCGAGTCTTTGGCGCTGACCACCAGACAACTTCATGCCTCGCTCACCGAGTGAGGTGTGGTAACCCTGAGGTAGCTGCTGAATGAATTCGTGTGCCTGGGCCGCTTTTGCCGCCAGTTGTACTTCCTGATCACTGGCCTGAAGATTTCCGTAGCGGATGTTTTCAAGTGCGTTGGCCGAGAACACAACACTGTGTTGTGAAACCATACCAACAGAAGTTCGCAGCGCGCTCAAATTGAGTGTGGGCAAGGCGTGATTGTTTAGATAAACGGTGCCGTGCTGAGGATCGTAAAAGCGCAGAATAAGTTGCAAAACGGTTGTTTTCCCGGCGCCCGAGGGACCGACCAACGCAATATTTTCACCCGGCCTGGCAGTAAAGCTTATACCGTCAAGCGCCTGGCTTGCAGCTCTGTCAGGGTAGCTAAAGCAGATATTGTCAAAGACCAGCATGGCTCCGCGAGATGTACCGGGCACCGTGGCGCTGTTTTTATCGCGAATCACCTTTGTGGCACCAGACAGAATAGCCGGTTTAGCGTCTAGCAGTTCGATGAGTCGGGTGGTCGCCCCGACAGCGCGCTGGATATCACTATAGACTTCCGCTGTTGCGGCGCCCGAGGTACCAACAATGGCTGCATACAACATGAATTGTGTTAGCAAACCTGCCGACAAGTGTTCGTCGATCACGGCATTTGCGCCGAGCCATAGTACAAAAACAATCGCGCCGAATATTTGTACGATGGCCATTGCGGTAAGCATTGATCGCGACCGGTTCCGCTGGATAGCCGCATCGAAAGCGTGGTTAGTTGCTGCTCTGTACTGACTGCTTTCATAATTTTCACGGACATAGGCCTGCACCGTATCCATGGCATTGAGAATCTCTCCGGCCATGGCGCCGGTATCCGCCAGTTTTTCCTGGCTATCCATCGACAATCGACGTACTCGTCGCCCAAACCAGAGAATAGGTACAATAATCACGAGCAACAGGCCAAGGATAACGGCGGCCAGTTGCAGATTGGTGTAGAACATCATCAGTAGCGACCCGACAAACAGCACCGAGTTTCGCAGACCGAAGGAAATGCTGGTGCCAACAAGTGTCTGAATTAAAGTGGTATCAGCGCTGAGTCGGGACAGCACTTCGCCTGTTTTCAACGATTCAAAGAACTGTGGATCCTGCGTCAGGATTTGAGAAAATACATCCTGTCGAATGTCGGTGGTGATGCGTTCACCAAGCCACGAAACGCAATAGAATCGCACGGCGGTACTTAGTGCAAGCACGGTGGCGAGTCCGAATAGCGCAAGAAAAACGGTGTTTACGTATTGACTCGCAATTGAACCGGGTGAGGCAAAACCGAGGTCAATCAAGTATCGAAATGCAACCGGCATTGCGAGTGTCGCTGCCGCCGCGACTAGCAGAGCAATAACGCTGGCCAGAACGCGTTTGCGATAGCGGCTTATATAGGGAGCAAGTCGCTTTAGTGTATTCCAGGCAGAGCGCTGTGCGTGCTGGCGGTTACTGTTGCTTGAGGTTGGCAGGGCCTGGTTACCTGATGGTTGTGGTCAAGCGTGTTGGCGAAGAACTCCGATCCGCGAAAACGGATAGCTTGTATTGCAAGAGCTACAGGCAATACGGTCTAACCGGACAAGGCACGACAGGATGCGTGAATGCTTAAGTCTCAGACAGATCGGGTTACAAATGATAGATCAGGTCCGCGCTCGTGATCTCGCAGCCAGAATATCGAGCAGCCCCATCGCAAATGCAGAGATAACGAATGTGATGTGTAAAAGCACGTACCACATTATTTTGTCGTTTTCGGTATTTGGAGCGTTCATGAAAACCTTGAGCAGATGAATAGAAGATATAGCAACGATGCTCGCCGCAATTTTTGCCTTGAGTGAGGATGAGTCCATTTTGCCGAGCCAGCTCAGCTTTTCCTCACCTTCATCCACATCCAGAGTCGAGACAAAGTTTTCGTAGCCTGACATCATCACCATCACGATCAAACCACCGACCATCGCCATGTCGATTAGAGACAGTACCACCAGCACCATGTCTGCCTCCTTCAAGGTCAGGATGTGCAGTAACAGATGTGCCACTTCCTGAAAAAACTTTATTCCCAGTCCGATTAGCGCGAGACTTAAACCGAGGTAGATCGGTGCCAGTATCCATCGCGCTCTGTAGAGCAGCCGCTCCAGAATGTGTTCCATGGGGTTCTCGTTGTTGATTGTGTCTGCACGACTGTGTAGGCCACCGGTGTTTGCTGGTGTCCTGAAAGGCGCGCTTTCAGGGGTGGATTGTTGATGGTGCTCCGGTTCAGCAGCTTATCATAGGGGGTTTACGCAACATTCCAAGTAACAATTTCTACAGCCGGCAATTCGGTAAATCGTCAGGTGGTGTGTCACTCAAGGGCGATTCGCACTTCGTGCGAAGGCCAGACAAGCTTCTATTGATTCTACGGCGCCCACGGTCGTTGAGGCGCGCAGGCTTGCTGCTGCCGCCGCATGAGCCAGTTCCATTGTAGTGTCGAGATCCCTGTTTTCGTGCAAGCCGTACAGTATGCCGGCGGCGAAAGCGTCACCTGCTCCCACCGCACTTTTTATATCGTTTTCAGGGATTTGAAAACTGCTTCTTTCTACCACACGACCATCCGCCGTGAGTGCAATAGCCCCTTTCGGATAGTGCACCACCACGAGTGACATCGACCCGCGTGATAAAACCTGCTTTGCAGCAGCGAGGCATCGGTCTGCATCCGGCTTACCGACACTGTCTGTGGTGGCCATTTGTGCGAGCGCACCGACCTCGTACTCATTGACGATCAGACTGTCAAGCCAGGCCAGGCAAGGGCTTGCAATATTGAATATGTGTTGGGGCGAAATTGATACCAGTTCAAGGTTGGTTTGCAGGCCGGCCGCTTTTGCTTTTTTCAAAACCGCTTGCCAGCCATTTGCTGACCCCTGCCAGTCTGAGTCGAGAGCCTTGTGCAAACCGAGTAGCCCGAGATGCAATATACGTCCCTGGCAGCGGTTAAAATCGAAGTGCTCCGGGGTGAGTAAGTCACTGGTTCCCCGATGGTGAAAAAAAGTGCGTCGACCGGTTCGGGTGTCGCTCATAACCTCGGTAAAAGAAGTGTCAGCAGCTCCGGTACTGTGCAACTGACTGGTATCTATACCGGCAATATGAGCTTTTGTGCGAAGAAACTCGCCATCAACATCTTCGCCAAGCAAGCCGATTGCCTCAACTGGAATGGACGGGTCGAGTTGGCGAATGTCGACCGCCAGATTGTAGCCTGAGCCACCCCCTTGCATATCGGTTGCGATAATCTCCGCCAGGTGCTCTTCCTGCGGCCATGCATCGATTATTTTTACGCGGTCCAGTGTCCAGGTGCCAGCGCTGATGATGCCGCGCTTTTCCGCCGATGGTTGAATTGCCACTGCCGGTCAGCTTTTTAAAGCGGGGTCGGTAATTTGCAAATCGACCTGAAGTGCCCGCTGCGGATCGATTCGGTGTTCGGTCATATAATCGTGATAGGTTTTGACGGCCTGATCGGGGGTAAGTGATTGCTCGATCACGCAGCGCATCAATCTAACCAGTTCAATCGGAGCCTCAGCGAGATTGATCTTGCGTCCAAAAAGCGCTACCCGTGCGCCGGCTTGTTCTGCCTGTAGAGCCAGCTCGAAGGTATCGCGCGTAGTGCCGGCTGCTCCACCAAGAATACCCACGATCAGGTTTTGTGGATCGTAGGAACAAAGGTCTGACATCACTCGTTGACCATTGAATTGCATTTTCAGGAAAAGCGGTGCCTGGGTGCGGGTGACCCCGGCGAGCGTCTTTAATATCATGTCGTTGATATAGTCACCCAGATCGGCATCCTTCAAGCCAATATCGAATGCCGGATTGAATACCTCTAGAAAGTGTTGAACTCCAGCTGCCTGTGCATCAATTCGAAACTGCCGGTAGTGCTGCAGGGAATTGAGATCGCTTTTTAGATCATTGCTAAATGTGACCGAGTACAGGCCAAGCGAGCAAAGCTTACCGATGCAATCCAGATCGACTGTCGCAAATGGTTGCGAGTTGTGCTCGCGATAGTCGGAGCCCCTGGCAGACCAGATATCTGTAGTGTCGTTGAAGCGAACTGCCGGTGTAACGTCGCTGCTTTTGAAGAGTGATTTCCCGGTAAGCAATTCGGCGGACGACGCAGACATAAGTAGTATGTCAATCAATTTGCTTTCAGCCATCGCTACCATCGCATTGAGATAGTCGGTGCGCGTTTTAAATCGGGCATGCTCTGCTCCGGTTGAAGGAACAGTAAGCGGACCAGGAGCGGCGATACCAAAGGCCATATCGCCGTCTTTGGCGTCCGCAATGATGAAATCGGAAGCAGTATAGTTACCCGATTTTATCGCTGAAAGCTTGTCTGCTAACCGCTGATTGATCATGCTAGAATCCGTCGTGTTTTCTGAGCGAGTACATGCTTTGCTCTCGCTTGTAT
>CAYPCS010000026.1:54854-59716 GCA_964409275.1 uncultured Granulosicoccaceae bacterium
GCAAGGCAGCCAATGTGCAAGGCAGCCATCGGGCAAGGCAGCCATCTTATGTTGAGCCCGGGACGTTCGGGCTTCGGGACAGGGCAGTTGTAATTTCATTCTACAGTATCTGAAGTAGTTAACCGGACCTTAAACATCTTTTGAAATGGCCTGAATCATCATCTTGATTGCGGGCCGTGATGAACACCAACGCGCATGCGTCCTTAAAATCCAGAACAGGCAGGTGGTATCAAATGATCCAGGACATGGTCAGTAGACATCGTCAGGGCTACTCACTGGAGCGCGATTTCTATGTGTCAGAAACTATATACCGGGCAGACCTGGAGAAATACTGGGGCGCGAACTGGATATGGGCCGGACATATCAGTCAGATACCCGAGGTTGGCGACTTTCTGGTATTCGAGTTTGGTCAGGAGTCGATCATTATTGTGCGGGATTCCAACGGAGACATTCGGGCTCACTTAAATGTGTGCCGACATCGCGGATCGCGGGTTTGCCTGTCTCGTAGTGGCAACACGCATTCGTTTGTATGTCCCTACCATGCATGGACCTACGGACTGGATGGCCAGTTGCGGGCAGGAAGGTTGATGCCGGACGGATTCGATAAGCGCGAGCACGGTCTTATGCCGGTATCCGTTATCAATTACCAGGGGTTGCTCTTTTTCTGCCTGGCAGAACAGCCACCTTCAATGCAATCTGCATTGGATAAAGTGGAAAATTCAACAGTACCGTTTTCGCTGGCGAATTTAAAAGTTGCACACGAAGCATCCTACCCGGTTGCCGCAAACTGGAAACTGGCACTTGAAAATTATCTGGAATGCTACCATTGTGCTCCCGCCCACAAAGAATACTCAAAGTCACACAGCCTCAAGGACCCTTTGAGCTGTAACTCTGAACTTGTGAGCGCGATGGAAGCCAGGTCAGAGTCGATTGGATTGCTCAATGGCGAAGTCGCGGGTACCGGTGCACTTGCAGAGCATCCCGGTGCTGATGTTTATTATCGACGCTATCCACTGTATCCGGGCTACGATACAGGCAGTATGGACGGTCGGGGAGTGTCAACCTTGCTCGGAAATTTAAGTGGCTACGATGGCGGCGCCAGTGACTTGACGATTGGGCCGCTGAACAGTTTCCTGATTTACTCCGATCATATGGTGGGTTACCGTTTTATCCCCGGAGGTGTACAACAAACCGAGATTCAGACCGTTTGGCTGGTCAATGAAAACGCGCAAGAAGGCGTAGACTACGAACTGAAAAATCTGGTTTGGCTTTGGGATGTAACTACGCGCGATGACGAACGCATAATTCGTCACAATCAAGCCGGGGTTAATTCGCTACGTTATTCACCCGGTCCGCTGTCAAAGATGGAGTGGGGTATACAGGATTTTCACTTCGGGTATCTGAACGTTCTTGGTTCAACGTGTTAGTTCAAATATTTGCCAGCGTTGCTCAATCTTTTCGACGGTATGAGATTGGTGTCAGATCGATAGCAGTAGCCTGTGCCGGGGCGGCAAACGACATCCGTAGCCTGGTTTCATTGTCACCGTTTCGCTTTTTTTGGCCTATAAAGTAATGTGTACGCGAGGCTTGCAGATCTACCGGATCGTCCCGAGCCGCCGCGGCTTAGCGGCCCGGTTTACTAACTGTCACTGATTTTGCGTTAGTAGCTACTGCAGTGGTACGAGCTGTTCAACGCTGATCACTAAAGCCGGCAGACGGGCAACTGGCAAGAAACAATTGTGGTAACCATTGAGCGGCCAGACAGCTGGCTCGACTAGAGGCCTCGACGGGCCATGACTTTTACGCTACCTGGTAGCAGGGGTGAACAGAATGGCTACAGCCCCGATACCGGTTTGCCATGTCGCGCGTGCAATATAATTCAGGAATAACAATGTCTTACGTTTGGAATCTGGCACTGCAAGTTGCGATTGTAGCGATCTCTGTTGTGCTCGGCAGTTTTTTGGCTGATAACTTTCGATTGATACCGGACTGGTTGCTTTACCTCCCTCAGGTTGATTTTAGCACTGCTGATATTCTGACCAATATCAAGGTTTTCCTGTTGTTTTGTGGCGCTGCGTTTTTGATTGGGCGTCTGTTTCTTGGCTGGGGTGTTTTTGCCAGTGCGCGCCGCACAGCCCAGGAAGTCTATGTCCTGTTGACGGGTATTGTTGCAGCATCACTTTACCTTTTTGTCTTTACCACGGTTAACTTCAGTCCGGAGTTGTTGCTCGATACCACCGTCATTTGCGTTTTATTTTTTGCAATCGCCTATCTGATTCTGGGCGCTGCGGAAAAATCCGGTATTGGAGCGAGGCTATGGGCCTTTATTGCGAACCTGTTCGGTTTGCTTAAAAAGCCGGCTGTATGGGCGGTACTGGTATTTGCACTTAGTCCGCTAGTCATTGCGCGCCAGTTTCTGGCAGATCGCGATTTTGCCAATTGGGTCACCGAAAAGAGAATCTCTGCCAATATCTCTCATGAGTATCCCTATCAACTGAAACCTGTATTGGCTGATGCTACTTTTCTACAACCCATAATGGTCAGATTTGCGCCCGGAAACGACGACACTATCTACGTGCTGGAAAGATCCGGTAGTGTTTATAGTGTCGACTACCCGGCTGGCACTAACAAGATGCTGGTTTTCGATCTCTCGGAAAGTGTGGGCTATGTTGAAATGGAAAACGGCGCTCTGGGCTTTGACCTACACCCGGACTTTTCGGCCCTTGGCAATGCAGCGAAGCCCTACCTTTATCTGTATTACACCTCCTACAAAACTGATTCGCAAACGAACTACCTGAGTCGTTTTGATTTATCAAAGACGGATCCGGACGCACGTAAAAACAGCGAGTTGAAACTGATAGAGCAACACCGCAATAACGACGGCTATCACAATGCGGGAGCTGTCGAGTTTGGCCCTGACGGTTTTTTATATGTATCCGTTGGTGAAGCTTCTGCCAATGATTGTCATCAGCGTATCGACTGCTCGCTATTCGGCGGCATTCTGCGTCTTGACGTCGATGAAACCGGCACTGGTATCAGTCATGCGCCACCGCGACAGCCGCAGAATGGTGAAACCGCGAACTATTTTATCCCGGACGATAACCCCTATGTCGGACATGAGCAGGCATTGGAAGAATTCTGGGCGCACGGGCTGCGCAATCCGTTTCGAATCTCGTTTGATAAAGACAACGGGAATCTGTGGACAGGGGAAGTTGGTTCCACTGTATGGGAAGAGGTTAATCTTATCGTTAAGGGGGGCAACTACCAGTTTCCCTACCTGGAGGGAAATGCCGAGACATCGGTGGCGCCGCCTCCGTCAATAACCGGTGAAGAGCGTCCACCTGTTTATACCTACGAGCACACAGCGCTGCTACGAGCGGTCATAGGCGGCATTGTTTATCGCGGAGAAGAATTTCCCGAGCTTCAGGGGAAGTATCTGTTCGGTGATAATTACTCGGGAGAGATATTTGCGCTTCCGGCTACGGGTGAAGAGATTTCCCGGATTGAGCGTGTGGCGCGTAGTCCGCTCGTCGCACAAGCAGGCATAGCGTCGTTTGTCGTTGGGCCCGAAGGAGAGGTACTGGTATCGGCACTCGGGGGTTTGAACAAACCAACCGGCCTTGTTTTTCGACTGGTAGGTGGTGACGAAGAATTTTCCCAGGCGGCGATTGCACTGGCAGAAAACACCGCAGGGCCGGTGAGTGAAACGGAAGCCAGGTCTTTGTTTAACACAAACTGCGCTCGTTGCCATGGTGCTGCCGGCGCCGGGGACGGGCCGGACTCGCAAAAGCTGGGCGCGTGGATGCCCAACTTTCAAAGCGCCGAATTTCATCAATGGCGCAGCGACGAAGAGATACTCGTTGCGATCAAAAAAGGAGGGGCGGGTGTAGGCCAGAGCCCGGCAATGCCGCCGTGGGAGAGTATTCTCTCCGCTAACGAAATTGTTGCGATTAAAGACTATATCCGCACGCTAAGGCCACAGTGATCTTTTATCCAGCCACCGGTACCCAGTAGCATCAACAGCCCGAAGTTGAACACAATAATATGACTAAGCCAATTAACGTACTGCAGTTTACCTGTCCGGATGGATTCTATGGTGCTGAACGATGGATTCTGGCGCTGGCCAGAAATCTTGATGACGATGTTATTAACTGTGGTCTGGTAATTACTGTTGAACCGAACAGCGACAATCAGGAGGTGGCGCAACATTATCGCGCACTGGGTAAAGAAGTGATTGAAGTAGACATGAAAAGCCGGTTCGATATCTCGGTTATCTATAAGTTGTACAAGCTTATAAAATCGCGAAAGATTGATGTCATTCACAGTCACGGATACAAGTCTGACATACTGGGTTTGATTGTTGCCCGGCTCGCCGGAATTCGTGCACTGACTACGCCTCATGGTTTCGTTGATGTGAGTGACTGGAAATTGCGGATGTACTATGCGGTTGGCAACCGGTTTTTTAAGTGGTTTGATATGGTGGCACCGCTATCTCAACAGTTGTGTCGGGATGTAGAGGCTTTCGGGGTAGCGGAATCAAAGATAAAATATATCCGCAACGGGGTTGATCTGGATGAAGTCGAAGAAATTCGCCGTAGCGCCGACATCGGTCCAGCCAAAGACAGCGAGGTAAAACGCATCGGCTTTATTGGACAGATAACCCGACGTAAAAATGTGTTTGATATTCTTGATGTATTCGAAACCCTGCACAGTAAAGATAAAAATATCGAACTGGTGCTCATCGGCGATGGAGAGCAGCGCGAGGAGTTGCAGTGTTATGCCGACAACCTGGGCTCGGCACCGGCAATAAAATTTGCGGGCTTTCTTGATAACCGGCTAGAGTGGCTAAAAACTTTTGATCT
>CAYPCS010000027.1:0-37126 GCA_964409275.1 uncultured Granulosicoccaceae bacterium
CAGGAAAGAAATTAAAGGCGTTGCCCGATCTTCCGACTAATGTATGTACCTGTAATAACTGTGACCAAGGTCCGAGCACGTTTCTGCTTGTGTCACAACTCTCAAGGATGGGAATAGAAAATGATAACTGCAGCAGGGGCGGGGTCCGGCTTAGACATCGAGTCAATAATCTCGCAGCTGATGGTTCTTGAGCAGCAACCGCTCGACCAGCTAAATCAGGATATTGCCGATCTGGATGCTGAATTAAGCGATATCGGTCGGTTGAAAAGCGGTGTTGACTCATTGGCCGAAGTTGCGGAGCGACTCGGTGATGATTCGGAGTTTGGCGCTTGGGAATCATCAAGTAGTGATGAGGATGTGCTGACGGTAAGTTCTGCCGATGGTAGAACGTCAGAAAACCACCGCGTGGAGGTGACAGCCCTGGCTGTTGCGCACCGGGTAGTGTCGGATCCCTATGATTCTGCTCTTGCCGAATTGACACCCGGTGATTTCACTTTCGGTTCAGGCGAAGAGAGTTTTACCATCAGTCTCGAGTCCGGGGAAAATACGCTGTCTGATTTACGGCGTCTAATCAATGAGTCCATTGATAATACGACCATTCAGGCAAGCATATTAAACGTGGATGATGGAAGTCGTCTTGTTTTGACAGCGTTAAACGCTGGTACCGAAAATCAGATTAGTGCCCCTGCCTTGTTTTCCGAGCTTACGGAAGCGAGCGATGCCGAATTTACCATTAACGGTCTGCCGGTAACCGCTGCGACAAACACCATTACCGATGCGGTCCCGGGTCTTACTATAGATCTGGTCGCTACCGGCAGCGCAAACATAGCGTCTACCCAGAATACTGAAGCGGTGAAAGAGCTACTGGAAGAATTCGCAGCGAGTTACAACGCTTTGCGCGCAACAATGACGTCTCTGGCTGCGGGCTCTCTTCAAGGGGACAGCATCACCAGACGGATAGAGACATCTATTAGGGATCAGTTTTTTAGCTCGATTGACATAGGTGATGGTAACGAATACAGCATGTTTGATTATGGCTTTACTTTTGACGAGACTGGTGTTCTCAGTGTCGATGAAACAAGGATGAACGAATCTATCGCCTCTAATCTGGGCAGAATGGTCAGCGTGTTTACCAGTGTCGATTCCGGTTTCTCCAGCCAAATGGTGACAATGCTGGAGCAATTTACCGATGTAGACGGTTTTTTTGACATCCGTGAGGAAGCAATTGCCGCGAGGGAAAATGCGCTGGATGATCAAATTGACCGATTTGAATATCGTCTGGAGCAAACGGAAGCGCGTTATAGACGTCAATTCGGCGCTATGGATGCATTAGTGTCCCAGCTTCAATCGAATGGGGATTTTCTTTTGCAGTCGCTCTCTGCTTCTACAAACTCCAGCTGATCCTGCTACTAAAAATAATTTAATAACGACACCCAAAGAGAGTCGATACTATGACAACAGGTTTCGCCAATTCACCCGTATTGGCATACAAGGAAGTAGGGCGCAGATCGGAGATAGAGGGCGCATCTCCGCATAAGCTTGTACAGTTGCTTTTTCACGGAGCGCTGACCAATCTGGAGATAGCGCAGGCTGCTATAGAGAATAGTGATATTGAATCCAGAGGCCGTGGCATTACCAAAGCGGTAGACATTCTGGTTGAGCTTCGCGTTTCGTTGAACCATGAAAAAGGAGGGGAGATAGCGACAAATCTCGATTTACTCTACCAGCACATGCTGGAGCGTTTGTTTGAAGTTCACCAGCACGGTGGTATTGAAAAATTGAAGGAAGTTACCGCTTTGTTGACCGGGCTAAGCGAATCATGGGCTGCGATAAAGGACCAGGTTGCGTGAACACGGAAAACAGCTTTGACTTGCTTGTTCAATATACTGAGAAAATGCACGAAAGTGCGAAAAACGGCGATTGGGATAATGTTCGTTCACTCGATAGTGAGCGTATCAAGGTTCTAAAGTATGGCGTTGAGCATAACACACTGACTACCCATAAAAGCGGGCTCAGCAATATTCAGCAGTTGCATGATCGAATTATTGATCTTGCCAGAGCAGAGCGGAATATTATGACCCGCGAATTCAGAGAACAATCCGATCGTTTGCAACACTGCCAGGCATATTTAAAAACCGATCGGCACAGTGAATTCAAGAGCTAATAGATAGTTTTTCTGGACTGGATTAATCAGCGATGGATATAGCAACGGTTGTAGGGGTATTCGGCGCATTCGGAGTGATAATCGGGGCGATTGTTCTAGGTGGAAGCGCAGGGACATTTGTCAATATACCCAGCCTGGTGGTAGTTGTCGGGGGTACTTTTGCGGTAACCCTGGCGCAGATACCTCTGGCTCAGTTTCTTGGTTCTTTCAAAGTTGGAATAGGCGCTTTTTTTCATAAATCAAGTGAGCCGACCAAGGTAATTGAAGAGGCAATTGAACTTGCCAATGTAGCGCGCAAGGAAGGCATTCTTGCACTGGAAGGAAAGGAAATAGAAGACCAGTTTTTGAAAGATGGAATTCAGTTCTGCATCGACGGCCATCCGGCCGAAATTGTAAACAAGATGCTTGCGCGTGATATCAATCTTGGTCTTGAGCGCCAATTGATTGGTATCAAGATGTTTAAGTCTGTAGCTACTGCTGCTCCGGCGATGGGTATGATTGGCACGCTGATCGGCCTTGTGCAAATGCTTGCTAATATGTCTGATCCAAAGTCAATTGGCCCTGCAATGGCTGTGGCGCTATTGACAACGCTTTATGGAGCTGTGATCGCGAATGCAATCGCAACTCCAATTGCCGAGAAACTCAAAGCAATTAGTGTTACGGACCGAATAAACAAACTAATTATTCTTGAATCGATAACCGGGATACAGGAAGGAACTAATCCTGCGATTCTCAAGCAATTGCTAACGACGTTTATTCCGGAGAATATGCGTGATTCTCTGGCCGGCGACTAGTAGGCCGCTTGATAGCATGGTAGCGAGAGTTTTTCGCTACAGTCGCCATGCCTGCGTTTAACGAATTATTGACCTGATGGCTGCGCTTCTCCACCTTGCACTAACGGTTGTAGCTGTGAAAAGTGTGTCACGCCGGTATCAGGCGACCCGACAGGTTTGCAATGCTAACGAGCGATTCCGAAACCAGTCTGTAGCGATGCGGGCGGACTCGTTTGATGGAAATAGCGGACGACAAGGTAGTTAATAATGGCTGATGATGATGCGCCGGAAGAAGAGGTAGAGGAAGGGGAAGCATGGCTTGCCACCTTTGCTGATCTGATGTCTCTTTTGATGTGCTTTTTTGTATTGTTATTGTCGTTTTCCGAAATGGATTTGGAAAAATACCGGCAAATTGCGGGTTCCTTGAGACTGGCTTTTGGAGTCCAGCGCGAGGTAGTTGCCGAGGAGCCGCCTAAGGGTGTGAGCGTTATTGCGCAGGAATTCTCGCCAGGTAAGCCGGAACCCACCGCGTTTCGAATCATGAAGCAACAGGGTAATGACGAGGCTCGCCACCGAATGAATATTGTGCGAGCAGTGGAGAGTGAACTTGAAACAATGCTATCAAGGCTACGTGAGGCGTTAAGCCCGGAAATAAATGACGGTCGTGTAGATGTGGTACGTACCGAGGATGAGGTGGTGGTACGTATTAGTGAAAGCGAGTCTTTTGCCTCCGGCAGTGCGCGCTTGCGTCCCAGCTTTTTCCCGATTCTGGATACGATTGCCGAGGCGGTGGCTGAGACGACAGGCAAACTGATCGTGGCCGGTCACTCGGATAACGTCCCGATTTCTACGCGTGAATTTGGATCTAACTGGGTTTTATCTTCGGCGCGTGCAGCGAATGTTGTGCATCACTTCGAAACGAGTTATGCGTTTAATGAACAAAAGATCGAAATAAGGGCGTATGCAGATAAACGGCCGCTCAATGATAACGATGACCCGGAGAATCGCGCAAACAACCGGCGAGTGGAAGTAATTGTAAGCCATGCTGACTATTTGAAAGGCCTGCGGCAATCGATAGTTCGCGAATATGAAGGAATGATTGGTCCAATGCCAAGGGGCTGGGTTCCTCCAGTGGATCTGCCATCAGATACTGATTCGGCCAACTTCGAGTCAGGTGAGCCACCTGCCTCTGCAGCACTTCCGACAGATCAATCATACACCGGTCCTGAGCCGATTGAATCCCGATCTGTTAATGAATTACCTGTAGCGCCGCAACAGCTATTCGATGATGACTTCAGGTTGCAGCCGGCAACAGCAACGCAGGGAGATAGTGCTGGTGCTAACAATAATACCGCTGCACCGGCGATCCCTGGAAATTCTGATCCATCAGGAGCTTTGTTGGCCCCCGGTTCTTCGCCAAACCAGTCCGGTGTAGCTGGTGCAGCTGCGGTAAATACGAACACCATGGAACAAACGGAGCCAGTGGAATGAGCGAAAATCGTCGCAGTTATGTACGTATTCAGGCTGAAGTGGGGTTGCGTCTGCGCTTGCTTGAAAATGCTGAGCAGTCCAGTCTGGCTTCTGTATTTGAGACACGGAGTCGCCAGGTCGGACTCGTATCGGAGGTCAATCACCGCAGCGAGGAATTGGTACCCTCAATGCGAAAGATCAAGGACGAACATCCGGAAATAGCAGCGTGGCTTAAATTTCTGCAGTCTACTGTTGAGTCACTGGCTACGCAGGTAACACAGGCGGAAGGTATTGAGAATCCGACTCTGGCGCAACTTGTCACCATATCTGCTGCCGGAATGGAATTTGGTTCCGGGGAGTTTTTCGAACCCGGTGCTCTTCTGGAAGTTGTGCTTGAACTGCTTCCATCAGGTTCGCGAATTATGGTGATTGGGGAAGTAGTGAGCGCTGATAAATCGAGCGCCTCTGTCAATTCGGGATCGGCGTACTCAATTGCATTGTCTTTCAAGCATATCCGGGATGCGGATCAGGAACTCCTAATACGGCATATTCATCGAGCACAGATTGAAGAGTTGCGTCGGGAAAGAAGCGAACGCAAGGCTGCGTAGCTTATCGTGTTATCACTGCAAGTCATTTGAAATGTGCAGGCAGGTATTGTTAGTAGATCAAAGGCTGGAGTATTGGTGTTGCGGATTGTGTGTAAGTGAAATACCGGTAGTAGCGACGTCAGAACCATTAACAGGCGTCGGCGTAGAGGAATAGACCTGCTACGCCTGGTACTAGCACTGGTAGCTAACAGCCACTCATTCGCTGTTTTGTGAATAGCTTTTCTGCATCGGTTAACGGACGTTTAGTGAGTGTCACTTGCATATTGTCAACGGCGCGTGGTAGCAATAGAAGGTCTTGAAGTGCTATGCCCTCCTGTTGTTTTTGTTGTCCTGTCGGACTGAGACCGTATTCCAGTCTGGTGAGATCAAAGCGGCTGTCCCGCCAGCCTAGATACCAATACCAGTCTGTGTAGTAGAGCCAGCTGCGTTCGTTGAACCCTCTAACGTGGGTTGGATCCTGCCACGCTCCGTAGGAGAGATCATACGGCACGTTGATTTTAAATTGGCCGCCCGTTTTCAAAATAGCGAGGCAATTTGTCATCGCGCTTACAAGGTCCGGGATATGCTCCAGGACATCGTAGGCGATGATTTCATCAAACTGCTCTTGCGTGAATGTTATCTGACCAAATCGCTTTGTATTAATAGTCGTTCCGATCAGTGATTGATCGCTCAGATCGGTAAGTGCATCAGGATTGCAGTTCTCTGATACATCAAGGTTGAGTGCATCATTCATAAAATCCTTACCGCTACCGATGTTGAGTTTGAGAGGGTGCGCGGGAGTGGCTGGCTCGGGTGCCGGTTGGCCCGGATTTGCGATGGCACGCGTGAGATAGTCGGTTGTCGGCTGCGCGCTGATGAAACGAAAACCCTCTCTTTCCAGGCGCTCTCGCAGTTGCGGCGAACGAGCTAACTCTACACATTTTTCAACCAGTTGATCATATGGCGCCCAGGCAACAGCATGTTCAAGACCGTCTGTCATATCGGTGGTAGGTGTGAGCTCTGCCACGACCGCCTTACTGTTTGCCAAAAGGTAGGAGACACGCGCCTGTTCAAATATATTGCTTTCGTAGTAGTGCAGATTCAACACCAGTTTGGATCGGGCAATAAACTCGTCGCGCTCTTTTCCGTATACATCAAATAATGATTGTACATTGAGGCCAGCCTGTACCAGGCGGTCGAGTATTTGCTGTCGCCTCTCGTTAATTGACCCATAGAACAGTACATCTATATCCTGTTGTTCCGGTTTTGGTATTCTGCGGAGGATTTCAGCATAGCCGAGGGGCACGTGGGTCACTCTGCCAGCAACTCCTTTTCGGGTTAGTGCATCAATATTGCCGGTGCTGTAGTCCCATATATCGAATTTCTGAAAGAGCCCGAGAAACTCGGGTGTCATCCATGTGGATGAGTCCGTTATTTGCTCGAAATTGTAGATAATGCTGCTCTCGGGAATATTCGCGATCTGATCTGCCGTAAGCAGATGCGCCCCCAGAATTATGTTCACGCCGTCGTCAATGAACAGGTTTTCGGTATGCTCACTGATAAAACCCATCTTTGAGAATGAATAACGCAGAGATTCCGCGATTTCGTTAAACGCACTGGCGTGTGAGTAACCATCGGGTCTGATCACAGTAACGTTAACACTCACGCCATTGTTTGCGGACGATTCAGTGGTATTCGTGGCAGGTGTTTTTGCGGTATTTTGTTCGGCGTGGGGCGAGACAGGCTCTGAAATGGCCGTATTGCTTTCCATCATTTTATCAATTCCTTTTGAATTCACTTCACATGCACCCCACGCTACTCCCGACAGTGTCCCTTACTGTCTGTAGTGTATCCAGCCTGTGGCGGTAGAGGCGCTTGTTGTACGACGATTGTTCGTACCGTGGTAGCTTGCTAACAGCAAAAATGCAGTATTCATACCATTGGGTATGGTGCTCTGTGGTGATTGAATGCTCTGCCTGACCATTGGTTTGGTGTGGTAAAACTATCCGTCATCGATAACGGAACAAGTACCCGCTATTTAAAATGAGGTGACATAGTGCCTTCCAATAAAATGATATTGCCCTTATTGCAATCGGGTAGTCCTGGTGTGTTTTCTGGCAGAATTATGTTTACCAAAGCAACGTGGCAGTTATGTATTGAGCAGCATGATTTTAAGCCGCCAGTTGCTGAACACCGATTGCTTCCAGAGACTCTAGAATTGATACGCGGTGGGGGCCCATGATGCCTTGTTTTTCGTAGACCACACGGGCTTCTTGCACCATCGGTGCAACGTCGCTGTAACTACCAAACTGGTATCCGGCCCACGCGGCGAGTACCCAGCTGTCCGCGATGTTTGGATGTAGTAATGGCATTAATTCGGATAGCGCCTGTTGAGCGCGCTCCGTATGAATAAACGCCTCTGCGCGACCGAGTATGGCTTCAATGTTACCTGGGCATGATTTAAGTGCTGCATCGAAGCAGACGCAGGCTTGAGGGTAATTTTGCAAAAGTAAATTCAGGTTGCCTTGCCGGGTTTTGGCTGCCCAGTCGGTAGCGCCTGGAATTCCGGGAGATGTTAGCGGAACACCGTGAAAACGGTAACAGTTTTCGCATTCCTGCAGCGCTATATCCAGTAGGTGATCATTCTTGGTGTTTATTGGTAATTCTGTCCACAATGCCTGTAACAGCGTGGCGGTTAAAAGATGGACATTGGGGTGGGGGTTTGATAGCGCAGTGGTAGTTTCGATTACCTGCTTTGCTTCCGAGAATTTTTTTTCCCCTATCAGAAATGCAACTCTAACGGTAGCAGCCGGTATTGCAATTGGGTAGTTGCGCGTGTTCTGTGGAAGCTTTTCTATTAGGGACCATGCCATATCAATGTATTTGCTGGCTCTGTCGAACTGTCCATCAGTGAGCAGTTCCTGCGACAGGTAGGTAAGATAGAGCGGGTTGCTTTTGTCTTCCTTGCAGATGCGTTCCAGCAGCGTTAGATTGCGCTTCGACTTCGCACGTGATGCGCGAAATTCGGGCACCGATCCATAGTGAATAATAGGCGCATCAATCGTCACAATGGTTCGCCCTTTTAAATACCAGTCGGTCAGGTGTTCGTGAATAATCCCGCGCCAGCGCAAATCAGGTGTAACTCTCAGTAACCGTTCCAGCAACGTAGCCGGGCCAATACACTGGGCGCCAGTTAGAACCTGTTCGTGCGTCGCATCTGAAGTTTTTGCGTTGTAGAGTGGCAATCTTGCACCATCGATTTCCCCTGATGCTACGGCATTTCGAATCGCGCTTGCTGCGTTTGGGCCGAGTTGCTCGTCGGCATCGAGTACTAGCACATATCCCTCTGTAACATGCTCGATCGCGGCATTGCGCGCAGCTGCGAAATCGTCATTCCACTTGTGGTTTACTACCGTAGCGCCGGCATTTTTTGCAACTGCAACTGTGCGATCGGTACTGCCGGTATCAACCACAATCATAGCGTCTACGCAGTCGGCCACTGATTCAAGACAGGCCGGTAAGGTAGATTCTTCGTTTTTTACAATAGTGCAAAGCGTTATTTTAGTCATTGGGATATCAGTGCCATCCAGGGCGAACGGGGGTAGCGAGCCGGGTGTGCCTGATGTAGATGCTATCCATTGCACCACTCGATAGCATGATTAGCTGATGTAACCATATCCATCGGGATTGGCAGAATTGCCGGTACCCGGAAGGGCTAAAGCTCGATAATAGAAAATACGGCGGCAGGTGGAAAACCTTAAGTGGGTCACATTTCTCACCAGGTATCCATTTTGAATGCCCGCTGGTTTAAAGCGGGCGGTGTTGTTTGGTTAAAGCGTAAGTGATCCCGGTCAGCGGAGCATTATGTCTTTACGGAATTGTCTATGAGTTGGCTCGCGGCAGATAGATGCTGAATTTGGAGCCGTTAGGGGTATTCTCTACCTTAAGCTCTCCGTTGTGCAGCATGACAATGCGCTGGGAAATGGCGAGACCCAGTCCGGCGTTAGAGCTTCCGCTGTGCTGGTTGTCGGCGCGATGAAATCGCCTGAAGATATTGTCTATCTGGGTTGGATCGATGCCGGGACCATTGTCCTCGACAGAGAGTATTACCTGGGGAGCATCTCCGTTGCTTTTATTGTCTGAGGTAGAAACATCTAAAATGACCTTGCCGCCAGCTTGTGTATATTGCAATGCGTTGCCCAGAATATTGCTAACAGCGCGATCTATTAAGGCAAGGTCTCCTTCCACAAGCAGCGGTGCATCCTCCGTTTTATAAACGAGATCGATATTTTTTTTGTTAGCCAGCGGGTGGTAACCCTGCAGCACATCACTCACAAGATCTTTTAGAGAGAGTACTTCCCGACGTAACTTTTCACTGTGATCTTCAAGTTTGGCGAGTTCGAACAGGTCGGTGATAAGTGTTTGCAGTCGTTTGCTGTGTTTTAGCGACACGCCAATATAGCGCTGGCGCTGCTCATCGTCGAGCGTGGGATATTTTGTTTTTAGCAACTCAAGGTAACCCTGGGTTGCAGTCAACGGAGTCCTCAGGTCGTGAGAGATGTTTGCGATAAAGGAACGTCTGTTTTGATCCTGAGCCTCAAGCAATTCGATTTGCTCCACTATCTGTTCGGCCATTGCATCGTAGCTGTTGCCGAGCCGTGATATTTCATCCTCGCTCTGATCATTGGCTATCGTCTGGTAGCGGTTGGAGCTACGATAGCCGGAAAGTTGGAAGTCTTCGATGACATCGCTCAGGATTTGCAACCGGGCGGTGATCCGTCTGAATATATACAAACCGGCCAGTAAAGAGACAAGCAGGCTTCCGATCAGGGCATACAGACCAATTCGGGATATTAGATCGGTGGGTCTGCCACCACGATATGCTTCATGGTCTTCGCCTCGCAGGGTGACATAGAGATAGCCGAGTTCCTTGGCACCGGCCCGCAACTCGGCCACCGAGAAGGTCACCGGGTCTGCGACTGTCCGCGGGTCTTCGGCAAACAGCGGGAAGTTTCGCTTGCCGTCCAAAAACTGCTTCAGCGGTTTTAGTGTAACGCGATCCCTCGCAAGTTTGTTTCCGTCTACCGAAGTGTTGACAATTACACCCTCTAAATCGAGCAGATAGAGCTCTACATCGGGATTTACAATCATCATTAGATAAAATAGTTTTTCAGTAAATTCCCCGTCGATCTCGCCAGCGACCGTTTGCGGTATCTCCGCTGCAAGGTTTGCCGCGATATCTGCATTTTCGCTTTGCAGATCACCAATGATACGTTGCCGTGTGAGTGAGTAGGAAATTGCCGAGTAAACAATAGCGGTTACAAACAGCAAAAGAATCAGGGTTAGCGCCAGTTTGGCGTAGAGTGACTTAAACAATGGTTAGCTGGCCTGTTTGGCAAATTCGTAGCCGACGCCCCAGCGAGTGAGTATGTACTCGGGTTCGTGCGGGTTCTTTTCGATCTTTGTCCGCAGGCGGTTTATATGGGAATTCACGGTGTGGTGGTATCCTTCATAACTGTATCCCCACACTTTATCCAGTAGCTGCATCCTTGAAAACACCCGGCCCGGGTTGCTGATGAAGTGGTGTAGCAAGTCAAATTCTTTGGGTGTCAGGTCGACCTCTTCTTTGTCGACAAACACTCGCCGGTTTTCAGTGTCGATAGACAGCGCTTTGAACTGCATTATCTTTTCATCGGGAGGAGAGTCGGTAAAAGCGCGTACCCTGCGCAACAGGGCCTTGACCCGCGCCACCAGCTCAAGCGTACTGAAGGGTTTGGTCATGTAATCGTCGGCACCAAGCTCGAGCCCGAGAACTCTGTCGAGTTCCGACGATTTTGCGGTTAGCATCAGTATGGGTATCTGGCGATTGGTGCTGCGCACCGTTCGGCAAATCTCCAGTCCGTCCATCTCTGGCAACATAATGTCAAGAATGAGCATATCGAACGACTCGCTTTGTGCAAGCGCCAGTGCTTCGCGACCATTTGACATGCAGACGCACTCGCATCTGATGTCTTGAAGCTGCAGACTGACGAGTTCGGACAAATCGGGATCATCTTCAACTAACAGTATTTTTCGGTGATCTATGACGGCATCCTCAAGGTGGTTTCAGCCACGGCGATTAAGCGTATTATACAGGACAGTAGTGATACTCGCGGGGGATGCAAAATCATAGTTTTCTAACGATTTTGGAACACGACGCTTAACTTTGCCCGCGTGCCATGTCGCGAGCGCATTTTCAACAGTGTCGGGGAGGGTTCCTGCATGCCTGATTAGTGGACAGCGGTGGGCGCAAATCGGGTGATCCCGGTCACGCGCCTGTTTTCGGATGGGCACTAATTACCGTGAATTAAGCGGCCAGTCGCAGTAGTATTGTCGGAATAAATTAATTTGGAAATTTCTTGAATATCGAGCACTTTTTTGCAACGTCCGGTAGCGCAGTAACGTTCAGTCGATCTCAGGCGAGTCTGTTTGCCAAATCAGTGGCAGGAGATTTCAATCCTATCCACGATATTGATACACGCCGGTTTTGCGTTCCCGGTGATTTGCTGTTTGCAGTCGTTTTGCATTTGCGCGGCGTTTCACAGTCGATGGAATTCGAATTTCTCAATATGGTGGACGACGGGGATTTGCTTGAGACCGTACCCCGACCGGAAGGGCTGGCGTTAACCGGATCTGCGGACAAAAAGTATCTGGACGTGTCGATCTCCGGGGAGTGTAGCGCTGATCCGGAATTTGCCAAAGCGCTTACTTCTGCATACGTGCAGTTTTCAGGTAAAACATTCCCTTATTTGCTAGTTGATCTAATGCGAGCACATGAGGTAATGATTAATCCTGCAAGGCCCCTCGTTATCTATAAAAGCATGAGCATTCAGCTGGAGCAGCTTAATGTCGGGAACGTTAAGCTGGAACATTCAGAGTCGTCTCTGGTAAAAGAAGGAAAAAAGGCGGAAGTAATTCTTTACTTTGATATTTATCGTGGCGAAGAAAAGATAGGTAAGGGCAATAAAAAAATGTTGCTTGGTGGATTGCGCCAGTACGATCAAGCAGTGATTGATGTGTTGGTCGAGGACTATCAGGAAACAAAGAATCGCTACCTCGATGCTCCCGGTGCCAGCGCGGTAAAATAACCGCGTACAAAAATTGACCACAAAATCTCCATCACGATGGCTCGCCCGGGCCGGACGACATCCTGCAACGCAGACATTTTTGTTGTGTTGATAGTAGTTGTAAGCAGCTGTGTACACTGTGCCGTGTGCAAGCTCTAAAAGACGTGGATCGCAAACAGCTTCTTCATGCGTTTTCGACAGTACTGCGTCCAGATGGTGAGCTGAATAAAGCGACCGGAGGCGCCATGATATTCCTGATGGTAGTGCTGACGCTTGCGAAAGACGTGTCCGGGCCGTGGCTGCAGTTGCCAGACTGGCTGGCAGGAGCATCGGGCTGGCTTGCTGCTTTAATCCTGATAGCCAATGTAAGCATAGTGCAGAGATGGCAGGCGGCAGTAATAGGGGTTTGTGGCGTGCTACTACTCTTTACTGCGTTCCATCACGGAATCCGTCCCCGAATATCTACGGCAATCGCTAACAACAGTGGTCTGATTTCCATGATCGCAGCAGTGGGTTTTTTGCGATTGATTGCCGCACCTGGATCTCGTGACGATACGTTACCTCAAGGCCCCGGTGCTTACTTGAAAACTATTCTTGGCGTTAGCCTGTTTGGCGCGGTAATCAATATTTCAGCGCCGATTATATTTTCCGATCGGCTGTATTCTGCAGGTGCGCTTTCGCGGCTGGCATCGCAGTCAATAACCCGAATTTTTTCCGGCTGCTCTGCGTGGTCACCTTTTTTTGGCGGAATGGCGGTGGTACTTACCTACGTTCCTGACCTCAGCCTGGCATTTGTGATGATTTGCTGTCTGCCGTTTGCGATGGCCGGCTTTGCGCTGGTCTACACCGAGGCCCGGTTGCGCTATGCAGCGGATGTGGCCAAATTTCGCGGGTATCCGGTTCAGTTTTCAAGCCTGTGGATTCCAGCGGTTCTTGCTGTGATGGTGGTGATGTTTTCGCGATTTGTGCCTGGTTGGTCTATTTTGACGTGCATTTCGGTCAGCGCGCTTGGACTGACGGTATTTGTTCTTTTAGTACGACAGGGTTTGCATGATTCTATCCGAACATTGTACTCACATATTACGCGAACTCTTCCGGGTATGATCAATGAGCTACTTTTGTTTTTAGTGGCAGGAGTTCTGGCGGCCGGCCTTGCGAGTGTGATTGCAGGCGAGTTGGTATCTGTGCAAGTCTTCGAGTTTCGATGGGTTGAGGCAATGATGCTGACGGGTGCAATGGTGCTCGCTTCTGTAATCGGTGTGCACCCGGTGGTCACCGTCTCGGGTGCCACCCCGATGATTCTCGCACTGGACCCCGACCCGAACCTTCTGGCGGTGGCTTATTTACTTGCATGGAGTCTTGGTACCTGTGGCAGCCCGCTGTCGGGTACCCATCTGGTGTTTCAGGGTCGTTATGGAATACCAGGATGGCGTGGCGCGTTTTGGAATCTACCGTATGTGACTGTGATGTTTGTATTGGCTATACCGCTGCTGATTGCGGTTGATAGATTGGTAATTTGATTCACTGCCTTGAGTGGGCGGTGGTGTGAATAGCCGCGGAATTACCAGTGCCGCCAGGGGCCAGTATCAAGGTGTACGAAATTTGATTTAGGGTAGTAGCCAACACCACCGACGCGCATCTGGTGGCCGATATCGCGAATGTCAGAGGTGTCCCGACCGTTTATTCTTAAGTCTATTGCCTGTCCTTTCACATGATAGCTGTTTTTCGCAACACCGGAATTTGTCATCGCAAGTTTTCGATTGGTTGCAGCGGACCGGTAACCTGAGATGACGCTGATTGGCCCGGTATAGTCGAGCTTTTTACCTAGCAAATAAATGATAGACAGGAGACGGGTATCCATGGTGATCACGTCGCCGGTACGGTGATCTCTCAGCAGGACATCAATATCGAGCAGGGCTTGCGAGTCGTAGTGTCCGTCTGCCCAAAAAACAGTCTGCAAGCTTTCGCGAGTATGCAGATTGTAAAGGTTAATCGATAGTTCCGGGTAGCCGGAAGTTGCAGCGATGGCCTGGCTGCAGGGCACACAAGCTAAACCCAATGCTGCTTTCAACGCCGCCCTTCGCTGGCTGCGAAACTGTTTAGGAGAATCAGTCATACGCTAGTGCTACCGAGAGTGTGTTCAGTCGTTCGCTGCGGTTGCAGCTGACTGGGCGAAGATACACGCGACCGTGAATAAAAAGGGTGAACGATACCTCGCTTCGCTGGTTCCATGTCAACCTTGAGTCGGGTTTTGCCCAAAAGGTACTGCCGCTGAATAGCTCAACCACGATTTGTGGTGCACGTTGTGGATCAGCAATACCGCCTTCGGGTTTTATCTTGGTAACGCGTAATGGTTTCGATGACTCAATACATGCATTGTCAATTATGACAGAGGGTGCGCGTTCTTGATACAACCGGTTTAGGTCAGGGTGTGTCGTTAAGCTCGTGGGTTCATGCAAGGCCCTGCGGATTGAGCATTGTCTGTTTAAAATCGGTTCTTTTGATTCTTTTGTTCACCCGAAAAGGGGGAACAGCTGTGTTTGTGAAATGTTTTGGTGAACATTTCGGTTGGCACTAATCCGGAGCGAGTTGCAGCAGAACCCGCTTTCTGCAGTTGCAATTAGAAATTTTTGACGAGTGTTAGGCGAGTGAGTAAGGACAGGAAGGATTTTGCTTTGGCGGACTCGAATGAACGTGTTGAAAATGTTCTGCGCATGAAAGTGGCATCGGTAGTTATGAGGCGCAGATAAATGAAAAAGAAATGGTCTTCTGAAAAGGTACGGCGAACGCAAAAATGGTTAGTGGAGCGGTGGCCTGATATTTTTACTCCGGGTCGCGATTTACGGCCATTAACAGTAAAAATTCACAAAGATATTCTCAAGCATCGGGATGAAAATCCGGCAGTTTCGCATCGCACCTTGCGTGAGGCACTGCATCGTCATACTCGCAGTTATGGCTATCTGTACGGTTTGTTAAAACACACAAATCGCTTTGATCTGGATGGAAATCAGGCGGAACTCATTCTAGGAGAACATCGCGAGTGCGCTCGACTCAACCTAAGGTCGATGCAGAGAAAAGCGCAGAAGCGGCGCAAAGAAAAAAGTACGGGAATGCCTGGCCACAAAAACGTTCCGCACCACTCTTGCAATACAAAGCCTCCCGGAGCCCAACAAGTAAATCTGCAAGAAGAAGGGCACGACCACCGAAAAGCCAGGTCTCCGGTTATTCGATACAAGCAATCGAGGCGCCGATCTGTGTCTGCAAAAGAGACTATTGAGCTCGCAAGCTAAGTAATCGCTGGCCCTTGCCGCATTTTTTTAATTTGATGGAATTGATTGACTGCCAGCGACAACAAAATACCGAGCTGTTTTTAGTCGAGGGCAAGAATGCTGCTAATGCACTGAGACGAGTTCGAGATCGCCAGTCACAGGCGATTTTTCCGCTTCAGGGGAAGGTGCCAAATGCTGATCAAAAAACGTCGGAACAGCTACTGGCTAACCCGGTCATTTCTGCGCTGCTTCTGACACTGGGTGGCGATCCGCTGTCCGCGAGCTTCGCGATTAAAAAAGTGCGCTACAGCAGGGTTATAATATTGTGTGATGCGGATGCTGATGGTGTGCACGCAAGAGCATTATTAGTGCGATTGTTTTTTGTGCACTTTAAGGATCTGGTTTCCAGCGGCGGTGTTTTTATCGTTGACGCACCTTTGTACGGACTGTATTCGGATACTTTATCGGGGCCCGAGGTGGCATATTCCCGCACACATCGGGATCGCCTGTTGACTATGTACAAGAGAGGCGGGGTAGAAACGATCGATACTCGCTATTTCAAGGGTCTCGCTAGTCTGCAACCCGAAATGCTCGCTCGGGTGTGCGTCGATGCTTCCACCCGCACAATCCGACAATTAACGCTGTCGGATTGTGCGGGTAGTGCGATCTAGCCTGCATTGTTCCTGAGGTGGCCAGCAATTTTAAGTTTAGTTGTGTGTATATAGAGTTTAAAGATAAATTGGCTTGATTCATAAGATAACTTACTGTCTATTCGACACCAGAAGCCAATATCGCATAACATCTCGCCCGCCCCCCTCGTCGCATGGCGAGCCACAGTACCCGGGCGATCAGACGACCTGTTTAGCGATATTGACACTGGATGTCGAATCCTCATGAATAATGAGGCTAGAAGTCCGGTGTTTCCGACCAGTAGATTCGATCTACCAGAGATCCTGCGTCATCTTCCATCATGCGATGTGGTCCTGTCGTAGTGACGACAGAGATGGTTTCGCCGTCTTCCCCCTGCAGCAGCAGGATTTGAACTGGCGGCGGTATACCTGAGCCTGGGACAGGCTTGTGGCGGTCTGGCTTATACAGTTGCTGCTCGGTTATAACCGTGTTTTCCGGATCAACGTCGTCGAAGTTCTCGACCGGAGTGGCGTCCCACAGATTGACGGCCCAGAACACACCTGAGCCCAGTTGTGGTGCGCATCCCTGTGTAATACCACCGGGAATATAGCTGGCAAACATCACCCTGTTGTTAAAGGTGAGTGAGGGCCCCAGCACTTTCTCTCCACTGCGTTCCATTTCAATAAACCAGCCTTTACTGGCGAGTAGTTCTGCTTCTGCATCTGCTATCTCTTTAGGGGTGCCCTGACCAATTACATTGCTGGTTGCGTCAAACAGATCATCCTCTTCGATCGCTCGATAAGCGCCGGCAGAACTGTTTTCGTCTGGCATGCCATAGGTGCTGCCGGCGGGAAGAACGTAAGGGTAGCGAATCGCATAGAAACGATCGCTTATCGTAGTATCGAGAGGATGTGCCTGGTAGCCTGAACCGATAGCGATATTCAGCATGTACACACCTTCTCTGAGTGAGATTGAGATATCGGGTGTGTGATAAAACCGGCGTGTGTTCTCTGGCTCCAAATCCTCTGCGAGATCGGCAATAACACCACCACTAACCAGAGCATCTACATCTGACGTGTTTTGATTGATATCGAAACGCCATAACTGGCCGCCCATGTCACCGACGTAAAATTGCTCAACCAGTCCATCGCCATCGCCATCGATAGGTTTTACAGTTGCCGGAATGCTGTATTGCATGTCTGAAAATGTCTTTGTTGGACTGCCGTCTGCGTGGCCACCCGACCAAAGCAGTGCTTTGGTGTCCGCATCCACGATGTAAACCGCGCGGCCAATCCCGTCCTCGCTTCTGGTGGTTTTGTCGTCCTGCGAGTCATCGTAGCCACCACCAAAAATCAGTACTTTTTTAGTGTCGCCGAGGTAGTTGATTGTGGTGACGACCGGGTGGGACCAGGTTTGCCCCAACTCGGAAAAACCTGCATCACCCGCCGATATCTGCCACTTGAAATGTGGCTCGTCTTTGTCGGAGATGTCGAGTGCGTAGTAGGAGCTTCCGCCGCGACGCATGCCGAGGTAAAGGTATACGTGATCCTCGTCTTCAATTATGCCGTTGTAGTTGTTGTCCTGTGTCCACAGAGCCAGGCCGCCGTCCAGTCCATATACCTTGTCACTTGCCGGGTTGGCTTCAAATATAACTGGCAGTTTTGGTAACAGATCTTGTGGAATGAAGGAGTAAATTTCCTCGCCAGTATCGGTGGAGATAGCGTGGAGGTATCCTTCATTGGTGCCAAAGAGAATGACCGAATCGGGATCTGCCGAGGGTCCGTCATAGGTGATAATTACTGGTCTTGAGTGCAGCGGGTCACCTATACGCTTTCTGGAATCACTGGTGGATCCGTCGTCGTTCTCGTCCTTAACATCCCTGCCTTGCGCCCAATCCAGCAGATCATCACGAAAGTCAGTGTCTGCAGCATTAAGGTTGAAATGACCGGGCGTGATCAATTCGTTTGTACCGACTACCCGGTTGTTGAGCAAGCTAAGATCTGCCTGATCAGTCAGGTTGCTGTATACCATTCGTGACGTGTGATCCAGTTGACCGGCTGCACCTCCCTTGGCGACATCGTTGCCGTCGGTCGTGTCAGACCAATGGCTTTTGGATGTTTCGAAGAACTGGCCACTGACAGGATCAACCGCCGGTTCGCCGTTGACATCGTGCAGTTCTGGTGGGTCTCCAAGTATGTCAAAGCGCTTTAGATTGCCAATCCAGGAGGGGCTAATTTGTGGTTTGAACAAAGCAAGGTACAAATCATTTCGATGAGATATTTTAGAGAAATGATCCACCGTCGCTCCAGGTGCTACAAATGTGGTGTTCACGTTTTGCACGCTGTCCAGAATATTGGCAAATGCGATACTGAGTTCCGCTGCAGAATCTGCGGTGTAAAATCCACCACCACCAGAATCAGCAAGGTCCTCAAGCCATGTGGTATTAAAATTAAATCCGATCGTATGTGTTCTCACCACCTGCTTGCTATCTAGTGAGTTGTTTTGATCAACGGTATTCATATACTCGGCTATTTCTTCGCCGCAAGTACCCTCATCAAGTGCTTCAGCATCACAGCCACCACCAGTGAGATTCTGAACATCAGTAATAGACCCTGGATCAGCAGTCGGACTTCCGTCTGTGAGTAGAACGATGTGATTGGATTGGCACTCATGTGTTATGGGTGACTTATAAACAGGGTCACCTGTGATTACTTCACCGGCACAGTATTTTCCGTTCATAGCGTTTGAAAGGCAGCGCGAATCGCGAACCACCGTGCCTCCGATGTAACTTTCGGGGTGTGACACTCTGGAGTACCGGCCTTCATAGGATGGCCACTGTGTATCTTCCCATATCGGTTCTCGATTCAGACCATAGTGCACGTGATCGCCGGCAAAGTATCTTTGTGCTTCAACCAGGGCACCTACTGTTGGTGTGCCGTGATTGGCGACCATGTCGTCCAGCTGGTTTATGATTTCTGTACGAACATCGGTAACAGGGCCGGATATCTTCTCTGCTGCCGAGCGAATGAAGGTTTTAATTTTAACTCTTAGTAGAGCTGCATTTGCTGCACTGCCATCGTGCGAAGCGATTGCACGTTGCCCGCCACCGCTACCCGGTTCGAGAAAAAAGACCATGCGATTGCCGCTTGTCCAGTCTCCGCGGTTAACAATAGTATTAACCATGTCCTTTATCGATGGTGATACTGAAGTGTCACCGACGGTTGCGGAGATATCCGGCCACTCAACGGTTGAAGATACTCTTGGGCGCTGGCTAAGATCGAATTTTGAAGTTCCGATTGCGGCCGGATTACCGCTGTTTTGTGCGCGAATATTTACACTGAGACTACCGGAATTGTAGCTTTGGGAACGCGTGACCACGGTAAGTGTGGCATCTACAACCTCGGAGTTTTGCGGGATCGTGACGTTCGAGAAAGCGAGCGCTGGCGAATATCCATTGGAATAGGATGGGTACGCACGCATGAGTACTTCACCGAAATTCCTGTAGATTCTACCGTTATTGCTACTCCATGAAGCTGTTTTACGTTCCTCTGCGTCGTCGTTATTGCCATCGATACGACGAACTACTGTACTGGTAGTACAGCCACCCGTTGGAGGTACATTGGAAAGGTTGTATTCAACTCGAAGAACCGGTCCGTTTGCGGCGCCCAGATCAAAAGATGCAGCCAGCCGGTTTCCATTTCCGGTTATGCTTAATCCGATCGCATTGCCGCCACACCAGTCAGATTTACTAACGACACTTTGAATTAGCGTACTTATATTTGGCGACTCGTAACTTTCTTCGTTTTCCCATTCTGGTAGCGCATTCCATGAAACTGAATTATAGATGGTATTGCGATTGCTGATATCGTTGGTGGTATTGGTGAAGACTTTGGCATCTGCAGAGTCTTCGGCACGGATTGTCAGGCTAGTCGGTGTATCGTCATTGTTGACGGCACCGAAATCCAGCCTTGCATCGGTAATGGTGGCGCCCTGTGGTATCTGAAGATCAGGGAATCGCAGACCAACCATAGAGTTTCCAAAAGGGAGTCCGTTCAGTGACATTAACGCCAGAGAGGTGTCGTTTATCACGACCGCGCCACTGGATTGCTGAACCGCATCGTCAGCACCGCTCGACACTCTTGATTGCGTGCTAAATGTTGTGCTTTCGTCGCAGGGTACGCCATTGCATAGTTGCTGATCTATAGGCCGCATAGGGTAAATGATACGCCCCCCGGCATTTGATCGGCTAAAGCGCATTAATCCGACATTGATGTTACTAGAGCTTTGCAGCACAGTTGTCAATGCGCTTCTAAGTCTTTCGAGTCGGGTAGTGGTACCGCCTACACACGGCACGCTCCAAACCTGACCATTAGCGCAGTCGTACCAGTTCATGGAACCGGATCCATCTAGAATAAAAAGAACATTTGGCTGAGTTTCGTGGTTAGTGGTTCGGCCAAAGAAGATTTCGGTGTCATCCGCCCACAGCGGATTAAACACGAGTAACGTGAGTAGTAAGGTACAGCTTGTACGAAACATAGTAGTAACAGATCTGGCCATCAAATGTCCCCGGATTAGATGAGCGGTTGCACGTGGTATTTCCAGGTAGTGCATCGGGTTCCCTGGTTAATCACCCGTCCATATAGAGGTCAGCGGCTAGTTATCTTTAGGGGTTGTCAAATTACATGAGGGGTAGTACCGGAGTGCATCACAACATTGGGCTTAATGTTTGTAATTTTGAGAGATGTACAACGGAATATCTCAATCAAAATTAGTGAGGCGGTGGTCACAATTGCAGGCGGGTAGGTCAGTCGCGATGCGCTGCGGCACGCAGCAGGTCTTTACAACTTACTCAGATAGCGGTCACGCAATCTCTCAAAATCGCTGGCTAGATCTGCTGCGACTTGTGGCGGGGTGAAAATAGCATGTACGGCAGCGTCCGGATCGATGAGCACTATTGATGATGAGTGATCTACGAGGTAGTTCGGGTCGCTGCGATCATCGGGTAAGGCATAGATAGCGCTTACCTGATCTGTAAAATTATTAATAGCACCAGGATCACCTGTTGCTGCCATGAATTTTTCATTGAAGTACCGGGTGTACTCAAGCAGCCTGTCAGGCGTATCGCGTTCAGGGTCGACTGATACAAACAACAGCTGGACGTCGTCAGCAATATTTTTTTTGTCCAGCAGATCATTGATGTTGTTCATTACGGTTAGTGACATTGGACAGGCATCCGGGCAGAAGGTGTATCCCACATAAACGAAAGTCCAGTGTGAATCAAAAGCTGCAGTGTCGAATGATTTGCTGTTTTGATTAAGCAAATCGATATTTTCAAGTTTCTTTGGTTCGGGAAAAGCGAATCCGGATATTTCAAGCTTTGAGGGAGGCGTTACCGAGTTGACGCCGAACCATACACCCAGGCAAACAGCGATTGCACAGGTCGCAGCCAGGAAGATACTTTTAGTGTTTGAATTGTTCATTTATTAACTGTCGGATCCGACTATTGTGAATACAACTGTATTTTGTAAAGACAACTTCGATAGGGGCGAAGTTCGCGGGTCGACGACAGTTACACGTTCAGGCGAAGCTCGTTTTGTTGTTTCTTAATGTACCCGGATTTTCGTCACTGTGTAAAGATGCCATTATTCACTAGTACAGAGTGAATAGTAAAAAGCAATTCTGTATCTTTGGAAATCCGACAATGTTCCGTCAGCAGGAACGGGATTTTGACTGGACGAGGTATTAGATTGGAGTGGGAGGACCGGTTCGACTGAACCGGTGCCCGGGTACTGGAACAACCCCTAACGGATTATTGCGGTACCGTTGTTGCAATTCTGGTCAGTTGCTCCAGAGAGATGCGTTTTCTTCTTCCACAACCGTACAGAAGTCTTCGGTTTCCATTGAAGTGAAACGTACAATTTTGCTCATTCCATCATACCAATATTCGGTGACAACTAATGGAACGCGCTCACTGAGTTCAGGATACTCGCGAGTAGCGGTTGGTTCACCAAGGCGGGCGGTAAGGTTATCGAATTCTTCAGCGCAAGGATGGTTGTATTCGTGTGCGTCAGAAATTGAGTCACCATCGCTGTCCAGATCGAGGTAATTTGGAACGCCATCTCCATCGATATCATCAGTCCCTTCTTCGTCATCGGAGATACCATCACCATCAGTATCTGCGCTGGAAATGTCGCTTTGCAAAACGCCGGTAGTATCTGGTTCGGTAGAGCTGTCGCAACCGAGCAGAGAAAATGCAATTAAAACAGGAAGAAATTTGAGTGCTGGGTTGAACATGATGGTCTCCGCAGTGTTGCAGCCCGATGGGACGTGGCTTCTGGCAGTGGGTCGCTTGAAATCAGTTAACGTAAGTTAGTCAGCTGCATCCAGGCTGCAGGCTGATCGAATAGACATGCAAGGCGTGTTCCGGTCTGATCCTTATGGCACAGTCTCAAAAGCTTCAAACTAAAGGGGTGTTTCCGCCAGCGCGGATATATTTGTAGCGGAGTATTTCGAAGTGGGAGGAATTGCTGACAAAACATCCGGATCATATTTGATCCGGATGCACTCGATGATAAACGAGCAGCCAGTTAACAGTTGTTTCCGTTTTTTGTGCCAGGTTTGGCCTCAATAGCGGATTGAATCAGTTAACTGTCGTTTCAACTAGCAAGTGTTGGCTGAGTTGATCTTTATTGGTGGCTTTTTGCATTGCATTCATACAAAGAGCAAGCGGAAACACCGCCTGCAGCAAGTACCAATGTGCCCGTCACCGCCGTTAGTATAGATTTCAAGATCACCTCCTTTTCAGTTGCCCAGGGGACTGTATTACTCGCACATTCGCGGCCAGTTTGCAACATCAGGCTGACGAAGTATCAGCAATGACGGATAGCAGTTACCAAGCGGTCTGAACTTACAGTTGTTGGCTGGATTGATCACTAACGCTGTGAAACAGTTTCACAGGTGTTTAGCGGATCTTTGCTGAAATACGTCTCCACCTTTGATTATGTCGGGTTGTCGAATGCAGAAGGAATCCGGGCAATGGGCACTTCAAACGTCAACGCCACAGTTTCGTAGAGGAATGTCTATGCCAGTTTATTGGCTGCCATCAATGCCACTAAAAAACAAAAGCAAGGCACCTTCGATCAGCGGTATTGTGTTCCCTTTAATTCCGAAGAACCAGCTATCTCACGGACATCCTGAAACGGTTCGGTCGTCTCCAGGCTGAGGTTCTATTGCAACACACCAACTGCCGATTTACCTGGCTTGAAATGCCTGTGTGTAGTCGCCGGTGAGCGGTGGTGACAGACCAGGAAGCACCGCTGTTAGCCACACGATACCGTGAAGTGCCGGTATAGCGGCTTTTAACCCTATTCACTATACTCGTAGTTAGTCACGTATGAGTCACCACCGGGTGGCTTCCACGGAGTGGGCTGTCCCTGAGGGCCAGAACTTCGAACCGGTACAGGTTTGAATAAACAGACAGGAAGCTGCATGCATGCTTGCGATGTCCATTCAAATTAAAATCTGGCGAGACGGCGTGCCGTTGAACGGGGGAGGCTGCGCGCACCGGTGTGCAGGTAGCCTTCAGCGGCTCTGATAATTGGCGCGGTTTGTTCTTAAACCTTTTTGAGTAACTTGAAGTTCCAATGGATACCGGAACTCAACACTGTAGATTCATGCCTGTATGATCGAAAATATTAAAGGTAGTGTGTTGTGAGTGTTAGAAAACATGGAACCGTTAAGTGGTTCAATACGGAAAAAGGATATGGATTCATTCTGAGCCCGGAAGGGGAGGATGTGTTCGTTCATTACCGGGCAATACTTGTTGACGGGTTTAAAAACCTGCGCGAAGAGCAGCAGGTAACCTATCTACAAGTTAAAAGCGAGAAGGGGTGGCAGGCCGCCGAGGTCGAGGTTGTCAGTATTGATTCGCCTGAGGAAATGGCGAGCGATCCGAATGGAAATGTGTAGAATTTTCTCGTAGCTGGTAAGTTGATCAGGTAGTCAGACGAGTGGTCCGCCAGGGTTAATCCCAATCGTCATCGAGATCTCTAAGGTACTCTTTTAGAGCCTTTTTTTCCCAATAAGCCTCCAGTCTGCGACGCGCATTATTGGCGTTCTCTATGTTGGAATCCGGTGGAGTATCATCATTGCCCTCCTGATCCGTCTGAATTTCATCGTAGTAAAATTCATCGTCTAAAGGGTCTGTAGTAGTGTCTGGCATGTGGGCACCATTGATGTCGTAGCTACTGAAAATTGGTTGCGAAGTTTTCGGCAGCGTCGGCATATGCTTTAGCGAAAAGCACGAAGTCTGTGCCAGCCAGGGTCTGTCGAAAAAACATCATTAAGATGAATAAGCAACCTAATGGGTATTGCCACCGAATGTGAAGTGGACAAGCTTTACTTTTGCAACATTGGTAATCGGTTCTACGCTTTATCAGGGGACATTCTGCAGTTCCGCAAATTTTTGTGTGGCCTCCCCTGGAGGCTTGAAAAATCGGTGTGGGCGAGAACTAATTTCTGTTTGTTAACTCAATCTCGGGAAAAGTGAATTTAGCGCTAGACCAGTGGCTGTATTATTCATTACCATATGGTTAGCGTGGATCGAGGGCTGACGCATGTGTATGAAACCGTTCACATCCTGTCTGAAGCCGTGCTGGTATAAATGCCATGCTTAAGTTGCGTTGGATTGGTGAGAACCGACAGGTCTGTAGTGGATCGGTGCCATCGGAAAGCAACGGATACTCGGGAAAACCTGATAATCATGAAAAATAGAAGCTTCGCCGTAGCGTTTGGATTTTTGTTGTGGTTACCTGCACTGGCTTTTGCCGAGCAGTGTGGATGGCCGCAGCACGATTCGCTGGATACAGTGGTCAGGGTAACCAGTGACGATGGAAGTCATGCGAGCGGTGTTGTGATAGGGACAAATCGGGTGCTGACCGCAGCCCACGCGATCGATGAGCATTTTCAGTCGTACGTTCTGATTGGAGATTCACGCAATGTCGCTCAAGTGGCACTTATTGATCGAGCCAAGGATCTGGCAATATTGCAAGTGGAAACGGGTCACATTCAGCCTATTGCCCTGGGTGCCGGTGACCTTGATTCCAGCGCGAAAGTTTGGGCGGTTGGTTTCCCCAGAGCCGAATCGAAGACTACCTCCACCGGTTCGTTTAAAGTTCGTGCTGCGGTGGATGGTGCCTTGCATACAACCGCACCAATCGATTCCGGGCAATCAGGGGGTGGATTGATTAGCTGTGAGCATGGCAAACACGTGCTTGCAGGTATGTTGAGAGGCTTTGCGGCCTACGTTAGTGGCGACAGCTACGTAAAAATTAAAAACCACTCGGTGTCTGTTGCATCTGCGGATATACGTAATTTCATTACTGAAGAATCGAGACAGCAAAACTAGTAGAACGATTTCGAGTTCAGTGTCACGAGTCAGCCAAACAACCTAGTCACTTATCACTGAAACAGTGCGCCAGCCTTGAGCATTACCTGCGGTTATGTCCTGGGCCTGAACGGTACACTGTCCTTCCGCAACAGCGGTAACACGAACTGCAGCGCTGCCCGTAATTTCGAGTGAACACGCGGAATTGCCCTCGCCAAGGCTCCAGAGGTACTCAGAAGCCATGGAGGGAGCCCAGCGAGTGGTTGCCCTTATTATCGCGGTTTCGTTTAATTCGATTTGGGTGGGCCCGGAGAGAACCACCTCTGCGGTTACATTGCTAAACTCTGCGGAATTAAATGTCTCGGAAATAATGCCCGATGAGGACGTATTGGCATTGTTATTCACTGAAAGAGCAATGGAATGGTCGCTGTTTGCTGCAGGCCCCTCTGCCCGGCGCTTCGGGGACGCATAGTGAAGGTAGTAAAAGCTATTGGCAGAATTGACTACCTGCTGATTGATTGACTGCAGCGCTGCACTCAGTTGGCTAAAATTGCCTAGTGTGTAACTTCCGGACGTGCCAATTGAAGACAAAATCTGCCCGGAAATTTCGTTGCCAACACCGAGTGTATAAACTGATTTGTTTGCAACTGCACTGAGAGCTTCCTGATAGCTGTGTCTGTCCGCTGTATCAGTACCGTCAGTGATTACAATCATTGTTCCCTGAGTAATCTGCGAAATATCGAAGCTGTCAGTCCAGCGGCTGCTACCGGTGACTACTGCGCCATACAAGTCGGTTGGCGTAATCGCTATGGCTGGCTGAATTGTGTTGAGTGCGTTAACAGTGTTCTGACTGTTTGATGAAAAATCACTAAGCAAGCTGACGTTGTCGTCAAAGGCGTACAACGCTATTTGCTGCTGTGGCAGCAGCCTTGATTGTCCTTCGTCGTCCATTAGCAGCGCAGTGACCGCCTCTTTTATTTCTTCCAGATCCTGTGGCTGAATACTGCTACTGACATCGATCATGATTACGGTTTGCAGGGAAAAAGGTAATTCATCGTGTGGCACGACGGAGAGCGAGGTTTCAGTATGCGAGACCGGTGAGTCGTCTTCCAGTAGCAGGAAGTCGGTGGTTTGCAGGTTGGGAATGGCGTTGCCGAACTGATCTGAAGCTCTGAATAACACACTGATTATCGAGGGAAGCGTTACGTCAAAGTTGAGCTTGTCCAGTACAGCGAATTGGGTTGGGGCGAGAGTGCCCAACGGTGAGCCGAGACTTGCATTACCCTGAGCATCGGCATCGTCTGCTAACGGGTTCAACAGCCGGTTTTGTCCTTCGATGTTGCGATCGATACCCTCACTACTGCAACCATGCAGTGTGAACAGGGCAATACTGGCTATTGCCAGAATAGCAGGGGTCAGGCTTTTCATGTGTTGCGGACTCGGATTATGTTGTTTGGATTCGGTGGCCGCTTTATACACTTTGTAGTATATAACAGAGAGTTCGGTTAGCTTCCCGGACTAACGATTAACAAACAGACAGCCCTTGCAGCTCAATTCGAATCCTGTACCAAATCACGTAGTTGCAGGATTCTTTCCAATTGGAAGAGTGTAGGCTATGGAGGATATTTTCCCGATTCTGCGATCGGTGTAACCTGTTAGCGCAGAAGTTGTATTGGATAGTCGCGCTTAACCGGTAAATTTTAGCTGGATGAACGACCAGTGGTCTGTCCAGGCAATTAACTTCGGGTTCAGGGCCAATGAGCGGTTTCACAACAAACCACCCGGCTGCAACCCCTAGGCGACGAGCTGATTTAGCTCAAAAATGGGCAGAAGTATCGCCAGTACAATCAGCATGACCAGGCCTGCCATGATCAGGATGATCATCGGCTCAAGCAATGCCAGAAAAACGGCCAGAATAGAGTTCAGCTCTCTTTCCTGGTGTGTTGCTGCTTTTTCAAGCATCGTTTCAAGACGCCCGGAGGCTTCGCCACTTGCAATCAGGTGCAGCATCATCGGCGGAAAGTAACCAGTCCGTTCGAGTGAGCGGCTAAGTCCGCCTCCTTCGCGAACATCGGTCGCTGCTTTTTTCACTGCATGGCGCATCGGACGATTGGTCAGTACCAGCGAAGCAATACCAAGCGCATCCAGAACGGGCACTCCGCTCGCTGCAAGAATACTCAGGGTTCGCGCAAACTGGGATGAGTTGGAACCCCTGATAACCTTTGAAATAAGCGGTATTTTCAGCATGAAGGCATGTACCTTCATTTTCACTGATTCGTTTTGCAGGAGCCGGCGCCACGCTATAAACAGGCCGACCAGTAACAAAAACAGCAGTAGACCCCAGCTCTGTATGAATTCGCTAAGGTAGATCATAATGCGGGTGAGCAACGGTAATTCCTGGCCCATACTGTCGAAAACCTGAACTACTTTCGGAACTACATACGCGAGCAGAAATGTGACGATGCCAAACGCAATAAATACGAGCCCGATCGGGTAATAGAGCGCTTTGCTGACAATAGCTTTTGTTGATTCCTTGTCTTCGGTGTAGTCGGCCAGTCGCTCGAGAACGGAATCCAGATGACCCGATTGCTCGCCGGCGGCAACAGTTGCCTGAAATATTTCGGGAAATACTTTGGGGTAGTCGCCCAGAGCGCTTGCCAGTGGTTTACCTTCGAGCACCCTGCTGCGCACAGACAGCATCAGGGATTTGATTTTTTGTTTTTCGCTCTGTTTTGAGACGGCACCCAGAGCTTCTTCGATTGGTGTGCCCGATGAGGCGAGAGTGGCAATCTGTCGGGTGATGAGGGCAAGGTCGTTTGAGCTGATGCCACCGCGGATGGTGGTAGCGGATTTGTTTTTTACGTTTTTGGCGCTACCTTCACTGACGTCAATCGGAGTCAGCTTCATTTCCCGAAGTTGCTGGCGAATCTGGCGTGGGTTATCCCCCTCCAGCACGCCCTTTTTTTCTTTGCCTGCCGGGTCCAGTGCGGCGTATTCATATGCTGGCATTACACTTCCCGGGTGACTCGCAGGACTTCCTCGAGGGAAGTGTCACCGCGCAGGACCAACCGAAAGCCGTCATTGGTAATGCCTGCATAGCGTGTCCGGGCATAGGTTTCGATTTCGTGTTCGGCAGCTCCATCGTGGATCATGTTGCGAATAGTTTCATCGACCAACACTACTTCGTATATTCCGCTTCGCCCAACATACCCTGTGTGGTTGCACGACGCACAGCCATGAGGCAGGTAGACAATCTGGTCCGAGTTTTCCGGCAATTGTAATGTTTCCGCTTCAGCAGCACTCGGGTAGTGTTCGGTTTTGCAGTCCGGACAAAGCAATCTGACCAGTCGCTGGGCCACCAGGCCCACCAGGCTTGATGACAACAGAAAGGGTTCCACACCCATATCGCGCAAGCGGGTTACCGAGCCAACGGCGGTATTAGTGTGCAGTGTTGATAGTACCAGGTGTCCGGTTAAACTTGCCTGCACCGCAATCTCAGCGGTTTCCAGATCGCGTATCTCCCCGACCATCACGATGTCTGGATCCTGACGCAATATGGCGCGCAGGCCGCGTGCAAATGTGAGATCAACCTTGGTATTGACCTGAGTCTGTCCGATGCCGTCAAGGTAGTATTCTATTGGATCCTCAACCGTCAGTATCGTGCTGCGTGCATTGTTCAACTTGGTGAGAGCGGCGTAGAGCGATGTTGTTTTTCCGGATCCGGTGGGACCGGTCACCAAAATAATACCATGTGGCATCTTTAGAACGGTTTCCAGATGATCTCTGGTCTTATCTGCCATGCCCAGATGCTCGAGATCAAGACGACCGGCTTGCTTGTCGAGGAGTCGCATGACGACACGCTCGCCGTGTCCTGAGGGCAGGGTAGAGACGCGAACGTCGACAGGTCGGCCTGCAACCCGCAGGGATATTCGCCCGTCCTGAGGTAGCCTTTTTTCGGCGATATCCAGCTTGGCCATCACTTTCACTCGTGAAATAACCTGGGCTGCTACCTGCTGTGGAGGATCAAGCAATTTGTTCATCACACCATCGACGCGATAGCGAACAGACAGTCGACGCTCAAATGGCTCGATATGTATATCAGAGGCGCCTTTGCGAATTGCCTCGGTTAGCATGGCATTGATTAGACGAATAACCGGTGCATCGTCCTGTGACTCCATCAGATCCTCTGGTTCGAGGGATTCTGCCATTCGCTCCAGATCGAGTTCATCGCCGAAGTCATCCATGATGTTCATGGCGTCGCCGGTGTCACCCTCGTAGGTTCGAGTCAGTAAAAGATCAAATTCATCTTCGCTGACTGATTTAGGCACCATTGGGCGACCGGCGATTCTGCGTACCTCTAGCAGCGAAGCGTTGGTCACATTAGGTCTGTGGACCAGTGTCGGGATATCGTCAGACACGCCCTCTATCAGCACTCCGTGGCGCTTGGCGAAGCTGTAGGGCACGGTGATTTTGCTCGGTGCGTCAACCTCGATTTGGTCATCCAGTGGATCTTGTGGTTGAGAGGCCATGGCGATGCGATAAGCTCCGGATTAGTGAAGGGGTGCGATTAATATCGTCCGAGATATATTGAAGTGCTGTTTCCAGTTTACAACCCGCGTCGATAAAAAATACTCGCAAGAAACATACGTCTTCAGCGTGAATTGCCCCGGCAGGCTGTTCATTTCAAGCTGAATCCTGCTAGCGCAGGATTTTACCTTCGATGGAGTCTGTGTTGTGGAAAAATGCCCGCAGACGATCTGCAGCGGGGTTCTCGCCACACCGGCTACTGGCAGACCGATTAGCTAACACCTGGGCTGTCAGCTAGCGGCTGCTGGTAAATGTGGTGGATAACTCTCTGACCTTTTGGCCAGAGCTGTTCATCAATGCAAGTGCAGCGGTCATGGTGACAACAGGAGTTGTCAGGGCGGCGCCGGTAAGTCCGTCGACTGCAATACTGTCTGACTCTGAAAACTTCTCAGCGCTTCTTGTGGACTTGGTGACGCTCTGCTTATCATCCGAGTGAGTCACGATCGATACAATGCTGACCTCGGAAGATGCCTCATCCGGATCGACTGGATCAGTTTCGGGTGGTAACGAAGCGACGACGGGCTTTTCGCTAAAAACCAGCGCCTGTTCAACAGGAGGGGTTTGCGCGATAGCCACCGGTGGCTGTTCATCTTGCATCATGCGCGCGACGTCACTGGAGAGTCTGAGTGGTTGTGCAAATCCGGCAGTGACAGCAATTGACGGGTCACTCGTTGGGCCCCGGGACACAGACCACTGCAAAGGCGCTTCGGCAAGAATCATCTCGATTGCCAAATCCCGATGTTGCCCCAGAGCACGGTTCAGAGATAGTGCTGGCATATCAGCCAGTCGGGCTGTGCCTGGAAACATCGCTGCCGTTTCGCTTTCGGCATCAGCGCTCGCCACCGACAGCTCCTGAATCTCAACCTGGTCGTGCGTTTGCGGTTTGACTTCAAGTGTGACGGTGCGTTGATCGTACTCAAGAGAGGCTACAGTATCAGCGCTCTTGCCAGCTTTTCGCAATTTGGCGTTGCCGCTTGTCTTTGTGACACTTCGCGTCGCAGCAAGCGGTTTTATTGCAGCGAGGGGCTTACTGGCGATCGGCGCCTTCGCTTTAACAGTGTCCCCGGTGCCGTCTGTTTCCGAGGTGAGACGCGCAATGTCAGTGAGGGGTGGCAACTCTGGTCGTACATCAAGTACTGCTTCGGCGACCTCAACAGGATCGGGGGATTCGTCCCCGGGTTCAAAACGCGTCAACGGGCTATCGATGGGTTTCCCGTCGAAGTAGAGTTTTAGTTCCGGTAGGGTCGAATCGTCACGCTCGATCGAGCTGTCTTTTTCCTGGCGATAGAGTGTTTGCTGCGAGCGTAAAAAATTGTACTTGGAGTTGCTGAACTGGCTTGCGCTGTCACTATCCCGGATGATCACCGGATGCAGGAAAATCATCAGGTTTTGTTTGCTTTTTTGCGTACTGCGGTAACGGAACAATTTCCCGAGCAGTGGAATATCCCCGAGCAATGGTACTTTCTCTTCTACGTCAGTAATGTTGTCATCGATCAAACCACCCAGTACCAGCGTCTGGCCGTCTTCGACGAGGACCGTAGTTTTGATGGAGCGCTTGCTGGTAACGATGTCCGAGGCACCGGTCAGCGAAGTTGTGTTTACGTCTGAAACTTCCTGTTCCAGCTCCATTTTTATGGTGTTGCCTTCATTGATCTGCGGTCGAACCTTCAGGGTCAGGCCAATGTCACGTCTTTCAATGGTTTGAAACGGGTTATTGTTATTGGCCGAAAGCTGCTGGCCGGTGACGAAGGGTACGTTGGAGCCGACCACAATTTCTGCTTCCTCGTTGTCCAGTGTCATTAAACTGGGTGTCGAGAGAATATTGTTGTCTGCGTTGGACGCAATAGCTCGAACGAGAAAGCCAAAATCAATCTCACCGGTTCCGAACCTGCCGAGGGCCAGTGACAAACCTGAGCCGAGACTGGATGGAAGTGTGCCCTGTTGCGCCGCGCCTGCAATTGCCAGCGCGCCATCCGTTGCTCCACCAAGATTAGTGAAGCCGGCCGGTACATCCTGATCAGTGCCGTCTAGCAGGAAGTTAATACCGAATTCGCGCGTATTGTCTTCGGTTATCTCGGCGATAACAGCCTCTACCAATACCTGAGCGCGGCGAATATCAAGTTGCCTGATTACCGCCAGGATGTTTTGCATCTCATCGGGTGGCGCTGTAATGATTAGCGCATTGGTGTTTGAGTCTGCCTGAATATCGACGTTGGACTGACCGACGTCTGCAGAACTTCTTGCTCGCACAGCGTCTTGCGCTGTAGTAACGGGGGTTGGCGTATTAGCGTTTTGCTGGGCCTGTTGCACCTGTTGTTGCACGGCAGGCGTGGGTGTCGGGGTGGGCGTTGCCGGTGTGTTGCTGCCATCGGTGGTGGTAGCGCCAACCTTGGCCTGTCCCTGGGACACACCCTGGAGAATGCTTACCATGTCCTCTGCATTGGCAAATTTTAAATAAACAACTCGTGTATTGCCGCCTGACTCGATTGGTGTATCCAGATGAGCAATCAGACCTCGCATGCGTACCCGAACGGCAGTATCACCGCTAATAAGGACGCTGTTTGTTCGATCGTCTGCGACTAGCTGAATGGCGCCAGGTCCCTGTTGCCCACCCACATTGCCGCGCTGCAGAGAGGTGAGCGTGCGGACGATTTCTGTAGCGGAGGCATGGTTGAGGCGAACAACCTCTATCTCTTCATTGTCAGGTCGGTCGATGCGCTCGATGATTGTCATCAGACGTTGAATATTTGATGAGCGATCAGTGATGATGAGCGAGTTAGTCGCCGCATAGGCTGCCAGGTGCCCTTGCTGAGGCACCATAGGTCGAAGTATCGGGACCAGTTGAGCTGCGGGAACATTGACAACTGCCACGACCTGGGTGACCAGTTGATCACTGGAATCAGCAGATTCACCAAGAATCGGCACCGGTCCTTGCTTGGCAGTGACGTCCGGTACAATCTTGATCAAGTCTCCGGCCGGCACCGCTGAATAGCCATGCACCTGCAGCACAGAGAGAAAAACTTCGTACAGACCATCGGCGCTCACAGGGTCCGTGGAGATCACGGTAACCTTCGCCTTTACTCTCGGATCTACGACAAAATTTCGCCCGGTCTGCTTGGAGACCGTCGAGATCAGCGAGTGAATATCCGTATTCTTTAAATTCAGGGTAAAGGTGTTGTCTGCAGAAGCAGTTTCTTGTGATACCGCATTGTTGCACATTAGTAACAGTGCGCATGACACACCGGCGGCAGTTCGTTTCCAACGAAATATATTATTATTTTTCAACGTCTTACTCTTTCGTTTGCACGATATTGGTAGCAATAAACCTCTCTGTTGTGATTATATTAACGCATTAATATGTCTGATTTGTAAAGATATTAATGCAAAATTATTCCAGAGGGATGCTAAGGGGGATTTCAACGCCATCTCTTAGGATGGTCAAGTCTACAGAGCTGGCTTTAACCAGTTTTCGTAACGCTCTTATACCGTTTTTCTGGTTTGCCAGGGCAATACCATTAACCCGCGTAACAACGTCACCCGGTAAAACACCGTTTTGCTCAAGCAAAGCCCCGCCTTGTTTAGGCGTGATTCGATAGCCGAGAATACGGCCATTTTCGCGATAAGGCACTGCACTTACAATTTTGTTGAGCAATGCCGGATTTTTCGCCAGGGTGTCGCGAATCTCTTTTGGCGAATCCGGAAGTTGCACTGGTGCATTGTTCCCGGAGTTGTTGTTGCCGGCAACATTGCCGCGTGGCAGGTTCTCGGCCCCTGTATTTCGTCCGGATGACTCTACTCGTTCTGGCAGCTTCACTAGCTCGCGCCTGCCGCCGTTGTCTATGACAACGTGTTGGGAAAGAACCTCTTTTAGTACAGCACGACCGATTATTGTTTCACCTACCCGAAAAACTTCTTCAGGCTTGTTGTTGGCGCTGATAATTGCCAGAGCCCGGTCGGCAGGCTGCGCGGAATAGACTCCGACCAATGACAGATTAAGGCTCGTCACTTTTTCTTCAACAACCCTCGGCGCTTTTTTCGGAGCAGGTTTGCTGCCAGCAACGCCGAAAATATGGTCTCGGGCAGCACTATTGGCGATTTCCGCGAGTGACGGTGTACCTACTGCCGGAACCTCCAGCGCGGTACTGGATGGTACGGCTGCCATGGTTTGTTCCACTGGTACAAAACGCAAAGCGATTATTGCCAGCAGGTAACCAATCAGTACGACTAATAGTCGACTTACCCAGTTTGCGATTTTGACCATTTTCAGTGTTTCTCGTTGCCGGCCAGAGTTGTCTTACCGGCTTGTTCGATCTGCCGTTGGTATAAGAGAGACCATATGATATGGCTTAGTTCCGCGGATTTCACTAAACCGTACCATACGACAATCTTGAGGGGGAGCAATCTGCAACCTCGGGGTGTTGGTCGGGAGTCAAGAACTGGTAAGTTCCGGGGGGCTGCCGGTACAGATAAGGCGGGGTGGTTTCAGCTATTGAGCAAATCGAAGCGGGTGTCAGAATTCTGATAATACGTCGCCGGGAGGCGACGCATTATTATGAACCGTCAGACCATTTCTTTTAGTGATTTCAAAGGTGCAACTTTCACTACCTTACGTGCAGGTTTGGCTTTGAACATCATTTCTTCGCCAGTGAAAGGATTCGTCCCCTTGCGCGCCTTGGTTGCAGGCTTTTTGATGACCTTGATCTTCATTAACCCTGGCAAATTGAAGTAACCCGGGCCACGCGATCCAATGTTCTTGCTTATGAGTGTGGTTAGAGAGTCGATGACGGCAGAAACTTCTTTTTTACTTAGTTCAGTGTCATCCGAAATGGCCGCGAGAATTTCGGATTTGGTAGGTGGCTTTTTGCCAGCCGCTGCTGTCTTTTTTGAAGCCTTCTTTTTTCCGGCTACCTTTTTCTTGCCTACTGCCTTTTTCTTGCCCATTACCTTCTTTTTCGCGGACGCTTTCTTCTTCGCCATGGTCGACACCTGTAGTGTAAAAAATGCGTGGAACCAGCGAACAACCGGAAAATATATCAGACACTGCTTGCTGATCAATTACTACCGCAGTAGCAGCGATATGTTCAGTTCTCGGCAAGCGCGGAACCTGGCAAGAGCAATTGAAGCAGAATCTGGTGTAGGTTGTGTTGCTGGTGACTGGTTTGGTCCTTTGGACCGTTAGCGCTCATGCGCGTGCCGGATAATACATGAATCGGTGCTATTTCCAACTAAAATACGCTGTTTTTAACGTTTTTTAAGGCAGTTTAATCGCGATAGCGTAAGAATTGCCTATAAAAACAGCGTTTTCGTCCTATAAACTGTTTTGATTACACTCTGGTGTGACGCGTGTTGTCGCAAATTTACGGCAGGCTTAATGTTGTGCCTGTTTGCGCATCACCGGATAAAATGAAGTGCAGTTAAAAATACTGCACCTGGAAACAGCAAGGTTTGGTTGTCAAAGCGAAGCCGGGTTTATATATGATGCGTGAACCGCCTGGTACTTGCACGGTGGTGTTCTTTCGATATGAAAATAACCGGTACGCTATGGTCGTGCGCTGCACGCATTAAAGTATCGCTTAAAACGGAATGTCTGAAACTACTGTAGAAATAGCGATTGGCCAATTTTACCGGGTGATTTGAAATTAATAACTATCTGTGCGGACTATCAGGGTGATGAGCAGGGCAATTTCGATCTTCGAAACATATGTTTCGCTTTCTTCGACGCCAGCGCTTCGAACTTTTATACCGAACCTGCCAGTGCTACCCGCTGAGGAGTGAAGCGCAAATAATTCTTCCAAGTTGAAGCAAAATCAGCGCGGCCAGTGGCGATAGATCAAACCCGCCAACGTCAGGCATAACACGCCTGATTGGTGTGAGGATTGGGGATGTAATACTTTGTAGCAAACCGGAAATGGGATGACCGCCAGGTGACACCCAGCTAAGGATGACCATTGCCAGGATGGTATAAATGAACACAACGAACCCCAGGTCGATTAAGCCTGCGAAAGCGTACAGGAAAACCCCGGCCCATCCCCCTGATCCGGCTCCCGCAAGGTTTACCGTTTTGAGTAGGACCAGTTTCACGACCAGCGTGAGAAAGCACAACGCGAGTGCGGCGATATCATGGCCGCCAAAGCCGGGGATAACCTTGCGAAGCGGCAGAAGTAACGGATCGGTGATCTTAACGACAAACTGCGAGACCGGATTGTAGTAATCCGCTCTGGTTAGTTGCATCAAGAACCTCAGCATGACGACGAACGCAAATAGATCAAAGAGCGTGGTGATTAAAAAATTTAATCCGTTGACCCCTGCATTACCCATTATTCAGCTTCTCCGAGTTCTTTGCCAAGTTCAGTTGCACGCGCGGCTGCTGCAACCATTGCGCGCGCTACCGTTTGCGGGAAATGATTGGACGCGAAACTGTTAAGTGCCGCTTCTGTAGTGCCTGCGGGTGAAGTTACATTCTCGCGGAGTTTTGCCGGAACAGCATCTCCCTCGTGAGCCATTCGAGCAGCGCCGAGAGCGGTTTGTATCGCAAATCGGGTGGCCAGGTCTTCGGGCAGGCCCATATCCACAGCAGCGTCTATCATTGACTCAAGTAATAGAAAAAAGTATGCCGGTCCGGAGCCAGACAAAGCGGTAATCGCATCAAGCTGTGATTCAGTGTCCACCCAGGCGATTTCACCGGCAGCTGATAATATCGTTTGCGCCTTATCTCGCTGCGTATCGGAAACATATTTATTTGCAAATAACGCCGTTGCCCCTGCTCCCAGCAAGGCTGGTGTATTAGGCATACAACGTACGACGGCAGTCTGCTTTTGTCGTGCCCACCTGACAATGTCGTCAGTGAGTACGCCCGCAGCAATCGAGATAAGTAGCTTGTCCTCGAATAAACCCGCCAACTCAGTGGTCACCAGATGCATCTGCTGTGGTTTTACAGCCAATAGCACAACGTCAGAGCTTTGCACCGCTGCGGCGTTATCGCTTGCCTGCCTGACACCGAAGTCGGATTGCAGGGTGGCACACACACTGGTTACGGGATCCGAGACCACAATGTTGTCTGCGGCAATGTCCGAGTCAACCAGTCCGCCGATTAAACTGCGAGCCATGTTGCCGCCGCCGATAAACGCGATATTCAAGAAATCAGGTATCCTTTAA
>CAYPCS010000027.1:37226-59314 GCA_964409275.1 uncultured Granulosicoccaceae bacterium
ATCCAGTCGACTTTGTGAGAGCTCAAGGCCAGCCTCAAGTCCGCTGATTTGATCTTCGGTGATCAGTTTTTGGAGATCGCCGTTTGACAACATACCGGGCTGAATGAAATCCGGCCAATTACCTTGTCCGACCGCATGGGCTTGCACCAGGGCGTTACGAGATTGCATGCGTTCTCCGCGCTTATAGCCTGATAGAGGGTTTGTAGATTCAATAACTTTCGGACAATAGTTGTGCCTGGTCGAGTTAACCGATGATACGGGTTTACTGTCTATTGTAAACGTGAATCGTTACCACGGCATCGGGTTCGGTGCCTGGCTTGTTTTCAGTCACGTGCGCCAAAAATTGCGGTTCCAATTCGAACCATTGTCGCGCCCTCGGCAATGGCGGATTCCATATCACCCGACATCCCCATAGAAAGGGTATCAACTTGAGGGTAGCTGGATCGCAGATGTGTGTAGAGTTTGTGCAATCCTGCGAAGACCTGTCGCTGGTTATCAGTGCTGCTGTCGGGTGCAGGGATGGACATTATGCCTCTCAGGTTCAGTTGTCTGTGAGCTGATACTGCCGCTGCCAGCTCATCGATGTGCTCTGGATTGCAGCCTGACTTGGTGGTTTCACCATCGATGTTAACCTGAATGCATACGTTGAGTGGTTTGAGTGCTTCGGGGCGTTGCATTGCCAGCCTGTCTACGGTCTTGATTCGGTCAATGCTCTGAACCCAGTCGTAGTACGAGGCGATAAGACGAGTTTTGTTTGATTGAATGTGGCCAATAAAATGCCATTCCAGGTGTAGATCAGTGAGCTCTCTTATCTTTGTCACACCTTCGTCAACGTAGTTTTCGCCAAAACAGTGTTGACCGGCCATGGCGGCCTCTCGAATCAGACTAGCCGGCTTTCGTTTGCTGACAGCCAGCAGGCGAACGCTCTGCCGGAGTGTAGAAGAGCCTTCGAGACCGCTGATTTTTGCCTGTATATTTTCCAGGTTGGCCGAGATTGCGGTGCTGGTTGGCATTCTTCACTCAAAGACAGGGTTGTTTGGAAGTGCGACGTTCACACGCTGGCAACGGATCATTAATAAAACCGGGCGCTATGTCGATAGGGGGTAGAGGGCGAGGTGAACCACACCGCTATAAGTCCACATTTTTACTCGAATAACTCCCGGAATTTGCAATGGATATCTCACAGCTTTTAACTTTTAGCGTGAAAAACGGTGCGTCGGATCTGCATTTATCGGCAGAACTGCCACCAATGATTCGTGTTGATGGTGACATACGTCGCGTAAACGTTCCAGAGCTGGATGCTGGTCTTGTTCAGTCCATGGTCTATGACGTTATGAACGACAAGCAGCGCAAAGAATTCGAGGAGAAGCTGGAGGTTGATTTTTCGTTTGAATTGCCCGATCTGGCACGCTTTCGTGTGAATGCGTTTAACCACGCCCGAGGATGTGGAGCGGTATTTCGAACCATTCCAAGCGAAGTATTGACGCTGGAGCAAATTGGCGCCCCACGGATCTTTCAGGAAATATCCGAATATCCACGAGGGATTGTGTTGGTTACCGGCCCTACCGGTTCGGGTAAGTCGACTACACTGGCCGCGATGATGGATTATAAAAACGAGACGGAACTGGGTCATATCCTGACGATTGAAGACCCTATTGAATTTGTTCACCAGAGCAAGAAGTGTCTGGTGAATCAGCGTGAAGTGCATCGTGACACACACGGGTTTAGTGAGGCTCTGCGTTCGGCTTTGCGTGAAGATCCGGATACTATTCTGGTCGGTGAAATGCGTGATCAGGAAACCATCAGTCTGGCCCTCACCGCTGCGGAAACCGGGCACCTGGTGTTTGGTACTTTGCACACGAGTTCTGCAGCAAAAACTATCGATAGAATCATTGACGTTTTTCCAGCCGGTGAAAAACCAATGGTGAGATCGATGTTGTCCGAATCTTTAAGAGCCGTTATTTCCCAGACGCTGTTAAAGAAACAGGGTGGCGGGCGTGTAGCCGCACACGAGATCATGATGGGTACTCCAGCTATACGAAACCTGATTAGAGAAGACAAGGTTGCACAAATGTATTCTGTGATCCAGACCGGTGGTGCCCTTGGGATGCAGACACTCGATCAGAACCTTAAAGACCTTGCAGCGAAGGGAGTGGTTAGTATTGAAGACGCCAAGAGGAAGGCAGCTAATCCAGATGCTATTGGCTAATAACCTCAACACCATTCTTCATATAGGCTAAGTAGAATAACTATGGAAAACGACTCGGCAAAACAGTACCTACACAGTCTGCTTTCCAAGATGCAGGATGAGGGCGGCTCGGATCTTTTTATAACCGCCGGTGCGCCACCCTGCATGAGGTTACATGGCAAAATAACACCAATCACCGAAAAGAAGATGACGCCGCAGCAAACGATGGCATTGACAAATTCGGTGATGGATGAAAAAGAGCAGAACGAATTTCAGTCGACCAGAGAATGTAACTTCGCTATCAGTGTGCCGGAAGTTGCCCGCTTTCGTGTGAACGCATTTGTTCAGCGTGGTAGTGCGGGTATGGTAATTCGAATAATCGGTTTTGAAGTACCTTCATTCGACAAGTTAAATCTGCCGGTGGTATTGAAAGATGTAGCAATGACTACCCGTGGTCTGGTCATTTTTGTAGGTGGCACGGGCTCGGGTAAGTCAACCAGTCTGGCTGCGCTTATAGACTATCGCAACGAAAATAGTCAGGGACACATAATAACCATAGAGGATCCGGTAGAATTTGTGCACAAGCACAAAGGATGTCTGGTTACTCAACGAGAGGTTGGTACTGATACCGAAACGTTTGCAGTGGCTCTTAAAAATACCCTTCGTCAGGCTCCCGATGTGATTCTGATTGGTGAAATTCGTGATGAACATACCATGGAGCATGCGATAGCGTTTGCGGAAACCGGTCACTTGTGCCTTGCTACCTTACACGCTAACAACACCAACCAGGCCATGGATCGAATTATCAATTTTTTCCCGGAAGAACGCCGTAATCAGTTGCTTCTGGATTTGTCTCTCAATCTCAAATCCGTAGTTTCCCAGCGTTTGCTCTCGACACCGGGAGGGGATGGTCGCCGGGCTGCGGTCGAAATTCTGCTCAATACACCGTTGATGAGCGAGTTAATCAAGAAAGGCGAGATTCACGAGATGAAGGAGCTGGTGAAGAAATCGACCGAACAGGGTATGAAAACCTTTGATGAAGCAATCTTTGAATTGATACAGGCGGGTGAAGTAACTATGGATGAAGGCATGCGAAATGCCGATTCTGTGAATGATCTTCGACTGCGAATTAAACTGGATGAGTCCGGTCGCGGTGTCGTTCAGGAAGATGAAGAGGGCGGTGGTCTTCAGTTAAAAGACGAAGACGACGACTCCTACAAAATTGCCTCATAAGTTTGAGGCAGCATCCAGCGGTCCTGCTCTCCTGGCCATTCTACAGAGTTAAGTTGTTAAGCTGCGGCCATCGACAATTGTTGTGTCGATGGCTCCCGTAAAATCCCATCCGTGATACGGGCTGTTTTTACCTTTACTGATCATCGACTCAATGTCGAATTCCCAGTGTTTTTCGGTATCAACAATACATAAATCCGCCGGAGCTCCGATTGCTATTTTTCCCTGTGGCAGATTAAAACACTGCGCCGGGCCCGATGTAACCCGGCTGATAACTGATGAGAGCGGCAATTGAAGCTCATCGGAAAGTTTAACAAGCAGGCCAAAAAAACTGTCGAGTGATGAGGTTCCGGGCACGCTCTCTGAAAACGGTGTGAGCTTGCTGTCGAGCTCGTGTGGTGCGTGATTCGAGCAAATAGCATCCAGAACACCCGTATATATTCCTTCTCTGAGCGCTTCGAGATCTCTGCGCGAACGCAATGGCGGGGAAGTGTGGCACAGGCTGTTGAAATCACTGGTATCCATCTCGCTGAGAAAAAGATGATCGATACCGGTATCTGCTGTCACTCTGATGCCGTCACTTTTTGCCTGGCTCACTAGCTGCACACCGCGATGTGAGGAAATTCTGGAAAAGTGAACCGATGCTCCGGTCTGGTAACTCAGCTCAATCAGTTGCGACAATGCGACAGTTTCGGCTGCGGCCGGTATTGCGCGCAGTCCGAGCCTGGTAGACACACTGCCCTCGTGCGCAACACCATCTGAAAGCCAGGGGTCTTGAGGAGCAATGATTAGTTTCAAATCGAATCCGGCGCTGTATTCCATTACTCGGCGCAGAACCTGGGTATTTTGTATTGAGTGATCGCCGTTACTGAATGCTATGCAGCCACTCTCGGACAGGGTTAGCATTTCGCCGAGTTGTTCGCCCATAAGACCAATCGTGAGAGCACCTATCGGCAGCACCTTGACGCCGTTGGCAGCTGCGGCCTTGCGTTTAATCAGTTCTACGGTGGCGGGTTCATCGGTAACCGGATCGGTATCCGGTGCGCACATAATTGTGGTAATCCCGCTTCTTGCCGCAGCACGTGTTTCGCTTTCAATAGTGGCCGATTTTTCGTACCCTGGCTCACGCAATCGAGCGTAACAATCGATGAGTCCCGGTATTAACAGTTTGTCTTGTGCATCGATTATTTTGTCATCGTGGTCCCTAGAGAATTCGCCGGTATCGGAGATCAAACCGTCCTTATAGCGCACGGCCCCGGTTTTAAATTCGTTGCTGTCGGAATCGAGAAACCGACTGTTGATTATCGTAGTAGCTGTAGTCATTCCAGAGTGTTACCGGGCATGTGAGCCGCGTCAGGCACGGCTGGTAGCCAGTGATTTTTCGACGTTACCCATGGTGATCGACATGATCGCCATGCGAACAGCAATGCCACCGGTGACCTGTTCAAGAATAATGGATTGAGGCCCGTCTGCCACGCTTGCCTCTATCTCTACACCGCGGTTGGTTGGGCCTGGATGCATTACGATAGCGTCGGGCTTTGCGATTTTAAGCCGTTTTTCGGTTAATCCATAACTTCGAAAATATTCGTCTTCTGTTGATAGTAATGCCGATCGCATCCGTTCTTTTTGCAGCCGTAGACTAATGACGACGTCAGCATCCTGCAATGCGCTGTCGAAGTTGTGCTGCACGTTCACACCTAGCTCGCGAACGTTGTCGGGTAGCAGGGTTTTTGGTCCAACAGCTGTGATCTCACCTGCGCCGAGAATGTTGAGCGCATGTATTTGAGAACGGGCTACTCTCGAATGCAGTATGTCGCCGACGATCACAATTTTGAGTTGTGAAAAATCGCCTTTGTTGCGACGAATGGCGAACATGTCGAGCATTGCCTGAGTCGGATGAGAATGCTGGCCGTCACCAGCGTTAATCACGCAGATATGAGGCTCTACATGGTTGGCGATAAAATGTGCGGCACCAGAGGCCGAGTGCCGAACCACAAACATATCGCACTGCATGGCTTGCAGGTTGCGCAGTGTGTCGAGCAAAGTCTCGCCCTTACTGGCAGAAGATATACTCACGTTGATATTGAGCACATCGGCGGACAAGCGTTTCGCAGCAAGCTCAAAGGTTGTTCGTGTTCGAGTACTGTTTTCGAAGAACAGGTTTGCGACAGTTTTACCCCGTAGCAGCGGAACTTTTTTAGTGGATTTGGTATTGATTCCAACGAAGGACTCTGCGGTATCAAGTATCTCTGTTAGCCTGTCTTTTGCCAGCCCCTCTGTCGTCAGGAAATGTTTGAGACTGCCGTCATCGCAGAGTTGAACATCGCGATTTGCAAACTGCATGGTTGCGGGCTTTTTTATAGCGTCCAGTGTCATGTCAGACGAGCTTCCACTACCAGGCTTAAATCATCACGAAGTTTTATGTTCACGCTACGGTCCAGATCAAGTTTACGACCAACGATGTCCGCGTTTATTGGAAGCTCCCGACCGCTGCGCTCAACAAGTGCAACGAGAATAATGCGCTCAGGGCGACCAAAATCGAAAATTTCATTCATCGCGGCGCGTACGGTTCGACCACTGTAGAGAACATCATCGACCAGGATGATTACTGCGCCGTCAACCGTGAACGGTATGTTTGAAGCCCCTACGCGGGGGTGTAAACCAATGCGACTAAAATCATCCCGGTAAAACGAGATATTCAATTCCCCTGCTTCCTGTTTAAGTTCGAGGGTTTTATGCAATTGATTGGCGATCAACACCCCGCCGGTTTTGATGCCCAGCATGTTCGCCTCAGCGTAACTGTCGCCTAGCGTCGATTTAATTTTGTCAGCGATCTGGCTGATCCATTGTTCGATCTCGGTCGGGTCGAATTGGTTGTTATCACTCATGACGCCAGGGATCCGGAAAGCCAGCGCTGAAGTATAACGGCTGCGGCCGTTTTATCGGTATCTGTTCGTCGAAGTTTGCGGCGCCTTTGGCCAAGTCGGCGATTTTCAGCCAGAATGCCTGAGGCAACGATTGAGCTGAATCGCTCATCGCAGCGAAAAACGGGTAGCGAATAGCGACGGTTGAGCCTGCGGGCGAATGCGGAACTGAGCTCTGATTGCCTCTGTTGGCAGCCATCCTCCGTCAGAGGTATGCCAACAACCAGACCAACGGGCAGCCACTCTGCAACTACTTCATCAATTTTATCCCATTCAGGGCGACCGTTAATATTTCGAACCGTTGATAACGGGCTTGCCTGTCGGGTTTCCGTTTGACCAATAGCAAGTCCTATACGCTTTTCACCAAAATCAAAACCGACATAACGTCCCGGCGGTTTGCTAACTGACTCATTGGCGTGGTCGGGGATGGTAGTTTTGTCTGCAGATGCGGGCTCCCGGGTATTTGAAACCCGGGCCTCGAAATTCGTTTTGCTGTCGTCAGGCATGGCCCTTATCTGCAGAAAGCATTGAAAGTTCTATGCCGAGTGAATTTGCGGCCATTGCCAGCTTTTCGTCCGGCTCGGGGTTGAACAATACATCCTGCCTGGCCTCGCAGGTGAGCCAGGCATTTCTGGCAACTTCTGCCTCCAGTTGACCAGCGCCCCAGCCGGCGTACCCCAGAAGAAGCAGATAATTATCCGGTGCCTGCCCGGCACCAATGTGAGCCAGCAGCTCGGTAGATCCCGAAAGACCAATCCCCTGATTTCCATAGCTGCTATGGGATGCTGCTGCAGGGGTGGAACCGGTAGACGCGTACAGGACAAAACCGCGCTCTGTTTCCATGGGCCCGCCTTCAAACACCGGTTTTGAGCGGGCAGCCTGACTGACACAATCAAGCTTGAGTTGATCATAAAGATCGCCTGCATTCATAGGTCCGGGACGATTAATAACGAAACCGAGTGCGCCGTTGTCGTCGTGTTCAAAAATGTAGTTAAGGGTATTGTCGAACCAGGAATTGGCCAGTCCAGGCATCGAGAGCAGAAAGTGGTGAGTTAAATCCATGGTGCAGGTTGTTGCTCGTGTAAATCAAGTGTTTCTTACCGCAGAAGGGACGAGCTACGGGCGTTATTAGTGTAACACTATGCGCCGCAATGGCGGCAAAGTGTAAATGTCACAGAATGTTTCAGATGGGTGGGCCGATTGTTGATTTCGCGGTATCGACTTAGATAACAACAATTAGTAGGTGGAGATGCTCTTGTCTTCGCTGAAGACCCAGGTGCGAGTGATGTATATGATATCCGTGTTCGCGGCGAGTTCGATCGGCATCGGCTTATAGGGAGCGGCGAGATTGACTATTTTTTTTGCGGCGCTATCGAGTTGCTTTTTACCGGAAGACTTTTTAACCGCAACTTCTGTAACCATGCCTTTTTGATTAAGCCCGACAACCATCACCAGCGATCCGGTCATGTCAGGCAGTCGCCCGGGCAGTTTCAGGTTGCCGACGCGCTCTACTTTCTCAACCCAGTGCATCATATAGTCTGCGGCCGATTCTTTTTTCGTACTCGCTGTGAGGTACATGGTGCGCGGAGTACTTGCCTGGCGCTCCAGGTCTTTTGCCAGTTCGGCGGTTAGCCGGGCTATTTCCTGACGGCGTTGCAGCAGGAGGCTTTCCATTGCCCTGGTAGTTTCTGTGGATGCTGTTTTTTGTTCTTTTTTCGGCTCGATACGATCTGCAGTGAGTTGGGTTATTACCTCGGTTTGATTAATTTGCTTTTCTTTAGGGGAGCTTGGCGGAACAGTTTTCGGCGCAGCTCCTTGTGCATTTTCCAGAGTATTCGATGTTGCCGGAGCAGACGGGCGGGTTCGCCGCTGGGTGTCGCCTCCGCCAAATTGTGATTCGCGGGCAACGAAATCGACTGAATCCTGCGTAGTTTCAGTGGCGTGGGTAATCAAAACTACATCGAGTGCCGGCGGGATATAGCGTATTTGCAGATGCTCGAAACCCACTCCCCAAATAATGGCGATATGCAGGATTGCGGCACCAATCAATGCTACTGGCATCACGCTACCTGATATCTCTGGCAGTTTGTTGAGGCTGGTAGAAGACATATTTCCGATTGTTCGTATTTCCAAGAACTAAAGATAGACCAATACGAGTGGCGCAAAAGTTCTCGAACAAACGAATACTTTTAAATTGCAGGCTTTTTATTAACAGCTCAGGCTGCCTGCGTACCCCGTTAGAGGCGTGAGGCGATGGCGTCCATAAACTGTGCGCCGATATCGAGACCGCACTGCGCGTCAAGTTCCCGGGCGCAGGTTGGACTGGTTACATTGATTTCGGTAACCCAATCGCCGATAACATCGATACCAGCGAAGAGCACACCCTTCTCGACCAGTACTGGCCCGATGGTTTCAGCGATGTGTTTATCGCGGTCGGACAGCGGGACAGCGACACCTGTGCCTCCAGCAGCCAGGTTTCCTCTTGTTTCCCCGGCTGCAGGCATTCGCGCCAGCGCGTGCGATACTGGCACACCGTCGACCACCAGTATTCTTTTGTCACCCTCGGTGATTTCGGGAATGTATCGTTGCGCCATAATCTGACGCTGCCCGAAATCCGTCATTGTCTCCAGTACCACGCTGATATTCGGGTCGTCTTTTTTCAGTCGAAAAATCGAGGACCCACCCATGCCATCCAGTGGTTTGACGATAATGTCTGAAAACTCGGTGTGAAAATCCCTGAGTTGGCTGTTATTACTGGTAATAAGTGTTGGCGGGCAACAGTCGGGAAACCAGGCGGTAAACACTTTTTCATTGATATCGCGTAGAGCGGCGGGATTGTTTAGTACCAGCACACCTTTGTCCACCGCACGCTGCAGGAAGTAGGTAGCAAAAACGTAGTCCATATTGAACGGCGGATCCAGTCGCATAAGCAGGCAATCCATGTCTGTTAGCGGCGTGTCCACAGCCGGCCCCAGATCAAACCAGTGTTCTTTGTTGTCAAAAACAGTCGCAGATCTGAGTATCGCTGAAGGTAACCCGTCTCTCATGTGCAAGTCTTGACGCTGAAAGTAATAAAGTTCCCAATCACGGCGTTGTGCGGCAAGCATCATGGCGAGGCTTGTGTCTTTCTCGACCTTTATCGCGTCGATAGGGTCCATTAATACGCCGATTTTTTTACTCACAATCAGGTGCCTGCCCAGGTAAGCCAAAGATACGGCCATTGTATCGCTCTTCCAAACCGCGGGGCAGTAGTTTGATCAGATTGGGCGGGTTTTTTGAATAATCGCCTAACCTGGCTGCAAGGCGAGGGTTGCGGACTGGCCCGGGATTATTTTTTGTCCTGATCTAAATTCCTGATACCCGGTGCCCGGGTTGGCTATCACCGTTATACTATCCCGGTTTTCTGGCAATGATGACTGACGTTGAATATTCAGACGGACCAACCCGCGCTCACGAGCGATGAACCGACAGGCAAAGCAGACCGAAGTGTTCTGGTGGTTGACGACAGTCGAACAATTCGAATTTCTGTGCAGCAATTACTGCGGCCACACGGTTTTACCGTGTTTACCGCAAGAAATGGCTATGAGGCATTGTCTGTAGCCGCTCAGCAGCACCCTGGTGTTGTGTTGATGGATCTGATCATGCCGCGTCTGGACGGCTATGAAACCTGTTCACTTATGAAGCGTCACCCAGGATTGGGCACCACACCGGTGGTCATGTTGTCTGGCAAGAACCGGCTTTTTGACCGGGCACGCGGTTTAATGGCGGGGTCCGACCATTTTATTCGTAAGCCGTTTTCAGGTGATACCTTGTTAAATGTTATTTGCGAATGCATGGGGATCAAGCTTTGAGCGGCAAATACGATGACGAGATTGCGGATGTTGCCGCCGGGCCTGTGACCGCAAGCTGGTCGCCAATGCAGGATGAATTGAATCATGCAACTACACGGGCGTTGATATTTAAGGTCGACAATCAATCCTTTGCGATCTCGGTGGATTTCGTCGAGAAAGTGCTGGAAGTACCCGCTGCAACTCCGGTTCCCGGCAGCAGTGAATGGTTCACTGGTATGGTTTGCTACGAAACAGAGCCGGTGGCACTAATTGACACCGGGTATTTTCTGTATCAAAAACGAACACTGGCGAATAACAGTTCGCGAGCCATATTGGTTAACTGTGCCCATGGCAGGCTGGTACTTATGGTTCAGCGGCTGGTGACCCTGTGTGATTTGTCAGCCCGTGTTCGCATGGATTTGCCGACGGTAGAATACCCGGCGTCCTACACGGAATACGTCTGTCAGCACGATGGTGAGGCGGTCACCGTGCTCAATCTCGCTGCGTTGCTGTCCGATGCTCGGGAGTGTGCCAGTAGTGTGGGTTCTTCAACCGCTCCGCCGTCGTGAATCAGGTATCGCCCGGAACTCGCCCTATCCCTGCATTGCTGCTTGTTGCTGCAATGTCCCTGTTAATTGGCGTGCTGTTATTAATGATGGCCGTCGATCAAATCGACAGGCATCGTCGGGCTCAATCCGGTCTGGCTGACTATGCGGTGAGTCTTACCCGCCTTTCAGGCCTTTTTAGTGATGCCCGTCAAGCGGCGCAGTGGTCCAACAGTGATCGACTTGCCATGCTGATCGCGGAAACTGATTTGAGGGTCGGTGAGACAGTGGTCAAAGACGGAATTGATCTTCCCGGTATGTCGAAAGACAAGTTGCATCTTGAAGGGTTGTCAGTGGTTGATGACTGGTCGCAGATTCGTGGCCTGTTGGTTGATGTAAATCTAACCGGTGGTAAAAATGGCAATGGCGATATCGGGTTGCTACGCTCGTCGCTTTCGGGAGATCTGGCGCTTGCTAATAGTTCGTTTGATGCACTGTTTGCAGCGGTAGCAGGAGACACGTTATCAGCGCAGTTGCTGCGCAGTATGAGTGATATCGGAGCTTCCCTGAAAAATCTCGAATTTTTACTCACAGTGCAAGGCTTGTCGGCACCGGTAAGTGCGGTTAATCGGGCAAACGCCCAGTTGAAAAAGAACGTAGTTCAAATGCAATCGCTTACGCGTAGTGGAGGTGGTTCAATGCTACTGGGCTATCGTACCAATTTGCTGCTTGCGGAATTTGTTCAGGCAATCGATACCCTGGGTCGCGACGACTTTAAGTACAGTTCGGGTGATTTTCCGGTTTCTGCCGGGGAGAATTACAAGATCGTGCAGGGTGCCATCGAGGCAGCACTTGAGAGAGTTCGGAATTACCAGTTTAAATTTCAGGCTTACGCAAGCAGAAACCGGATATCGATCTTGTCCGCCCTTGTTTTTATTTGTTTTGCAATGGTGGTATGTGTGGTTTGTGGATGGCGGGTGAAGCGTGATCGCCAATCGTTGCCAGCTGTTAATAACAATTCCCTTGATCAATATGTATTGCAAATAAAGGCGATGGCAGATGGAAACCTGGTCGAGGCGCAATCGTATGATGCTGGCCATCCGGTAGAGACTGCGCTCAACTATACGCGTTCGATGATGCGTAGCCTTGTGATGGTGATTCGCGGTGTAGCTGACAAAACGAGAGCGAATGTAGACCATCAACTGCATGCAATAGATCAGCTCAACGAAATGGAACAATCCAGGCAGCAGCAGCTTGACTTGTTAACGAGGCAGCTTGCCAGTTGTGTTGATGTGATAGAAAAAGCCGGTGGCTTTGAATTAAAAATGCGAGAGGAAATTGCAACGATCGGAGATCTGGCGCAAACGACATTGGTGGAGGTAGCTGGTAACTCCCGTGCTAATGCAGAATTGTCTTCGCAGCTAGAGGCAGGTGTGGGCAAGCTTAGAAGCGTGTCAAATATTAGTGGGGAATTATCGGTGCTTGCGGCGACTATGGAGCAACTTGCCGAGCACACTAATCTAGTGGCGCTTAACAGTTCCATCCAGATGTCCACGGTAGTTGATGACTATGGTCACGATGAGAGCACACAATTCATTGACGAAGTTGGCCAGGTTGCCCGTCAACTGTCCGCTAGGGCTGGTGATTCCGGTAAACTAGCAAGTAGTGTTGGCGGAGATGTAGAAGCGGTTATTCAAATGTTTGAAAATAGTGCTTCGCTTTTGTCGCACTGTGCCCGTCAATCGTCAGCAGCCACAGAATCACTAACGGAGTTAGTCAGGACAATACATACCCTTTTTTCGGATACGATAGAGAATCCTTCAGTTGACGCAGCTGAACATAGCAAGATGGCCAAAATCGTAGCTGCTCTGCGCCAGATGGATAATATGGATCTGGACAGCAGCGAAACCACTGGTGAGCTCATGAAGATGACGGCTGATTTGCAATCTATGGCTGTCAAACTGGATGAGTCTGTTGCGCAATTTCGACTGGATGTTGAACTGCGGTGAGTAGTGGAACTCTTTTGACGTCGACTGTCGACGCAGGAAGTCAATCCACCGCCAGGTTATCGCGAGCAATAGAACAATGCGAATCCGGATTGGCGGAATTTGCCCCCGGAAAGGATGATGCCGTAAATGTAAAGTCCGAAGTATTTGAAAAGCTTGCAAGCATTGTCGCGGAAATAAAAACGTCGCTTGATCTCTGCGGTTTTTCCAGTGGTCTGTTATTTTGCGATGAAATAGCAGCAACACTTGAATGTCGAGTCCAAAAAGATATCGAAGTACCCGACACGGTTATTAAATCAGCTATTGGTCAGCTACTCGACTATTTGAAAAAAGTAAAAACGGCGGGCAAGGATGTGCCTGGCATGTTGCTCTGGCCGGCGAATGAATTGCGCGCCGTACGGGAAAAAACATTGATAAACAGTTCGGTGTTTTCTCTTCCTGCAGGCTTGAAAGCGACAGAGTCGGATGAGTTGATTTTTCAGCAGATCGCCGCTGTTCCCGTTGATAATGCACCGGAAGCTCGCACTTTGCAGAATCTGCCATTTGAGCCGATTCCTGGTCAAAATCAATTAAGTCGGTTGCGCGAAATTGGTACTGCGCTTCACCGGCAAGCATCGACTGCACAAGCGCAGTATTCGCAGTTGTTCTGGACAACAGGTAGTGCCTTCATAGAAGCAGTCGAGGCGAATCAAACGGATGTTTTATCGGGCGCGGTTAAGCAAATTCTTGGGCGAATTGAAAAGTTGCTTTCAATGGAAATCTCTGAGAATAGTCGTCACCCTCTGTCCGCTGATGACGAAGACCAATTGGACCGTCTTTTTTGCGACATGCTGGTTTACATTGGAATCAGCGGTCTGGAAGGGGACACATTTACTGCGCTGGAGTCCCGATTTCAACCGTATAAAAGTGTCAACGAGTTAAACCGGATTGCTGACAGCTCACAGTCCGCGCAGGGCGAAATGCTGGTTAGTGGTATTAAATCGGGCTTTCGGTTGTTGGCAGCTACGAAACTGTTGGTTGATGCAGTGTATGAGGATCATGACCAGGGCAGAAGAGGAGTTAAATCAGAGCGCGCGCTGAAAAATATGAACTTGTTGATTGAGGTCGCGAGTTTTCTTTCCTGCCCTCAAGCTGCTCGATACTTCAAGCTTGGGATAGCGAGTTTTACAGAATACGTAGAAAAACCGGAGACGGTGCACCCGCTTGTTCGTTGCGCGGCCTCTCTGGTTAGTGCAGAACGGGCAATGCGAGTGGTGCACAAAGATTATTTTGACGGCTCTGAAATTGGCACTGAATCACTGGATAATGTTGATGATCTGCTGCTGGATGAAATTCTGATAAGGGAATTGTCTGTAGATGTTCGGTTGATCAGGGAAAATTATATTGATGGAGGTGTAACGTCTGAGCAGATGTTGGCGGTGCTGGAAGAAGTTACTGCACTTAGTACTTATTTAGCAGATTCATATCTAGAACAGGAGCTAGGCCGTGTATTAGTCAGCTTTCAGGCACACAACGCGGATCATGCACAACATAGAGATTCATTGTTCGCACTGATTAGTGCGGTTTATGAGTATTTGTCGCATTACACGGTGTTTAAGGATCGCCTGAGTGCCCAGAAAGCACTTTCTAGTGTAGCGCTGCTGTTGCAGGATAAAGTAGCGTCGACTGCCCAACCTGGCGACAACAAGAACCAAACGGTTATCGGGGCCGTAGTGGTCAAACGGGGAGAACCGGTGGATTCGCGGGAAAATATGACACAGCAAGTTGAATCTGAAGCGGTTAAAGAGGTAGCTGAATATTCTGCGTCGATAAGTTTTGGTAACAAGTGCAATACCTACGTTGACGTTATCCAGCAGTCCCTTGATACCGCCCTCGGGAGTTCTGGAAATCTGGCGCCCGATAGAAGTGTCGTTAACGCATTGGATAACCTGCACAAGATTGTTGCCGGTGCGGGCTTGCTGCCACTGTTGAATTTAATTGAGCCGCTTGCGCTTGTGATTGGTAACGCTGAATCTTCCGGTCGTACGTTAAGTCAGGCAGATACTTTACTGGTGCAGGAATCTATCGTTGCTATAACAATCGGAATAGATTCGTTGGTGAATCATAAAGAAATGCCAGCGATGATTGTTGAAGTCTCGGAAAGAATGGCAGCCTCCGCGGCTGAAGGCAATCACGGGTTGCGCGGCGATGGTGAATCGGCTGGACTAGTCGATGTATTCGTTGAAGAGGCAGAGGAATTACTACAGCGACTTTTTGAGTTGATCCAGCGCTGGCGTGGTGCGCCGCGGGGTGGCAGCAAGTTGCAAGGCGACATCAATCGGCTGCTTCATACACTCAAAGGTAGTGCCGACACCGTTGGATTGACGAGTGTGGCGAGTTTTGTTCATGATCTGGAAACCGCTTTTCTTGCCTCAAAGAACTCGGAGATTGCTCCCACAGCGGAATTTTTCGATCTGGTTCTTGAGGCTGTTGAATTCCTTGGTGATGATATCGATCGTATCCGCAATGGTGAGCAACAGCAGGATCATAGCGAGATAACCGATAAGCTTGTTAATACTGCAGCCATGTTCGGTGTCGAGAGCGTAGCTAATAGCTTGGAATACGATACATCCGAGTCGGGAGTGCCAGGCCCGGATGCTGTCGCTTCTGATACTGACCATCACCGGTCGGATCGAATGATTTCACCAGTGTTTGGTTCTGCAAAATACTTTTTCGCACTGGAATCGTCGCGAAAAATGCTAAACCGGAACCACAGCGAAGGTTGCTCGATGCTGGATGAGTTCAAACAGCAAAACGATCACCTCAAGTTGGCATTGCAAAGTATTCGGCATTTGCTGGAACAACCTGCCGTATCCGGTGTGCCCGGGAGAGAAAACCTGCCCCCTGTGACGAACAAGTCGATTGACGAGAGCGTTTCCGACCTGGTTTCTGTACAGCGTAATTTTGACGGCTTGTTGACCCGGTATGGCGCAAACATCTCAAAACAAACCAGTGCACTCGGCAATTTTAATGCTCTGGTTGGAACCGCGGATCTGGTTTCAGTTGCCAGCTTGCGAGTGAGGCTGGAAAGTATCGTAAGACGGGCTGCGACAGCGGTCGGGAAACCGGTTGAACTCGAATTGCAGGGTGATGAGTTACAGCTCGATCGTAAGCTCTATTCCGATTTACTTAGTCCGCTGGAGCAATTGATCGTTAACTCGGTGGTGCACGGGATTGAACCCCGGGAAAAGCGAATGGCCCTTGGTAAAAAGCAGCACGGATCTATAGTTGTCCGTTTTTCGCAACAGACGGATTGTCTGGAGATATCTGTCCAGGATGATGGCGCCGGAGTAGACGTCGATCAACTTCGGGTGGTCGTGGGTGAGCGTAACGGCATCAATGTCAGTTCTCGTAGTGATGCTGAAATGTTGAGTCTACTGACCGAGCAAGAGGTGTCCACTGCTCAAAGTGCAGATTTAACAGCCGGCCGCGGTGTTGGGCTGGATATTGTTCGGGAAGTTTTGTATCGACATTGTGGAACGATGGATATTGTTACCACGCGGAACAAAGGCACTGCCTTTACTTTGCAGGTACCGTTGCGCACGTTCTCGGATGAAGTACTGTTGGTGGAAAGTGCCGGGCAGTACTTTGCGATTCAACATTCCAGAATTCTCTCGGTACAGTCAAACGAGGAGGATGCAGTTTCTTTGAATCAGCTACTTGGACAGAAAAATCCTGATCAAGCTCACCATGCGACAGTCGTAGAGTGCAAGGTGACGGCCGGTAATCAATATATTCGAGTTGATTCCGTTGTCGGTCGTCGTGTGGTGAGGTTTTCCAAAGGTAGTGAAAGTTTACTTATGGCGATACCCTTTTATGCAGGGTCAGCAGTTATTGAAGGGCAGCGACTGGTGCTGTTGCTTGATATTGATTATCTGTTTAAGAGTAAGAAAATCGTTAAACCAATTCGTGCGGGTCAAAACTCCCAATCGCAAACTGTACTAATCGTCGACGATTCTGTAACTGTTCGGGCCTCTTTTGGTCGGGCGCTGACCGGAAGATCTTTTGAGATTGTGTTGGCCAGAAACGGGCTAGAGGCTCTTGAGTTTATGAAAAAGAGTACGCCTGATGCCATCGTCCTTGATCTTGAGATGCCGGGAATGAATGGTTTTGAATTGGCGGATAAATTGAAGGCTGACAGCAAACTCGACGCCGTACCGTTGGTTATCGTGACATCAAGATCCGAATCTGAAATTGGCGACTGGCTGGAGAAAACAGGAGCGGATCTTTACTTCGAGAAGCCTTGTTCGGAAGAAAAGCTGGGAAGAGCGGTGGTGGAGTTGCTGGAACCAGCGATTGCCGGGTGACGTTTACCCGCGCCCGAGCGTCCCGGTTAGCCTGTCTACTACCACATGCCTCAAATTTTTCCTTGAACTCAAGGACACCGGGAATACGCTCAGTTGCTTGTTGCCCTATCGAGGGACGCTGACTCGATACTTGCGTTGCGCTAGCCTTCGCAAGACGCGGTTAGCTCGAAAGGAATGCCGTTCGTGTCAGATATAGCTTCGTCGAATCTGCCTCGAATAACAACTTGTTTGGATTGCACGGTTATAGATTCTTCAGGGTTTTGCAGAGTAGATGTATAGAACGCTTCTGGTGAACCAGAATCGATCCCGACATGCATTTCTACCCAGCCACCACTTCCATCTGCCGAGATTTCGAACTTTTTACCATCAGGCAAGACACCTGAACCGGCATAGAAGTGTACTTCTTCGTAGTATTTGCCGATATGGCAATTATTCACGGCGAAATGGGCCGGACTGTTTTCTATTTTTATTGTGCCTACGTTCTTGATTTTGGCTGTGAATCCGACGGTTCCAATACTGACGACGAAGGCAGTTGCTGAGAAGATCAATAGTCGTTTCATGGCGATTCCAAACTTGCTCGTTAATTCTGTGTAACTTGCGAGCAACGTCAGCGTCACTCGTGGGCAAATGGTATAACGTTATTCTGGAAATGTCGAATTCACCTGATGAACAAACAATAAGTTATTGAAATAATTAATTAAATCTCTTTACAACATAGTTGTAAAAATGACAAAACCAGCTTGTAATCTGTTACATTGCCAGTGTGTAATGCGTTTATTGTCCGTTTGCGAGGTTGATTGGTTGCAGAAGGCTGACACCGGATAGCGCATAAGATTGTGGCGAATACGTGGGCTGGAGTCAGTTTTACACCACATATTGTATCTGGCTAAATCTAATGGCCGATAACTGTAGTGCCGGATCTGACTACACCGGCGTTTAATTGTGTATACCGTATGAGAACGTGTGTTTCTGTTTTGCAATAAATCCTCGATGCTGCGTGCGTTGATGTGTAAATATATAAAGTGATTTGCATTATTTGGAAATAGTTGATTGATTTTGTCAGGTAATGCATTATTTTAAGCAACGATAATTACTAAAAGAGGCGTTTCTAAATGAACGCAGAGGTTGGTACAGATAACCTGGAAGAATTTCCAGACCCGTTAGTATTTACCGAGTCTGCCGCGTTGAAGGTCAAAGGCCTTATCGAAGAAGAAGGCAACCCTGAACTTAAGCTCAGGGTTTTCATCTCCGGCGGCGGCTGTTCCGGTTTCCAATACGGGTTTACTTTTGATGAAGAAATAAACGACGGTGATACCGAAGTTGAAAAAGAGGGCGTGAAACTCCTGATTGACCCGATGAGCTATCAATATCTTATTGGTGCTGAAATAGACTACACCGAGGGGCTTGAAGGGTCGCAGTTTGTAATTCGAAACCCGAATGCAACCACAACCTGTGGTTGCGGCTCGTCGTTTTCGGTTTAATAAACGTCAGCTTTATTTATTCCGTTTCGGGCTTGCTGTTACTCGACCGGGCCTTTGCCCGGTGTAGCCCGGTATAGTCCACCGAGAATTGCGTGATCTGACGCTCCGGTGGCCGCTGGCAAATTTCCTGGTTGTGAATTGACAAAACGCCATGCTAACCAGGCAAATGCGATAGCCTCGCAGAAGTCTGCATCGATCCCTGCATCGTTGGTAGAACGCAACTTGTAGTCGGCTCCCAGTGTCGTCCCAAGTTGGTTTATCATGCAGCGATTACGTGCTCCGCCACCACAAAGTAGTATCTCGGTGTCTACTGGACACTGTTCACTAATACTGGCCGCAATGCTTGAAACCGTAAGGGTCATCAAGGTCGCTTGTACGTCGTTTGTGGAAAGCTGCGTTGTACCCGTTCGCTGCAGATGAGACATTAGCCACTCAAGGTTGAAGTAGTCTGCCCCCGTCGATTTTGGTGGAGCAATCGAAAAATACGGATCCGAGAGCAGGGAATGCAGCAAACTCGCGTTCGTGCTGCCTGAGTGTGCCCATGCTCCGTCGGCATCAAATGGCTGTCCCTTGTTCTTTTGGACCCAGGCATCCAGCAGAGTGTTTGCAGGACCCGTATCGAAGCCGGCGATTGGTGCTTCCGCGGAGCTGGAGAGAACCGTTAAGTTTGCTATCCCCCCCAGATTCAAAACGGCTCTTGAGTGGGTACATTTAAATACCTCTGCATGGAACGCAGGCACCAGCGGTGCTCCCTGGCCGCCTCTGGCTATGTCTGCTCGCCTGAAATCTGCGACTGTGTCTATTTGCGAGCGGAATGCAATGATGTTCGGATCTCCCAGCTGAATCGTACCGGCAGGAGTTCCGTTGGGTAGGTGAAAAATTGTTTGTCCGTGTGAGCCGATCGCCACGATATCTTCAGCGGGGTGCCCCGAGAGGGCTAACAACGCCAACGTGGTTTCTGCAAAGGCAGCTGCGACTTGATTGTCGAGTTTTATGTATTCAACGAGGCTTATCGATGGTTGCGTATTCAGGGTAAGCAGCGAGGTGCGCAAGGAACTATTGTATTTACGATCGATAGTAGCAATGGTGGTGACGCGGTCTTGCTGGATATCGATCAATGCAGCGTCGACACCATCGACGCTGGTACCTGACATTAATCCGATAAAAAGTCCCGATTTGCGTGTCTGCACAGAGACAGGTTATCGCATGGCGAGGGTGTCGCTTGTTTCGTTGGCCGCGGCCAAACGTGCGCGCAGTGGTGCAATTTTGTCTTTAAATCCAGCAAGTGCCTCTGGTTTTAGCGGAACAGAGCCGCCGAGCTCAACTTTTTGAGGGTCCTGGTGTTTGCCGTTAACTCTGAATTCGTAATGCAGATGCGGGCCCGTAGCCAACCCGGTACTACCGACGAAACCTATAGTTTCTCCTTGAGAGACGCGGGTTCCTTTTTTTATCGATTTGGCGAACTTGCTAAGATGAGCATACAGCGTGGTGTGGTGATCGCCATGCTGAATTTCGATGGTGTTGCCATAACTGCCGCGTTTTCCGGCAAAGACAATGCGTCCGTCACCGGCTGCGCTGATTGGTGTGCCGGTTGGTGCACCATAATCGACACCTTTGTGAGCGCGAATCGTATGTCGAATCGGATGCTTTCGTTTCAAGTTAAAACGGGAAGTAATGCGTGCCTTGATCGGGTTTCGCAAAAATTGTTTTTTAAGGCTTTGGCCTTTCGCGTCGTAGTAGCCCGGAGTGCCATCGCTCATATGGCGAAAGGCGGTGTGAATGTCCTGTGAGGAGTGATATTCCGCCGCCAGAATGTTGCCGTCTTTGACTTTTTTGCCATCTTTGCTGAAAGTTTCATGCAGCACGGTGAGTCGATCACCGGCACGAACTTCGCGATTAAAGTCTACGGTCCACTGAAAGATAGAGTAGAGATCCATTATCAATGATTCGGACAAGCCGGCTTTTGCCCCGTCATTGAATAACGAGGAGTCCATTGTCAATTCGGATACCTGAATTGTTTTTTCGAGTGGCACGACATTCAATGTTGCCGAGAACCTGTTGTCAGGTTTACGCGAAACAAGAAGTGTTTTTGTCAGGTCAATGTTTCGGGTAATGTGGGTTAGGCGACGACTGCCGTCCAGATTGATCTGCATTTCCTGCCCCGGGCGAATATTGACAAGGTGGTCTTTAACCTCCTGCAGACTGGTGATTTCTGCAATCTCGACTGACGACAGATCATGCACGGCAAGCAGACCGGAAAGTGTATCTCCGGGTTGCACTTCGATTAGTATCTTTGATGGTTCCTGATTGTAGTCATTGGCGTGAGTCGGTGCGGCGGCCGTTATTGGTATCAGGCTGATTAGTGATGTATGCGATGGCGTCTCATGTTCCGGAAGGAAATCGTCAATGGTATCTACCTCCAAAAATGGCACTTCGCCGTGCAAATCTGATGGCGTGCCGGACGTGTTTGCATTGAAGAAGAACTGCGGCTGCGGTTTTTCAACAGGTGCTTCGGCATCCGGTTTGGCAATCGCCAGTTTCCCCGAGGTCGGGACTGCAATGGCCTCCGCAGAAGCAACTTCGGTTTCTGCTGGCTGGTTTGAGAAAACATGGTTGATAATCAAACCACTTGCCAGCGAAATTGCGCCGATGGCGAGCGCTATCCTGATCCGTCCGTTGCCGTTGCCGTTGCCGTTGCCGTAGCCGTTGCCGGATGTCGTCGGAGGCGATGAAGTGATTTTGCTGCGGGGAGTGTCCTGGTAGGCAACTGCGGAGCGGACGTTTTTATAGTCGACCAGAACTTGATGTCCGGCTCGGTTTTTATTGTTTGCCACGGGTTTTTCTCTAGAAAAGCATTGAAACTAGGATATGAAGTTAACGGGGATTCGTCAATTGCTGGTGTGGGTGCAAAAATCGCGTTTTATTCAATAAAAACATAAGCTTAATTGAGTTACATGTCTTACCTGCAACCAAACTCGTAAGTTAAATGATAGTAAGGAAGTGACAATTGCCCGATGTCAGGTTTTTTCTGAAATTACTGATCAGCTAATCATGTGCTGTAAGATTACCAACCGGCTTGGCAAGGTACGGATTAGTTTGCGGAATCTGGAGGGCAGGCCGCGTAGCGAAAATTTGTACCTCTGCGCCTGAGTAACACCTGGGTCTGAAGAAGGCTGCAGTCTTGATGCTAGTGAATGGATATTTTCACAGCTGGACTGATGAGAGATGAAATAACGTTTCCTGGTAGTGTGTATCTGTGTTGACTAAGTGCAGCTAACGCGCTGGTATCAGATTGGTTTATCTAGTGGAGTCACGAAGGGTGTTCAGGCAAGGCCTTATAAACCGCTGGTTTTTCGATCCGCAGGATTATTATTGACAAGAATTTTGCCGCGTGTAGAATCCGTGGGCTGTCATATGCGGACCTGTTCCGCGATATTTTTTTGTGAAAGAGTTGACAGTTAGAATATGCCGTCATATACTAGTCGGCTTGCTTCAATCGAATCGATTGAAGGGTAATGAGTTCTGTTAAAAGTTGGTT
>CAYPCS010000028.1:0-57902 GCA_964409275.1 uncultured Granulosicoccaceae bacterium
CTGCGCAACCGGTTTCCGCTACTGGCCAGGGCTACCGAGACGCTCAGCGGTTTTTCCGCCAGGCGACAGCTACCGGAGTTCAGCGGTGACTGGTTTCACGAAACGGATACGCAGGGTCAGGGCGACCACGAAGTAGTGCTGCTTGCAGATACGTTTAACACATGGTTTGAACCGGAAAATTTACGCGCAGCCCGCGATGTGTTAACCGCACTCGGATACAGAGTGCACATTGCTCAATCAGACAAGGGTGAAAGGCGTCTATGCTGTGGTCGCACTTACCTTGCAACCGGCATGGTCGACAAAGCCAGGGCTGAGGCCGGGCGCATGGCATCGGTTCTGTATCCCTATGCGAAGCGCGGCGTGATGGTTGTCGGACTGGAGCCCAGCTGCCTGCTCACCTTGCGCGATGAGCATCTTTCACTGCTTCCAGGGGAGATGTCTAAAACCATTGCGGAACATGCGTTGCTTCTTGAAGAATTTTTGGCGCGTGAACAGAAGGCAGGGCAATTAAACACAGGGCTTTTTAAATCTATGGATACCTCGGTCCTGTTGCACGGGCATTGCCATCAAAAGGCGTTTGACGCTATGACAGCGGTGGAAACCACGTTGGCTATGGTGCCAGGGATACGCGTTGAGAAAATTGATTCTTCATGTTGCGGGATGGCAGGTTCTTTTGGTTATGGTGTTCATACCGCCGGGGTATCGCAACAAATGGCCGAGCTTGATCTGATACCTGCGGTTAAACGCGCGCCCGCGAACACATTGATTGTTGCTGATGGCACTTCATGTCGCCATCAGATTGAAACACTTTCAGACAGAAAACCGCTTCATGTCGCGCAGATATTGCAGCAGGCATTGAGTTGACCACCATTTTGCTGCAGTGTTTCAGCGCCACATATTCATGCAACTTATCTACTTTAAGCCGGGTCTGAGAGCATCCGAAGAACCCGGGTTGGGGAGATCCTATCAGCGATAACTATCTACAGATTGAAGGTGTGCACAAGTCCCATGGCAGTGGTACCGCGACCCAGAAAGTGCTTAAAAATGTGTCTTTTGGTGTTGCAAAAGGAGAGCGTGTGGCATTGTTGGGAGCCAGCGGATGTGGCAAATCAACGCTACTCAACGTGATAGCCGGGATTGACGAGGTTGACAGCGGTCGAATCAGTATAGCGGGATCGGTGCTTACCGAACTCACAGAGCGACAGCGAACACTCTTTCGTCGCAGGAATATTGGCTTTATTTTCCAGTCCTTTAATCTTATCCAGACACTCACTGTCATTGAAAATATTCAGTTACCGCTACAACTGAATGGCTATAAAGCCTCTACATCGAATGATGTGGCAATGTCTATGCTGGAACAGGTTGGGCTTTCGGATCGCGCAACATCGTATCCGGATCAGTTGTCCGGGGGCGAACAGCAACGCGTCGCTATCGCTCGGGCAATGGTGCATTCACCGGCACTGGTCCTCGCTGATGAACACACCGGAAATCTTGATGCGGAAACCGGTAGATCCATGATGCAGTTATTCACCACAATTGCGCAGTCGCTGGAGCAAACGGTGTTAATGGTAACCCACAGCTTGCAGGTGGCTAAAACGGCTGACCGGGTTCTGCAGATGGCTAACGGACAGTTGCAGAGCGGTGATGCCAGCCTTGCATGGTGACAAGCCTATCGGTTCTTTGACACAGGGCGTGCAAGTAACCAGACAAAGCGCTGCCAACGGTGTTTTTTTTAAGTGCAGTGTTCGGTATTGGTCTCGACATCGTTGGCCGGCATTACTCATGTTGCTGGGTATGTCACTGGGAGTGGCGGTGGTCTTTGCCGTTGACATCGCTAACGAAAGCGCGAGACGGGCGTTTGCACTGTCACTTGATGCGGTAACCGGGCGCACCACGCATCAAATGGTGCCAGCAGAAAACACTCTCGATGAAAGCGTCTACACCCGCCTTCGTACTGAATCCGCTTTTCGCAACAGTGCTCCGGTGGTGGAGGGCATTGTCAGTGTAGCCGGAGAGACGCTTCAGGTCATGGGTGTTGATCTGTTCGCCGAGCCGGTTTTTCGCAGCAATCTGTCGGGTGGCACCATTGCTGATATCGGTTCCGCTCGTGATGTTACCGGCCGCGATGTTACCGGAGACAGTGTTCAACAGGGAAGCCGTGCCGCATTGGCTATTCTAAATAGTGGATCGGTTCTGCTTGCACCTGCCACAGCCGCAAGGCTCGGTCTGTCAGTTGGTAACACCTTTAATGTTGTCGCGAAAGAAAAATCACATGAGTTGCGACTGACAGGTCTGCTAAATGATGATCGACAGGCCGCACTGGACAATATCGCGATGGTTGATATTTCGACTGCGCAACACCTGTTGGGTATGTATGGAAGATTGAGCCGGATTGATCTTGTGGTAAACAACAACGAAGAGCTCGCGGGTATCAGGGCTGATTTTCCGTCAGTGAAAATCATCGAGGCAGAACGTCTTAGTCAATCCTTGTTGCAAATGACGAATGCGTTTCATACCAATCTGCTGGCAATGAGTTTGCTGGCGTTGCTGGTGGGTGCGTTTCTGATCTATAACACAGTCACTCTCTCGGTGTTACAGCGCAGGCCGTTATTTGGTATGTTGCGAGTCGCGGGGGTTACCCGGTTTGAGTTGCTGTGCGGCGTTATGTTTGAAATATTCTGCTTTGCGCTTGTTGGTACAGTTGCGGGGCTGTTGCTCGGTCTTTTACTTGGCAATGCGTTGTTGGGACTGGTGACAAGAACCATCAACGATCTATATTTTACGCTGGACGTGCGGCGCATTGACTTTGGTGTGCTATCGGTGGCGAAGGCGACTTTACTTGGCCTGGGTGCCGCTCTGTTAGCGGCACTGGCACCGGCGATTGAAGCAGCCAACAGTCCGCCAGTCACTGTATTGCAACGGTCTTCGATTGAAAAGCGCGCCGGGGCAATTGTCCCCTGGCTAACCGCAACGGGTGTGCTGCTACTTCTGACGGGGGCAATCATAATCTGGTGGAGTCAAAGCAGTCTGTGGGCCGGGTTTGCAGCATTGCTCTTTATTGTCGTTGGCTACAGTTTGCTTATTCCATTCGCATTGATTGGTGTCGCCGGAATTGCGTCCCGCTTTGCAAATGCACCAGACAAACGTGGAGGACCGACTGTTCAGTATCCGTTGCGCTCGCTCACTGCAAGCCTGAGTCGAACGTCGGTGGCAATAGCAGCCCTTGCCGTCGCGGTATCTGCCACTGCAGGTGTGGGCATCATGATCGGCAGTTTTCGTTTGTCCGTCGCGGACTGGCTGGGCCAGTCACTGACATCTGATATCTATATACGCTCTGCTCACTCGCTGGACAATGCGCTACCAAACAGTTTAGTCAAAGAGATTGAGGCTATTGACGGTGTTACGGGCTTGCGCATGGCTCGGGGTGCGGACGTTGAAGCTGGTGCCTTACCGACAAGATTGCTGGCCTTGCAACTCACCGGCGCTGCTGGCGACGGATTGAATTTTAGACAAACAGCCAGTGAATACTATTGGCAGGAATATAGCAGTGCCGATGCGATTTTTGTGTCTGAGCCCTTTGCATGGAAATCGGGTTTAAATGCGGGTGATTCTCTGCAACTAAAAACCGCTACAGGATTGCGACCATTTAAAATTGAGGGAATATTCGCAGACTATCGGGCAGGAAAAGGTTTAATCATGATGCGCCTTGATCTGTATCAACGCTATTGGCTCGACTCCGGTCTGTCTTCAATTGGCGTAGTACTTTCTGCTGCTGCGACTGAATCGGGGGAGGCTAAACAGTCCATCAGACGTGTGCTTGGCAGTTACTCAGAGCCACTTATGATGCGATCAGACGGAGAGATAAAATCCATGTCTCTTGATATATTTGATCGGACCTTTGCAATAACACACGTGTTGCGATTGCTTACGGTAGGAGTGGCGTTTATCGGGATTCTGAGTGCCTTGATGGCATTGGCTCTTGAACGCAGAAGGGAGTTTGCAGTATTGCGTGCTATTGGTGTAACGCCGCAGGAATTGCGCCTGCTGTTGTTTGTGCAAACCGGGCTCATGGGTATTATCGCAGGGGTTTTGGCGCTACCGCTTGGTTATATGATGTCGCGCTTGCTGGTCAATGTGATAAATGTGCGATCGTTTGGCTGGACGATGGATTTTCATGTGCCGTTGGTGGTTTTGTTGCAAACTTTGTTGCTTGCTGTTGTCGCGGCGCTGATCGCTGGCTGGTTTCCGGCTCGGCAACTGAGCCGGATAGTTCCGGCAGAGGCGTTGCGGTACCAGTGAGACAGAATGTCTCCAGTCGAAGCTGTGTTGCTGTGTACCACAGCTTATGTGTACACCAGAGAATCCGTCGGCACTTGCGGGAAAAAGGAATTGTGCACAGGCTAACAGAAAATCTATTGATGTTGCCGTTGTTGTGCGTGTTGGTTGCTTGCAATGACAGCGCACCCGCTAACGGTATTGGCAACTCGGGCATCAGCCTGCATACAGAGCTTGGCGGAAGTGCCGAGGGTTACGCCAGAGCCTGCGACTCGCGTGAATTTTTATTTCCGGCCGATCACGGCGCTCATACCGCTTACCGCAATGAGTGGTGGTATATAACTGGCAATGTGCAAAATAAAGAGCGAAAAAAATTCGGCTTTCACGCCACCTTTTTTCGCATCGCTAATGCACCGCAAGCCAACGCTGTACAGACTGATACACCAAAAGAAACCGGCTTTGCTGACCAGCAGAGTGGCGATCCGGTGAATGCCAGGTCAGCCTGGTCTGCTGATCAGTTTTATATGGGCCATTTTGCCATTAGTGAAGACGGCGATGATCAAATAAAAGCTCATGAGCGGTTTTCCAGAGCAGCAGCCGGTCTGGCAGGAGCGCAGGTAGATCCGCTGCGTATCTGGCTGGACGACTGGCAATTGACGGCTGCAATTGAAGACGCTGATGAGCTAGTGTGGCAACTCACACTCAAGGAGGGTGGCGAATTTATCGATCTGACCTTGCGGGCCAGCAAACCGGTGTTTTTGCAGGGGCATGATGGCTTGAGTCAAAAGAGTCGGGAGCGTTGTAATGCTTCGTACTACTATTCTATTCCGAGGATGCGGGCAAGTGGCAAGATCAGATCTGCCGGTGTGGTGCATGAGGTAACCGGCACCGCCTGGTTTGACCGGGAGTGGAGCAGCAGCGCTCTGGCTGATAATCAAAGCGGTTGGGACTGGTTTTCTTTGCAACTCGCTGACGGCCGCGATCTGATGGTGTATCAGCTCCGTCTGAGGGATGGTGGCATAGATCCGCATAGCTACGCTGTCGAAATGAGGCAAGATGGCAGCAAACGGATAATACCGATAGACGCTATCCGTATTGAGGTTGACCAGTGGTGGCGTGGTAGTGGAGGCGCACAATATCCAATCGCGGGTACGCTGCATCTGGCAGACACCGGCGAGACGATTGTCTATCGACCATTGATTGATGATCAGGAAATGCAATTGACGGTTCGCTACTGGGAAGGCGCTATTCAATTGCAAGATGCGTCAGGGGCTGATATTGGTCACGGCTATCTGGAACTTACCGGTTATTAATTGAACGGACCACTGGTGCAGTGTGACGTGCAATTGCTACAGCAGCCATTGAACGTCACACGATCCTCGCTAAAATGAAATCGGTGTAGTGTGCCCATGTTGTTTAATATCGCTTAATCGGGTTTACAGGAACGAGGTGTGGTTTGACGTTACCAACACTGTATAGCTTTCGCCGTTGTCCCTATGCAATTCGGACGCGTATGCTTTTATTGCTGGTTGAACAACCTGTGGTGGTGCGTGAAATAACGTTGCGTGACAAGCCGAAGGCATTGTTGCAACTCTCCGGGAAAGCCACTGTTCCGGTGATGCAACTGCCGGATGGAACCGTGCTGGATGAAAGTCTGGATATTATGTACTGGGCTATCGAGCGGGTCGGTGATGCCCGGGGCCTGTGTGATCGTAATCGTCAATTGCAGGATGAACTCATAGGCCGCAATGATACTGAATTCAAGCACTGGCTTGATCGCTATAAATACCATACCCGGTTTCCTGAACAATCAAAACAATACTACCGGGACCAGGCCTTGAAATTCGTCAAACATCTTGATGAATTACTGACCGATACTGACGCACTAACCGGTGATCAGGTATCGCTGGCGGATATCGCAATTTTGCCTTTTATTCGACAGTTTTCAATGGTAGATCCTCAATGGTTTGAGGCAAGTGCGTGTCTGTCTGTTAAACGATGGCTGGATAACTGGCTGGCACATCCTGTATTCGTACATGCGATGCAGAAATACGAGATCTGGTTCGAGGGCCGGGAGCGGCAGGATATCCTTCAGATGGTTGATTGTAGTGATGTAACAGATGAGAGTGACCCTGCATTACGGGTAATTAGACAGGTGAAATAATCCATGGCATTGACCACGGCACAATCACTGGCGTGCGAGTATATCGATACACATGCCACGCAAATTTCAGACTGGACGGCAACCATATTTAATTTTGGAGAAACGGCCTGGCGAGAGTATCAGTCGGCTGCCTGGTATATTGAAGTACTGCGGAAGGAGGGTTTTGCGGTAGAAGAAGGCTCCGCCGGAATGCCCACTGCGTTTTGTGCTGAATGGCACAATGGTGACGGACCGGTGATTGGACTTTACGCAGAGTACGATGCGGTTCCGGGTAATTGTCAGGCGGCGGTGCCGTACCGCCGCCCGCGGGACGGACTGGGATACAGTGCCGGTGGGCATACCGATCCGCACTCTGCGCTCGGCATCGCAGGCCTTGGGGCGTTACTCGCGGTTAAAGCTGCCATGCAATCGGGCAACATCAAGGGGGGCTTGCGATTCACTGGTGAGCCTGCAGAAAAAGTAAGAGGATCTAAACCAATACATGCTGCGAAAGGCTACTACGACGGTCTTGCAGGCATTTTATCGTTCCACCCGTTTTATATGATGCCGATGTGCAATACCGTGCGCTGGAATACCCATTGTGGTGCTGCTTATTCCATGGTTTATCGTTTTCTATATTGTGAGTCGACATCCTGGGGTGGCAATAGCGACGCACCTATTCCGCAGTCACACAGTGATGTCCGTGCGCCGGGAGCGAACGATGCCTTGATGCTGATGTATCAATCCAGCAAGGTATTGCGTGATTCAATGTTGCCGCACCAGGGGGGCTGGTCAATTTCAGAGGCAATTCTGACCGCAGGACAGGCCACCGCCGACAATCTACCGGCCGGTCTTGCAGAGCTTCAATATATGATTCGAGTTCCTGAACTGGCGATGGCAGAGCAGGTAACCCGGGTGCTTGATCGCAATGCCGAGGCAGCAAGTACCATGACTGGATGCCGTTGGGAAAAACACTGGGTAAGTAAAAGCCGGCATGGCCTTGCCAATCACGCAATGTCGAAACTCGTTTGGCAGAGTATGCAGCATACGGGGGCACCCGTGTGGGGGACTGATGCTATCGCCATAGCACAGCGGATACAGGACAATCTGAAGCTCGCACCAATGGATTCCCCTTTCATTGAAGAGTGCGGGCAACTTGTTGATCCGCTTACGGCTGAGGAGTTGCTGCGACAGGATCTGCCGCCGTCGCAATTAAATTCGACGTCAGACGATTACACGGAAATGACGTGGCATGCTCCTACTGCACGCTTTTATGTGGCGCGCCCGACGCTTAAAGCGCCTGCCGGTTACACTTATCCATCCTGGGTGATGAACGCGTTGGGCGGGATACCATCGACCATTGACCCGGTGGTTCTCGTTGCGGGCAAAATACTGGCTATCTCCGCGCTGCGTTTGTTGCAGGATGATGCCACCCGCCGTGCTGCGATGGACGAATTTATTCAGAGGACCGGTGGGGGAATCAATGGAAAATCATGGGTTCCACCACTTTGTGACTACGAACCTCCGGTTAATTTTCGCTGGCCGGAATACGTCAATACGGCTCGCGGCCGGGACTGGTGTATACCTTCGGCAATGGACCAACAGGTTAAGAGTGGCTCTGATTCTGAAGAATCCGGGTTGTAGAAGAGGCATGGCTTTTAAACAATAACTCGCTTATAGCTTTTTTAGCAGCGGCTATATAAATGTAAGCGGCATTATTGGCTTATTGATCTGCTTCGCACACTGCTTTGAGTGCTGTGATCACTGCGGTGTCGTTGAGTACTTCCCAGGACACTTCAACCCCGGCAATCTGCATATGCCATTGTTGCCCCGGTTTTCCGTCCTTTTTTCGTTCGTATGCGGGACGCGGGTCCTGCGCCAGCGTCTCTTCAATAAGTGTTTTCAGGTAAGCGGTATCGATATTGGTCTGATGGTTATCGAGACTATGTTGCGCCTGTTTGCTCCAATCCACCGGTAAAACTTCCTCGGCGCCGCTGGCCCAGCCGGCTTTTGACCGGGGTAGTGAATCAACATGCGAGACATAGGGTTTTAAATCAATAACCGGAGTGCCATCGAGAAAGTCGCCACCGGTTATATGCACCAGTATTTCGGAACCGGTTTGCTCGATCGAGTCGAGCGCAACTGCACTCATTCCCACAGGGTTGGGTCGATTGGGGCTGCGCGTTGCAAAAACGCCGATGTTTTTATTGCCCCCCAGTCTGGGCGGTTTCACCAATGGTCCGGCGTTTTTATAACTCTGCCGGTGAAAATAAAAAATAACCCACAGATGCGAAAATTCATCCAGCCCACGTAGTGAAAGTTTGTTGCTGTTGCTGTTGGAAAAAACGATCGACGCGCGTGCCGAGGGCACAAGTCCGGATTGGCGCGGTATGCCGAATCGGTCAGTAAAGCACGATCTGATATACGCTACCGGAGAGACCAGAATGGAGTCTCGCAGGTTTTGTTCGTTGTCTCGCTTGTTCAATGGCTACAGTTCTGGTTTTTGTAAAGGCCCGTCTAACAGCGCAGGTGTTTAGCTGCACAGATGTTTGGTTGTCAGGCCAGCGGAATGGATCAGATGGAGTTCTGAAGATACAGTTGCCATCGCGTGTTGGTAGTGAGTATATAGGGCTTTGGCAACTACAGGGAAAATCAACCGCGCGATCGATGTCTCGATCCTGTGACAGCAGATTGGCGATTCGGTTGGCTTGCGCTATCCGGCAATCGGTTGATTGCACGGTGGCGTGACCAAACATCTGTTATTGTCTATAACGAGGCGGGAGCGAAAAATACAGGCAACAGCTAATCCACTGTAACCCCCGTTTTTGATCGACAGTCGTTTGCACGGGCATAAGCATGCTCCGCAAATTTTCTGCAAACCGTTATTCGGTATTCTCTCAATCGGGTTTTCAACCGTGCAGGGCGGGGCCGACCTGATTATTGGTTTTACCGCAAGTTTTACCGGAGATGCAAGTGGTGTCAGAAAAAAACCGAATTGCGCTGCTAATTGATTGTGACAACGTGAGTCATACGTCTATTGAGGGTGTGCTGGAGGAACTGGCCAAATACGGAATGGTTACGGTTCGGCACGCACACGGTGACTGGAACAGTAAATCGCTGTCCGGCTGGGTTGACAAGCTTCACCCGCATGCGATTAGGCCAATGCAGCAATTCGCCTACACCAAGGGGAAAAATGCCACAGACTCTGCGATGATTATCGATGCCATGGATCTACTGTATAGCGGCAATATTAGTGCGTTTGCTCTCATGACCAGTGACAGTGACTTTACCCCTCTGGTGCTGCGTATTCTTGAAAGCGGTCTGCCCGTCTATGGCTTTGGTGAGAAAAAAACGCCCAGAGCATTTGTTGATGCATGCTCACCGTTTATATATACCGAGAACCTGGTTGCGCAGGTGGTTGATGGAAACAAGGAAAATAATACTTCTGCTGAAGTTAAAAAATATGGTCGCGCTGCGCTTAGAAAAGATACTGCTTTGCTGCGTTTGCTCAGAACCGCGGTGGAACAATCCTCCGGCGATGATGGTTGGGCGCATATGAGCCAGGTGGGTAAATTTATTTCCAACAACAGTTCTTTTTCAGCGATTAACTACGGTTACAAGAAGCTCGGTGATCTGATCCGGGCTACTGAACTGTTTGATTCCGAAATGAGGAATAACGGCTCGGCCCTCTATATCAGGGACAGCCGCAACAAAGGCTAGCGGACACAATCGGGCGTTGTGCGTGTCAGTTGTTGCGGTTTTCCTCAGGTAGCAGGAACAGGTAGTCGGTCGCAATTGCCGATATATGGCAGGTGTGGCAAAACTCCATCGCCTGCGGGTTGGCACCTTCACTATCACCGAGGACAGAACCATTTGGCAGGACCATAATATAGCGCCAGTCGCCGTAGCTGGATCTGGCACCTGTATCCAGTTTCTCCATTAGAAAAAGTGCACCGGGCAATAATGTACCGTCTTCCTTTGCGGTGAAACTGTCTTTTGCGAGGATGGAGCCAACGGGCATTTGTTCTCCGGTTTGCAGGGCAAGGTAGTCCCGGGCGATTCCGTTTCCGTAATTGTTCAGGTAGCGGTTGCCGTGGCCGTGAGATAGATAAGGCGCCTTGTTGAAGCGAATCCATTGCAGGTAATCCTTCGCAGCCTGGTAGTCTGCCAGTGCGTAGCCGCGGCGCATTTTGTCGACTATTTGCTGGTACTTCTCATTGGCTTCGTCCGCATCAAACATAACAGGATCTTCGATCTTGAAATGTTGCAGAGGGGTGATTGAGTTGGCAATTGCGTTATGACGGGAAAGCAACAGCACCACAACCAGTGATACGGCGACGGTGACGCTTTTTATCATTCGGAGCTCCGTGAGTGCTGTCCTGAATCCGGGGTAGCTACCCAGTGGACTGTCATGAGTTCTGATTTGTTCAATTTCTGTAGAAACTACCACACATTTTTGTTAACAATAACGTGATTTTCTGACCATGGTGAGATGTGGCTATCGCTTCGCCAGACGATCCTTTAGCGTTGACTCCGGTGAAATCGTGGCAGGGCGCCGTGCCGGTGTTCGATCGCGCACCCCGTCGCCATTGAACTTTGCAGCCTTGACCCGTGAATTCTGATATTGTCACAGGATTTCTGCAATGTTTCACGACAATGACCAACAACGACATTTTGCGACGAATTCGCTACTCGTTCGACCTCGGCGACTCAAAAGTAATGTCTGTATTTGAACAGGCGGGTCGAACAACAACGCGCGATGAAGTGTGTGACTGGTTGAAGAAAGAAGACGATCCAGCCTACCAGAAATGCCCAGACCAGATTTTTGCGATTTTTCTGAACGGATTTATCGTGCACCGACGAGGCAAAAAGGAGGGTGCGGCACCGCCTGCAGAGAAAACACTGAACAATAATCTGATTTTTCTGAAGCTAAAAATAGCCCTTAACCTGCGCGCCGAAGAGGTGCTGGATATTCTCAAGCTTGGCGGTACAGAGATAAGCAAGCACGAGCTAAGTGCATTGTTTCGCAAACCCGGCCACAAGCACTACCGGGAGTGTAAGGATCAGATATTGCGAAATTTTCTGAATGGCATGCAAATCAAATATCGCACAGCGAAAGATTCCGCAGAGAAATCCGGTTTTAGCTGGCAATGAAAGCCGCTGTTCATAATCACGCCAGAGCGGTACCTGCATAGCAACAAGGGTACTTCGATGCCGCAAACCCCTGTCCGGCACATGTCTTGTTCTGTCTGGTTTAAAGCGATAGCAGTTACTCACCCATCATCGATCACTACTTCGGCCGGTTCAGACAGGCAATCTCACACCAACCACTTGTAATTATTTTGCATGAATAAACGCCTGCATGCGGCAGGCGAAGTCTCCCTTACCTGAACTGCCCTTGGCGACAGATTGTTTTTGGCCAGACCCGAGCTTTCGGGTTTTCTTCTGGTTCGCCGAACATCTGGAACAGCCTCCACCTTTCGTTGCAGGTGTGTTTAGTAAAATCGCTTGTAGCCGATCACCTTCTACAGCTGAATGCAGATGCCGGTGTGTTCAGGTTGAGAGCGTGAATTGGCATTGGTCGTGCGACTCTGCCAGCTACTGCTCTGCGTTAGCTGCGTGCATCCGGCGCGCGGGTAACCCCACAAGGGCACTTGCACACGGCTAGGGATTTGGCGTGAAAAAGACAGTAATGGCGATAGCATTTCTGGGAATGGGCTCTGCACACGCAGGTACCGCGGGAGTAAACACCGGCTCCAGCATGACCATGGGTCCTTCGTCGACCATTTATTCCATACAGTCGGCCGGCAACAACCCTGCTATGAATTCGCTGCTGGTGCCGTCAAGCGATTCGTGGCGCTTCTCCTATTTCCCGGATTTCGGGATAAGCACGGAATTTGGTGAGGTGGATAACTTTACCGATGATCTGGATGATCTGATCGACATCATCGACGATCCGGCTTCAACAAATGACAGCCCATCCGAAGTATTGAATCGATTCAATACTACTCTGGAGGCGATGGGTGAATCCGGTTACCTGAAAAGTACCGTTGGTTTTGGCTTGCCGTTGCCGCGACTCGTTTATCAATCGCGGAAATTCGGTGGATCGTTTGGAGTAAGTGCCAGTGTACAGGGACAAGCCGGTTTGCGAATTCTAGACAGCTCGCTTAGCTTTGATGAACAGAACGGTACATTTTCAACGGCATCGTCGCTTTATTTAAAAAGCGGGATCGAGAAATCGGTTTCCCTGAGTTACAGCCAGCCACTACTTGAGCGAACGAATTTTCGCTACACCCGCAATAACCGGCTGTACGGCGGGGTCTCGGCGCGACTTATATCCCTGGCATTGAGTAAACAGGTTACACCACTACAGCAGCTGGATGGCAGAGATGTCAGTAACCTTCTTCAAGATGAGTACGACAACAATCTCAATGAAACTGTTGGTATCGGCTTGAGTGTAGGTGTGGTGTGGGATGCCGTTCGATATCGCGTTGGCTTGACCCTGGATAACATTAACTCGCCTTCGTTTGACTACGGGATTATCGGGACTAATTGCGAAGCGCGCCAGGAGAATACTGCAGCGAGGACAAACTGTGAGGTAGCAGCACAATTTATTCAACAGGACGGTGCTATTACCGCTAGAGAAACCCATACGATGCATGCTCGTGCACGTGTTGATGGTTTGTATCACATTAACGATCGCTGGATTGCCAGCGGATCAATTGATTTGGCGCGGTATAACGATTTTGTCAGTTTTGAAAACCAGTGGCTTAACGTGGCAACTTCCTATGAATTTCGCAACAACATAGTGCCTTCGGTTAGAGCGGGCTATCAGAAAAATCTAGCCGGTGAAAAGTTAGGCAGCCTGACTTTCGGGATGAACTTTCTGAAATACTTTTCACTTGATGTCGAATATGGACTGGACAGCACAACAGTCAATGGTAGTTCGATACCACGCAGATTCGGTTTTGCGTTTGGTGTTGAAGAAAGATTCTAGTTGTAGTTACAGCAGAGAAACCTTATATGATTCAGAGCAAACGAGCAGTGCTGCACCGAGGTGCGCGCCATGGAAAGACTGTTTGTATCTGCCTTGCCGCGGCCATAGTGGCCGGGTGCGGTGGTACGGGTCAGGACGACGGGCGGGTGTCGATAGACAGGCAACAGTTCAGCGGGTCAGCAATCGATGGCTATCTGGCAAGAGCCATGGTCTTCATGGATTCCAATAATAATGGTACGAGAGACGCCTGGGAGGCTCGGGCGTTTACCGACAATGATGGTTACTTCTCCTACAATCCTCTTACCGATACAGACTATTGCAGTCCGCTGGCGAGTGAACAACAACAGCAGTATTGTCTGGAAACTGCAGTGGACTACAGTGAAGTCGTGATCCGTGTAGATGGTGGCTATGATGTGCAAACCGGTGAGCCGTTTCTTGGTCAGATGACAAGACGCGTGGAATTGGACAGTGATATCAACGCTGTCGACAATCTCATTTCACCCATTACCACGCTTTTCACCAGCGCTCAGGGGCAAGAAGAAGTAGCCGAACTGCTGACTTCACTGGGTCTGACGGAAGCGGATCTGGATGTAGACTATCTAAATACTGATGGCAGTGGTGCAGTTGATGCACGTTTGCTTAATACGGCACTCACTATTCACAAGGCAGTAACCGTATTGTCTGATCGCCTGAACGACACCTATACTGAAATAGGTGAGAATTTTGGTACCCCGAACGATGCGAGCAGTGCGGTTTATCCGGCATTGGCCGAGGCTGTTAGAGACGCAGGTCTGGACGCAGCGCTTGAGCCAGGAGCGCTGCATGCGGTACTTGACCAGGCCGAAGCACAACTTCGTTCTTTGTATATACAGAAAGAATTCAACCTTCCCGAAGACATGGGAACTGCGGAGCAACCGGGTCAGTTTAGCCGGATAGCTGAAATTGTTAGTGATATTCCGGCGGTGGTCGATGCGTTGATCGATGTAGAGAGTCGGGCGCCATCGGTAGACGAGGTTGCCGGCCAGACTCGAGCGCTGGAATCGCTGGTAATCAAGGCAGTAAATGAGAAGGTGCAGATTGATCCCTCGATTGCCAGTGCCGTTGAATTCTTTACTACCGATAGCAACGAGCCGCTTATCGGGGCACTGGTTGAAAGTCTGTCTGCAGAAACTGCCGATCTTGGCTCACTTGCAAATAATGATTTTCGAGGTGATGATTTTGACTCGGTGCTTGAGATTGCCCGTTCATCGAGTATTGCGGCAGGAGCTGAGCCCTTCACGGACATTGCCGGTCACACGCTACGCTTGTCTGACCTCGATACAGGCACTGCGCCGAACAAACTCGATGATTCCGAAATCGAGTTCTATTTTGATGGCGTTACCGGTGATCTGGAAGGAAGCTTTACCGCATGCGTAAAGATCATCAATGATGCCAGCTCCGATGGATCGCTTGGCGAGGGCAGTACCCGTGGTGATGTGGCGACTGGATTCTGGAGTATGTTGGGATCAACCGATACGCAAAGCGGAACCTTTAGCCTGCTACTGACGATCAATTTTCTCGGTACCACTTACTCCGGTGTGATAAAGCCGGCCGGGCTGGAAACCATTGACGGGATCAATTACGAGGCCATTCGGTTTGATAATGATGGCAAGCTCGAGAAGTGGCACAGCTTACTTGGATTTATGGCGGGTACTAATGCGCCTGTCACCAGTGAGGGCTGCGAAGCGCGTTTGCCTAGCCGGGTTGGACTATAAGCATCTGTACAATCGCAGTGGCGGCTATTGTTGCTGATCCGGCCTGACCACAGTTACTCTCTGGTGGGCTCGCTCGATCAGGGACTCCAGTGCGGCAATTTCGAGTTCGCGCCGCAACAGACCTTCAATGGCGGGTGCGACATTTTCCAGCGGTGGCAGTGGCGGCGTATCACTGTCAGTAACTACCACCAGGTGACATCCGTCGTCACTATCGAAAAGGGTGTACTGGTTTTGGGGTATTTCGAAAAGCTCTTGTTCGAAGCCAAGCGGGCCGTCATGGTTCATCAGGGAACCTAGATCGCCCCCGTTGACTGCAGAACTCTCGTGTATTGAATGCTCTTTAGCGAGGTCGGTAAACGATTCTCCATTATCCACTCTGACCTTCAACGCTTCGCACTCGGGGCGGGTTTCCGTGAGGATGTGCTTTACCTGAACAGTTTCACCGCGGATGGCACCGGTGTTGGCATCGTAGAATTCCTTTATTGCTTCTTCTGTTACGGTCAGCTGGCTGGTTACGTATTTTTCGATAAGATGATTAACAACGAGCGTTTTAATCTCGCTGCGCAAGTCGGTTTCATCTTCGAAGTTAGTTCCAAGTACCGATTGAAAAAGTACTTCTTCCTGTACCAGGGATTCCGCAAATTTTTCAGGATCAGAGCGTATCGATACCTGGTCACCAAGTGGCATCTGCAAAATTTGGCTATTGATGTCAGACCACTTAATGACGTAGTCATTGATAACGGCGACAATCGGGTCTTCGTCGGCAGACTGAGCCGTTACTGTGGTTGTGGTTATCAGGGCTGCCAGTAAACAGCCTCTTGAAAATACGCGTTGAAAGTTCATTGCGAGCTACTAGTTTTGCGGAACGATGAGTTCGTCCAGCACTGAAATTGCCTCTTCGCTGGACCAGTCTCGCTCACCTTCGGATCCGGCGATCACCTGACCTTCCGGGTTGAGTAGAAATGACAGCGGCAAGTTGATGGCGCCGTACACTTTTGATACCGCTTGATCGGGATCGAGTAGCACAGGGAACGTAACTCCCAGTTGATCGATGAAAGGAGTAACTGTTGCGGCACCTTCTTCATCGCTTGAAATTGCGACTATGGTAAAACCTCTGTCTTTAAATTGCTGGTAGGCACTTTCCATCGTTGGCATTTCTTCGAGGCAGGGCGGGCACCAGGTAGCCCAGAAATTTAGTAGTACGTATTTGCCTTTATAGTCTTCCAGTTTTGAAGACTCGCCAGCCAGAGTGTCGAGCACGAAAGCCGGAGCAGGAAAAGGCGGGTCAAAGGTGGTCAGGTTAAAACCGTGCAGTGCAGGGTCGTGTGCCGAAACGTTGCTGGTAAGTGTCAGCAGAAAAAGTGAACAGATTTTTAAGAGTGTGCGAGCACGCATCGTGTTGTTTCCTGTGTAGTGTGTGAGACAGCCGAATGCCATCTCACACTAACGTCGTGTAACCAGTCTATTCAATCGCACGGATCGAATGTAAAAGTAGTCGAGCGCGATTTTAGTGAGACGCGAGTCCCGCTTGTACGCAGCTTGAATACTTTTGACCGCACAGTCAGTCGTAGCAGACTTGCTTTTCAGGCGCTTTGGCATAAAAGAAGTCCTGACCGTGACCGCAGTAATGCAGATCAGTGTCGGCACCCGGCAAAGCAGCATACAGATAGAAAGCCGGCTTCAGCTCTTTCTGTACATCACTTCCTGAAGGCTCGGACGGTACTTGCACCGCCTGACCTTTGCCGTTGATAAAACCGGTCTTCTCAGACGTAAAGCCAATGATCTCGTTGCTACCAAAATTTCCATTGCGGAATTTTGCCGGCACTTTAATCTTAAAGCGGCCTTTATCTTTACCAGCTGTACCGTTTTTGAGCCAACCAACCGGACCAATGTACTCGGATTTTTGATTTACCGTGTCATGGACCCAGGCGAATATAGCTCGCCGACCTTGTGGCATCTTGAGTGCGTTGTAGGCACCAATGAATTCACCGGTCTTTTCGTCGAAGGCAATACTACCTTTGGGTCCGATATCAGCACCGAAATCGTAACCATCGATAAGTACGCCTCCCAGCATGGGTACTACCTCTTTCGCGTTGACTGTAAAAGAGCCAAGCGTCAGAAGAAGTGCAGCACCCCAGGCAGACAAACAGCGTATACGCATATTTACTCCTTAGTGGTGGTTTCTTTCCGCTTGACTCGGGATTAAGACAAGCGCAAGAAACACGGTCAACCGCACAGTCGGAACTGTGCAAGTTAACAGACCAAATCATAGGGGTATCGTTCCCTGAGGTAAACGCCGATTTTTCACTTAGTTCAGGAATTGTAACTATGAGATACCGCGTTGAACGGAGGGGGCCATTTTTAAAGTGTAAGGTCAACGATGTCGGCAGCGTCGACTGGCGCACATGCGCTAAAAATTTCTGCCTGCTGTTTGCTTTTCAAGTGACCCAAAGACGTTGCGACCAAACGGTGCATGGCTTACAATCAGGCCGGTAGCAGGCGCGTAGCTCAGTTGGTTAGAGCACCACCTTGACATGGTGGGGGTCGTTGGTTCGAATCCAATCGCGCCTACCAATTTTAAACGCGCATCAAAAGGTTGCCGCATCCGTCAAAATTCGGACTGGCGGGTGGCGCGAGCGCGGTTTCAGAAGCCGATATTTCTTTCACCCGGGAATGCCACCCTCACTGTCGAAGCGTGTTCGCTGACGGGCGGGGTGTGGCGAAAGTCAGGTACTGGCAAGATACCGGGCGATACTACCGGTTCTGCATCCAGCCGCTATACTGACAGTCAGCCATTAATTTCAGCCGGGCGCTATGCGCCATCAAAACATGTGGCCTTACGTATGGGTCACCACTGACAGGATTTTTCCATGCCTTGTATTACCCTTCCCGACGGTAGTCAACGAAACTACGATAAAACAGTTACTGTGCATGATATTGCTGCCGATATCGGGCCCGGTCTGGCCAAGGCTGCGCTGGCAGGTGTTGTAGACGGCACGCTGGTTGATTCGGATACGGCTATTTCTCAAGACGCCACGTTGGCTATCATTACTTCGCGCGATGATGACGGCTTACACCTGATCCGTCATTCCACGGCTCACTTGATGGCTCAGGCGGTGAAGCAGTTGTACCCGGGTGCCCAGGTCACCATCGGTCCGGTTGTTGAAGACGGGTTCTATTACGACTTCGCCTACGAGAAAGCGTTTACACCTGAAGATCTGGAAGCGATCGAGAAACGCATGGCTGAACTCGTTACTGAACGAATCAGCATTGCACGTCGCGAAATCGGGCGGAATGATGCGATGACGTTTTTCGACGAGCTTGGGGAAAAATACAAAACCGAGATTATCAGCGACATACCGCAAGACGAGACTCTGTCGCTGTATGAGCAGGGCGATTTTACCGATCTCTGCCGGGGACCTCATGTGCCTGATACCGGGCACCTTGGGCACTTCAAGCTAATGAAGCTCGCTGGCGCTTATTGGCGCGGTGACTCGAACAACGCCATGTTGCAGCGAATTTACGGCACTGCGTGGGCCAGCAAGAAAGATCTGAAAGCACACTTGCACCGTCTTGAAGAAGCGGCCAAACGTGATCACCGAAAAATTGGCAAGGAACTCGATCTATTCCATTTACAGGAGGAAGCGCCGGGAATGGTGTTTTGGCACCCGGACGGCTGGACGATTTATCAGGTGATCGAGCAGTACATGCGACAACGTCAGCTGGAAGAAGGTTACCACGAGATTAAAACACCTCAGGTGGTCGACATGTCTCTGTGGGAGAAATCCGGGCACGCTGACAAGTTTGGCGATGACATGTTTACCGTTAAGTCTGAAGATCGCGAGTTTGCGATAAAACCGATGAATTGTCCCTGCCATGTTCAGGTGTTCAATCAGGGGCTACGAAGTTACCGTGAATTGCCACTCAGGCTCGCAGAGTTCGGCTCGTGCCACCGCAACGAATTATCGGGTGCATTGCACGGTATTATGAGAGTGCGCGGCTTTGTTCAGGATGACGGACATATCTTCTGTGAAGAGTCGCAGATTCAGGCTGAAAGCGCCGCTTTTATCGATTTTCTGCATTCCGTCTACGCCGACTTCGGCTTCAACGAGGTCATCTATCGTCTGTCCACACGCCCGGAGAATCGGGTTGGAAGCGACGAGAGCTGGGATAAATCGGAGAAAGCCCTGGCTGACGCCCTTGATGCGAAACAGCTCGACTGGAAAGAATTACCGGGCGAAGGTGCCTTTTACGGGCCCAAGATAGAATTCTCGCTTAAAGACTGTATTGGTCGTGTCTGGCAGTGCGGTACCTTACAGGTTGATCTTTCCATGCCCGGGCGCCTCGACGCTACCTATGTGGACAGTAATGGCGAACGCCAGACGCCGGTCATGCTGCATCGTGCCTTGCTGGGTTCTTTCGAGCGTTTTATCGGAATTTTGCTGGAAAACCACGAAGGGAAAATGCCTCTTTGGCTGGCGCCAAATCAGATACGAATTCTGAATATTACTGATAAGCAGCAGGATTTTTGCACTAAACTTGAAAAAACCCTGTTGGATCAAGGGTTCAGAGCACAAACTGACTTGAGAAACGAGAAAATAGGGCTTAAAATTCGAGAGGCTACACTAGGACGTGTGCCCTATATGATTGTCATCGGTGACAAAGAAATCGAATCCGGCAGAGTGAAGGTTCGCACGCGCGATGCGAAAGAACTGGGTCCTATGGATCTGGAAACTCTGATCAACGGGTTATCACATGAAGTTGCGACACGCGGCCGCAACCCTTTGGAGGAATAATCCATAGCTTCACCAAAAGCAAATCGGCGGAATCATGAAATTGAGGTTCCGCAAGTCAGGCTGATCCGACAGGACGGCGAACAGGTTGGCGTAGTCCCTATTGGCGACGCAATAAAATCAGCTGAAGAGGCTGGTCTCGATTTGGTTGAAATATCACCGAATGTAGATCCGCCTGTCTGTAAAATCATGGACTACGGGCGCTTCAAATTTGAGGCAAACAAGAAGCAGCACAGCGCAAAAAAGAAGCAAAAACAGGTTCAGCTTAAAGAAATAAAGTTCAGACCGGGTACCGAAGAAGCGGACTATCAGGTTAAACTACGAAATCTGGTTAAATTTCTGGAAAACGGAGATAAAACCAAAATTACACTGCGATTCAGGGGCAGAGAGATGGCACACCGCGATCTCGGCCTGAAGCTTTTGAAACGAGTGGAAGCTGATCTCGAAGAACTGGCGGCTGTTGAACAGTTTCCAAAACTCGAGGGCAGACAAATGGTAATGGTATTGGCACCCAGGAAAACCTGACACAAAGCGACTTGCGGCGTTACAGGAACGATTGGCTGGAAATAATCAGTCAGGTGCGAAAAACCATTGCGGGCCCGAGCTGTAGTACAACTCCGACTCAGCCGGGCATCAATTAAAAATTAACTGAACGGGAGTTCATTGTGCCAAAAATGAAGAGCAATAGTGGCGCTGCGAAGCGCTTTAAACGAACGGGTGGGGGTGGCTTCAAGCGTAAGCAAAGTCATTTGCGCCATATACTGACCAAAAAAAGCTCAAAGCGTAAGCGCCAGTTGCGCGGCAAGTCGCTCGTGCACGAGGCTGATCATGCCCTCGTCGTACAAATGCTTCCGTATTCCTAGGGGAACGCTATGCCAAGAGTTAAAAGAGGTGTGCAGGCGCACGCCAGACACAAAAAAGTCCTGAAAAAAGCCAAAGGCTATCGTGGCGCGCGCAGCAAGGTGTATCGCGTAGCGGTCCAGGCGGTAACCAAAGCCGGGCAGTACGCCTATCGCGATCGCCGGCAAAAGAAGCGTCAGTTCAGAGCGCTCTGGATTGCCCGGATAAATGCCGCTGCGCGGCAGTGCGATATGTCATACAGCCGATTTATGGACGGTCTTAACAAGGCTGGAATTGAAATAGATCGCAAGGTACTCGCCGATATTGCGGTACATGACTCTGCTGCATTCGGGCAGCTTGCTGATAAAGCAAAACAGGGACTGCAAACCGCAGCCTGACGTTTGACGGGTTCGGCCGGAATTAAAAACTCCGCTAGCCCGTAACTCCAGTCAACGGGAAAAGACATATTTGGTGTCTTTTCCCGTTTTTGTTTGTGATGCCCGAAAACGGAAAATACGTGATTTTAAAGGGCGCAGAATTAACCAGGGAAGCTGGATGACAGCGGATACCTCATGCAGATAGATGAACTGATACAAAAAGCACATAGCGCAATTAACGATGCAACAGACTTGCAGATGCTGGACGGTGTCCGAGTGGAGTTTTTGGGTAAAAAGGGACAGCTTACCGGGCAGCTGAAAAGTCTTGGCAGTTTGCCGGTTGATGAAAAAAAGGCGGCGGGTCAGGCCATAAACGAGGGAAAGCGTCAGCTACAACAAGCAATCGAGACGCGCCGGTCGGACCTGGAAAATGCGGTGCTTGAGGCGAGGCTGAACAGTGAGACCGTTGACGTAACCTTGCCCGGGCGTGGGCGTCTGTCAGGTGGCCTGCATCCGGTAACGCGAACCATTAAGCGGGTAAGCAGTCTTTTTGCAGAATTGGGATTCACCATTTCCGAAGGGCCGGAAGTTGAAAACGACTATTACAACTTTGAGGCCCTGAATATCCCGGCACATCACCCGGCCAGAGCAATGCATGACACCTTCTACTTCGATGGCGGCAAATTATTGCGTACGCATACATCGTCTGTGCAGATTCGCTTTATGGAAAACAACGCGCCACCGATTCGCATTATCGCCCCGGGCCGGGTCTATCGCTGCGATTCGGATATGACCCACACGCCAATGTTTCATCAGGTGGAAGGGCTGCTGGTCGGCAAGGAGATCGCGTTCTCGGACCTGATGGGGCACCTTGAAATGTTCTTGCAGAAATTCTTTGATCAGGATGATGTAGAGATACGTTTTCGACCGTCTTACTTTCCGTTTACCGAACCATCGACGGAAGTCGACATTCGTATCGGTGGAGGTGACTGGCTGGAGGTCCTCGGCGCCGGTATGGTCCACCCGGAAGTGTTTAGAAGCGTGGGAATAGACAGCCAGGAATATTCGGGCTACGCCTTTGGCATGGGTGTGGAGCGCCTGGCCATGCTGCGATACGGTGTGAAAGATCTTCGAATGTTTTTCGAAAATGATCTGCGTTTTCTTCGACAATTCAACTAGTAGCAGACAGGCACGACGATGAAATTTAGTGAAGCGTGGGTTCGTGAGTGGGTGAATCTGTCTGTCGATTCCGAGGGGCTTGCCGAGCAACTAACCATGCTCGGTCTGGAAGTCGATGACCGGCAACGCGCTGGTGGCGACTGCGACGGGGTGGTGGTTGGAGAAATCGTCAGTGCCGAGCCACACCCCGATGCAGACCGGCTGCGTGTGTGCCAGGTAGATGACGGCACGGGTGAGCCTCACAACGTGGTGTGTGGCGCGCCGAATGCGCGTGCCGGTATTCGTGTGCCGTTTGCCAGAGTGGGGTCGGTGTTATCAGGTGGATTTAAAATCAAAAGCGCTAAACTGCGCGGGGTACAGTCCAATGGCATGCTGTGTTCCGCCGCCGAGCTGAAACTCTCCGAGGAATCCGATGGCCTGCACGAGCTGCCGGCTGATGCACCACTGGGCCAGTCGCTTTCCGACTATCTGCTGCTTGATGATCATATAATCGAGATTGATCTCACGCCAAACCGCGGAGATTGCCTCAGCCTTCGAGGAATAGCCAGAGAACTTGGTGCGCGCAATGACGTCGCCCTGACAGAACCGCAGATCGACCCTGTCGCACAAGCCCACGGGGACACTTTTCCGGTTGAGATCGCCTCCGATAGTTGCTGTGCGAGCTACGCTGCCCGCGTGATTAAGGGAATCGATCCGTCCGCATTGACGCCGCTCTGGATGGTCGAGAAGTTAAGGCGCTGTGGCGTGCGATCTATCTCGCCGTCGGTGGATGTGACGAACTATGTGATGATGGAACTCGGTCAACCCATGCATGCGTTTGATTTGCAAAAGCTCAATGGTGGTATTCGCGTGCGGTTGGCGGAAACAGGCGAGAAAGTCACTCTGCTGGATGGCCGTGAACTGGAACTCGATTCGGATACCACGGTGATAGCGGATCATGAGGGGGCCGTGGCCATCGCTGGTATAATGGGTGGAGATGCCACGGGTGTATCGGACGGCACCAGTGATGTGCTGCTGGAGGCGGCACTGTTTACTCCGCTTGGCGTCGCAGGTAAACCCCGGCGCTATAACGCCTACACAGACTCCGCACAGCGCTTCGAACGCGGTGTGGACAGCACGTTGCAGGTGCAGGCAATGGAAAGAGCAACTGAGTTGCTAACGTCCATTGTTGGCGGTTCTGCCGGTCCCGTGTTTGAGCAGCGCAATGCAAAGCACGACCGAAAATTCGACGTAATTGAACTGCGTCGCGACCGGCTGCAGCGATTTTTGGGGACAGTAGTAGCGGACGAGAAAGTCACAGACATTCTCGTCCGTTTGGGAATTGTGGTTACCCCGACTGATACCGGCTGGCAGGCGGTCTCGCCGGGTTACCGCTACGATTTATCGATTGAGGAAGACCTTATCGAGGAGGTTGCCAGAGTCTACGGTTACGACAACATGCCGAGAACGAACCCTGCGTGGATTCCAGGCATTGGCGGTGCCACCGAGCAGGATATGCCGCGTTTTCAGATACAGCAGTTGCTTGTTGATCGTGGCTATCAGGAGGTGGTTTGCTACAGTTTTGTAGACGGGCAAAAGCAAACACTGCTCGATCCTGAGGCCGCCGCGCTGCCGCTGGCGAATCCCATTTCCGCGGACATGGGCGTTATGCGTAACAATTTGTGGAGCGGTTTGCTGGACACCATGCAAAGCAACCTCAATCGCCAGCAAAGCGACTTTCGTATCTTCGAGTGTGGCCTGAAGTTTGTTATGCAAGGTGATGATTTAATACAAAAATCTGTAGTCTCTGGTTTGGTTGCAGCGAACCGTATGCCGTCCCATTGGAGCCAGGCGTCCGAGCCAGCCGATTTTTACGACGCCAAAGCGGACGTTGAAGCGTTGCTGAATTTAGCCAGTGAAACGGAATTTACGTTCGAAACTGCGAAGCATCCAACTCTCCATCCAGGCATGTGCGCGCGCATTGTGGCAGACGGAAACGGTGTGGGCTGGCTTGGAGCAATTCACCCGAAGCTACAGAAATTACTCGATTTGTCGCAAGTTCCTTTAGTGTTCGAGATTGATCTCAACGCACTTGACCGAGTCCGTTTGCCCGCTTTTTCGGAGATTTCCAAATTTCCATCAGTGCGCCGGGATCTTGCGGTTACGATAGATAAGGATATCTCGTATGCGGCGATCAGGGATTGTGTGAGAAAGCATGCGCCTGATTCGCTTCAGGACATACGAATCATTTCTATTTACACAGGCACAGGCATTACGGATGGTCTAAAAAGCGTCGCTTTAGGGTTGATTTTACAGGACTTTTCCAGCACCCTTGGCGACAATGAAATTGACACAGCAATGTCTCGCATTCTTAACGGTTTGGAAGAAGACTTGCGCGCTACACTCAGGACATAAGAAATGGCGTTAACCAAGGCATCAATGGCTGAGATGCTGTTTGATGAACTCGGGCTCAATAAGCGTGAAGCGAAGGAGTTTGTCGAACAATTTTTTGAAGAAGTCAGAATTGCGCTGGAGAAAGGCGAAGACGTCAAACTCTCCGGTTTCGGCAATTTTATTCTTCGCAGCAAAAGCGAGCGGCCCGGGCGCAACCCCAAAACCGGGGAAGAAATACCGATTTCCGCACGACGTGTTGTGACCTTCCGCCCCGGACAAAAACTAAAAGCTCGAGTTGAAGCCTATGCTGGAAACCAGCAATAACAACGAACTGCCGTCAATCCCCAGCAAGCGGTATTTTACTATCGGGGAAGTCAGTGATTTGTGCGATGTGAAGCCGCACGTGTTGCGCTATTGGGAGCAGGAATTCCCTGACCTTAAACCAGTCAAGCGCAGGGGCAATCGTCGATACTACCAACGCCACGATGTCATGCTGATACGTACTATTCGTGATCTGCTCTATCACCAGGGCTACACGATTGGCGGTGCACGCCAGCAACTGTCCGGTGACACGGCGCGGGAAGACAGTGGTCAGGCGCAGCAGGTCGTCCGGCAGTTGCGTCAGGAACTCGAGGATGTGCTAAAAATCCTCAAGGCATGATATGCTCCGCGTGCGGGTAGTTAGTTGCCTGCTGCTTGATCTAATCGGGGCGTAGCGCAGCCTGGTAGCGCACCACAATGGGGTTGTGGGGGTCGGAGGTTCGAATCCTCTCGCCCCGACCAAGATCAAATCGCAAACCAGTTGCTTTTCGTCCTCGTATTGTTGGCATGAAACTGCAATCGTCCGAAGGTACATCGATCATCAAAGTCGCCGGCGTCTGCCGTCGCGTACCCGGTGACCCCAGTGGATCTAATACAGTTATACAGCGCATCGCAAAACGTAGTTCATGCGATCAAGTCCAGTGGCTTGATGCCTGCGCTGAAAGACTATCGGGGTTTTCTCGATGGAACCCTGACTGATGCGAACACTGAAACCCGCCTGAATGTGGCTATTCGCCACTATCTTGATCAGGCAGCGAAATTTTCGACTGAAGAACTGGCTGTTCTGAATCAGCTCAAACTGACCGACTTGCATTCGTCTTCCTTCTGGGCAGTGCTTGCCTCAACGGAACGTACCATCGCGCAACGCCAGCGGTTGCTGGTGTCCGCTTATAGCAGGTTGATGTTTGCCACAGGCCAGTTGCCCGGTCTGCTTGGGCTTGTGCGCGAAGCGAGCGCCGTTGAAAGTTTGCAGGTGCCAGATACGCAAACCGGCGTTTTGGCGCTGCGGGTACACGATGCCGGCGAACCCGCCTCCGACCCGGAGCGACTTGCAAGGCTGATTGACGGGATCGATATGATTTACGAATCGTGCGCAGTGCTCGCAGGAAAGCCCGGGCGTGGTCTCAAGCTAATGTCATTGTCCGGGCTTGCTTTTCGCACCCTGGTATTTCACGGGCACACAGAACCGCTTACGGCAAGTCGCCGAATAATCCACTCTCTCAATGAAAGGGTCGACCACACCAGTGTGCAGGATGTATCCGTGCTAGAGAGGATTTGCACGGAATTACCGTTTATGGCATCCCTTGACGAGCTGAATCGTGTGGGATCAATATCTGCCCGCAAGGTTGAGCAGGTTAGAAAAGGGGTGATTGGCGGGTCAATTATGCTGGTGGAAGCGGGAGCCATGCTTACCGATTATCAGGTCGGGCGTGAACAGGCAAAAATAGACATAGAGGCCGGTGGTTTTGATGCCATTGATCGCCAAGCCGAATCCGGTGCCGAGCAAGTATGGGAGCATGAATATGAGCGTGCAAAAAACAAGCTGATTGGCAAAAGTGAGGCAGATTTTCAGGGTAGCGCAGTTACCCGGATAGCGGACGCAGGCGGATTGCCATCGATTGCTGATGATGGTGGCGATGCACTCGATGCGCTGGTGGCTGAATTGCGCGGTCGCTACAAGGGAAAATAAACTGCTTCAAGGATTTGCCGGCGTCACTGCTGCGGAAACGACGCCCCGTGGCCGGTTCGACGGTCAAAATCTGCCTGCATCCGGTTAATCTGGCGATCCATTCGGGTAACCAGTCGATCAATGGACGATATAAAGGCAGGACAAGCAGAATCTGAACCGGCACCCACGGGTGTTTTAACGGCAAGAAGTTGTTCGTGTAACTCCGCAGCGGCAACTTTTGTTATTTCGCCGTGGTGCTTCTCGTGCGCCAGCAGTCGCTCAAAGTACCGTTCCCAGGCGTTACGGACCGTCGTCGTTGCGGCTTTGCTACCACCCCATCGTGGCATGCGGTAATCAATATGCACACTGATTGAGGCGTTGTTTATCGCGCAATGGTCGCCGTTCACCGCAAATTCGTAGTCAACTGCGAGGCTCCAGCGAGTTTGCGCATCGAATTGTTCTGATCCAGCGCCCGCCAGTCGTTTTGTGTTTATAGATCGTCTAATCTCGGCGCTTGTCGCGCCGTGAACGTCATAGTAGTTGAACACTTCGTCGACGGTAACCGAGGCGTAAATACTGTTTGAAACCAGCGTGTGCATAACGACCATAATAATTACCAGGCCGTAGTTGCGTTGTCGATAAATAGTGTGTTGGCTGACAGCAGTATCCAAATTTCCTGAAGTCACTGTATTTTGGCGCGTTTCTGACGTTGTTTTTGCCATGTAAGCATTTTGTTCTTTGTTCGCCGACGGGAGCGTATCTGCAAGTGAGTGTTCATGTTCTTTTATTGTGATTGCCAGCAAATTGAGCTGCAAGCACGGCGCGGACGAAATTTTGTCGGCCATTTTTGTCAATTTTAATACACCTGGTGTTGTCATGTTAACGCTACGCAAAACTTCAACCCGGTCAAACTCGCTGTGAGTATTAGATAGTGATAGAAAAAACAGATTTGGAGTCGCTGGTTGTGCAGTTTTCTAATCGTGAGCTACCGCCGGTTGCGAGCTGGAATCCGTCGAAGCAACGCTCGATTAACATGCGAATTGACCGTCAGGGGATCTGGCACTATGAAGGAAGCCCCGTTAACCGGGCACGTATGGTGGCGTTGTTTTCCACCATACTGCGGCGTGAAGAGGATAATTATTTTCTGGTAACGCCGGGTGAAAAATTACACATCGTGGTAGAGGATGTTCCATTCGTCGCACTGCTGATGGAAGTGCAGGGCAACGGAGAGGATCAATTACTAAACTTTACGGATAATGCAGGCAATGTATTTTGCGCGGATAGCGAACACAGGCTATGGGTGGAAGAAGTCGGTGGAGAAACCCGCCCGTACGTGATGGTCAGAGATTCGTTACCGGCACTGCTTGCCCGACCTGTGTATTATCAACTCGCGGAACTTGTCGTCGAAAATGATCTGGAGACGGGTGTCTGGAGTAGCGGGACCTTTTTCCCGTTACACACATCAGAGTAACGAGCCGCTTGCTTGTGTAAGAGTGTAAGCTCCCGGCTGACACCCCGTGTGGTTGCTTCGGGCGGTTGTCGAGTGTTTTGGTAACAATGTGCGCAAGTTCATACGGGGTAATACTGATGAATATTGGTTCGGTAGCCGTCCAAACCGGTTTGTCTGCAAAAACAATTCGGTACTATGAGGAACTCGATCTGGTCAATCCGGTTCGCAGCAGTAACGGATATCGACAGTACTCGTCAAACGATATTCATCACTTGCAGTTTCTGCAGCGTGCGCGCTCAATGAGTTTTACGATTGACGAGTGCCGCCAGTTGTTGTCTTTGTACGCAAATGAGGAAAGGGCAAGCGCTGATGTAAAAGCACTGGCGACGGAAAAGATCGAATCCATTGCCCAGAAAATAACGGAACTGGAGGCACTGCGCGAGAGTCTTTCGGGGCTGGTGGGCCAGTGTTGCGGAGATGAGCGCTCGGATTGTCCGATCATTGACAGCCTGGCGGGTGCGTGACTCTTCTGAAGAGATAGCTGCGTAACGTGAGCACCCTGGTACAGAGCGAGATTCCGTTGTTTATGGTAGTACACGCTCGCCTGGAAATACGCTTGCGCTGACCACGTTTGGATAACCGGAATCCAAAGCGGTCCTGGTACGTCACAAAGGTATCAAGAAAGTATCGCTGCCGCCGATGCAGGCTCGGAAGGCGAGGGCGTGTGTGCATGCTCTTTGCTGCTAGCTTCGGCATAGACCAGTACCGGATGAGAGAATAAAACCTTGATAGAGAGCGATACCAGCCGGGATTCCGAAGAATTAAACGTATTGGCGAGCCGGTTTGAGACCACCGAGTACGAATTATTCGCTCAGGCTTTTTACGATGGCCACGGCTACTATGCCGATGAAATTGTGTTGCAGGATCTGTTCATGGAGTTTCTGCAAAGTGGTTTGGCGCCGCAATGGTTGCGAGGCTATGTCAAGAGACGAATCTGCAGCAGATCCCTACCTGCGGAGAGTACAAAAAAATCGGCGTTGATTACAACCGGAGCCCGATCCGCCATCGTGAAATGGCGTCCTGCAGTCAGTATTTTTTCTTTTACCCTGGTGGGACCGATAAGCAGCTCGGACTACAGTGTGATAAGCGATTCTCCCGAGAATTAGCGGACGAGGAAAAACACCGGGCATTCGGCGAAGTGTCGATTTTCGATGTTAACTAGTAACCTGTTAACATTAAAAGCGTGTCTGTAATGATTATTTCTGTTCGACGCGCGCAATCGATTTTTACTCTTGCCAATAGCGCGGGCTGTGCTGCTTGTCTGCTTTCGCCGCAGTTCTGGCAGGCGGGTTTGGAAGCGCCTATACTGTCGGCGTGAAGATCCGGAATCTCATACATGCACTTCTCATTGTGTCGCTCGTATGCGGGCATCTTGTTGCCAATGTGCACTTTGTCGGGCACTTTCACGCGATCGGGCACAATAGTGCGCACGATTGTGAAAGCGCGGTCATTTCCGTTTCGGGAGATTGCGTTGCGACCCGTCATTTAAACGGTCGGACTGTTTCAGCGCTGGTCTCCGGGCAGTGGAATAGTATTCCACACGATGATAGTGACCACCAGGACAGCGATCATGGAAATAGCGACTGTGCGATTTACCATGCGTACCTTGGTGTAAGCAGTGTTCTCTGCACAGATTTTCCCCGCCTGGTTGACCATGCGCAGCGTATTGAAAAATCGCGCTTGTTCATGGTTTCAATCTCCTTTGCAGTTAGTGATGACCTGCACATACGCGGTCCGCCGTCCTTCTCCTGACGTACACCCGGGTTTTACCTGCAAATCGTCCAAAGGCGGAGTATCTACACGCGCCTTCGGTCGCCATCGTTATATTGGAGAATTCAATGAGACTGGCATCCGTGATTGCCGCTGTGACGGCAACAACTTTTTCATCCGTGGCTACCGCTCAAACCGAGCGCGACCTTGATAGCCATGAGCATGGCTCGGCAACGCTGAATATTGCCGTTGACAACAGCACCGTGCATCTTGAGCTAGACACCCCCTGGAACAACCTGACAGGCTTTGAGCACGCGCCTCGAACTGAAGAGCAGCATGCGCTTGTGGAAGGTGCATTTACGCTATTGAATCAGCCGGCACAGCTCTTTGAGTTCGTCGGTGGTAGCTGTACACCTGATGAAATTGCGCTTGAGAGCGGTATCGAGGCGGGAGATGCGGATCATCATGATCATTCTGATGAGGAAGAGCATCACAAAGACGAGCACGATGACGAAGACGGGCACGGTGATAAGCACCATGATGAAGACGGCCATGGCGACGAGGATCATCACAAAGACGAGCATGGTGATAAGGACCACGACGAGGACGGCCATGGCGACGAGGATCATCACAAAGACGAGCACGATGATAAGGACCACGATGCTGACGGGCACGGCGATGACGACCACAAAGACGAGCACGACCATGACGAGCATCACGCAGAGCACGGCGAAGAGGGAGACACCCATTCAAGCCTGTTGGCAACTTATAGCTTTGATTGCAAAGATATCGAACTGCTAACCGCCATTGATGTCAAAGTACTGGAGCTTTGGTCAGGATTTGACGACCTCGACGTGCAATTAGTTGGTCCAGGTGGACAGGCGCTGGTCGAACTTGATCCCGGCCGATCTACGGTGGATATCACACAAGTGAAATGATTGGGTGTATGAGATGACACTGCTGGTGTCTCACAATGAGTGACGCCGTGAAGCAGGTGGTGGTGCTGGATAACGTCGAATTTACCTGGTCCGGAGATTCACAACCGGTTCTCTCAATAGACGAGTTCACAATCGATCAGGGTGAACGGGTGTTTCTGAGAGGTCCATCCGGATCTGGTAAAACGACATTGCTCAGCCTGATCGCCGCCGTGCTTACACCCCGATCCGGCAATATAACCGTGGATGGCGTGGAGCTGAGTAGTCTGCGCGGCGGACAGAGGGACCAGTTTCGGGTTGATAGAATCGGGCTGGTTTTTCAACAATTTAATTTGCTGCCGTTTATGTCGGTGCTTGAGAACGTACAGCTGCCGTGCCGCTTTTCCAGGCTCCGACATGAGCGTGCCTGTGAATCAGGCGTCACACAAAGCGAGGAGGCGAAGCGCCTTTTGAATGCTATGCAACTGCCGTTGGCAGACATACAGGATAAAACTGTCAACCAGCTAAGCGTGGGTCAACAGCAACGTGTGGCGGTCGCAAGAGCGATAATCGGGCGCCCCCGACTTATCATCGCTGATGAACCTACATCCGCCCTGGACAGTGATACCCGGCAGGCTTTTCTGGAGCTGCTGTTCACCGAAGTGGAAGCTGCCGGTTGCACGCTGTTGTTTGTCAGTCACGATGCATCGCTGGCGACCAATTTCGATCGGCAGGTGGACCTGCGCGAGATCAATGTGGTGCCGTCGGGTGCGCAACAGTGATCGGCATTGCGTGGAAAAGTATCTGCAATCGCTGGCCGACCGCGCTGTTAGCGGCTCTGGCGATCTCGATGAGTGTGGCGCTGATTCTGACTGTCGAGAAAATCCGGCGCGATGCTCGCAGCAGTTTTACCCAAACAGTTTCCGGTACCGATCTGATCGTCGGTGCACGAAGTGGCGCTGTGCAGTTGTTGCTTTACTCCGTCTTTCGCATTGGCAATGCCACCAACAATATTAGCTGGGAAAGTGTTGAAGATATTCGAAATCGCGACGCCATCGATTGGCTGATCCCGTTGTCACTGGGTGATTCGCACGCTGGCTTTCGCGTGCTTGGTACTAACCACGATTACTTCACCTACTACCGCTACGGCGATGATCGGTCATTATCACTTGAACGTGGCCAGCATTTCGATGACGTATTCGACGCCGTCATTGGCAGTGAGGTCGCAACGCAAACCGGTTACCAGGTCGGCGATGAAATTATTGTTGCTCACGGCACTGGCAAGGTGGGGCTGGTAGAGCATGACCGACAACCGTTTAGAGTAAGCGGGATACTTAAACCTACCGGGACGCCGGTTGACCGCGCAATACATGTAAGCCTGTCGGGAATTGAGGCCATGCACGTTGACTGGCGAAATGGTGCGCCGGTAAAGGGTGAGGGCACAGATGCCGACACCATTCGCGGTATGGACCTTAAACCGAAAGCGGTAACCGCCATTCTGGTTGGTCTTAAATCCAGGGCGACCGTCTTTCGGGAGCAACGTGCGATCAACACTTACCGCGAAGAACCGCTACTTGCGGTATTGCCGGGTGTTGCGTTGCAAGAGCTTTGGAGTCTGATCAGTGTGGCGGAAATGGCATTGTTGATTGTTTCCGTGTGTGTTGTTGTGGCGGGGATGGTGAATCTGGTATCCGTGCTACTCGCAGGTTTAAATGAACGAAGGCGTGAAATGGCGGTATTGCGCTCGGCGGGCGCCAGACCAGCTCACGTGTTTATGCTGTTGTGTATCGAATCAACCGTGTTAACGCTTGGGGGCATTCTTGCGGGTTTGCTGCTGCATTATCTGCTAACCGCCATTGGGTCATTGTTTATGCAACAGAGGTTCGGGCTGAATATTGCCTTGGCACTGCCCGGTAGTACGGACCTTAAAATTCTGCTGGCCATCGCCTGCGCCGGGCTTGTGGCAGGTACCTTTCCGGCGTTGCAAGCGTATCGAAAATCGCTTGCTGATGGCCTTTCGCAACGTCTATAACCAGTTCGCAACAGGAGAGTCACGTAATGAAATTCCTAAAACCCCTTATTGTCAGTGTTGCAGTGTGCACAATGTTATTCTCGATCAGCGCCCGGTCAGCATGGTGGTCGTGGTCAGATGACGATGAGTCTCAGGTATCGCAGGGCCCGTTAACCGAGATTTTGTGGGACGATTTGATTCCCGACGATTTTGTACAACCGGAAAATCCCTTTCTAACCATGTCTCAGGAAGCCATTGACAAGTTGATGGACGGTAGTCCGGAGTCAAAAGCGGAGCTGGCCAAACTGGATGAAGAATTTAACTACTCGCCGGTGGTTTCCGAACTGGACGGCTTGCGGATAAAAATTCCTGCCTACATCACACCGCTGGAATACAACGACCAGTCCATGATAAAGGAATTTTTGCTTGTCCCTTATGTGGGTGCCTGCATACACGTACCTCCTCCTCCGGCAAACCAGATTGTGCACGCCCAGGCTCGTGAAGCGATAAAGTTTATGGGTATGTATGAACCCGTCTGGGCAGTGGGTACTATTCGAACCGAGACAGTGAAAAGCGACCTCGCAGAATCGGGATACCGATTGGAAGTTGAAGAAGTCACGCCCTATACACCGTAACCTGGTTCTCTAGAGTTGTGTATCAACCTGGCGGTGCGTATTAAACCTGGAAGACCTGGAAGTCGAAAGGGACGGGCTTGTCGCTGTTGAAAATCGTTAGTATTTTGCGGAGGCCAATTCCATGCCTAAAGCCAGTGAGTTAAAAAAGGGTCAGGTCGTTGATATTGACGGTGAGCCCTGGACGGTAAAACAGGTCGAATCAAAAAGTCCGTCATCAAGGGGGGCGGCGACGCTCTACAAAGTACGATTTTTCCATGCGAAAACTCGCCAGAAACGTGACGAATCTTTTAAAGGTGAAGATTTCCTGCGTGATGCTGATTGCCAGCGACTGGAAGTACAGTACTCGTATCGCGATGGAGATGCCTTCAACTTTATGAGCGTTGACGACTACTCACAGTACACACTGAATGCTGACGAACTGGAAGAGCAGACGGGCTATCTGATCGAAGGCCTGGAAGGAATCTATGCACTGTTGCTGGATGGTGAAATTGCAGGCATTGAGTTACCGCAGTTTGTAGAACTGGAAATTGTGGATACTGATCCGGCGGCGAAAAGTGGCAGTGCAACGGGCCGCACTAAACCCGCGAAGCTTAATACCGGTGTCACGGTGCAGGTGCCGGAATATCTTGAAACCGGTGAGCGCATAAAAGTGGCCACTGGCACCGGTAAGTATTCGACCAGAGTAAGCTAGTTCTATAGAACCCCATTCTTCCCATACCATGGGGGTAGCAGTTGTTTTTTCACTTCCCTGGCCATCGGTATTTTGCTTAAAGGCGCCTGTAGTCATTGCGGAGTTTGTTGCGGCAACGAATGTTGCAGCGAGTTCTGGTAGTCGATCTTTTTGATCAACCTCTCCTTTAGTGACTGCAATCATTGCATTCACACTGGTTTTAACCGAATTCATCAGGTTTTGCGGTATTTAATGGCGTCATCCGGTGAGGTGTCTGCAATAGCAATTCGGGTAAATGCAATACCGATAGACATACATAGAACAGATAAAATTTTCATCACTACCCTTCTCCATTGTTGTGCTACGAAGCGCCTGGCTGTTGGGATAAACGCCTGCTGCACTCTTCGCTGAAATTGATGTTACCGGTAACATTTTTTGAAGTCAAGAGTATCTATGTATTTTGCAGACCCTGCAAAATGTGTGGATTTACGCCTTGATCGTCTGTAAAAATCCGCTGGTAGAACTGGCGATGGTTGGCTGAACCCGATGCTCTAGCGGTGTCTCTGCGGAATTAACTAACCAGTGCCCGGCCGGAAACAGAGGGCGTAGCGGGGTCATCCAGGTGCGTGAGATTTTGCCTGCTATATACAGGCGTTTAGTCGTTCTATAAAACTAAATTTGTGCCGATGAAAGATCACGTGCATGAGTAGACCGCAGTAGTACTTGTTTCTGGATGGGCACTAATATCTAGCTCATGGTTACGGTTCTATCAGCAACTGACAGTTGTCTGCCAAAGCCAATTCTTCGCTGTACAGAGTAACGGCTACAAACGCTGCATCAACGGGTATAGTTGCGGTAGCCGTTGCTAAGGCGTAGGTGTTCGAGGTTACCTCGGTCTCCGTCCGCCCCAGATCCGCAAATGTGGCATCGCTGAAACCCACAGCCAGACTGGTGTACTGACTACCGCTGCTCGCGGCACTGCAACTAAAACTCGCTGTGCCACCTTCGCTAACCGGTATCTGTTGAAACAGGCAGGTTGTCGCGGTCATTGATAGCGCAGAAGTACCGAATACCGATTCATTAGTGATGCTAAATGCATCCGCCTGCGCACAGTTCTCCCAGGCGGTGAGGCCAGATTCGAACCCGCCGTTGCTTAGCAGGTTGTCAGCCGATGGTGGCAGCGGCTCTGGCTGTGGTTCTGGTTCTGGCTCTGGTTCTGGCTGCGGTTCTGGTTCTGGCGCAGGCGCAGGCGTTGGTTCGGGTTGTGGAGCTGCAGGAGTCAGTGACCCGTTTATCGCCAGATTGCATTGATCGAATACGGCGTTTGCATCGCTATAAAGTGTGACAACAGCGTTGCTTGCACCAGCGGTCGCCGCGAGCGTAGCGCCGAAGCTTGCATAGCGTGCCGATGTTACTTCTGTCTCCTGAACCGATAATGCAGTGAAACCGGAATCCTCAATCGCCAGTGTGACACTGGTGTACCCGCTTGAATCGCCGAATGCCTGACACTCAAGCGCTACCTCGTCACCATTGCTAACCGGTACCTCCTGATAGAGACACGCCCCGGAAGATAACCCCAGTGCGGCTGAACCGGCTATTGCATTGCTAGACGGGGCAATACCGTCAGGTCCACCGCAGACAGTCCAGTTGGTTGCACCGTCTTCAAAGCCGCCATTGATCAACAGTGCGTTGCTCGTTGGCGGAGGTAAGGGCGTAACTGGTTCAGGGTCGACGGGTTCTGGATCAACAGGCTCTGGATCAACTGGTTCCGGTATCGAGGTATTGACTAGAAAATTGTTAATCGTCTGTCGGGTGATTTGTGGTCCGTCTATTTCAACCAAAAGGGAATCAAAACCGGTCTTCTCGAAAAAAGTTACCACCACGTCGTGAACATCGGCAGTTAGTGAAACGTTTCCTGATCTTTCCCGTGCAGCGTGCAGTCCGTCATTTGTCACAACCGACTGGTTGTTTATTTTCAGTTCGCTTCCGTCATCAGAGGTCAGGTAAAAAGTGTATTCACCGGCGGTCGGTAGATTGATTTGTGTTGTGAATCTAAACGCGTAGTTATCGTCGCGACCTCGAGGATCTATTGATACTGTGGGGTAAACGCCGTTCTGGACGGGCGTTAGCGTGTCGAAGTTGGGCAATACGTCCCAGCTGCCTTCAAAATATTCATAAGATACAAGGGCATCAGCCGCGTCTATTGGTGGTGCATTCGGGTATGAAGGTTCAGTGACGTTGATCTTTACGGTATGACCTGTCGATGGCACTCCCTGATCGTTAAGTGCAAACATCCAGTAGTAACCTGGAATAAGCACATTCGGGTTTGATGGCATCGTCACGGAGTAGTTGCCCGCGCCCGTTTTTTGATGCACCAGCGGAATGAAGCGCTGATCGGCTGTGTGATGATGCGTTAACGCAACCAGCCTTACCATGGTAAACGCTGTTATATCGTCGCTGCCGTTTACCGTTACGGTGTTATTAACTACCGCTTCATCGGGTCCTTGCGTTATTGCCGGTCGTGTCGCCAGCGTGCCGGCTGTATCGAATAGATAGGGAGGTTCAAAGATCTCGCCGTTCTGCTGGTTTGCGGCACATCCACCACACAGGCCACCACCCATTGCTGCCACACGGCCGTCTTTTAGCAGCAGTGCGGTAGAGTGGTAGTTTCGCGGTCTGGAGTGCGGGGCCAGGGTACGCCACTGGCCGGTTTGTGGATTCCAGAGTTCCGGCAACAGGTTTGTACCCTCGTCGCTAAACTGTACGCCAGCCGTGGTACCGCCAATGACGAGCACTTCTCCGTTTGGAAGTACCACACTGTTTTGCATCGAACGTGCGTAAGCCATGGAACTGGTCGGTGAGACAGACGGAGTACCGGCGTTGAGATCAATCGTCATTGCCGTGCTTTTAGCGGGTGACCCGCCGCCAGCCAGTAGTATCTTGCCAACATCGTACATCACAGTAGTGTTGTAGAGACGGTACGGATCATCAGCTTCACGACTGCCATGACTGGTAACGCCATTAAACTCCAGTAAATCAAGTGAGAGCATTTCGCTGGTGGGTCCAGCGTGAAACAGAGTCCCGTCCGGCGCGACACTAACTGCAGGAAACCAGCTTCGCAGATTGGTGGTGGCCGATGTATCGTCGAGGATGGATTGCATGCTGACGTTAGGCATCAGGCTCCAGCCTTGCCCCGAGGTCCACATTTCAGGTGCACCGGTGTTTTTAGTACCGAGTGCTGTGAGTACTTGACCGCTGGGCAACGTGGTGCTGTTCGGATACCAGCGGGCAGTAGTCATGGGTAATTCATTTGACCAGGTATCATTGGCGAATGAACTGGTTGTTTTAATGGTTGCGCCACCGCCTGATGTAAAGATCTCCCCGTCGGGCAGCATTGCGACGCCGCTGCAAAACATGTTGTGCGCCGGATTTGAGGCGTCAGTAAACGAGCCGTCTACCGGATCGTATATAGAGCCGTGCGTAAATGCTGTGCCTCCGCCGAAATTTTTTACGGTGGTCGATGACCACGTAACAATTCGACCGTCCGCCAGATTTGCGGCGCCGGTCGCAATCTGCGGCCAATTGACAAGCTCTCCCCAGCGACCCAGTTCTATATTAGCATCCGCCGGGTGGGCAAAACCCAGTTCCGGTGGTGCTACAAAAGGCTCAAATGATTGCGCCAGCCCGGCCCAGTACCGATCACCAAAACGCTCTTGTGTGTTACTGGTGAGGTTGCTGTTGCTGTCGGTATCGGGCACGGTGATCACACCGGTGTCGCTGCCTCCACAGGCCGCCAGAGTCGCCATCGCAAAAGATGCTGCCAGGCGGCGGAAAAGAGGCGAGCGGGAAACACTGACCGGTTTGAAGCAAAGCATAAGGGCCACTTACAAGAGAAAACAACCATGCTCAGCAAAGAATGATCCAACGATGGCGTGCTGCCCCCGGAGGTTCCACCTGTAGTAGTTCTATCTGCTAGTTGGCCGACTCATATATAGCATCTGTGTGAACGCAAATTTGTGTGCGATTTGCTCGCAATCTCATGAGTAACCCGGGCTAGTGGAATGAAACGGTAACTCGAGAAAATCAATTAATTGTTCCGCTTCGAACGGTTTTTCCAGCAACGGTACAGACGAATAGAAGCTGGACTGCTCTTTATAGCTTGAATCATTGCTGGCGCTGATAAAGATGACGGGTATATCCGGAGTGTGCGGGTTATTGCGGATCTGCTTTGCGAGGGCGAAGCCGGTACCGTCCGGAAGATTGACATCAATCAGCGATACGTCGGGTTTTCTGCGAATAGCTAGCGACATGGCGGATGCGATTGTGTCCGCAGTAATCAACTGGTAGCCCATGGAATCAAGGCGTATTTTCAAGGCTATCGAGAGTAGTTTGTCGTCTTCGACTAAAAGCACTTTTTTTTTCATAAAAGCTGGCCTCCCTGGCCTTCATATTGGATGTGGTATCTCTATATAGAATCTGCTGCCGATTCCGGATTCACTCTCTACCCGTATCTTTCCGTCGTGCAGAACCATAATTTCGAGTGCAATACTTAACCCCAGCCCCAACCCGGCACCGGAGTACTCGTGGGTTTCATCACCAATCTGGAACAGGCGACTAAAAATAGATTTCAGGTATTTTTCCTCGATACCGCAACCGGAATCGGCAACGCACATCTCTATAAAATGTTGTGTTTTGTTAATAGACAGCTCGATTGTACCGTTGATATCTGTGTATTTAACAGCGTTTGACAGCAAATTGGAAATAACCTGAATAATTCTGTTCCCGTCTATAAAGAGAGTGATATCCCGGTCCGGCACCGGCGGCAGTGTTACGTTGATATCCTTATCTTCAATCGCTCTTGCGCAGGTTGCCATTGCCCGTGTTATCACACTATTGATTGATATCAAATCCTTGCGGAGCGATATTTTTCCAGCATCCAGTCGACTCATTTCAACCAGGTCGTTGAAATGGGACGTCAATTGATCGCAACTGGCCAGTGCGTAGTCCAGAGCCTCGGCTTGCTCATTAGTGATAGATCCAAGCACGCCGTCCCGTACCAGCGATACAAACTCGCGATTGGCGGCAAGCGGGGTTTTAACTTCATGGGAAACCGTCTGATAGAACTCACTGATCTCACGACCGCGTTCTTTGAGTGTCAGGTTGGCTTTTTCCAGCTCGGATGTTCGTTGTTGCACAGCACGTTGAAGGCGATGCTTTGCGATAGCGTTTTTCATCGAGCGGCCAAGCGAGTCCTTGGTCACCAGTCTTTTAGAGAGAAAGTCGTAGGCGTTGGCTCTTACAGCGTCTCTGGCAGCGTCTTTGGCAGCGTCTCTTACAGCCTCTCTGGCGCCTGACCCTGGGCTATCGGTGGTAAGCACAATGGCTGGAGGAGGTTGTTTGCTGGTTTCGGATTGAAGCCGGTGCAGAAATTTTAAACCATTCTGATCCGGGAGATCATTGTCAACAAGCAGGAGAGAGTACTGGCTAGATAAGCAGAGCTCGAGTGCATCGGATGCGTTTCTGCACGTTTCTACAATTGCAGTGCTGAAATTCTGCCGGATGTAGCGGGACACGAGGTGCGCGTGCGAGAGGTCGCTATCAATGACCAATATCTGCATTTCTGCAAAATCAGCACTTTGATCGAATGTAATCTCTGCGCGCCCGGCGACGTTCACAGTTTACTCTCGACTCTGGTGCTTCCGGTTTTACAGGCGACTGACATCTTGCTCTGCCATTTGGCCGGCTGTATTGCGGAATTGACTGAACACCTGCACAATTTCAGGTAAATATCAGTTTCCAGTGTAAATTTAATGTCGTCTTTGACAATCCCGGCTTTCATATACAATCCCTGTAACATCCAGAATACTAAACGGATTCTGGTTATATTCCCTGGCCGATACTGTGCTGTGGCTGTTCGCTACAAATCACACGGCAGGGTATCGACCATTAACGGATTGAGTTGAGGAGTTCGTCGTGCTGCGGCCAAAAAGCCTTTATCGGAGACGGTTCACTGTAGTGGCAGGGAGCTGTGTCGAACATAGCAACAGCGTCTGAAAAGCCATAGCATACCGAACGGTTGTGGTGTCAGGAATTTATGCGCTTGCAAACTAGCTGGAATTTATGCCGTCGTGTTCAGGTTCAATCTGTCACACTGTCTTGTTTGTTTAAAAATACAACGCTTACGGAGCGGTCAGTCAGCCTTTTTTTTCCGGTTGCGGGCGACTAATGAACAATGATTAATAGCAGTGATGGCTAGAGCAGCAAACAGAAAAAAATATTCAGGCAAACAAATTGTAAAAGCCGGGAAAATTCTGGCTTTCAATGAATCGTATGAACACGCCGAAATAACGGAGCAAATGGATGTGCTGTCGTACTGGCGCTATTGTCATGAGAGACCGCTCAACGAAGCCTTCAGTGTGATTCAAAGTGTCGTCGCCGGGTATGACAGAGATGCCATCTATGCCCGGCGACTAAAGCGATCCAGTTCGATCATCTCGAAGTTGAGGCGGTTTGAAAGCATGAGTCTCAGGAACATGCAGGATATCGGTGGTTGTAGAGCCATACTGGGCAGCGAAAAAAAATTGCAACAGGTGGTTCGCGCGCTGCGCAAAAGAAAGGAGTTCAGAGATGGCGATGGTAGAACCCGATCGAGAGACTACCTGAGCAAACCCAAAGAAGACGGCTATCGCAGTTATCACCTGATTGGAAAATTCAAAGACGAGTATGGCGAAACCAGGAGTATAGAGGTTCAGCTGCGAACGCTGATACAGCACTACTGGGCAACAGCGTTAGAGATAGTCGATATATTTACGGGCCAGGCGCTTAAGTCAAACCAGGGGCAAAAAGAGTGGCACACGTTTTTCAGGCTGGTGGGCGACCAGTTTGCACTTATGGACAGAGTACACTTGATCCATACATTGACCCCGGTGAGGAAGTATCAGAAGTATGTAAAAGAACTGTCACAGTCACAGCCTTTAATTCAGGGGTGTCGTGAGGTTCAGCAGATCAGCAGAAAACTGGAAGTAAAAAACACGCTGCAAGCCTATGCGGGTTCACTACAAGTCATTGACACCAGGATCGATGTGAACAAGAAAAAAGGCTATTTCCTGTTGAATTTTGACCGGGAGAAACGCAACGTCACCGTTAAAGCATTTGAGCAGAGCGATGCTGCAAGCGCAGAGGGTGAGTATATAGCGGCCGAAAAGGAATACGCCAATACCAGTAACAATGTAGTGGCTCTGGTCTCGACATCCAACATTGGCGATATCAAAGAGGCTTATCCCAATTTCTTTGCAGACTCCAGTTATTTCGCAGAACATCTGGAGCTGATTGAAAAAGTACAACTAAAGAAAGGCCTTATAGAAAGGCTTATTGAGTCAACGCCCAAAATGCGGCAAAGATGATGCGGCAAAGACAATGCAGCAAAGATGATGCACCACGGATGCCGCACCACGGAGGACGCGCTAACCTCAAAGCGCCAAAGAATGCCCGTAACTGAAGTGTAGTAAAAGACTTATTCGTTTATCGGTGTCACCTCGATGAAAGCATCGTAGCTTGACTGGCCGACACCAAAAGCAAACTGACGGGTGGCGTTATCGGGCAGAGCTGCACTGTCATCGGTTAAGCGATTTACCCCTTCCCATCCGTCACGCATCCAGACGGTGCCGGGTTGAATTTTTTCGGTGACTTTGGCTACAGCGGTGAACTGACCACGTTCATTGAATAAACGAACGTTATCGTTGTCGCTGATACCGCGCGCCTGACTGTCACTTGTTGAAATCCACAGAATTGGCGTTTGATCAAGTTTGTGTAATGCAGGTATAACCCGGCCGTGATCATAAAAGCTGTGAAAGTGAGTCAGTGTTCTGCCTTGCCTGAATATAAGAGGATACTCAGCGGCAATCTCTACAGGCCGGTATTCTGGCAGCGGTGGTAAACCAAGTTTCTTTGCAGTGGCAGAGTAGAATTCCAGTTTGCCTGACGGGGTCGGGAATTTTAAATCGGCGTGTGCAATGCCATCTCCTTTCAACGCCCTGTATCCGTTTTCGACACGCATTTGTGCGACAGTTGCAGAGCCGGTGGCAGGGTGATCGAGCACGGCATTGATCATTTGTTCGTCTGATTGCCAGGGATAAAAATCATCTACCGATAGGTCTGATGCCAGTTTTTGCAATAGAGTGCTAAGTGATTGTGCGTCGCCCCGGGGCCTGATGACCTGGTCCATCAGATAGATATGGGTGTGAGTCATTTTACAGCCAAGTTGCTCCACCCAGGCAGTGGCTGGCAATACGATATCAGCCACTTCGCGAATAGTGTCGTTTTCAAACAGATCGTGACAGATGATCATCGGCACCTGTTGCAAGGCTTCGCGCAAGCGATTGCTATTGGCGAAGGAAGACAGCATGTTGGTGCCGGTGAGCAGGAGCGTTTTTATTTTCCCGTTCAGCATGGCTTCTGTCATTGCGGCCATTTGATCCGGAATAACATCTGCGCAACGGGTCGGATGATCCGGTTGTAAGTGCTGGAGTCCCTGAGCGTGGCTTGGTGCTCCATGCCGTGGTCCCATACCACCACCTGGAATAGCGACACTGCCGGTCAACGCGGGCAGGCAGGAGATAGCACGTGCACCGGTCCAGCCATGACTGCTTTTGTGCATCGAACTTCCGCCAAGCACGATCATTGCCGCCCGGTGTTGTGAAAACGTGAGCGCCAGTTGTTCTATGTCAGCTTTGCTCACGCCAGTGATCGCCGAGGCGCGTTCGGGCGTGAAGCCGCTAACGTGTTCTTTAAGCGCTGCAAAGCCGATCGTGTATTGATCTACAAAAGATGAATCAAAGGTTCGGTCGCGGATAATGATGTGCATCACAGCCAGTGCCAGTGCCGCATCGGTTCCGGGTGCAAGCAGTAGTGTGTGATCTGCCTGCGCAGTGGCGCCGGTTTCCCGAATATCGATCGCGATAACCCTTGCACCGCGCTTTTTGGCTTTTTTTAACCGGGGCGCAGTGTTGGGTTGGCTGTCGAGGTTGGCACCCCACAATATGATCAACTCTGCGTTGTCAGCCATATCATCCATGCTGTGCACCTCGGCGAGTCCGGTTAATCCTAAACCGAATCCGCCAAGCCCCCAGCAAATCATGGCGGGATGCCACCATTGCGAGCCATACAAGTGTGCAAAGCGGCGTGCCAGCAGCCCGCCAATTCGTGTGCCGTAATTCGTTGCAGCGTCACCGTGTCCCATCCAGATACCAAATTGCTCTGGCGCGTGGCCTTGCAAATGATTGACGATGGTGCTCATGGCAGATTGAAGGTCTGCTGATTGCCAGTGTTGGCTGTTACGCTGTCGACGCAGCATAGCCCGGGTTAACCGCTTCGGATTGTGCGGTATATCTATGGCCGCACGGCCCCTGACGCATAGAAAGCCGCGACTGTCCGGGTTATCCGGATCACCGGCAACTTCTGTCACGCGATTGTTTTCCACGGTTACCTGCATGCCGCAAAGTGTCGGATGGCAGTTCATCGGGCACATGGTTTTAACAGTCTTCGTATGGCTCATGCGTTTACACTGACCTTAATTCAGGCAAAGCCGAAGAGTGCAGTCTACCGGTTTGGACGACTAAATACCGATGCGCCGGAAACGACGAAACAGTTTTGTCTGTAAGCGTCCGGGCGTATCCAGGGGGTAGCGGAGCTTCAACGCAGTGGTTATTTTGAGTGTTTTTATATGGATGTGAATTTCGGTCGCCGCGTTATAATGCGACAGTGCCAGGTAGAACCACAAGTTCGATCAGCCAACATAACCACGCTTGCGTGAAAAAATCAGGTATCGGGTAATGAACAAGAAAGTCACAGAACTAAACGTCGATTCGTGCGTACTGCCGTTTTTACCTATGCTCTATGTGGCCTGGTCTGACGAGGTCATTACTCCAACCGAGATTCGCGGCATAGACAAGGTGTTGCGCGAGCGCAAATGTCTAAAACCCGATCAAAGGCAGTTGATCAAGCAATGGCTTGACCCGAAGAACCCGCCTTCTGCCAGCCAGTTGCAAAGTTGGCTGGGATACATACGAGATCATTGCCAGGACGACAATTCCATTTCCGGCGATCAGCGATGCTCGCTGGCTGAACTGGGAGCGTCACTGGCGGGCGAGGGTGTTATACCTCAAGGTTGTTCGACCAGAAAAGCGCTTGACGAGATTGAAGCCGGATTGGGAATCCTTGGCGAAGAAGCAGCAGCGGAGATACTGGGCACAACAAAGACCGTCGGCAAGCCGGTGGCTAAAACCGTTGATGTGAAAACGCTCAATGCGTATCTCGATGGAACACATGCCAGCTTGCGCAGGAAAGTACGTCGTTTTTTTCTCGATCCGTTATTGTCGCTGGATCGAATTCCGGAAAACAAGGACGAATTTCGCGAGCTGGTTCTGGAGTGGTGCCAAATGACCGCCCAACAGGGTTGGGGGGCGCTGGCATTTCCACGTTTTGCCGGCGGTAAGAACGATGTCGAAAAGTATCTGGCTGTGTTTGAGGAACTCGGTTACCACGATCTTTCTTTGACCATCAAGTTTGGTGTGCAATTTGGTCTGTGGGGCGGCAGTGTCTACTGGCTGGGAACAGAAAAACATCATCGCAAATACCTGAAGGATATTGGCACACTGGAACTACCCGGCAGTTTTGCGATGACCGAAGGTGGTCACGGAAGTAATGTACGCGATCTGGAAACCACCGCGACGTTCGATGCAGAAAAAGACGTCTTTATTTTGCATACACCGAATGAGCTGGCGCGCAAGGAATACATCGGTAACGCCGCCGTGCATGCTCAGGCGGCCACTGTTTTTGCCCAGCTGATCACTAACGGGGAGTCTCACGGGGTACATGCTTTTGTAGTACGGTTAAGAGATAAAAGCGGCAATACGCTTGACGGAATCCGGATTGAAGACAACGGCCGCAAGCTCGGCCTTAACGGTGTGGATAATGGTCGAATCTGGTTTGATAACGTCGTTGTGCCGCGCGACGATCTGCTCGATAAATTCGGCGCTGTCGATGCAGCGGGTAACTACTCAAGTCCTATAAACAGCCAGACAAAACGTTTTTTTACGATGTTAGGGACACTGGTAGGCGGGCGCGTAGGGGTGCCCTTTGCGGGCCTGAGCGCCGCTAAATGTGGTTTGGCCATTGCCATAAAATATGCACAGGAGCGAACCCAGTTCGGGCCAGGTGGTGGTGAAGAAATCCGCATTCTTGACTACAGCACGCATCAACGCCGATTGATGCCGCTCTTGGCAAAAGCGTATGCATTTCACTTCGGCCAGCGCTACAGCATGCACCGCTACGTCAACAAATCTGAAAAGGATGATCAGGAAGTAGAAGCGGTTGCGGCGGGAATGAAATCATTGTGTACCTGGTTTACCACCGAAGCATTGCAGGAGTGTCGGGAAGCCTGTGGCGGCAATGGGTATCTTTGGGAAAACCGTTTCGCAGACATGAAAGCCGACTCGGAAATATTTACCACCTTCGAAGGTGATAACACGGTATTACTGCAACTGGTGGCTAAAACACGTTTATCACACTTTAAGGAAAGCTTCGGCAGTATGGGGCTTGTCAGCACGATGCGCTTTGTCACAGATATCGCAAAAACAAATATCAGTGAATTAAACCCTGTTATCACCCGATCAGTTGATCGAAAACACCTGCTGAGTCGGAGTTTTTACACTGCCGCGTTCAAGTACCGGGAGACCTTGTTGCTGCGGCTGGTCGCGCAGCGGCTGAGTAAACGAATCAAAAGCGGCATGGATTCCTTTGAGGCGGTTATACAATGTCAGCCGATGATGGTTGATATGGCCAAAGCCTACGTTGAAAGACTTGTGCTTGAGCAGTTTGTTCTCGGCGTTAAAGGCGCGGACAAATCCATACAACCGGCTTTGCAGATGCTTGAGCGTTTGTACGCGCTTTCAATGATCGAAGAGTATAAAGGCTGGTATCTGGAGAACGGTTATATTGAAGGCCGCAAGGCAATCTATATTTCAAAAATGGTCGATGAACTGTGTCAGAAAACCAGAGATCATTGTCCGGACCTGGTGGATGCATTCGGTTTGCCGGACGGGCTGATTAAGGCACCGATCGCCACGCAGTATCCCTATAAGTAGTAAGCCTGTGTTACCCGTTTCACAGTGTTTACCTGCACTACGCAACCGCGTGGGTTACGCCAGCTGAAGTTTGACGGGCTGGTGGTCTGAAGCGTCGGTATCGACATCCACGGCGATGTCGGTTACGGAGCCTGCGATGTTTCGGGCGACAAAGAAAAAATCGCGACAGTGGGCACCCTCCGGCCACTGTGCGTGATCAAAGATGCCGCAGGTGGGCGCGTGTGATTTTTCCTGATGAACCAGTGGCCAGCAATCAACCAGCGAGTTCTCATCTCCGCTGAGCATTTCATCATAGTCCCCGGTACCAGTGGTAAAATTGAAGTCGCCACAATAGATTGCGGCGGAGGCCTCCGGCAGAGATTCAAATTGCAGTTCGCCTCCAGGTGGTGACGGTCGCCGGTAGCGAAGTGTTGATTCCTCGTGATGGGCAGCAAGGTAGCGGACCTGCGCCCGACGCTGCGCAATGGCGAAGTACTCAAGATGGGTTGTCACTACGCGCATGCATTCGCCCTGGTAGTCGACTAATACTTCGGTTGCCTGTCTGGGCATATGCAGGGCTTGCGGGTCTGCGGGTTGAGGTAATTTGTGCATAACGGTTTGCAATACCGGCAAACGCGACAAAACCAGATTGCCGAATAACAGGTGGCCTTGAGCGCCTGTTCTGTTAATGGCGGGCCCGAAGTGACTGTTGTATCCGGGAAAATGCGCGGCAAGTGCTGCTGCCTGATTCGAGTTTTCGGTACACAATACTTCCTGCAGGCAGATAATGTCGGCGTCGCCAAATGACTTGATGATCGTGGCGATGCGATCAACGCTGCTTACTCCGTCAACCCCTTTTGCCGATTGTATGTTCCAGCTGATAATCTGCATGGGAAAAGTTCCTTTTTCGGGCCGAACCAGCTTCACATGGAAACGCGTCGCAGGCAAGTATCAAAGACAGGCTATCGACATTGAATTGCCCGGGAATGACGCCGGGAACTGGCAAGCCGCAACAGGTCAGGATTGCTCAACGCGCATCAGGTGTCGTCGCGTGTATTTGCTTTGCGTTCTTTTCCTGTGGAGCCTGGTCGCAGTACAATGGTTCTTTTGAGTGAAACAATGAACACCTCGACGATTGCCTATTTTGGCTACGGCTCACTGGTAAACCCGGGCTCGCTGCGTACGCCATACATTAGTTTGCACAGGGTGACGTTGAGAGGCTGGAAGAGAATATGGCTGGCACGACCCCGAGTGGAAGGCAGTTTCGCTGCAGAGGATGGACTGGCATTTCTGTCTGTGGTTGGGGAGGATGCAGCCGAGATTGATGGCCTGCTGATTACCGATCATGCGAGTAGTCTGGCATCACTGGACGAGCGGGAAGCGCTGTACAGCCGTGTTGCTATCAAGGCGAGCGATCTGCACCATCATGATGACAGCGTAGAGACGCAGAGTCAGTTCCTGTACGTTGCAGATGAGCCACCGGCTGGTGACGGGGCAAGGATACTGCGCTCCTATCTTGATGTGGTGATGCAGGGCTATCTGCAACACTACGGGGAAGACGGTCTTGAACGGTTCATGCAAACCACGCTGAATTTCGACTGCCCCGTTCTTGAAGATCGCGACAAGCCTCGCTATCCGCGAGCCGTGGAGCTTAGTAACTATGAAAAAAAGCGCTTTATGGAACTGCGATAGACGTGTGTTGCCGGGCTGCGAACCTGTAACCAAAGGTTGGAATCATATCTCGATTGTAGATCCGCTTTTACCCGCACGACGTAATAAACCGGTGAGAATTAAAACCCGGGTTTCAGCAGTACCGTAATCTGCGAGGAGTGTGTGAATCAACGGGTGATAAAAACCACAGCCTGATAGAATGGTCAGCATCAGCTGACGATTCCGCGGTAGCGTGGGACAATGCGTTTCGACGCGGACGACAGGCTTGCCGGCGAAGGCCAATAGTAGAGCAAAATCCGGTTGCAAATCAAAACCGGCAGCAGAGCACAACAATGAAGAACAGCGGTTATTACAGCCAGTTCGGGGGAGCATATATCCCGGAGATACTGGTGCCAACATTTGATGAACTGGAATCAGCCTATCTCGCTGCGCGCGAGGACGATTCGTTTTGGCGCGAGTACCAGGCATTGATGTCCAGCTATTCCTGCCGCGCCACGCCAATTACCCGGCTGGACAACCTGTCAGATGAACTGGGCGGGGCCAGTATCTACGTCAAGCGCGAAGATCTGAATCACACCGGTGCGCACAAGGCCAATAATGTGATGGGTCAGGGACTGCTGACCCGGCGTATGGGAAAAAAGCGGGTAATTGCCGAGACCGGGGCTGGCCAGCACGGGGTAGCGACGGCCACCATGGCAGCCAAATTCGGTTTCGATTGCACTATTTACATGGGCGCGCATGATGTCGCGCGACAACGCCCGAATGTGTTCTGGATGGAACAGATGGGTGCCGAAGTTGTAGCGGTTACCGAGGGCAGCCAGACTCTTAAAGATGCGATTAACGAAGCATTTCGCGACTGGGTGAGCAACATGGACGACACCCACTACGTGCTGGGTACTGCCTGTGGTCCACATCCGTTTCCTGAAATGGTCACCTGGTTTCAGTCGATCATTGGTATAGAGTCACGCGAGCAAATGCTGGAGCGCACAGGCAAGTTGCCAGCGCGTGTGTACGCCTGTGTCGGCGGTGGTTCAAATGCGATGGGCATCTTCAGCGGGTTTATGGAAGATGACAGTGTCGAGCTGGTTGGTGTGGAGGCCGGTGGTCGCGGGCGCGGTGCCGGACAGCATGCGGCTCGGCTGGCTTACAACGATGCCTCGATAGGGGTGGCGCAGGGCTATAAAACCTGGTTTTTGCAGGATTGCGACGGCCAGATGCAGGATACCCACAGTGTGTCAGCCGGGCTCGATTATGTCGGTGTGTCGCCGATCCTCAGCTTTCTGCATGAAAGCGAGCGAGTTCGATTTGAGGCGGCGTCGGATGATGAAGTGGTTGCCGCAATGCAAAGAACTGTGCGTCGTGAGGGGTTGATACCTGCACTGGAATCTTCTCATGCGTTTGCGCAGGCCTATCTGGAAGCGCCGGATTTATCCTCTGATGATAATATCCTCGTTAATATGTCCGGTCGTGCAGACAAGGATATTTTCACCGTAGCCGACGCTGTCGACGATCCCAAATGGCGCGAATTCATCATTGATAAAGCTGAAGCCTATCGTGCACAAAAAACAGGATAGTCAGGCGATGACGCATAACACACTATTCGGGAAACCGATGCCGGGAACGAACTGTGAGTAGGAAACCCGTTAAGCTTGAACTGGCTATTCGCAAAGCACGCGAGCAAAAAGACATACTGTTGATGACCCACATTGTGCTCGGCTATCCCGGGTTTGATGAGTCTGCCCGCGTGGTGGAAGATATGGTCAACGCCGGCGTCGATTTAATGGAACTGCAAATTCCGTTTTCGGAACCGATGGCTGATGGTCCGATAATACTAAAGGCCAACGCCGAGGCGTTAAAAGCCGGCGCCACGGTTGAGAAGAGTTTTGAAGTGGCGGAACGTCTGACGCGGGAATTCGATATCCCTTTCCTGTTTATGACCTATTACAACGTGTTGTTTTGTCAGAAAGTAACCTCGTTTGTCGAGCGGTGTAAAGAGATCGGGATTCAGGGCTGCATTGTGCCTGATTTACCTCCATCCGAAGGGCAGGAATATCTTGAAGCTATGCATGCAGCGGAACTGGCGCCAGTGCATATTTTTACGCCAAACACACCGGAACCTCGCATGCGACATTTGAGTGAAAACAGCAGTGGATTTATATACAGTGTTGCGCGCAAGGGAGTAACGGGTAAAGACACCGCATTTTCGGATGAGCTGTCTGCCTATTTGCAGAGGTGTAGAGACAATACCGATTTGCCACTGGCGGTGGGGTTTGGCGTCAAGTCACGCGAGGACATTGATTTCCTGCGCGGTAAAGTTGATATCGCGGTGGTTGGCTCCGAGACGATTCGGGTGATGGATCAGGAAGGGGTTGGCGCGGTTAAAGGTTTTATCGAGACGCTGGTTGCCTGAGTTTGACGTCCGACGTCTGTGTTACGGTTGCGGGATTTCAGCTTGCTGCTATTAGAATAGCAGCCCTATTGCTTCGAACCGCCAGCCGCCGCCACAAGTTATGTATTTGCCTGCTTAACTGTAGCTATCGTCCCGCAATACTGGTCAGACTTTAATCTTTGCAGAGAAGTTCGCTGACACTTTCGCAGCACACTGACTTGCGTACACAAAACAAACGATAAAGGAGTTGTATGTCCGTCGACGCAAGTGATCCCGATCATCAATCTGCGGCCAGGCGGAGTGGGCTAAGAACCATTCGTCGCGTCATACCTTATCTGTGGCCGGCGGATAACCGGGAGATACGTATTCGCGTGGTGCTGGCGCTGATTGCACTGGTGGCGGCGCGTGTAGTTTCTGTGGTTACACCGTTTCTCTACAAGGGGGCGGTTGATGCAATGGCTCCGGGCGGAGCCGACTCGGGTGCGACGGTATTGTTGATTGCCGGCGCGGTGGGATTGACCATTGCCTATGGTGTCGCGCGACTCATGACGGTCGGGTTCAACCAGTTGCGAGATGTGATTTTCGCGAAAGTAGGTCAGCGCTCACTGCGGCATCTGGCGCTGGAAACTTTTCAGCATATGCATGCATTGTCACTGCGTTACCACTTGACGCGCAAGACCGGGGGGTTGAGCCGGATTATCGAACGTGGCGTAAAAGGCGTCGATTTTCTGCTGCGATTTATGTTGTTCTCCATCGGACCACTGGTGCTCGAATTACTGATGATAGCGGCCATCCTGTTTTTCGTTTTTGATATCTGGTACCTCGCAGTCATTGTTGGCACCATCGCAATCTATATGTGGTTTACCTTTAAGGTTACCGAGTGGCGGGTGCAGGTTCGCAAGCGTATGAACGAGCGCGATACGGACGCCAACCAAAAAGCCATCGATAGTCTGTTAAACTATGAAACGGTAAAGTACTTCAATGCCGAGGAGCGAGAGGCAGCGCGCTATGATGAATCGATGCGAGGTTATGAAAAAGCCGCATTGACGACCTCGTACTCGCTGGCGTTTCTAAATTTTGGCCAATCGTTTCTGATCACCACAGGTCTGGTGATTGTAATGGTGATGGCGGCAATCGGGGTAAACCAGGGCGATCTGACCGTAGGGGATTTTGTACTGGTTAATGCCTACATGATTCAGATTACCATGCCATTGAATTTTCTGGGTACCGTGTATCGCGAAATCCGCCAGTCGTTGATTGATATGGGTGAGATGTTTGATCTGCTTCAGTTTCAGCGCGAGGTTGAGGACAAACCTGACGCCAGTGCGCTGGAGATCAGTGGCGGTGCATTGAATTTCGATAACATCGATTTCAGCTACGACGACGAAAGACCGATTCTGCAGGGTTTGAGCTTGACGGTAGCCGCGGGTGAAACGGTGGCGGTGGTTGGTCCATCGGGCTCGGGTAAATCCACCATTGGACGCTTGATGTTTCGGTTTTACGATGTGACTCGCGGTTCGTTCAGTATCGATGGTCAGGACGTACGCGATGTGACGCAGAGAAGTCTGCATCAAAACATAGGTATCGTGCCGCAGGACACGGTCCTTTTTAATGACACCATTGGCTATAACATTGGCTACGGTCGTCCGGATGCCACCGAGGATGAAATTATCGCTGCCGCCAAAGCGGCAAAAATTCACGACTTCATCGACGGGCTAGTCGATGGTTATGACACTGCAGTTGGCGAGCGCGGGATGAAACTATCGGGCGGTGAAAAGCAGCGCGTTGGTATTGCCCGCACCTTGCTAAAAAACCCTCCGGTATTACTGCTCGATGAAGCTACCTCCGCGCTTGACACTGATACCGAGCGCGACATCCAGGAGAGTCTGCGACAGATGAGTGAGGGGCGAACGGTGATAACTATTGCGCATCGGTTGTCGACTGTTGTAGATGCGGACAAAATCCTGGTGCTTGATGAAGGACGAATAATTGAACAGGGCACCCACGATGAATTACTTTCGCATAGTGGCCGCTATGCACAAATGTGGGCTCGCCAGGCATCTGGTGAAGAAGAATCGGCGGTTAGTGGTCGCCAACACTGACCGGGTCAGGTGCCATCTGCAAATGCAATAGATCCCCTTCATACGGGTGCGCGCGTGCAACCTCTTCATTAAGTTCTACGCCGAGACCGGGTGCGGTTGGCGGTATCACATGGCCATCCTCGAAAGGCATTGGCGTCTTTAAAATCTCTGCATGAAAGCCTCCCCAGTCCTCGATACTTTCAAGGATAAGAAAGTTTGGCGAGCAGGTAGCCAGTTGGACATTGGCCGCTCCAACCAGAGGGCCGCAGTATAAGTGAGGAGCGATGTGCGCGTAGTGGGTCTCAGCCATTGCAGCGATTTTTTTGGCTTCGAGCAGTCCACCGACGCGCCCCAGATTCATCTGCAAAATAGAGGCTGCCCGGTGCTCCAGCACGCGGGCAAACTCGAAACGGGTGCACAGGCGTTCGCCGGTGGCGACAGGTACAGAAGTAAACGCGGCGACGTCTGCCATTCTCTCGGGCATGTCCGGGGGCACCGGCTCTTCAAACCACAATGGATCGTAGCGCTCCAGCATACGTGCCACGCGTTTTGCGCCGGAAACGCTGTACTGACCATGAGTGCCGAACAACAAGTCGGCGCGGTTACCCGTGACCTGCCGAATTTTACGACAGAAAGTTTCCGAGCGTTCCAGTGAGTCCAGTGATGGCTGCCTTCCGTCGAATACCGAATAGGCACCGGCCGGGTCAAACTTGACCGCGGTGAATCCCTGATCAATATAGTAGAGCGCGCGTTGTGCCGCGGTATCCGGGTCAGAGTACGCTTTGATCTTCTGGCCGCTTGCGGCGCTGGCGTCGTCAGCGTCCGGATAGATGTAGGTGTATGCTCTGAGCCGCTCGTGGATCTTGCCCCCGAGCAATTCATAAACAGGTACATCAGCCGCTTTTCCAACAATGTCCCAGCAGGCCATTTCAAGACCGCTAACCACGCCCGACATTGATACATCCGGTCTATGGCTGAAACCGGAACCGTGCGCGCGGCGGGTAAGGCGCTCGATATGATGGGGGTCTGCACCTTCGAAGTAGCGGTCAAAGGTATCACTGATCATTACTTCGATGACCTGCGGGCCAAAAGTCGCCGCGTAACACTCGCCGTAACCGACGGTACCACAGCTGGTAGTCAGCTTGACGAAGATGAAGTAACGACCGCCAAAGTGTGGTGGCGGATTGCCGACCACAAAGGTCTCAAGCCCGGTAAGTTTCATGGTGTCTGTGCTGCTTTGTTTTGGTGGTCCGATACTGGAGGTATTTACTGAAGTTGTCGCTACTATATAGGAAGCCAGGTTGGCAGCGTCTTTGTCATTGGCGGCAGATACGGTTATGAAAGATTTACTACCGGGTATATACAGTTAGTTCGCCAAAAGTTGTCCGCGCAGTTTGTCGGCTATTATTCCAACACCTGGATCTCGAAGTATACCAGTGTGGTCACCTGGTACATCGACTATGTCCAGTGTACCGTGGACATAAGACTGCCATCCCAGATCGGGGGCGTGCGGGCTGAACAAGTGCGCCTTGTCTGCGCGAAAAAGCAGCGCGTTGCCGTGGTAGGGGTTTGGTGCGTAATTGCGTTGTGCGGCTTTAAACGTATCACGCATTAATGTACGGTCTGCATCGGCAGAAGGTTTATTGCGCGTTGCCCGACGCAGTTTGTGATGACCATATTCCAGCGCGTAGCCAGTGCCTTTTTTACGGAGCTGGCGGATATGGTGCATTGCTTTATTCGCCATGCTTTCACCCCGCCGCCCGGGTGCATGAGAGTCGAACAATGCAACTGAAACCACGTGCTCACCCTGTGCTCTAAGCTGCCGGGCGACTTCAAACGCGATTGTGCCGCCAAACGAAAGTCCCGCAATATGATAATCGCCGCCCGGCTGGATTTTGCGGATCTCTTGCAGATAGCGCCTGGCCATGTACTCGACGTCTGGACCCGGTTGGTCGCCGCAACGGCCCGCGAGCAGTTCGGATTCAACGTCCAGGTGCAGGCCATAAGTGCGCACACCCGGCCCCAGAGCCAGGGCTAGCTCACGGTACAAAAACAGGCCGCACAAACAAAGCAGACGAGGCGCATCGGGCTCGGCATTGGCCAGCGTAACAAGCGTAGCAGGGCTGGTTTGATTCTGAATTCGGCTTGCAAACTCTTTAGCAGTACGGGTTTCGAGCAGCGTCGAAACCGGCAACTGCACACCGAATATCTCTGATGTCCGGGAAATTAATTCGATTGCCTGTAGCGAATTGCCGCCCGCAGAAAAAAAACTGGAATCTAGATTGACGTCATTTGTTTTTAATACCTGTTGCCAAAGCTCAAGCATCCGCTGCTGCAGGTCGGTGCCACGAGCGGGCGTTACCGAGGGCTGACGATCTTGCTGCGGCAGTGGTAGCTGTGCCAGAGCTATACGATCGACTTTCCCGTTGTTGTTTAGTGGCAGACGGTCAACTTCCAGCAGCATCGCTGGCAACATATAATCAGGTAATGACTGGCTTAAAAACTCACGCAGGCGTGCGACGGGTAGTGGCGTCTGGCGGGTCGCGTTGCTGTTTGTAACGATGACTGCGAATAAGAAACGCTCTCCGCTGTCGTCTCGCACCGTGACGGCGGCAGCATCAATTAGCGGGTGGCAGCATAGAGCAGATTCGATCTCTGAAGGCTCGATACGGTGTCCACGCAGTTTGATTTGACCATCGTTGCGGCCGATAAACTCCAGAGTACCATCCGCACGCCAGCGGCAGAGATCGCCGCTGCGATACAGCTTCGTGCCCGCGTGAAACGGGTTGTCGATAAAAGACTCTGCATTTAGCTCCGGTCGGTGCAGATATCCTGATGAGAGGCCATCGCCGCCAATGTAAAGCTCGCCAGGTACACCTGTCGGAACAGGCTCCAGCCGGTCATCGAGCAGGTAGACGCTGGTGTTTGATACCGGCCTGCCTATGGGTACAACGGCGGAGTTATCAGGCAGCGTATTAACTTGCCACCAGGTAGTGAACGTCGTGTTTTCCGTTGGTCCGTAAACGTGCAATAGTCGCTGCGGTGGCCGATGCGCGAGTATCCGGTGAACTGACGCCGGATCGGACAACTCACCGCCGAACAGCAATTGGCGCAGGTCGGCAAAAATCTCCGGTGCGATTGCAGAGTATCTGTTAAACAGCGCGGTAGTCAGGAACGCTGTGGTGACACGATTGTGGCTCAGAAACGTTGCCAACTGTGGCGCGTCTAGTAGTATTTCACGATCACCAATTGCCAAACTGCTGCCGTTCAACAGTGCGCCCCAGATCTCGAAAACTGCGGCATCGAAGGCAACATTGGACAAATGTGCGACGCAATCATCCTCACCCAGCCGGACATAATTGCTGTTTATCACCAGCCGGGCGACTGCGTGTTGCGGTACCGCAATACCTTTTGGCTCGCCGGTGGAGCCAGACGTATACATTACGCAGACAAGTTGTTCTGCGTCTCTGTTATTGATGGCGGGTAACAGCGAAGAGTCAGTGTTGCGTTCTTCGCAACTGATTACCTGACAGGTTGCAGGCAATCGGTCATAGAAGCCGGGTTGGCTTATCACAACGGTTGTCTTCGAGTCTTCAAGCACCTTTGCCAATCGTGCCGGCGGGTACTCCGGGTCCAATGGCAAGTAGGCTGCCCCTGCTCGCAGTACTGCCAGAGTGGCAACAATCTGCTCGCAGCCGCGAGGCAGGCAAAGCGCAATCAGTCTTTCCCCGGGATGGAGTCGGTGTAGATGCTTCGCCAGCTGACCGGCCTGTTGATCAAGCTCGCGGTAAGTTAGCGTGATTTCACCGTGGAGCAACGCGGTAGCGTCAGGTGTCCGCTCCACCTGTCGCTGAAAGAGCGCTGCTAAACCTGACTCTCGAGGGTAGTCTCTCGCCGTAGCGTTAATATCAATCAGCAGCCGGCGTTGTTCGGATTCGTCGTGCAGTGGTAGCCCTTCGGCCAATCGCACACCTGTAACATCAGCCGCCATCGCGTTGAGTAAAGTGTGGTATTGAGAGACCATGCAGGCGATAGTTTCCGGAGTGAACAGATCACTGCTTGAGGTTATCCCGGATTGTCGGTTGGCGCCGTCCGAATAAGTCAGTTCCAGATCAAAGCGGGCGTATTTCAGATCCACGTGCAATGGTGTTGTCTGTAGTCCGTGCATCTCCAACGGGTATTGTGGAGGCGCATTAAACAACGCCTGAATTAGTGGATGCCTGCTTGAATCAGGAGGTACATCGAGCGAGGCGACCACTTGCTCAAATGGAGCATCGCTGTGGGCGATGGCCTCAAGCAAAGTGTGTCGCACCCGCCGCAGGAGCTGAGCCAGACTCGGGTTGTCGGAGAAGTCGATTCGCAATGCAACAGTATCAACAAAAAAACCGAAGACCGAATGTGTCTCCGACCGCTGCCTGCCAGCCACTACTGCGCCAACCAGAAAGTCGTCCATCCCTGTGTAGCGACGCAGCAGTATCGCAAATGCCGTCAACAAGACTATATAAAGTGTCGCGTTATGCTGGTGTCCAAGTGATTCCAGTCGTTTCGTCAGCGCGGGTTGTAAGTCAAATGGTGTCAGGTCGCCGTTGCCAGATGGTTGTTTCGGTCGCTGCAGGTCTTCGGCCAGATTTAGCCGGGTTGGTGCCCCGGCCAGTTGTTGGTGCCACCATTCGATTTGTTGTTTTATATGCCGCTGCTGCTCGGGCTGTTGCTGCCAACGTGCGAAATCGGAATAGCGCAGAGCCGGCGCTGTAAGTGACAACTGGCTGCCAGTGCACAGGCTTTGATACAGCGCGCTGAGTTCCGAAAACAGCAGGCGCAGTGACCAGCCGTCACAGACCAGATGATGGATCGTGATCTGCAATACGTGGTTATCGTCTGCAAGGCGATAGAGGACAGCGCGAAACGGAAGGCCGTGGAAGAGATCGAATGATTGCCGCCCTTCCTCGCAAAGCTTATTGCGTAGCTCCGACCCGGTACTTACATCAATTAGTTTGAGAGTCAGCTGGGGTTCTGGCAGCACCTGTTGCTGCGGCTCACCGTTGCCAGGCCGGAAAACTGTGCGCAGCGCGCCATGTCGTTGAACAATTTTTTGCAGTGCTGTGGTGAGCGCATGACACTGAAGATTGCCACGCAGCCGCACCGCGCGGGTTACGTTATACAGCGGACTCCCGGGCTTCAGCTGTTCTATAAGCCATAGCCGTTGCTGGTGGGATGACAGCGGTGCAGCAGAATTCTCTGCGTGACCAGAGCAGTTAATTGCCGGTCTTGCAGGACTTTTGTTGCGCAGCTTTTTTAGCAGTATATCTCGTTGCTTCGGCGTCAGTTTCGCCAGTCGTTGCTGTACAGAGTCTGTTGATTGCGTGTCAGCCGATGAAAACGTTGTACTCATCGGGAGGTGATCGATTGCGACTGTTCACCCCAGGCATTTGGCAGCGCCGTGTGCGGATCAATCAACACGTTAATGC
>CAYPCS010000029.1:0-57432 GCA_964409275.1 uncultured Granulosicoccaceae bacterium
GTGCTACAACCATCCATTAAAACAGTGGCTTGAACTGAGCACTTTGTACATAGAGTGGCGGAGGCAGGAAAGCCGGTGGTCTTATCGAGAGGCTCTTCGGTGGCATCGAGGTACTCGTCTTTCTTCATCTCGATGTATTCCTGCTTTGCCTTGTCCTGCTCTGGATCGCGAAGCATACCAATACCAATCAGGTGTTCTTCAATGACATCGCCAATTTCTGCGACCAGCGATGGCATTAGTTTTCCCTTGTTCCAGTAGCCGCCGCGCGGATCGAATACCGAGCGAAGCTCTTCCACCAGAAAAGTAACGTCTCCGCCTTTGCGAAATACAGCGGACATGATGCGTGTAAGAGCGACGATCCATTGAAAATGATCCATATTTTTACTGTTTATGAATATCTCAAAGGGCCTTCGAATCTCGTGATTGGTGCCTTCGTTAAGCACGATATCATTGATAGTGATGAATAAAGCATGTTCTGAAGCATGCTCGGGAGTCTTTAGTTTGTAGGTTGATCCGACCAGTTTATCCGGGCGCTTGAGGGCTTCATGCATCTGGATGATTTCGGCCGCCGGCAAGCTTCCGGGTTCGTGGTCCGGCTCTGGTTTGTTGACGTTGTAGCCAACGATTTTGCTGTCAATTTTAATGGTCATATCATTCATAACATTGTTTGTGCCTGGTGCAGTGGCCAGGCATTTCCCTGGTATTGCTTTTTCGGATGCGTACTAGCTAGCTAGAACTTTCCGTAATAACCTTCCTTGAGTGCATCGTAGAGGTTTGCGGCGGTGTGTATTTCTCCGTCGTATTCGATTTCCTCATTGCCCTTGCACGAGATCGTGCAGCCGTCTTCAAGCGTAAATTCGTACGTCGTGTTCTCAAGATCAGACTCCTTCACAAGTACACCCTGAAATGCTTCTGGATTGAATCGGAAAGTAGTGCAGCCTTTCAGGCCTTTTTCATGCGCGTATAAATAGATGTCCTTGAATTGCTCGTACGCAAACTCCGTTGGTACATTGGCTGTTTTTGATATGGATGAATCTATCCACTTTTGTGCCGCTGCCTGAACATCGACGTGCTCAGTCGGGGTGATGTCGTCGGCGGAGACAAAGTACTCGGGTAGTTTTGTTTCGTCGTCGGTGGAGTAGGGGACGGCATCCTGATTAACCAATTCCCGATAGGCCAGTAACTCATAGGAGAATACATCGACTTTCTCTTTGGTCTTTTTGCCTTCACGAATAACGTTGCGTGAATAATGATGCGCGAAGCTGGGCTCAATACCGTTGCTGGCGTTGTTTGCGAGAGACAGGGATATGGTGCCTGTGGGTGCAATTGACGTATGGTGCGTAAAACGGCATCCATTCTCGGCGATAGAATCGGTCAGTTCCTTGTCGGCGGTGGCCAGTTTTTGCATATAGCGGCTGTATTTACCCAGCAATACCTTGCCTTTGACTTTACTGCCTTCGGTAAAGCCGTCTCTGGAGAGTTCAGGGCGTTTGCGAAGCATGTCTTTGGTGATTACAAACTCGGCATCCATAATTGGTGCCGGACCTTTCTCCCGTGCCAGTTCAACTCCAGTTCTCCAGCCGCTGAGTGCCATTTCGCGAGTAACGCGATCGGTAAATTCAAGGGATGGCTCCGAGCCATACTTCATTTGCAGCATAGTGATGGCCGACCCTAATCCCAGATAGCCCATGCCGTGACGCCGTTTGTACTGAACTTCTTCGCGCTGCTTAAATAGCGGCAGTCCGTTTATCTCAACGACGTTGTCAAGCATTCGGGTGAAGACAGATACAGTGTTTCGATACTTTTCCCAGTCAAACGCTGCTTCATCGGTAAATGGCTGGTTAATAAAACGAGTCAGATTGATTGAACCCAGCAAGCAGGCCCCGTAGGGTGGCAGCGGTTGTTCACCGCACGGGTTGGTCGCGCGTATATCTTCGCAAAACCAGTTGTTATTTTCTTCGTTTACCTTGTCTATCAGGATAAAACCGGGTTCAGCGAAATCGTAGGTGGACGCCATTATGGAGTCCCACAAGCGCCGGGCTTTAATAGTGCGGTAAATTTTGCAGGCGGTCAGGCCGTCGTCATTTTGATAAAAGCCTTCTTTGGCAGGCCAGTCGAGCCATAAAACCTGTTCGGGGTCTTCAAGAATCACCTCGCCATTTTCAATCTCCTTGTTCTGGACAGGGAATGCCAGGTGCCATGGCAGATCTTCGCGAACTGCATTTATGAAATCTTCTGTGATTAGCAGTGACAAATTGAATTGTCTTAATCTGCCATCTTCACGCTTGGCCTTGATAAATTCGAAAACATCAGGATGGCGTACATCAAAGGTGGCCATTTGCGCACCGCGACGCCCGCCTGCTGATGAAACGGTGAAACACATTTTGTCGTATATATCCATGAACGACAGTGGGCCGGATGTATAGGCCCCGGCGCCGGATACATAGGCACCGCGAGGTCTCAGCGTTGAAAAATCGTAACCGATACCACAACCTGCTTTTAATGTAAGGCCAGCCTCGTGTACCTTGCCCAGAATATCGTCCATTGAGTCACCGACGGTTCCTGACACGGTGCAATTTATGGTTGAAGTGGCTGGTTTGTGTTCTCTTGCTCCTGCGTTTGAAATAATGCGTCCTGCCGGTATCGCACCCTGGCGAAGAGCCCATAGAAATTTATCGTACCAGAGGCTCTTCTTTTCTTCGGATTCTTCCACATCAGCCAGAGCACGTGCTACCCGCTGAAATGTGTCATCAAGTGAGTGATCTACTTCCGAGCCTTCCCGGCTTTTCAGTCGATATTTTTTATCCCAGATGTCGAGCGATGCATCCTGCAGCGGTATTCCAACTTCGTAGTCCGGTTGAACCTTGCTTTCGATGGCGACGACTTTGGTCATTCTTTTAGTGTGCTCCCTTGTACCCTGATGTGACCGGACAAAACTCTTCGTTTTCGTACGGGTGTTTATAATTTTGTTGTCAACTGCATTTGCGACTCTTTGCAGAAATCACCCGGTACCAGTACCGGTACAACATTTATTCGCGCAGCCCCAACCGCTGCTATTGCTACTATTTACTATCGCTTACTATTGCGTGCCGAATTCCGGTTTTCGTTTATCAAGTAACACTTCCGCTAACACTTTGCAGTCAGCTTTTCCAAATCAGCTTTGTTGGCAACCAGGTTGTCGTTTTCCCGGTTTTTGCCAGGTTTCCGAGCGACTTCGATTGCTGTTTAACCAGTGATTTCGGCGTCATGTATTGCGTTGTTTTCGGGTTTGATTTTATGGTTCTGCCTGCGCTACCGACCGACCGGGCGTTTTTCTGTGATTCGTTGCACAATACACAATATAATGTATCAAGAGGCAGGCAAGTCACAATATATAGTGCCATTTGGTAATCTGACTCAGTTTGATAATTGCGCCTGTTGCGAGCCGGAAGATAGTAGAACCCAGGGTAATGCGGGTCAAGGGAGTACCACTACAAAATGGTGATTGTAATAATCTAACCACTACATGGTGGGGGTATGTCTGTTGATAAGTTCAGCAATAGCTGTTGATAACTTGTGGGTAGGCTCTAACTACCGGCAATGCGCTTGAAACAGGGCCTTTGCAGAGCATTTCAATGCTAACTGGCAACCGTTATTGCGTGGCGCTTCTGTTGCGCTGGCAATTTATCGTCTTATTTGGAACAACAACACCGTGTAACAAGACGGGATGAGTTGACAACTTTGTGTGCCAAGTGTTAGCTCAGAGTAACAATAGCGTCGCCAGACCCAGAAAAGCGAACAATCCTGTCACATCTGTTACGGTCGTTAGCACCACCCCGCCGGCCAGCGCAGGATCGATCCGCAGGCGTTTCATTATGACGGGAATCACAACACCTGCTACACCGGCCACTGACATGTTGATTATCAATGCCAGACCGATAATTAATCCAACCCTTCCATCACCAAACCACAGCCAGGCAATCAGCGCTACGATCAACGACCACATCAAACCGTTGAGTAAACCGGTAACCGCCTCTTTGCCTAGTATCCATCGAGTGTTTCCGCTGCCAATCTGTCCTAGCGCCTGGCCACGTATCACCAGCGTCAGAGTTTGTGAGCCGGCGATTCCGCCCATACTGGGAACTATGGTCATCAGTATTGCGAGCGCGACGATTTGATCGAGGGTACTGGCGAATCGCCCGGCGACCCATGACGCCAGAAACGCGGTAGCCAGGTTAATTCCAAGCCACAACGTACGGCGGCGTATGCTGCGAAATACCGGGGAGAAAAAATCGTCTTCCTGACTTAACCCGGCCATGCTCATCACGGTTTGCTCGGCGTCTTCACGAATGACATCGACCACATCATCTATCGTTATTCGACCCAGCAAGCGATTATTGTCGTCGACCACCGGAGCCGAGATGAGATCGTGATCTTCGAATAAACGGGCAACGTCGGCATCACTCTCTGCAACGTTAATCACGTCTACATCGGTACGCATAACGTCCGCAACTTTGGTGTCAGGATCCCGGGTGAGCAAACGCCGAATCGGCAACACGCCCTGGTAAAAACCAAAGCGATCAGTAATGATTATTCGGTCGGTATGGCGGGGTATATCACCTTTTTGTCTCAGGAATCGAAACACGACGTCCAGTGTTACATCTGCCCGCACAATAATGGCGTTGAGATCCATGAGTCCACCGGCACTGTCCTCCGGATATGACAATACCGACTCGACACGCTGACGGTATTGCTTGTCCATTCCCTGTAAAACTTCACGGGTAACCTTGTCCGGAAGCGATTGTACAAAGTCGGCCAGATCATCGATATCGAGCTTTGCGGATATCGCCACCAGTTCTGCAGTATTCATTTCGGCTATCAGGGTGTCGCGGACCTCGTCACCCACCTCAAGCAATATTTCGCCCTCGTCCTTCAGCTCAATATAGTTCCAGAGCAGTTTTCGTTTTGAGACAGGCAACGATTCGAGCAGATCCGCTACTTCTGCAGGTTGAAGCGCGTGCAACAGGTTTCTTGCGGTTTTGAAGCTTCCGCTTTCAAGAATCTCTGCTATCGCGTTTTGTCGATTCCTATCGATCTGTTTGACAGTATCTGGCATAGTGCCCGGCGGTAGATGGTTGTGCTATCTGTCGAACAACAGCGCATGGTGAATGGCTGCTATTATGCATTCAGGCGCTTGAGAATAGACGTCTGTTTTACCCGATCGCTGCACCGAAGCAAAGACAGTGCATGGCGGCGTATAGACGCTATATTTGTGGTGCGCAAGACATTCTTTATTTCCAGTACCGAATTTGGTGGCATGCTGAAATCGCGTAAACCCAGACCAAGTAAAAGCCGCGTATATTCACTGTTGCCAGCCATTTCACCGCACATAGTGACCGGGATTTTGTGTTTGGCGCCAGCCTCTATAACCATTTTTATTAGCGTTAACACCGCCGGGTTCAGGGGATCGTAGAGGTAGTTAACCTGATCGTCGATTCGATCTATAGCCAGCGTATACTGAATAAGATCATTGGTGCCAATTGAGAGGAAGTCCAGATTCTCGGCGAAGTGTGTTGCAGATATTGCCGCAGCGGGCACTTCAATCATTCCGCCGACGGGGATCTTGTTGTCGAACTTGATGTCTTCGCTGCGCAGAGATTCTTTGGTGTTTTCCAGTAGTTGTTTCGCCTGCAACAACTCGGTCACTGTTGTTAGCATGGGGAACATTATTTTTATCGGCCCCTTGGCAGATGCGCGCAATATAGCGCGCAGTTGAGGCACAATCAGTGACGGGTCGTTGAGACACAGTCGAATACCACGAAGTCCCATGGCCGGGTTGTGAGCCATCGGCCCGGATACCACTGCTTCTACTTCCTTGTCGGCTCCCAGATCGACAGTCCTGATTGTCAGCGGCGCACCGCGTAGTGCCCGCAACACACGCAAGTACGTTTTCAGATGTTCTTCTTCATCGGGAATATCATCACGTCGCATGTATAAAAATTCAGTGCGATATAGGCCAACACCGGCAGCGTTTACTTTTCGCAGCAGTTTTAGATCGTCCTCTATTTCAATATTCGCAAGCAGATTTATCTTCTCACCACTTTTTGCGCGTGGTTTTGCGTCGGTAAGTTTGACCAGCTCACGAGCTTTACGACGGATATCGCGTTGTCGTTTGTGGAAATGATCAATCAGATTGGCGTCCGGGTCTGCCATTACCAGACCGCTGTCACCATCGACAACCAGTTGCTCACCGGTTTTCAGGTAGCGACGTGCTTCGGTAATTCCGACAACTGCCGGAATGTTCAAGCTGCGGGCAAGGATGGCGGTATGCGAAAGAGGGCCACCCATTTCAGTGACGAAACCTGCGACCCCGTGATGTTGCATTAACACGGTATCTGCGGGTGTCAGATCATCAGCAACAACAATTTGATCTTTCCAGTTGTGTGCATCTACTTCGTCGCTATCATTTTCCCCTGCGCTCAGCGCCTGCATAACTCGATCAAAAACATGATTGACGTCATCGCGTCGGGTTGCGATGTAGGGGTCATCCATTGACTTGAATACTTTAACGATGGCATCACGCTGAAGTTTGAGCGCCCACTCTGCGTTACATTGATTCTGTTTGATCAAATCGATCGGGGTGGAAGAGAGCATGGAATCGTCGAGCATTAGCAGATGGGTTTCAATAAACGTGCTTATGTCTTCAGGTGATCCGTCGGGTATCGAGTTTTTAACCTTGAGCAGGTGTTTGCGGGCGGCGCTGTGTGCGGCCTTAAAGCGGCGTACTTCTCGTGCAATCTGCTTTTTTTCTAGGTCTTTTTCAACTACCTCTGGTTGATTGCGATGCAACACGAAAACCGATCCGATGGAAATGCCCCGGGATACGCCCATGCCACTGAGCATCAGTGTCATTATTCAGCTTCGCCAAATTTGTCGTTTATCAGGTGATCAACCGCATCCATCGCGTCTGTTTCGTCGGCACCGCTAACGTACACTTTTATAGTATTGCCCCGACTCGCAGCGAGCATCATTACACTCATAATGCTCTTTGCATTGACCCTTTGTGCCTCTTTTTCTTTTTCAATTTCTATTTCACTCTCATAGCTGCTGGCGAGTTTAACCAGCTTTGCCGCTGCTCTGGCGTGTAAGCCGAGCTTGTTTGTAATTACTAACTCTCTCTCAAGCACTTTCAATTCCGCCGGTTCCAGGATGGTTGTTTTTCTTGTGTTTGCTAGTCTATCTCGCGGTGTTTGATGGAAATGTTATCTATCTTGCCTGTTACACGACGATGTATCTCCTCCACAATATAAACTGATCTGTGTCGGCCTCCGGTACAGCCGACAGATACCGTGAGGTAGGATCGATTCTCCGCTTCAAATACAGGTGTCCAGCTTAGAAAAAAATCACTGATGTGGCTGATCATACGGTCTACCAATTCATGTTGAGACAGAAAATCAGCAACCGGCTTGTCCCTTCCGGTAAAGGGTCTGAGCGATGCGGACCAGTATGGGTTGGGCAAGCATCGAACATCGAAAATGAAATCGGTGCCGTATGGAGACCCGTGCTTAAACCCGAATGATTGCAGTAGCACGTTCATTGGTGTTCGGTTCAGGCCGATCACGCGTTTTCGAATTACTTCTCGCAGTTGATGCAGGTTTAACGTGGTGGTATCAATGGTGACATCTGCCAGTTGCTCAACGGTGGTCAGAAGTGCGCGTTCGGTTTCAATCGCCGCCCCCAGCGGAGCGCCGTGTTTTGACAACGGATGCTTGCGGCGTGTCTCGCTAAATCGGGTAATCAGTACGTCGTTTCTGGCATCTACAAAGACGACTCGTGTGTCCACATTGAGTGAATTTACTTGCTTGACTGCTGACCCGAAACGCTCCAGTAACTCTACCTCGCCACGCGCATCAATGCCCACGGCAACGCGGTCGTAACTGTCGCTGGCAATGGCCATTTTCTTTGCCAGATCCACCAGCATGCTGATTGGCAGATTGTCGACGCAGTAGAAGCCCTCGTCCTCCAGCGTGTGAAGCGCGACACTTTTGCCTGCTCCGGACAGACCACTGACAATGATCATCTGCATTCGATTAGGGTCCTCCAGCGTCAAGCCTGACACTCCCGTAGTGGCTTTTACCGCTGCTTGTTAAAAATCTCGGGAAAATCTGTTGGTGCCACACTCTGTGGAACAGCTATTCAGTGGCTCCGCTCAGCCGGTATCTGCCGAGCTCGCCTGATAGTTTAATTAATGTCCAATGGTTTAGTTAATGTCCACCAGTACGTGTCGCAGAGACTGGCTCTGCGGATTCGGTATAAGCAAGCGTACAATAAAACACAGAGGATAGGGATTTCGTTTGCTGAGGGTCAACCGCCAGCGTTCCCTGTATATCGGCGTGGTGGAACGTAAATCATGGTCATTCGCCGGGGGTAATTCCGTTCTTGTCAGCATTGCGCAAAATGGTTAATGCTTCTTCAGCAGTGCCTGCGGCTCTAACCATGGCGCGGTTTTCAGGTGAGTTAAAAAAGCGCGCGAGAGAGGCGAGAATCTGCAGGTGCTCATCGGTCTGGTTTTCAGGCATTAATAGCCCAAACACCACGTCTACCGGTAGTTCATCGGGTGCATCGAAGTCAACCGGTGTGTCCAGCGTGAGCAGTGCACCCAGTGGCTCGGCAATAAAGTCTACGCGGCCGTGGGGGATAGCAATTCCGTGGCCCATACCTGTGCAACCAAGTTTCTCACGGGCGGCCAGAGCGTCCATGACGTCCATATCGACGCCTTCGTCATCGTCGTCGTTAATGTCGAGCCCGCTCTCCATCAATTCCGCTACCAGCTGCAGACTTTTCTTTTTACTGCTCGATACTGCACCGCATTTGATGCGAGACAGATCGAGCAGATTATTGAAGGTATCAGATTGCATTGATTTTGGCGTAACGCGAATATTTTGTTCAGGTAAAGCTCGCTACTTTTCGATTATATCCGTATCGGGGATATCCGTGTCGGCGATATCGTTGTTGATTTTGTCCTTGTCTTTGCGGTGATGATCCTTGACTTTTTCTTTGTGCTTGATCAGCTGGCGATCGAGCTTGTCAGTTAGCAAATCAATAGCGGCGTACATATCTGCATCTATGGTATCGGCAAATAGCTGGGCGCCCTTTACGTTGACGGTGGCTTCTGCCTTCTGCCGTTGCTTCTCCACAGTGAGAATGACGTGAATATCGGATACATCATCGGAGTGCCGCTCCAGGCGATCCATTTTGGATGTGACATAGTGACGCAGCGAATCTGTGACATCAATGTGATGGCCAGTAACTGTAAGGTTCATGCTCGTCTGTCTCCTGACATGCTTTTGAAGGGATTCAGCGCCGGACAGCTATTGTAAACGCAGTACGTTGTTTTTTCACAAGCGAGTAATTCTCAAGCTGCGGGTTGCTGAAAGACCGTGGTGAATGGAAAGACCGGATTCTTGTTAAAGGATAACAGTGACGGTAGCCGGATATTAAGTCCGGGTAGGTGACCTGGGAAAATGTGGGCCTGCCTTTGAGGAATATTGACTGGCCACGCGATTTTTCAGGGGATTCATTTTCAGGGGATGCATCAGGATCGGGAATCGACCCTGACGGATGCGCCTTCTTCCGTGAATATGTTTTTTGAAAAAAAACCATTGCGTTCTTGACAGTCGGTTTGACTGTCAGGTTAAGCGTTTTCTTTCGTTGGAGGGTGGTATAGACATGCTTTCCCGATATTTAGCCACAGTGCGCCTCGCAACCTGTATACCTGACGCCACCAGTGTACTTGCAATTTTGCTGTCGCTCAAAGGTTTTCCCGGATCCTCTTTGGCGATAAACTTGCGAATCATTGCCCGAATGGCAGTGGCCGAACATTCACCGCCGTCAGATGTGGAAACGTGGCTTGAGAAAAAGTACTTGAATTCAAATATGCCACGTGGCGTGTGTATGTACTTCTGGGTGGTTACCCGGGAAATAGTTGATTCGTGAAGGTCGAGGTGTTCAGCGATATCACGAAGCACCAGTGGCCGCATGGCCTCGTCACCGTATTCAAGGAAACCGCGCTGTCGTTCAACGATTGCTGTGCCCACGCGTAACAATGTCTCGTTTCGGCTCTGCAGACTTTTGATAAACCAGCGGGCCTCTTGCAGCTGATTTCTCATGTAGTTGTTGTCGTCACTTTTATCAGCGCGTTTTACCAGACCGGCATACATTGAGTTTACAGCAAGGCGAGGCGCGATATCCGGGTTTAGTTCAACACGCCATACTCCTTTTATTTTTTTAACAAACACATCCGGAACAATATACTGGGGTTTGTTTGATACTATTTGCGAGCCTGGTCGCGGTGTCAGGCTCTGGATGGTCTGAATGGATTGCTGCAGTTGTGCGTCGTTTATTTTTAGCTGTCGTTTTATTTTTGCAAAATCTCTTGAGGCGAGCATCTGCAGGTGCTCTGCAATCATCTGTTTGCAGACTTCTATGTGTGGGGTGGGCTCCATTTCGTCAAGCTGAATCAACATGCATTCCCGCGTGTCGCGAGAACCACAGCCGATAGGATCTAGTTGCTGAACCAGACGTAAAATTGCTTCAACCTCTTCTATATCACAATGATCTTCAGGGTCGTCGAAATTAGCATTTACTGCTTCGAGAATTGTTTCTATTTCATCTTCCAGATAGCCATTGTCATCAATGCAATTGACGACGGTGGCGGCAATAATCTGATCAGAATCGGTTAGTGAACGCAATCGCAATTGCTCTAGTAAATGATCTTGCAGATTGCCATTGCCGGCACTTGTGTACTCGGTGAAATCACGTTGATTTTCTTCACCGGCCTGCATTGAGCTGGTGCCGTAAGCTGGTTCATAGATGTCTTCCCATGCGCTGTCGACCGGAAGTTCATCGGGTATATCAGGTGTTGCATCTGTTACTTCTATAGTAGCGCTCAGATCCTCCAGCTGGTCAATAGTGACTTCCTCACCGGTTTCTTTTTCGGCATCCTGTTCTCTGGTTTCCCGTTCGTTGTCGCTGCGCATTTTTGCAGCTTCTTTTTCCGAATTTTCGTCGCCTTCTTCCTGAACTTCCAGCATGGGGTTGGATTCCAGCGCCTGCTGGATTTCAGTTTGAAGTTCAAGTGTTGACAGTTGCAGCAGTTTTATAGCTTGTTGCAATTGCGGGGTCATGGCCAGCTGCTGGCCAATTTTCATTTGAAGGGAGTGTTTCATATATGTGCGTTTTACCCGTTGGTAGCCTCTAACAAACGGTCACAACTCAACAGCGACAATGTTCGATAAGGTGTATATCATCGGATCATTGGAGCAGCAGTCTGTTATTGGCATTCCTCGGTGGGACAGCTTTTGCAGAGGCTTGTTAACCTCAACTCTCCCAAATGCCAAAGGCCGTTGTTGCTTGTAATTATGCAACACCGGATCGTAGGGACACGGTTTGTGCTGCACGAGTAAAGTATGGTTCAAAAGTTCTCAACTGCAATGCCAAACGTACTTTATTTCCGTAGCTTTGCGGTTCCCGTTGTTATCCCTGAAATTGGAAAGATTGTTGCATTGGTCACCGGTTGACTGTACTGGATGTGTGATCAGATACTCGGAGATAAGCGAGTTAATTTCATGGTAATTGTCCCTGGTTGTACTACCCGGAATAGGGTCACGCTTGTCTTTTGACGAGTGTCAATTTAAAGGTGCCCATAGCGGCATGACCTGGTCACAACGTAAAGCTCTCGCCAAGATAAACCTCTCTTACCTGACGGTTCTCAAGAATTTGATCTGCGGTTCCTTCGGCGATCACTCCTCCGTCGCTTAGTATGTAAGCCCTTTCACAAATACCAAGAGTTTCTCTGACGTTGTGGTCGGTGATCAGGACACCAATACCACGATGCTGTAAGTGCGTTATTATCCGTTGAATATCCAATACCGAGATTGGATCGACACCGGCAAATGGCTCGTCAAGAAGAATAAACGCCGGGTTGGCTGCAAGCGCTCTTGCAATTTCTACCCGGCGCCTTTCACCGCCGGATAAACTCATGCCGAGTCCGTCGCGTATGTGGGTAATCTGCAGATCTTCGAGCAATCCTTCCAGGGTGTCTCTATAGTGTTCCTTGCCCAGATCAGCTCTGTACTGAAGAATAGCAGTGATGTTCTGTTCAACGGTTAATTTTCGGAATACCGACGCTTCTTGCGGCAGATAACCAACGCCTAGCCTTGCGCGTGAATGCATTGGATGGTGAGTGATATCCCGATCATCCAGCAATATCCGTCCACCATCGGGTTTTACCAAGCCAACAACCGTATAAAAACAGGTGGTTTTACCTGCACCATTCGGCCCCAACAGACCGACTACTTCACCATCCGCCACCTGAAGACTGACACCGCCAAGAATTTCACGCTTGCCGTAGGACTTTTTGATGTTCTCCGCTACCAGTGTAGCCATCAGTGTCGACCACTACAGGCAGGCAGGCTACAGGCGGGCAGGGCGACATGCGTCCATTTGTTCGATACTGTCATTGGTTCAGTTTTGCCGGTTGAAGAACTATATTCACTCGGCCGTTACCGTTGTCTGTCTTTTTGCCTGTGGCTTTGAATGTGAGCTCTACCATGTTGTATTCAATGGAATGGCCGGTAAATTTCTGCCCGGGACGCTCGAATTCTGCGTCGCCCTGAAAAGTGATGGTAGACGTCTCGATGTTATAGGTAATCTGGTTACTTTGGCCTCGCATGAGCTCACTCGATTCAGTCAGTTGCTGGAACCGAATCGGGCTGCCAAGGCCGCTTATGCGGAACAGAGCGCCATCTTTGAGCTCAATCTTGATGTTGTCTGCATTAATTGATAGCGAGCCCTGGGAAATTTCGACGTCGCCGCTCAGTGTTTGTGTGCCAGCCCGCTCATCGAATTCGGAGCTATCAGCTTTAACATTAATCGCTTTTTGTCGGTCAGCTGAATTTGCATGAGCGGGTGCGTTACAAAAAATAATGACAAGACAAACTGCCGCGTGGCGCAAATAGCGTAACGAGCTGTTACTCACGCGCATCTTGTCAGCAACGCACCTAAAAAATGCAATGGGCAGTTTATTCCACATCGTACTGGGCCTCCACACCGGTGTCGAATGACAAGGTCCCGCTTTCTACGTCTGCCTGCATTTGTTCTGCGTCAAAGGTCCAGCTATCCGAGCTGATCTTTACCGGAGTTGTCGCAACCATGGTGAGCTTGTCGGTATCTATTGTCACCGATTCGGTGTCTATCTTTATCGGCGCAGAGCCTTCATGGCGATGTTGTGAAAGAGCGACTGATCCGCTCAGTGTCAGTATATTGAAGTCTGCCGAGAGATCGCCGGTTGTGGCATTGCCGCGCCAGAAATCCTTGCTTTGATTGAACACCTGAACAGAGGGCTGATCGATTGTTGAATTGCCTTCTGTCACATGGTGTACCAGCGTATCACCGGTTATCTCGTATACCTGCCCGTGTTCGTTGTCCACATTAAGGATAAAAAAATCCTCAAGGTAATAGTCTGACTGGTGCCTGCTTATAGCAACCGGATCATCATCTTTCACCAATACCGTTGCGCTGTTGTCCAGCCAGTGCCACGAGAGGACGGCAATAACCAGCAATCCGAAAATCCAGAGTGAACGGCCTAGTGTGTTTGGCATAGCGGCACGCAGTTTATCCAGAGCAAAGTGGTTTGGCAGTCGGGTTGACCGAAGCTGGTAGCAACGATTTCGTTGTTTCGGCGTTGACGACCCGGAATCGATTGTGTGGCAGGAACCCTTCCGGCAGCCGTACGCCGCCGATCACCATTGTACATGGGACCTTTGTTAGCGGCACTGTTGTTGCGGTTTTATGTGTTTTTCACACCATGAAATCCTTGACCGCATCGCCGTACAGGCCCTGCGCCTTGAGTATCAGTTCGCAGGCCTCGCGAGCAGCACCATTGCCCCCGGTACGGTCACTGGTCCAGTGCGCTATCGCCTGTATCTCGGCACAGGCACCGGGAACCGTGAGCGCCAATCCGACGCGACGCATGACCGGCAGGTCGATAATGTCATCGCCCATATAGGCAAAATCGGTCGGCGCCAGTTGCAGTTTTTCGCATAAATCCTCGAATGCCACTAGTTTGTCATGTCGACCCTGGTAGACGTGTTCAATGCGCAGTTCCTTGCACCGATGAGTCACAACGTCCGACGTTCGACCTGTAATTACAGCAACTTTGATACTGGTTTTAGCCAGCATCATCAGACCGAGGCCATCCATTGCATGGAATCGTTTGGTTTCCTGGCCGTCATCACTACGATAAAGGCCTCCATCGGTAAGCACTCCATCTACGTCGAATATAATTGCTCTTATCGCACTTGCCCGGTGTGCAGCACTGACCATTGTTGAACCTCTTCTCTATTAAGCGTTGACTTTAGCCCGCGGTGCGGCTGTTTCTAAACTACACCGGCCTGGAAAAGGGAATGCATGTTCAACGCGCCACAAACCGTGTCGTTTTCGTCGATCACCGGCAATGCGTAGATTTTATGCTTTTCAAGAATTGCCAGCGCATCTACGGCAAGTTGGCTGGCCTGGATTGAGTGGCCACCGCGGGTCATAACATCGTCGATAGCAGTGTTGTTCAGGTCAATGTCGATATCCAAAGCGCGTCTAAGATCGCCGTCCGAGAAAACACCTTGCAAGCGAAGATCTTTGCCGGCAATGATTACAAACCCGAGTTTGGCGGCGCTCATTTCGCACAGCGCGTGCTTCAGTGGTGTTTGCGGGCGAACAATCGGTGTGCACTGTCCGGTGACCATGACATCGGCGACCTGCAACAACAAACGTTTGCCGAGCGCACCACCCGGGTGGGTCATGGCAAAGTCGTTGGCGCTGAAACCTCGCGATTGAAATACGGCTATAGCCAGCGCATCACCCATCGCCAGCGTGGCTGTGGTGCTGGAAGTAGGGGCCAGGCCCAGGGGGCAGGCTTCGGTTTTCACCTCGACATTAAGCGTTGCGGTTGCGGTTTTTGCCAGTGATGAACTGCTGTTTCCGGTAATCGCAATGAGCTGGTTACCGGCTCGATTGAGTAAGGGCAGGATTGCACTCAACTCATCGGATTCGCCACTGTATGAGATAGCAATAACGACATCTTCCGGCTGGATCATGCCAAAATCGCCGTGACTTGCCTCGGTTGGATGGACAAAAAAAGCGGGAGTACCTGTGCTTGCAAGCGTCGCAGCAAGTTTGTTTGCGATATGACCGGATTTGCCGACACCACAAACCACTACGCGCCCGCGACAATCCAGCAAGAGCTTTGTAGCGCTGACGAATTCATCGCCGATGTGCGGCTGCAGCGAGCTAATCGATTCGGCTTCGGTGGCGAGTACCTGACGTGCCAGCCGTATAATTTCCGGTGCCGAGAGTTGCGCGCCACCGCTGTCACCCCTGGAATCTCCGGCGATGGAACCTGACGATGTTTTTTGTGTTAGCGGGTTTTGCAGCACTGGCGAGTTTGTATTCAAAAGCCGGCAAGCCTATTCCAGTTGGTCGATCAGGTCGATCTCGTCCAGCGGGGGATCAGCGTCCAGTTGGTCCAGCCTGTCGATCTCGTCAAGCGGCGAATTATTGTCCAGATCATCAATATTATCCAATTCGTCGATTTCGTCCAGCATGTCGATCTCGTCGAGGTTGCCGGTTTCGGCCTCAACGGGTGGGGTATCAATAGTATCTGTTCGCTGAACCACGCCATCATGAACCTGTTGTCGACGCCAGTTTAAATAGCCGTCGCGCACAAATACGTAGGGGTCAAGCGATGCTGTATCGAGGATAGATGAGGCAGCGAGCAGGTTTGAACGGGCATTGACAACGTTCAGAGCAACCAGCTTGCTGCGCAGTGATGTGGTCACATCGGAAGAGTTCAACGGTTCTATCTGGCTGTCACCCAAAAGGCCTATCGTGCCGCGCAGGGTTTGCGATCCAAAGAAAGGCAGTACCAGATACGGACCTTCGGGAACGCCCCAAACCCCGAGGGTCTGGCCAAAGTCTTCGTTGTGCCGCACCAGGTCCATTTCTGTGGCAATGTCGAGTATCCCGCCAAGTCCGATCACGGTATTTACGGCTACCCGAGCGGTGTCGAGAAGACCTTGTTCGAATTTCCCCTGTAACAGGGAGTTGGCGGCGACCGTAACATCGCCAAGGTTGCCGAAGAAATTGCTAACACCGCGTCTTACCAGAGGTGGTGTGACCCTGGTGTATCCGGTGGCAATAGGCTTTAGGGCGTAGCGATCCAGTTTGTCATTGAACGCGTACACCACGCGATTTACGCTTTCCAGTGGATCCTTGATCTCGGTCGGGGCTGGCCGGTTTGCCGCACAACCACCCGCTGCCAGTGAGAACAGGCAAACGGCGATGATGCACCCACGGTTTAATCTATTTTTCTTTTCCATTTTGGCGTTTTCGATTCACGATTATTCGTGCTGGAGATACCCGTTTCCCTGGTTAGCTGACGATTTTATGGTTGTCGGGCATTGTAATTATCCACAGAAACAGCGGCAAATTTCCGGTTTGTAAACAGGCTTGATAAAATTGTAGATCAATGTGGGTGAATGAGGGAGAAGCATGTCCATTTTGACGGAACCGAACACAAGAGTGATGCTTTTTGATGGTCTGGTACCGGTCGAGTCGGTTTGGTTATGCGACTAATCCCCGCGCGGGAATCATGGTAACCGATACTGCAAATTCAGCGAGTGTTTAGCCGTATTGTGTTTTTATAGTCAGCGTCAGGGAGGGGGGAGTCGATAAGATCACATTTTGCAGTGTTGCTTAATGTGATTGCGATGTACCAGGACGAGGGCGTGGCATTACTGAATGGAAAGGTATTGGGTTTTTCCCGTAAGCACTTATCTTCCCTGTCTGAAGTAACATGTGCTCACAACAAGGCGCGGTTGTGCCGGAGTGCGTTTTAGAATGATTTAGAGCGTTAGGCGATACAAGCCTTCTGCTGCTCAATCTGATAGTGAGTGTGACAAGCGTCTCAATAGCGAACTGGTCTTTTCTTTAAAGGCGACGTTTGCGCAAGAATTGCTCGGGATTTTACTGGTCGGCGACAAGTAGTATTGCGCTGGCAACTAAAACTTTGAACGGTGAGTGTTCGGAGAAGGAAAGAAAAAATGAAATTTTCACAACTGGTAGCAACTGTAATGTGCCTTATACCGGCTCTGGTATTTGCACACCCTGCAGAAGATCTCGTCAAGCAGGTCACCGAAGACCTCATTACAGTTCTGGAAGATCCAGCGGCCAGGAACGATAAAAAGCTTGTGCGCGAGGCTGTGGACAGAGACGTATTGCCACATATTGATTTTGAGTTAATGACCAAACTCACTGTTGGCACGCACTGGAAAACTGCAGACGCGGGGCAACGTGAATCGCTGGTAGGCGAATTTCGCGATCTTCTGTTAAACACCTACGCCAGTGCGCTTGATGCCTATTCAGGGCAGTCACTCGAGTTTTTACCTTACGAGGAAGGTTCCAGAGATGATCGTGCTGAAGTCAAGACTCTGTTTTTGAACCCGGCAGCTACCCAGAATATTCCAGTCGACTACAAATTGCGCAAGAAAGGCAGTTGGCTGATTTATGACATCGAAGTGGAAAATATCAGCCTTGTTCGCGGCTATGAGTCCGAGTTTGCCAGCCAGATAAAAAAAGGCGGCATCGATGGTTTGATCAACGCGCTTCGAAGCAAAAACGGCAAGTAACTTTTCACGTCCGAAAATTGCCCCCTGGAAATTACACCCGGCCGGGTGTCTGCGCGGTAGAATTCGGCGAAGCGAAAGCGACTTGCCAGTAATTGCAAAGGCATATGCAACGATAAAAAGGTACGGTTGAGGCACCACGCGGTGGCTGAGCGACTGCCTCGCTGTCCCCGGGCTCAATTTGTTTTGCGCCGCTTGGGCGCTCCGGCGTTATCCGTTATGATTGTCAGCAGCTGTTATGAAAGTGGCGTGATTCCCTGTTCTTGATGACCGTATTTGCCGTAGCGCAAAGTGTGTTTTTTGGGCGAGCATAACGGCTCGCCCAGGATCTCGCCACGCTGCCGGTATTGTCATTCACGCAATGACCGAACCAGCCTCCGCTAGAATATCTCCGACGAGTTTCCTGGTACATCAATGGATAAGCTTATTATAAGCGGCGGCACGCCGCTGAAGGGTGCCGTGCGCATTTCAGGCGCCAAAAACGCGGTTTTGCCCATTTTGGTCGCCACACTTTTGTGTGATGACTCGGTTACCCTCGAAAACGTCCCGCACCTTAACGACGTTACCACGACCATGACCCTGCTAGGGCGTATGGGCGTAAAACTAACGTTGAACGACAACATGAAAGTTGAGGCAGATGCGTCGGACGTTAATAATTTTTCAGCAGACTATGAACTGGTTAAGACCATGCGGGCATCCATCCTGGTGTTAGGTCCGCTGTTGTCCCGGTTCGGTGTGGCAGAAGTTTCCCTGCCTGGTGGTTGTGCGATTGGCGCCCGGCCGGTTGATTTGCACATCAACGGATTGCGCGCCATGGGCGCAGATATCGAGCTGACTGCAGGCTATATAAAAGCCAAATGTAGCAAGCTGCGCGGCGCGACGATAAATTTCGATACCGTGACAGTCACCGGCACTGAAAATCTTTTGATGGCTGCGACGCTCGCAGAAGGCAGAACTGTGCTGGAGAATGCGGCACGAGAACCGGAGGTCGTTGATTTAGCCAATTTTCTTATTGGTATGGGTGCCGATATCGAAGGTGCCGGCACTGACAAAATAGTAGTTAACGGTGTACCGCGCCTGACTGGTTGTGACTACCGGGTCGTACCCGACCGAATAGAGACAGGTACCTTTTTAGTCGCGGCGCTGGCAAGTGGAGGATCTCTAACCGTTAAAGACGCCAGGGCTGAAACACTGGATTCAGTGCTTCACAAGCTTGATGAAGCCGGCGCTGAACTCACTGTAGACGAAAATGAAATCTCGATAGCCTGTCGCTATGAACGTCCGCGTGCGGTCGACATACGCACTGCTCCATACCCTGCATTCCCTACCGACATGCAGGCGCAATTTACCCTGCTTAACGCAATCGCGGAAGGCTCGGCAACCATTACTGAAACTATTTTTGAAAATCGCTTTATGCATGTGCAGGAATTGCAGCGCATGGGGGCTGACCTTCGCGTTAGCGGTAATACAGTCTTTTCTCGCGGCGTGGGCAAGCTGGAGGGAGCACCGGTAATGGCGACGGATTTGCGAGCTTCCGCAAGCCTGATCATTGCGGGTCTTATCGCGAAAGGTGAGACTCATCTGCAGCGTGTCTATCATATAGACCGCGGGTACGAACGCATTGAAGAAAAATTCCAGGCACTCGGTGCAAGTATCCGGCGGGTAGCCGGTTAACACCAACCTGGTTCGTCGAGCTGTTAGTAGCTGGACGGACCATTGGCATCGCACGCCACGGAAATTTCATGACTGATAAACTCGCTATAGCGCTCACCAAGGGACGAATACTGTCCGACACACTTCCGCTGCTGGAGGCAGCAGGAATCACCCCGCTGGAAGATGCGTCTACTACCCGCAAGCTCAGAGTCGGTACATCGGTGGCAGGTACATCGCTGCTGCTGGTTCGAGCCTCCGACGTGCCGGCCTATGTTGAGTACGGCGGGGCCGATGTCGGTGTAACCGGAAAAGACGTGTTGCTGGAGCACAAAGGAAAAGGATTGTATGAGCCGCTGGATCTCGGTATCGGATGCTGCAAAATGGTGCTGGCTGGTAAACCCGGGGTGGACATCGCTGTGAAAAACAGGCTTCGAGTGGCCACAAAGTACCCGGAATTGACCCGGCAGTTTTTTGCCAGGCGCCGTCAGCAAGTGGAAATAATAAAACTATACGGTTCCATGGAACTGGCTCCGCTAACGGGTATGGCTGATGTGATTGTTGATATCATGGAAACCGGGTCAACGCTACGCGCCAACGGACTTGAAGTTATCGAGGCTATCACAGACGTGAGCGCTCGCCTGATTGTCAATAAGGCGTCAATGAAGATGAAGCATGCATCGATCCACGCTCTTGTTTCAAACATAAAAAAATCATTGTTGGAAAAAACATCATGAATGACGAGCTCGCGCAGTATGATACAGATGATCTGCGCATTCGCGAGATCAAGGAACTGCTGTCACCGGCCAAGCTGATGGAAGAAATTCCGGTCAGTGCAGAAATCTCGAAAACAGTGTTTGACGCTCGAATGGGTATCCGGCGGATTCTCGATGGCAGTGATCAACGGCTTGTCGTAGTGGTAGGACCCTGCTCTATACACGATCCCGAAGCTGGCATTGTCTACGCGGAAAAACTGGCGGAGCTTTTGCCGTCTGTCAGTGAAAATTTGTTGTTGGTGATGCGGGTATATTTTGAAAAACCAAGGACCACTGTCGGCTGGAAGGGGTTGATAAATGACCCGGATATCGACGACAGTTTTTCAATCAACAAGGGGCTGCGCATCGCCAGAACCCTGTTGCGTGATATCAACGAAATGGGGGTGCCGGCCGGAACCGAATTTCTGGATTTAATCAGCCCGCAATATATTGCAGACCTTGTTGGCTGGGGCGCTATCGGTGCGCGTACGACGGAAAGCCAGGGGCATCGTGAGCTGGCATCGGGAATATCGGCACCCGTCGGATTCAAGAACGGTACCGGGGGCAGTGTGCAGATTGCTGTCGATGCGATTTGCTCATCCTCTCGTCCCCATCATTTTCTGTCAGTCACAAAAGAGGGTGGCTCTGCAATTATTTCAACGACAGGCAATAACGATTGTCACCTGATTCTGCGCGGGGGGCCACATACCAACTATGACGCGGCGAGCGTCGATGATGCGTCCGCCATGATGGAGAAGGGCGGGGTAAATCCCAATCTAATGATCGACTTCAGCCACGCCAACAGTCGCAAGAAATTTGAGCGGCAGCGTTACGTCTGCCGGGACGTGTGCAGCCAGATTAGTGATGGCGATCGACGCATCATCGGTGTCATGATCGAAAGTAATCTGGTTGAAGGCAGGCAGGATCAGAAACCCGACAGGGACCTTGTGCGCGGGCAGAGCATTACTGATCCCTGTATCGGTTGGGACGATACGGTCGAGATGCTGCAGGAGTTGAGCGCGGCCGTTGCAGTTCGCAAGCAATCTGCAGGTGAGCCTGTGTGATTTCTGTAAACCGCCTGTCTGTCAACGATTCGGATTTTGAAGAGCGGCTTCAATCACTGCTATCGTGGGAGTCTGTATCTGACCCGGCTGTGGTGAGCTCGGTGGCGGATATCATCAATCAGGTGCGTGATGATGGCGACCAGGCTTTAATAGAGCTAACGGGCAGATTCGATGGAAAAAAAGTGAGCCGTGCCAGAGAGCTTGAAATACCGCACGCACAATTGCAGCGTGCTTTCGAAGAGCTGCCTGTCGAAATGTCCAATGCTCTGCAGCAGGCCAGTGAGCGCGTGCGACAATTTCACCAGCGACAACGTGTAGGTTCGTGGCAATACGAGGAAGCGGATGGCACAACGCTCGGTCAGCAGGTAACACCGCTTGATCGTGTTGGTATCTATGTACCGGGCGGCAAGGCTGCCTATCCGTCTTCGGTATTAATGAATGCCATTCCTGCGCGGGTTGCCGGCGTTGGTGAAGTAATCATGGTTGTACCGGCGCAGAACGGAGAAGTAGATTCACTGGTACTGGCGGCGGCATGGCTCGCGGGGGTGGATCGGTTATTCACGATAGGAGGGGCGCAGGCCATAGCAGCCCTTGCCTACGGGACGGAACTGGTGCCGCCCGTTGACAAGATCGTGGGGCCCGGGAATATATATGTGGCCACCGCCAAGCGAGCAGTTTTTGGCAAAGTCGGGATCGACATGATTGCCGGTCCTTCAGAGATTTGCATTTACTGTGATGGTCTAACCGATCCCGACTGGATTGCTGCAGATCTGTTTTCGCAGGCAGAACACGACGAGCAGGCTCAGGCAATCCTGATCTGTGAAGATGAGGGTTTTACAGAGAAGGTTATTGAATCGATGAGTCGGCTAATTTCTGATATGCCGAGAGCTGACATCATCGCAGAATCAATCAGTGGTCGTGGATGTTGCATTCAGGTAGACAATCAACAGCAGGCGGTTGAGCTGATCAACCGTATAGCTCCAGAGCATCTTGAGTTGTCCGTACAGAATCCCGAAACATTATTGCCGCAAATTCGCCATGCCGGTGCCATATTTATGGGGCGGTACACAGCAGAAGCTTTGGGGGATTACTGCGCTGGTCCCAACCATGTGTTGCCGACTTCGGGTACAGCACGCTTTTCCAGCCCGTTGGGTGTTTACGATTTCCAAAAACGCAGCAGCGTGGTGAATTGCTCGGCGCAAGGTGCGGCAACGCTTGGAAGAATTGCTGCGGTACTTGCCCGCGGTGAGGGACTGGTAGCGCATGCGGTATCTGCAGAGAGTCGCATACCGGCGGGCTGAATTCTAGCCGCTACAAGTGCGTGCAGTCGTTGTTTGCAGGCTCGACGGTTAAATTCCCGGTGATGTCTCAGATGCTATGGTCATAAGGTGTTTGCCAATTGAGCCGAGAACCTCTTAGTAAATGGTCAGATTTTATATCGTGAAATCAGAATTGCCGGTCAGCAAGGGAGCCAGATCATTTCTGGGCGCTCTGTTGAGTGCCAGATTTTTGTCTGCCAGGTGCCCGGAGTCGAGTCTCTCTGTTTCAGGGGCGTTTGATTACATTTTGAGTTTGCCAGAATCAATTGTTGCGTGAAGTCGACGCGGCAAGGCGTGGCGGCTATTTGGTTGCGTGGTTTCAAGCGTGGCATCCAACTAGCTAGATAGTGTGTCGAGCGTCAGATTTTTGTAAGGTTTTGTGATATAATCGGGGGTTTGTCAGATGCGGGAAAACTCGCCTCAGCAAGTACCTGATCTCGCCATTTTTCGTTCGTTGCACTGGACGAAGGCAACCACAGCGGAAACATACAAAGCACGACTTCGACATTGCACCGGCAAGTCGGGATCGTTGTCGATTAATTCTTTCTATTTATCTTTGGAGCATCCAATGGCAACAGATCGTGTTGCGTCCGGCGGCGGTAATCCCCCTCCCGGAGTCGATAAAAAAAGGCGTCGATTGCTGACGGCCGGAGCAGGAGTTGTGGGCGCAGCAGGTGCCATCTCCATGGTTGTGCCTTTGGTGTCATCTATGGCTCCAAGTGCCAGAGCAAAAGCAGCCGGTGCGCCGGTGGAGATCGACATCAGCAAGCTCGAAGCGGGGCAGCGTGTGATTGTCGAGTGGCGCGGGAAGCCTGTATGGGTATTAAAGCGCACCCCGGAATTGCTCGAAGGTCTCGAATCAGTGAAAGACAATCTACGCGACGTGGAGTCTGACTCTTCTGATCAACCGGACTACGCGAAAAACGAGTTTCGTTCGAGGAAACCTGAAGTGCTTGTAATGGTTGGTATATGTACCCACCTGGGCTGCTCGCCAACTTATCGGCCTGAAGTAGCGCCGGCTGATCTGGGTGATGACTGGAAAGGCGGTTTTTTCTGTCCTTGTCACGGGTCCCGTTTTGATATTTCAGGTCGTGTGTACAAGGGTGTTCCGGCACCAACTAATCTCGAAGTACCGCCACACTACTACATCACCGATAACCGAATACTTATCGGTGAAGACGGAGGGCAGGCCTGATGAGTAAAGCCAGTGATGTCATGTCCTGGATCGATGAGCGGATTCCTCTCACCGCTACCTGGAACAAACACGTCGGCCAGTACTACGCGCCGAAAAACTTCAATTTCTGGTACTACTTTGGCTCTCTGGCTCTGCTGGTGCTGGTGCTGCAGATTGTAACCGGTATATTTCTTACCATGAACTACAAGCCGGATGGTGAACTCGCCTTTAAATCGGTTGAGTACATTATGCGAGACGTGAACTGGGGCTGGTTGATTCGCTATATGCATTCCACCGGTGCGTCGCTGTTCTTTGTGGTGGTCTATCTGCATATGATGCGCGGCATCATGTACGGATCCTATAAAAAGCCCCGCGAATTATTGTGGATATTCGGCATGCTGATTTACCTGGTGCTGATGGCCGAAGCGTTTATGGGTTACTTGCTTCCCTGGGGTCAGATGTCTTTCTGGGGTGCACAGGTAATTATTTCCCTGTTCGGTGCTATCCCGCTGGTGGGTGATGCAATCACCTTGTGGTTGCGTGGTGATTACGTGGTTGCCGATGCTACATTGAACCGGTTCTTTGCGCTGCACGTCATAGCGATGCCGCTGGTACTGATCGGCCTGGTGTTCGCGCACATTGTGGCGTTGCACGAAGTAGGCTCGAACAATCCTGACGGTGTCGATATCAAGAAACACAAAGGACCGGATGGAATTCCGCTGGACGGCATACCCTTTCACCCCTACTACACGGTGAAAGATCTGGTGGGCGTTGTGGTGTTTTTTATCGTGTTCTTTGCGATCGTGTTCTTTGCACCGGAAATGGGTGGCTACTTTCTGGAACATGCCAACTACATACCGGCCGATCCGCTAAAAACGCCGGAACACATTGCACCAGTTTGGTACTTCACGCCATTCTACGCAATATTACGTGCGATGCCGGATAAGCTGGCTGGTGTGATTGCTATGTTTTCGGCGATTGCCGTGCTGTTTTTTCTCCCCTGGATTGACAGAAACCCGGTTAGGTCCATTCGCTATCGATCAATGGCGTATAAGGCAATTCTGATCGCGTTTGTCATTGCCTTTATAGTTCTCGGTTATTACGGTATGCAGCCTGTAACCCCTGTCGGCACTCTAATCTCGCGTCTGTGTTCTCTGATTTACTTCGGCTTTTTTGTTGCGTTGTTTTTTATCAGCCGCAACGAGAACACCAGGCCGGTACCAGAGAGGGTGAACTACTAATGAAAACTCTACGTTTAATGACGGCGGTCGCTGCGTTGGTCTTGTTGCCAGGTGTGTCGACGGCTGCGGGTGGTGGAGCGGCTCTGGAACACTTTACTCCCGAGCGAACTGATCGAACCTTGCAACGTGGCGCGAGGTTGTTTATGAACTACTGCATGGCTTGTCACACTGCTGACTACCATCGGTATTCGCATATGGCCCGCGATATTGGTCTCAGTGAAAGTGATGTCAGTGAAAATTTGATATTCACGACGGACAAGGCAGGTGAAAAGACTAAAATCGGCGCGCTGATGGACAACAACATGTCCTCCGACTACGGCAAACAGGCGTTTGGCGTCGTGCCGCCAAACCTGACGCTGGTGAGCAGGTCGAGAGGTGTGGACTGGCTGTACACTTATATGAAGTCGTTTTACCTCGACGAATCACGACCGTTTGGTGCCAACAACACTGTTTTTCCGCAAGTTGGAATGCCTCATGTGCTCGCTGACCTTCAGGGCTGGCAAAAACCGGTCTATGAATCTGATGACGAAGGACATGAGGTGCTAAAAGGCTTCCAGCAAGTCACTGGCGGAAAGCTCTCTGCCGATGAATACGACTCAGCGATCACTGATCTGGTAAGCTTTCTGGATTACCTGGGCGATCCGAATCGGGAAGCGCGGCACTCGCTGGGGATAAAAGTGATGTTTTTTCTGCTGATATTCCTGGTTCTGGCGATAATGCTGAAAAAAGAGTACTGGAAAGATGTACCGCATTGATGGCAGATATTTCTCCGGCCTGTGGTTTCGGAGCCAGTAAAGGCGACAGGCAGTACGGTGCGAGATTGCGGCGTTTCCGGCCGCACGATCTGTCAGCTTCTGTTTTGTCGTTGATTGACCGGCGCGGTACCGGAGCCCGGATTAGAAGTGAGTATTAGAGGAGTTGTCCGCTAGTGAGAGAATTATTATAAACACTCTGGGTGCAGTAAAATCATCGAGTCCGGGCATTGCTGGCCGGACCCTGGTGTTGTCGACGTCGCTGCGGACGCCAGGCAGGATCTACACAACAATTAATCTGATTTTGGAGATAATGTGACAGCGCCAGTGACACGTCGTTCGGTGATGACTTTGTACTCGGATCCGAGTTCAATATTTAGCCACCGCGTACGAATAGTATTGTTCGAAAAGGACATCACCGTTGAAATAGAAGACGTCGATCCCGAGAACAAGCCGGCTGACCTGATGCATCTGAATCCGTACAACACAGTGCCCACGCTGGTGGACAGAGATCTGGTACTTTACGATTCCCGTGTAGTTTCCGAGTACCTTGATGAGCGATTTCCTCATCCTCCGCTGATGCCTGTTGATCCGGTTTCCCGAGCCCGATCAAGGCTGGCGCTATTTCGTATTGAAAGAGACTGGTACGATTTACTGCCGGTCATTGAGGGCGACGATGCTAAAAAAGCGGAGCAGGCCAGAGACCGATTGCGAGATTCACTGGTGGAGTCGGCAGAGGTGTTTGCACTTAAAGACTTTTTTCTAAGTGATGAATATTCACTGGTTGATGCTACGGTCGCTCCAATGTTGTGGCGCCTTAATCATTACGGGGTTGAATTACCTGCGAAAGCAGCAGCTGTCACGAAATATGCAAAGCGTTTGTTTGATCGAGAAGGTTTTCAGTTAAGTCTCACCGAGAGTGAGCGAGAGATGCGTTAGCTAAATCACTGTGACATCAGATAAAGACAACTCAAGCGGCAACAAGACACCGGGTATGACAAGTAGTCAGCCCTACCTGATACGGGCGATCTATGAATGGATTGTTGACAATGATTTGACACCCTATCTTATGGTTGACGCTACCAGAAAGGGTACGATAGTTCCGGAAGACTATCTGGACGAAAAGGGGATGATCATTCTCAACATCAGTCCGACTGCCACGAGCGAGCTACTGATGAGCAATGAAGAGGTGACGTTCAATGCCCGTTTTAGTGGACAGGCAATCTGCATAGTTGTCCCTGTTTACAGCGTCAAGGCTATATATGCTCGCGAGAACGGTCAAGGAATGATGTTTGACGGAGAGGGAACCGAGCATCCTGGCACCGAAGATACTGCGGCCAAAGGCAAGACCAGGGTTTCTCTGGAAGCGGTTGGCGGTGCACAAACTGATGGCGGTACCGATAAAGAAAAAAACGGCAACCCTGATGACAAGCCACCTGGAAACAATCCGGATAGCAAAGGCGGGCGGAAAAAGGGCCCCAATTTGAAGGTGGTTAAGTAGTTTCGAATCCGGTCGGTTGTTATGAGCCGCAATTAGATAGTGCGGTAAAAACCAGCGTTGCGTTTGTGTTGAACGTGTGCCTGAAGTTTTGCAGAGCTAATGAATAGCAGGCTGGCTATAGCGGAGAGTCAAAAGCATTTTTGATCCACTCTGATACCGTAGAGTTCTGTTCCCCGGTTACTGCCACTACATCAAACCGACATTCCACATCGTTCTTGTTGTGCGCTTGCAGGTAGTGCAAAGCGGTCAATGCAATCTTGCGCTGTTTAGCCGGAGTCACGCTCAGTGCAGCGCCACCAAACGCCTGGCTGCGGCGGTATCTCACCTCGACGAAAACCAGTGCAGATTTATCCTGCATGATTAAATCGATCTCGCCGAAACGCGAATGATGCTTGGTTGCTACCAGGGTTAGACCGTGACTTTTTAAATAAGCGGCAGCTTGCTGCTCATGCTGGTCACCCGTGTCGCGATTCGATGGCAATGTGGCTTACAAATCGTTGTTGACAGGTGCCAGACTTTGTTCGATTGCGAGTGCGTTGGCAACCTTCGCAGGAATGCCTTCCTGAAATTCGGCCCATTGCAGTCTGCGCCGAATCTGATTGCCTTCTGCAAGTGACAGTGCTCCGGTTTTACCCTCGACTGAATATAACGGGTCAAGTCTCATGTTTTCGAGATGGCTGTGCAGGCGATACGCATCTACCCCAAGGGCCATCAATCGCAGGATACCTGGACCATCATCCGTTTCTGTGCCGCCCAGATTTTGAAAAAGACCTGCGTTGCCTGTGGCATCGGTAAGTAACCACGGGATGTCGTTATAGACAATTCCGTTTAAATCGCCATCGGCCTTTTTATCGGCTTTACCGCTAAACACCAGAGAAGTGCTGAGTAGCGGAATTTTTCCGGCATGGTGGAACTGTAGCTGTGGTCTGAGTAGTCGGGCGAGTTCTGCGCTGACCGGCATAAAAATCACATCTATGTCGCCTCGAATAGAGGGCTCGAATTCTATTTTGGTATCGAGCAGAGTCTCCAGTCTTCGGTTGCGACTGTTGCTTGAATTAATAGCGAGCAGCTTTTTTAGCTCGGCGGAGTAGTCATAGTTTTCTTCCGAAACCATGCCTGATTCCAAAACCTGACCTCCTCCGGCAATAAACGTATTGCTGAAGGCACTTGCCAGGCGCTGGCCAAGAACATTGTCGGTTGCGATTACCAGTGCCCTTTTGTATTTCTTATCCAGAGCATAGTGTGCTACGTCTCGTGCCTCGTCTTCCGGAAGCAAACCAAACTGATATAAATTTGAGTGACCTGCGAGATTATCGCCTACGTAGTTGAGCGACAAGGTCGGCACACTGATTCTATTGCTTGCTGCCAGACTGATGACTGCGGCTTTGTTTAAGGGGCCGATGATCATGCTTGCACCTTCGGCTGTTGCGAGCTCGTACTGTTGCAAGGTTTGGTTGGTGTCGCTCTTTGTGTCGTAGACTCGAATCGGTGATGCGCCTCCATCTTCAAATCGTGCACCGACAAACCCGGTCTTGATCGCTTCGCCAAGCTCGCTGAATTGACCACTCAGAGGTAACAACAAGGCTATCTGGTCAGAGGATATCCGAGAGCTGGCAAAGCCTGTTTGCGGCAGTTGGCTGTTGTCATTGTTGTGAAATTCTGCAGGATGTCCAGGGTAGCGACTACGCCAGTTCTGGTTGCGTTGGGCGAACACTTCCGGAGATACGGAGCCTTCGGAGCGAGTCAGTAATGTGTATTCGAGCCAGCCTCGGTATATTGACCCTCCAGGGGTTGTTGCCATGCGTTGCAGGCCGGGCGTGCCAATTTTTGACAGTAACTCGCGAATCTTGTTGCGGTTGAGATTGACGGATTCGGGAACATTGAGGTTTGCCTCAAGTAGAATTCTGGTTTTTAGTGTATTAGCGTTATCGCCGTTCAGTTGTTGCGCCCGCGCCTGGATTTCAAGCGCCCGAATTCTCAATATTCGATCAGTCAGGTCGCGAGCCTGCGGTAATAGATTGAGTGCTTCCTGGGGATTATTTGTGGCCAGAGCGTTGTAGGCGGCTAACACATTTCGACGTTGCTGGAGCGAATCGTTCGCCATTGTCGGTGGTAACCTCGCGAATGTTCTTGCTCCGTCGTTGTATAATTCACTGTCAAAGTACAGCTCGGTCGCGAGGAGCTGGTAGTTTTGCTGCTGCAGCGGATCGCGTTCACTGTTTGCAAGTTGTGCATAGACGTGTGCGGCTTGAGTGGCATCGCCTTCAGCGAGCAATCTTGCTGCGAGTTGTGGAGTTGGCACCTGAACTTGTGTAGAGCGAGAAGTCGGTTGTCGGTTTGAGGTGCCGCAGGCTGTGACAAATACGCCCAGCAGCGTGATCAACAACGCCCGTTTGACTTGTTGCTGAACCAGTCTCGCTGGATGGCAGGGTTTTGTATGTTCGCTGGCAGGCACGTTCTACCACTCCACGCTCTGTTTGAGCTGTTCCATGTCAATGGACCCGGGTAGAAGGGGGCCATTGCATGTCAGCATGTACCTTGATCTTATGCAGTCGAAGCATCGAACTGCACGCTCTATTCATAATGAGTAATTGTACTATGTCCTTGCGAAAGAACGCTCAAAAAAAGGGTGTCCTCTACGTAATCGCCACGCCGATAGGTAACCTGGACGATATTACCGCACGAGCTCGACGGATAATGAGCGACGTTGAGTGCGTGTATGCAGAGGATACTCGTCGCACCGGGCAGTTATGCCGTCATTTGGGTTTGCATTTGCAGTTGCGATCTTTGCATGAGCACAATGAAGAGCAACGCATAGAGGATATTACCAGTCTGCTCGAGGGCGGAAAATCGGTAGGTTTGGTGTCTGATGCCGGGACACCGTTAATCAATGATCCGGGCTTTCGTGTTGTTGCCGCTTGTCATGCAGCCGGAATAACCGTCAGTCCGGTTCCCGGTGCGTCAGCCTTGCTTGCGGCGCTATGTGTGTGCGGACTGCCAACCGACCGGTTTTCATTTCGAGGGTTCCTTCCGCCAAGGTCCGTTGCAAGGCGGGCGTTTCTCGAGGATCTGGTGCATAGCGAAGAGACGACAGTTGTGTTTGAGTCCAGACATCGCATCCTGGATTCGCTTACTGATATAAGCGAGGTGCTCGGTTCGACTCGTATGGTTTGCATTGCTCGGGAACTGACAAAAACGTTTGAAACGGTGGTTCTGGATGAAGTTCGCGATATTCTGGAGAAGACCAAAATCAATCCCGACTGGCAAAAGGGTGAGTTTGTTCTTGTGATTGCTGCCGGGCCACAGGCAACCGCCCGGTTTACCAGCGAGGTTCAGGGGCTGCTGCTCGATCTGTCAGCAGAGTTAGCGCCGAAGCGTGCTGCTTCAATCGTTGCAAAAAATACCGGTTTGGATAAAAAAGACTTGTACAACTGGCTGGTTGCACAAAAGCAGAGCTAGCGATCTACGCCGTTAGCACAGCGAAACTACTGCTGTAGTGCTCAATAATGTAGTGCTTAATAATGAAGTGGAAGTTGGCCGTAAGCCGGGTTCTGTCGTGGACAGTCATTCATCTGGAATACACGTCACCGTGCATCTCAAGCGATCTACCCGGAAGCACCGCGGGCCACGGCATTGCTTCCCTATTTGATCTTGCTCCGAGTGGGGTTTACCTTGCCACTGAATGTTGCCACCAGCGCGGTGCGCTCTTACCGCACCCTTTCACCCTTACCGGTCACCTGAGTGACGTAGGCGGTCTACTCTCTGCTGCACTTTCCGTGGGTTCACACCCCCCAGGCGTTACCTGGCACTCTGCCCTTTGGAGCCCGGACTTTCCTCTGCGTTAGCAGCGACTGTCTGGCCAACTTCCGCGCGCATCCTACCGCGATTTGTCGAATTTGGCGACAGCCATCACCTGTTTTCTCCGGTTCTGGCAAGCAGTACTGATGATTCTTCACCTGCCATTCCGATCTACCTGCAAATGTAATCTTTGTCTAGCCCGCCTCGATTACTAAAGTGAATTCTCCTGTCAGTTCTGTAAATAATTGATTTAAATGGTTTTACCAATAGTTATGATGGGATTTTGACGCGTGTCGTAACCCATTGTCTGTGTTGATTATTTTTTCAAAAAAGCTCTACCGTAACTTGTAAGAGCGTTATCGTGTGGTAAAGTTGCATTGCTCGAACGGTCATGTGGCGAAAAGTGGATCGTTGTGGAGTAAATTACTAGCGAGCCAGCCGACCAAAACATGTTTCTTGGTAAGACCACACTAACTCTCGATGCGAAAGGGCGAATTGCGATTCCTGCCCGTTATAGAGAGGAGTTGCTGGATCTGTGTGACGGAAAGCTGGTGATTTCTTTCAATCCTCTAGATAAGTGCCTGCCAATTTACCCGTATCCGGAATGGGAAAAATGTGAGCGCCAGATGGAAGAGGTGGAAGATCAGTCCGATGACTTTCGCGAGTTTCAGCGCATGATTTACTCCTACACCAACGAGGTGGATATGGATGGCAGTGGCCGACTGCTGATACCGCAAAGCTCGCGAGAAGGTATCGAGCTTGAAAAAAATGCAGTCTTAATAGGTCATGGAAAGAAGTTTGAGCTATGGGGAGAAGACAACTGGTTACGTACTAGTAAAGAAGGCAACGCAAAGTTGATCGAGAGTCTCAAAGCACGTACGGAACGCATGCATATTGGTTTCAAACTTTGATGGGGCAGAAAGCTGAAGGCAACGGCACTCATATATCCGTTCTGCACGCGGAAGCGCTAGATGCACTTAACGTTAAGAGTGACGGTTTTTACATTGACGCTACTTATGGTCGCGGTGGACATAGCACTTCAATTTTGAATGCATTGGGTGATCAGGGGCGACTGTTGGCACTCGATTGTGATCTACAGGCTGTGGATCATGCGCAGGCGGTTCAATCGCAAGACCGGAGATTTTCAATCGAGCAATGCAACTACAGCCGGATTGGCGAGGTTGCTAATGACATCGGGGTAACCGGAGGTATTGACGGGGTGCTTTTTGATTTGGGTGTGTCATCGCCGCAGCTTGATCAGGCGCAGCGGGGGTTTAGTTTTGATCGTGATGGTCCGCTCGACATGCGTATGGATCAAACACAGGGTCAGCCAGTTTCGGAGTGGTTGACTACGGTAAATGCAGAGCAGCTTGCACTGATCTTTAAAGAACTTGGTGAAGAGCGATATGCAAAACGTATCGCGAGAGAAGTAGTTGCAGCAGTTCAGGAAAAACCTTTGACCAGAACCAAAGAGCTTGCAGAAATTGTGAAAGCCGCGCATCCCCGCTGGGAGAAACACAAGCATCCGGCTACGCGTTGTTTTCAGGCGCTAAGAATTTTTATCAACCGTGAGCTGGAACATTTGAAGGCTGCGCTGGACGCGTGCGTAAATGTGGTGCGTCCGGGCGGGCGCCTGGTCGTCATTAGTTTCCACTCGCTCGAAGATCGAATTGTGAAGCGATTCATTCGTGGCCAGAGTGATGAGGCGCCTGTGCCCAGGGGTTTGCCGGTTCAGCATCAGCGTTCTGCAACACCGTTTCAAATGCTGGGTCGAGCGATTCGTCCGTCTGATGCGGAAGTGGCTTCGAATCCGCGTGCCCGATCATCAATTATGAGAGTTGCAGAGAGGTTGGCCGCGTGAGAAGTAACCGGATTGCTGTGGCAACGCTGCTGTTGCTCAATATCGTTACTGCGATTGCGGTGGTGTTCAACAAACATGAGAGCCGGATGTTGTTTAAGGATCAGCGCTCGATTCAGGCGGCTATAGACCAGGCAAATGTGGAGTGGGGACGGCTGCAGATCGAAGAAAGTACTCTAGCCCGATTTGGCCGCATAGAGCAAATTGCCACTGAGAGGCTTGGTATGCGAATGCCGGAGCACAGCGAAATAAAGACGGTACTAAAATGAGCAGCGCTGTCTCTACCACCAGATTTGGTGGTCGTCGTGCCATTGTGCTTGGGGTGTTCCTGGTTCTTGCCGTTGTGCTGTGGGCACGGGCGTTTCAGCTACAGATACTTGATGCGGGTTTTTATCAGCATCAGGGTGATGTGCGACAAATTCGCACACTGCCGCTTGCGGCTCACCGGGGTATGTTGCTCGACCGAAATGGCGAGCCACTGGCAGTGAGTTCGCCAATAAAATCTATCTGGGCTGATCCGCAGGAACTGGTCAAGCACGATGACAAGGTTGATCTGCTGGCCTATGCGCTTGAAATGGATCCGGACCGGGTGCGTGAGCTTATCAACAAGGGTGCTGAAAATTCGCGCGAGTTTATTTATCTGCGCCGACACGTCCACCCTCGTATAGCTAAAGCTCTGCAGTCAATTAAAGACAGAGGTCAGATAAACGGTGTAAATATACAACGAGAGTATGGTCGTTATTATCCCAGTGGCGAGATAACTGCTCATGTGCTTGGTTTTAACAATATAGATGATCAAGGCCAGGAAGGGCTGGAGATGGCCTTTGATGAATGGCTGGAAGGGTCACCTGGAAAACGTCGTGTTGTCACTGATGTTCTTGGTGATGCTATAGAAGACATAGAGCTGGTGGCTGAAGCGAGTCCCGGGCGTGATCTGGTGCTAAGTATCGACAAGCGCATCCAGTATCTCGCTTACCGGGAACTAAAACAGGCGGTGCAGCGTAATGGTGCAAAGTCAGGCTCTGCCGTGGTTCTCGATTCCAGAACCGGTGAAGTTCTGGCAATGGTTAACCAGCCCTCCTACAACCCTAATCGTTTTTCAGAACGCGTTGGCGGCATAAAAAGAAATCGTGCAGTCACGGACGTGCTTGAGCCGGGGTCTACCATAAAGCCTTTCACGGTGGCTGCAGCGCTTGAGTCGGGTTTGTTCGCTACAGAAGATGTAATTGATACCGCCCCCGGAAGATTTAACGTTGGCCGCTACGTTGTGCGGGACTACAAGAATTATGGTGAGTTGTCCCTCACCGGAATACTAAAAAATTCGAGTAATGTAGGTGCCAGCAAAATAGCGTTGCAACTGGAACGTGACCATCTCTGGAGCACGTTTGATCGTCTTGGTTTTGGTCAGCCGCCATTAATTGAGTTTCCGGGGGCGGTGTCCGGTTCCTTTCCACATTTTTCGAAATGGTCGGTTGTGCGCCAGGCAACAGTGTCTTATGGCTACGGTATTTCAACTACAGCATTACAGCTGGCGCGTGCTTATGCCGCCCTGGCATCGGACGGGCTTATGCCCGAGATTACGTTTCAAAAACTCAACGGTGAAGCTCGTTCCGAGCGCGTGTTTAGTAAAGAGATTGCGCGCGATATTCGTTACATGCTGCAATCTGTGGTCAGTGAAGGGACTGGAAAAGCAGCCCAGGTACCTGGATACACGGTGGCGGGAAAAACCGGAACTACGCATATCTCAGAGAATGGATCATACGCGGACGATCGCTATATCTCCCAGTTTGCCGGCATGACGCCGGTTGAAAACCCTGCGCTGGTTGCGGTTGTGGTTATTAAGGAACCGCGGGGCAAGTACTACGGTGGTGAGGTGGCCGCACCCGTATTTTCCAGAATAATGGCGGGAGCACTGCGCATAAGGAATGTAAATCCTGACGGAATGCGTGATGTCGGTCCCCATGTGATGGGAGTTAGTAATGGCTTCTGAGCTTTTCGTTGATCGAACTGGCTTGGCTGCAGCAAATGGCAACGATGCACCTGTGCCGTGCCTGTTGAGTGAGGTGCTGAAGGAGTGGGTGAATACTCCGCTCGAGAATGATCCGCAGGTGTCTGGTGTACAGCTCGATAGCAGGCTGGCAGAGGAAGGAAATCTGTTCATTGCGTTGCAAGGCCTTACAGTAAATGCAATGGATTATCTGAATGATCTGATCGATGCAAAGATAGCGGCGGTGGTAACAGACAGTCGCAGTGAACGGCCAACCTTGTCAGAGCAAAAGCGATTGACTCAATGCGGGATTGTCTGGGTGCAACTTGATAACTTGTCCTCGGTCGCCGGTGAAATAGTTAGCCGTGTTTACAACGATCCTTCGCGTTCCATGAAGATTGTAGGTGTAACTGGAACAGATGGTAAAACGTCTGTGTGTCATATGGTTGGTCAGGCACTAAACGAACACCGCGATAATTGCGGAATTATTGGCACTCTGGGGTGGGGCTACACCAATAGACTGACAGATGCTGGCCTGACCACACCTGATTCGGTGAGATTGCAAACAATCCTTTCGCGGTTTTCCCGGGGAGGTGCCTCCTACGCAGCTATGGAGGTTTCATCGCACGCACTGGCCCAAAATCGCACGGCCGGTATTGTGTTTGATGTTGTCGTATTCACCAATCTAGGACGGGATCATCTCGACTATCACGGTGATATGAAAAGTTATCGTGAAGCGAAGGAGAGTCTCTTTCTTCAACCTGGTCTCCGTGCTGCGGTAATTAACACGGATGACGATTTTGGCCGCAGCCTGGCGGGCCGATTAACTGACCTGGAAGTCATAACGTTTGGCAGTGATGCTAAAGAGGGTAGACATGTTCGATGTTTTGATCTGCAACAAACATCCAGCGGGCTGACTTTTACCTTGCAGTTTGATGATATAGAGATGCGCGTACAGAGCTCGTTGATGGGTAAGTTCAACGCGCAAAACCTTGCGGCTACTTTTGCGGTGCTGGTGGCGCTCGGTGTATCGCCCGATTTGGCCTCCCGTTCATTGTCGTCCCTCGCGTCAGTGCCAGGCCGGATGGAAGCTACCCGCCTTGCCAATGGTGCAGTAGCAGTAGTTGACTACGCCCATAATCCACACGCGCTGGAATCTGTGCTTCAATCTGCCACAGAGCATGTCGAAGGTCGTTTGTTGCTTGTATTTGGTTGTGGCGGTGATCGTGATCGTGGCAAGAGGCCGGCAATGGCCAACATCGCCGAACGATATGCTGATCTGTGTATCGTAACTGACGACAATCCGCGCGGTGAAGACGGCGATGAAATTGTTAAGGAAATTCTGGAAGGGTTTGACAATGTTGATTCCGTTACTGTCATTCGTGATCGCCGGGCGGCCATAGAAGCTGCGATAAACAATGCTGTCGGCGGTGATTTAGTAATCATTGCCGGTAAGGGTCATGAAGACTATCAACTGGTTGGCGATCAACGTTTGCCGTTCAGTGACAGCGCCGTAGTTGCCGGACATGCGGAAGCACTGGCGTCATGAACGGCGTAAAATTATCAGAACTCGCGACGATTAGCGGCGGCCATCTGGAAGGGTCGGACCAGGAAATTACCTCAGTGAGTACGGACTCACGATCGGTCGGCAAGGGTGATGTGTATTTTTGCTTGAGAGGCGAAAATTTTGATGGCCATGATTTTGCCCTTCAATCTCTGGTCGCAGGGGCGACAGCGGTTGTCACAGAAACAGCACTCGATACGGACCAGACTCAATTAGTGGTACCTGATACCCGAAAAGCGTATGGCTACGTTGCCTCGTTATGGCGGCAGCAGCTTGATCTGAAGTTAATAGGTATCACTGGCAGCAACGGTAAGACTACGGTTAAACAGTTGATAGCTGGTATTTGCGGTGTTCACGAACACGTGCACTTCACTCGCGCGAATGACAACAACGAAATTGGTGTGCCACAAACGTTGCTTGGTTTGTCCAAAAACCATACTGCTGCTGTTGTTGAGATGGGCGCCAATCAACCGGGTGAGATTGCATGGTTAAGCAGTATTTCAAAACCTACCGTTGCTCTGATAACAAATGTTAGTGCATCTCATCTTGAGGGCTTTGGAACTGTAGACAAAGTGGCCAGGGAAAAGGCAGCAATATATGATGGTCTTAGCGCAGATGGTGTTGCGGTTATTAATGCCGATGATAAATTTTCGTCGCTTTGGACGTCTTTAAACCAAAATCGTACAACCCTTTTATTTGGACTTTCTGGCAATGCAGACATATCTGCGTCGCGGATTGCTGCGAACCGGCTGGCTATTAGACATGGTGTGAAGAAAATCGAATGTAGCTTTGCACTACCGGGTCAGCACAATGTGGCAAATGCTGCTGCTGCTGCTGCTGCGTGTATAGCTGCCGGAATAACTCTCGAGAATGTTGCCCTGGGCTTGCAGACTATTGAGGCGGTTCCGGGGAGGCTCAATTTTCATCATTTAAAAAACGATGTTGTAGTCATAGACGATACCTACAACGCTAACCCGGCGTCTACCCGGGCTGCTATTGATGTGCTCTGCGAATCGAGCGGGTTGCGGTGGGTAATTCTTGGAGACCTGAGAGAGTTGGGGGATAACGCGATTCCCGAGCACCGGCAGATCGGGGAGTACGCTAGCGCACGTGCGGTTGATCGTTTCTTAAATGTAGGTTCTTTGACCCGGCATGCGGCAAAGGCCTACGGGAAGAGCAGCGAGTGGTTCGATACGAAAGAAGCGTTGCTGGAAAGTATAGAAGGTGATGTACCTGCGGGTACAACGATACTGGTGAAAGGATCCAGATCCATGCATATGGAGAGTATCGTACAGCAACTGCTATCGAGTGATTCTATTACTTGCGCCGATGCGGCTGAAGTTGCAGGTTCGGAGAGTCGCGCATGATGATTTTACTTGCTGACTGGCTCTCGCAGTTCGATGAAGGTTTCGGTGTTGTTCAGTACATAACCCTGCGTGCGATTTTTGCGGCACTTACCTCGTTGATCGCCTGCCTGCTGTTTGGACCGGTGATGATTCGCTGGCTGGTAAATGCCAGTATCGGTCAAAACGTAAGATCTGATGGTCCAAGTACGCACTTATCCAAGGCCGGAACACCGACAATGGGTGGCGCGATGATTCTGGTGGCAGTGGCTATAAGCGTATTGCTTTGGTCAGATCTGACGGTGCGCTACGTCTGGGTGGTTCTGTTTATCATGACCACATTTGGTGTGATCGGCTGGGTGGACGACTACCGTAAGGTTATGCAAAAAGACTCAGCCGGATTGTCTGCATCAGCTAAATACTTTTGGCAATCTCTGGCGGCTTTTTCTGTGGCTGTATTTATTTATCAGACCTCCCGCAGCTCTGCCGAAGTCAGCTTGCTTGTTCCGTTTGTAAAAGATGTGTCGATATTTCTAGGCTGGTTATTTATACCGGTCACTTACTTCGTCATCGTAGGTACCAGCAATGCGGTTAACCTGACAGACGGACTGGATGGTCTTGCTATTATGCCTGCAGTGATGGTAGCTGCCGGTCTCGGTATTTTTGCCTATGTAACGGGACACGCGGTGTTTTCCGAATACCTTGGGATTCCGGGTATTTCCGGAGTAGGTGAATTGACTGTGTTTTGTTCCAGTCTGGTTGGTGCCGGCCTCGGTTTTCTCTGGTTCAATACCTATCCGGCACAAGTGTTCATGGGCGATGTTGGAGCACTGGCTATTGGCGCTGCGATAGGTGTAACAGCAGTGCTCGTCAGACAGGAACTTGTACTCTTCATTATGGGTGGTGTATTCGTGATGGAGACGATGAGTGTGGTTTTGCAGGTTGCTTCTTTCAAGCTGACCGGCAAGCGGATTTTTCGTATGGCACCGCTGCATCATCACTTCGAACTTAAAGGCTGGCCAGAGCCTCGGGTTATTGTGCGTTTCTGGATCATTACTTTTATTCTGGTCTTGATTGGCATGGCCAGTTTGAAGATACGCTGACATGACCGAAACTGATAAAAAAACGTTGATTGTCGGGCTGGGTCTCAGCGGCTTGTCTGTCGCCCGCTATTTAACCAAATGCAATTGCCGGTTCGAGCTGGCTGACAGCCAAAGCTGTTTATCGGAGGCACTGATTGAACAGGAACCTCATCTTGCGGATGTTGAGTTTCATAGTGTTTGGTCTGATGAATTGCTTCAGCAATTCGATCGCCTGGTGGTAAGCCCCGGCATTTCAATCAGAACACCTGATTTCTGCAGGGCACGGGAGGCAGGTGTTGAGATTGTTGGTGATGTTGAATTGTTCGCACGAGCAGCAGATAAACCGGTGGTTGCGGTAACAGGCTCCAATGGAAAGAGCACCGTGGTGGGGATGATTGCATCAATACTGCGAGCCGCTGACCTTCGCGTTTCAATGATTGGAAATCTGGGTATCGCCTGTCTTGACGGATTAGCGGATGAATTGACTGATGTCTACGTACTGGAATTGTCGAGCTTTCAACTGGAGACCACTGTTTCATTAAAGCCTTTGGTTGCTGCAGTGCTAAATGTCACAGAGGATCATATGGATCGCTATGACGGGTTTGAAGACTATGCGGCGACAAAACGCCTGATCTACCGAAACGCCGATCACTGTGTGTACAACGCAGATGATGCAGAGACGTCCCCGCAGATCTTGCCGTCGGTAGCCCGTTCATCGTTCTCTGGATCCGGTGCAAGTGCGGAGTGGCGGTTACTGGAAAGTGCAAATGGTCTTGATCTGAATGGACCAGACGGTATATCTGTCCCCTTATCACAGCTGGGTTTGATTGGCGGGCACAACAATACGAATGCACTGGCTGCCATGGCAATGGCTTCAGTCGTTTTATGTTTGTACAAAAAAGAGCCCATGAGTGTGTTTTACACCGGGCTTGCAGAGTTTGAAGGATTGCCTCATCGCACCCAGCTAATTCTACAGTCAAACGGCATTTCGTGGTTTGATGATTCTAAAGGAACCAATGTAGGTGCCTGCGTCAGTGCTATAAACGGAATGAGTGGTCCGGTGATTTTAATCGCAGGTGGCAGAGGCAAGAATGCCGAGTTTTCCCCGCTGAACGGTCCCATACAGCGTAAATGTCGTGCAGTTATCTTAATTGGAGAAGATGCTGAAAAAATACAGCGGTCAATCGGCGAGTCAGTACCCGTGTACCGAGAGCTCAAGTTGAAGGACGCTGTTCGGCGTGCCGCATCTATTGCGGAATCGGGAGATTGTGTGTTGTTGTCGCCCGCGTGCTCAAGCTTCGATATGTTTGCGAACTTCGAAGCCAGAGGGAGCGCGTTTGCCAGTGAGGTTATGCAACTATGCGCGTAAATGAAGATATGGATTCAACACTGGATCTGTCAAATGAATCAGGCGCAGGATCAATGCGGTCTGAAGTTACTAAACATCAAGCAGCCAGAGGGAAAGAGGCCAGGCGCGAAAAAGCCGGACGGTTGAGTGTTGCATCTGAAACTGACCGAGTCGACTGGCAGTTTATACTGTTCATTTCCGCACTCGCTGCGATTGGCCTGGTTATGGTGGTTTCGGCGTCAGTTTCACAAGCGGAGCGATTGCTCGGCGATGCGTTGTACTATGGACGCAGTCAATCTATTTTCATGGTTATCGGAATTGTTGCCGGTGCTGTAGTCTGGAAAATTCCATTGAGTCAGTGGGAGCGGCACGGTCCGACTCTGTTGCTGGTCGCATTTGGATTGTTATTGATTGTTCTGGTTCCAGGGATTGGTAAAAACGTTAACGGTAGCCAACGCTGGATTGATATCGGTATCAGTGTTCAGCCCTCCGAGATATTTAAAGTGGCAGTGATTGTTTATCTGGCCGGTTTTTTTGTACGAAAAGGTGAACAGATAAATACGCGTCTGAGCGTTTTTTTAGTGCCGTTAGCAATTGCTGCACTGGCGGCAGCTGCCCTTTTAAGCGAGCCCGATTTCGGAGCCACTGTAGTTGTTGCAGGCACTATTGTCGTGATGATGTTTATTGCAGGTGTCAGGCTGGGGCAGCTGATGTTGGTCGGGGCCGTGTTAATACCTGCTGGTGCTGCTGCCATATTGATGTCTCCGTATCGCGCTACCCGGCTGCTCAGTTTTACCAATCCATGGGATGATCCGTTCCGCACTGATTTTCAATTGACGCAATCACTCATTGCGGTTGGACGAGGTTCGTGGGATGGAGTAGGAATTGGAAGCAGTGTGCAAAAAATGGCGTACCTTCCGGAAGCGCACACTGATTTCGTTTTTGCGGTACTGGCTGAAGAAACCGGATTGATTGGAGTCACTCTGGTGATCGTTCTGTTCTCGCTGATAGTCGGGCGTTGCTTCAAGATTGCCAGAGATGCAGATCGGGCGGGGCATGAATTCGGTGCACATGTGGCTACGGGTATCGGATTCTGGCTTGGGCTGCAGGCGTTTATAAATATTGGTGCGAATATGGGTGTACTACCCACCAAGGGTATAACGCTTCCGTTGTTCAGTTACGGTGGAAGCAGCCTGGTGATGGTATCCGTTGCCTGCGCGCTGGTGCTTAGAGTCTATCGGGAATCGTCGGAACAATCGGCTGATGAGTTCAGACGTGTCGTTGCAACCAGGCTAGAGTCACAGGAGGCATACGCACATGGCTAGCCGACCTGTAGTAATCGCTGCCGGTGGTACCGGCGGACATGTTTTTCCGGCGCTTGCAGTAGCAACAGCGTTGCGTGAAAAAAATATACCGGTGGTCTGGATTGGCACCGAGCGAGGAATAGAGTCGAGGTTGGTGCCCGAGTGGGGTTTTCCGATTCGCATGATTCGTGTGAGTGCATTGCGCGGCAATGGAATGATTGCGCGCATTCGCGGTGTTATTAATCTGGTCTCGGCACTGGCGAGTTCCTGCGGAATTCTCTACCGGGAGCGCCCGCGAACCATTCTTGGCATGGGCGGATACGTAGCCGGCCCCGTGTGTCTGGCGGCACGCTTGTGTGGTCGGCGCATGGTGTTGCATGAGCAAAATGCAGTTGCAGGGTTTACCAATCGAATTTTAAAACGCTTTGCAGATCGAGTGATGCAGGCAATGCCCGATACCTTTGCTGCTTCTGATCGCGTGGTATATACCGGGAATCCGGTCCGGCAGGATATTCTGGTTCTGCCGCCCCCGGCAGCACGGTTTGAGCAACGAGGTGGAGCGCTGCGCGTGCTGGTAATTGGCGGTAGTCAGGGTGCCAGGGTGCTTAACGAAACTGTTCCCGCATCCTTGCAGCATGTTGAGCACTCTATAAGAGTTCGACATCAGACGGGCAAACTTTTAAAGGTCGAAACAGAGGCTGCTTACGCCGGTAGCGCCCATGAAGCGGAAGTAACCGCCTTTATCGAAAACATGGCCGAGGCCTATGCCTGGGCTGATTTAATAATCTGTAGATCAGGTGCAATGACTGTGGCGGAAATAGCAGCTACGGGTCTTGCAGCCATACTGGTGCCATTTCCCTCAGCCGTCGATGATCATCAAACTGCTAATGGACGTTTCCTGGTCGATGCCGGAGCGGCGATCATGATTCAGGAAAAGGTACTTACTCCTGAATTGCTGGGTAGTGAGCTTTCAAAACTTGCAGGCAACCGTGCGACATTGCTGAATATGGCGAGGAAGGGTCGGGAAGCTGCCAGACGTGATGCAACACAATTAGTGATGAGAGAAATTTTGGGGGAAAGCGCATGAGCTTGCCGGCGAGCAGTGCCCGTGTGCAGAACTGGATGCGGCGCATCGACCATGTACACTTTGTTGGTATTGGCGGCGTTGGTATGGGCGGTATTGCCGAGGTTATGATTAACCTTGGTTATAGTGTAAGTGGTTCTGATACATCGCGAAATGCGTTGGTGGAACGACTGGAATCTATCGGAGCCCGCGTTTATCAAGGCCATCAGGCAACTAATGTTGAAGGTGTGGATGTGGTTGTCGTCTCTTCCGCAATTTCGTCAGAGAATCCGGAAGTAGCCGCAGCCCGGGAAGGCAGGATTCCAGTGATCAGACGAGCCGAAATGCTCGGTGAACTGATGAGGTTCAAACAAGGTATTGCGGTTGCCGGAACCCATGGTAAAACCACGACCACCAGCCTGATAGCCAGTCTGATGACCGAGGGTGGCATGGATCCCACCTACGTAATTGGTGGCAAGCTTAACAGCTCTTCTACCAATGCCTACCTTGGACAGTCAGAATGGCTTGTGGCAGAGGCCGATGAAAGTGATGCGTCTTTTTTATCGCTACAGCCGGTTATTGCCATAGTCACCAATATCGACGCTGATCACCTGTCGTCGTATGAAAACGATTTCGAGAGGTTGAAGCAGGCATTTGTTGAATTTTTGCAGCACCTGCCGTTTTACGGACTCGCCGTAGTATGTATTGATGACGACACAGTCAAAGAACTAATTGCCCGGATTGCGCGGCCGGTGATGACCTATGGATTTGATCCGGCGGCTGATGTTGTCGGATTAAATTTTCGCCAGGAGAAAATGAAATCCTGTTTCGATGTTCGCTTGCCGGACGGCAGCGAGATGCGCCAGATCACTTTAAATTTACCGGGGCGTCACAATGCGCTAAACGCTCTGGCTGCGGTTGCCGTTGGTTGGGAGCTGGGATTGCGCGCTACAAAAATGCGAATCGCTTTTCAGCAATTTCAAGGCATTGGACGGCGCGCACAGGCACTTGGTTCACTACAATTTTCCGCCGGGAGTGCCGAGTTGTTTGATGACTACGGTCATCATCCACGTGAGGTTGCAGCGACGCTGCAAGCCATTGCCAACGGTCGTCCCGATAACCGATTGGTGGTGGTGTTTCAACCACATCGCTACACCCGGACTCGTGATCTCTTCGATGATTTTACCGACGTACTGAGTGCTGCAGATGTACTGCTTCTATGTGAAGTGTATCCTGCCGGCGAGCAGGCTATTGCCGGTGCCGATGGCCGTGCACTGGCTCGTGCTATCCGCCAGCGCGGTGTTATAGATCCGATATTTGTTCCTGAAGTTGAGTCCGTTGCAAACACTTTGCGTGGCGTTTTGCAGGACGGTGATGTGGTGTTGACACTGGGCGCAGGTTCAATTGGATCGGTGGCCTCGGGACTACCGGAGCTGTTCACGTCGGAGGTGTTGGCGGATGCCTGAAGTAGCTGAAACTGCGGCGACGGATATTGGCAAGGTTGCTGTGCTAACAGGCGGGTGGTCTGCCGAGCGGGAAGTATCGCTGAATAGCGGCGCACAAGTACTGGCAGCGCTAAAGAGCGAGAACATTGAAGCGTTTGCTGTCGATGTTGCACGGGCGGATTTGAGCAATGCACTGGTTGGCAAGTGTGATCGGGTATTTAACATATTGCATGGTACCTGGGGTGAGGATGGCAGAGTTCAAGGGGTTCTGGACACGCTTGGCATTCCCTATACAGGTAGCGGTGTGTTGGCCAGTGCACTGACGATGGATAAACACCTCACTAAAGTACTGTGCCGACAAAACGGCATTGCAACGCCGCACTGGCAGCGTGTACACAGCTCCGGGGATTGTGCAAATGCTGCAAAAGAGATTGGTTTCCCGGTAGTTGTCAAACCGGTTAGTGAGGGATCGAGTATCGGGATATCAATCGTGCGCAACAACGAAGTAGGAGAGGCTTACGAGCTGGCAGCCCGTTTTGGTGATGTGTTGGTTGAACAGTATATCGAGGGGGGCGAGATCACCGCGGCAATAGTTGGTGAGACTGCTTTACCATTGGTTAAAATATCAACTCCGCACGGATTCTACGACTACGACGCAAAATACATCAACGATTCGACAGTCTACGATTGCCCTTGCGGGTTGTCAGAGGTTGACGAAACTTTTATTCAGAATACGGCCATAGAAGTTTTTCAACTGCTGCAATGTAGAGGCTGGGGACGCGTTGATTTTTTGCTCGACGATCAAGGCAACCACTACGTGCTGGAAGTAAACACAGCACCGGGTATGACTGATCATAGCCTGGTCCCCATGGCTGCCAGGGCAGGGGGTATGTCATTTCCAAAGCTGGTCAGGAAAATTCTGGAATTGACAATGGAGGAGTCTTCGTGAGCGCACACGTTACGCAAGAGTACGAGCCACCGGTGTCCCCGGTTGCTGGCGACCGCGCAGTTGCTTCTGCTATAGGGTTGGTAGCTGCTGTTATGATTCTGGCTATCCTGTTTTTCATGGGAAAGACAGCTCTGGATCATTTTCGCAATCCGGGCCGATTCCCGATTCGAAGTGTGCTTGTTGAAGGAACCTACCAATACACAGACCAACAGGAACTTCGCCACAGGGTGATGACCCAGGCCGAGCGCGGTTTCTTCAATCTGGATATTGCGCAAATTCAGCGACAGGTGGAAGGCCTTGCGTGGGTTGACAAAGCCTATGTACGCAGAGTTTGGCCAGAAAGTATCAGTGTGCATCTTGAAGAGCATCAAGCGGTAGCACGCTGGGGCAACGATGGTCTGGTCAGCGATAACTTTAAACTTTTTTTTCCGCCGCGACTTGCTGAGTCGAACGATGCTGTACTGGCGGCTTACGTAAACCGGTTGCCATGGTTGAGTTCGCCTCAAAGGCGCCATGTAGCATTGCTTAAACTGCTTATGGAAACGGAGCCGCTATTTAAAAAAATAGAAGCACCGCTTACCGGAATTTCGGAAGATGAACGAAGATCGATTACGCTGTTTATGAAAGGTGATGTGCAGGTGATAATAGGTCATCGGCTTATAGCGGAGCGCATATCGCGCTTCGCCGATGTTTTCCGATCTTACGTAGCGCCCGTGTACGATGATGTAGCCAAAGTTGATATGCGATATACCAACGGGTTTTCTATGGCGCGCAAAAGTACAAACTCCAACACGCCGAGGAAAAATTAATGGCAGCGAGTTCCGAGCAACGAATTGTCGTGGGGTTGGATATTGGCACCTCCAAGATAGTAGCGATCATTGCGAAGGTAATAGACCAGGACAGAATCGAAATAGTCGGTCTTGGTCATAAGCCGTCACAAGGATTGAAGAAAGGTGTGGTCGTGAATATAGAATCTACAGTGGGTTCGATCCAGGAAGCCGTGCATGAAGCCGAACTGATGGCGGGTGTGCAGGTGAAATCGGTGTATGCCGGTATAGCTGGCAGTCATATAAAAAGTATGAACTCGCACGGTATTGTAGCGATTAAGGAAGGTGAGGTATCAAGCGGTGATGTAGAGCGGGTTATTGATGCAGCGAAAGCCGTTGCTATACCTGCTGATCAGCGTATTCTTCACGTGTTGCCACAGGAATTCATCATCGACAATCAGGAAGGTATTCGGGAGCCCATTGGTATGTCCGGTGTTCGTCTCGAAGCGAAGGTGCATTTGGTAACAGGTTCCGTAAGTGCAGCGCAGAACATAACGAAATGTGTGCAGAGATGTGGTCTTGAAACGGATGACATCATTCTTGAGCAGCTCGCTTCTTCTTATGCAATTCTCACTGACGATGAAAAAGATCTGGGTGTTTGTGTTGTTGATATCGGAGGCGGCACCACGGATATCGCTGTGTTTACTGATGGTGCAATCCGACACACTGCTGTCATCCCGATCGCAGGTGATCAGGTAACCAATGACATCGCTGTTGCCTTGCGAACACCAACCCAGTACGCAGAAGATATTAAAGTGCGCTACGCATGTGCACTGCGGCAACTTGCAGACCCTGACGAGGCAATTGAAGTACCAGGTGTTGGCGATAGACCACCAAGAGAGCTTGCGCGTCAGACACTGGCTGAAGTAGTTGAACCGAGGTACGAAGAGTTGCTCGGTCTGGTACATGCGGAGCTGCAACGCAGCGGTTTTGAGGAAGCGTGTGGCTCCGGCATTGTGTTGACCGGAGGAAGCTCGAAGATGGAAGGAGTTGTTGAGTTGGCAGAAGAAGTATTTCACATGCCGGTACGGCTGGGTGAGCCACAAAACATATCCGGACTGGTGGATGTAGTTTGCAATCCAATTCATGCAACCGGTGTCGGTCTTGTGATGTACGGGCAGCGCTCAGGTGGCCGCATGATGCAGGAGGGCAGGAGTGGTGAGGTAGATGAGGAGGGGGTGTTCGAGAGAATGAAAAGCTGGGTAAAGCGCAATTTCTAGGTTGCTTTTGTTAATACTATTTTTTTACGTTTTATGCGTAACTAACCGAGGGTGAAACATGTTCCAATACGATATAAACCAGAATCAATCCGCTGTGATCAAGTTGATTGGAGTGGGTGGAGGCGGTGGCAACGCCGTCGAGCACATGATGAATGCGAATATTCACGGTGTTGAATACATTTGCGCCAATACTGATGCGCAGGTGCTGTCAAAAATGGGTGCCAAGAGTACCATTCAGCTGGGTACCGAAATAACAAAGGGTCTCGGAGCCGGCACTAATCCGGATATCGGCCGTCAGGCGGCGCAGGAAGACCGCGATCACATTGCACAGGTGATCAACGGTGCTGATATGTTATTTCTAACCGCGGGTATGGGTGGTGGAACCGGCACTGGTGCTATACCGGTCATCGCGTCAATTGCCAAAGATCTTGGTATTCTTACTGTGGCAGTAGTCACAAAGCCGTTTCCGTTTGAAGGTGGTAAAAGAAAGCAGGTAGCTGAAGACGGTCTTATTGAGTTGCGCCAGCACGTTGACTCATTGATCATTGTACCCAATGAAAAACTGCTTACTAATCTAGGGCCCAACGTCACCGTTATACAGGCGTTCAAGGCTGCCAACGATGTATTAAAGAATGCGGTGCAAGGTATAGCAGAAATCATCACCAACCCGGGTCTGATCAATGTGGACTTCGCTGATGTGCGTGCAGTCATGCTCGAGATGGGGCAGGCGATGATGGGCACCGGCAGCGGGCATGGTGAAAACCGTGCAGCTGAAGCGGCCGCCATGGCAACCCAGAGCCCTCTGCTCGATGACATTAACCTCAAAGGTGCTCGTGGCATTTTGTGTAACATCACCGCGGGTGCTGACCTGTCTATGCACGAGTTCCAGAGCGTGGGTGACATACTCGAAGATATAGCGGCAAGCGATGCAAATGTGGTGATAGGTACCTCCATAGACAAGGAAATGGAAGGTGAGATCAGGGTGACTGTGGTTGCCACGGGACTCGAAAACGAGCGCGCACGCAAGCCTATGAAGGTGGTGAAATCCACTGATAAAAAGCGTGATCCTGCTGATGGCTATCGCCACCTCGAAAAGCCGACTGTGTCGCGAATGGGCGAAACCGGAAAGGTCCATCCGTTACGTGGTGAAGATTTGGTCGAGACTCGGCGTAAAGCTACAGCATCATCAGCCGATGATTCAGGCCGTGGTGCGCGGCGCGCGAACCCCCCTATTGAGTACGCCGGAGTAGAGCGTGGTGAGGAAGAGATCGACTATCTGGATCTCCCTACTTTTCTGCGCAGACAGGCTGACTGATCTGTCGGATTGACGGATTGGAAAACGAGGCACAGGAGGTGCCTCCGGGGCGTGAGAGCGTTGTAGTCTCCGTGGGAACTGTTTTAGGGATGCTGCAGCATATTGTGTCAGGCGAATGTTCCGGTACTAAATTGATAATTACCATCAATTAAGAGTGCTGGAGCTTTCTGCTGTCTATGCTTTAGCATTCTCGCGAAGTCGCTGCGTGCAGGTAACTGACGCAAGCGGTCGGCGCGAAAACCAATAACAGATGCCGAAGACACCCGTGATTTCGGGTCAGAAGACGGAAAATAAGGAAAATTAAAAAGTGATCCGCCAGCGAACGCTAAACAACCCCATTCACGCAACAGGAGTTGGTCTGCATACAGGTCGAAAGGTGTACCTCACGCTTTCACCTGCCCCGATTAACACCGGCATTGTGTTTCGTCGGGAGGTGGGGTCCAGGACGGTCTCGATTCCGGCTACGGCCAAAAAAGTAGTTTCTACAGAACTGGCCACCACCATTGGCGACGATGAGGGCAACACGGTCTCAACCATCGAACATCTAATGGCCGCCTTTGCGGGATTGGGCATCGACAACTGCTTTGTTGACGTAAGCTCACGCGAAGTGCCGATTATGGATGGCAGCGCCGCGCCCTTTATCTTTCTTATCCAGTCTGCCGGAATTCGCGAGCAGGTAGCGTTGAAGCGGTTTATCAAGATTACAAAACCGCTGCGTGTCGAGGAAGACGACAAATGGGTGCAGTTTGATCCCTACGAGGGCTTTCGGGTTAACTTCGAGATTAATTTTCAGCACCCTGCTATTGCTGACGGATCGCAAAAGGCAATCATCGATTTTTCCTCTACGTCGTTTGTCCGTGAAATCAGTCGCGCGAGAACCTTCGGATTCATGCGTGATATTGAAGAACTGCGAAAAAGAGATTTGGCGCTGGGTGGTTGTCTCGACAATGCCATTGTGGTCGACAACTACAAGGTATTGAATAACGACGGTTTGCGGTACAGCGACGAGTTTGTTCGCCACAAGATACTCGATGCGATTGGCGATCTGTTTCAACTCGGCTGTGGGGTGATTGGGCAGTTCACCGGCTACAAATCGGGCCATGGACTGAACAACAAACTGGTTCGGGCTCTGCTGGAGCAACCAGATACCTGGGAAGAGGTAACGTTTGAGGCTGCCGAGGCGCCTATAGTCTACTCCCAGCCTCTTGAGGCCATCAGCTAAACTTCCCGGTGGTTGTTAGTTTCCCGCTGGCTGTAGATGCTAGCTGGAGGTTCCCGATTCCAGTGGAGGAATAGTGCGCACCTTGACGGTTCGGACGATTTCCCCCTGGAGTCTGAAAATTTTTTTTATTTCAGTGTCATAGAATCGTAGTTTGGAGGTCCACGCAGGGGATTCACAGAACAGGGTAAGCGCGGTGTCTTCGGTTACTGCGTAAACGACCCGCTGCAGTATCTCGGGGGGGAGGGCCAGCACCAGAATATCTTTAAGCGCTTGCCAGTTTCGGGAGCGGCGGATGAGTTCGTCGTTAAGGTATGTGTCGATTTTCTGCATAACAGCGACCGTGGTCGTCAATTCTGACGGATACTTCTATACTACCAGTATGAAGTCTGTGTAGCTGAAGCCGTGCTGCAGTGAACGAACCAGACGGCGCTGTCCTGGCTATCGATCTGGTTGTTGCGAAATGCGATGCGCCCTAATGATCGAAAAAATGCCTTTTTTGCAGCCCGCTCTCGCTGTGCAGATTTCTGCTGTGCAGACTTCCGGATTTTACGTCGTTTCCAGGTCGAAAATTCCGGGGATGGATGGTCGTCCCGCGTTTTTTTCCCTGCACGCCAGGGTTGTGAATTTGCTCGGTCGCTGGCGGCTGATACATTGGCAGAGACTTGTATGGAGACAATCCGCCCTCAGATAACAGGACAAGACGGAAAATTCGCTTTTTTATTGAGTGAATCTCCTGATTCAATTTCGGTCAACACACACACCTGATACTATTCAGAGTGATTATTTTCCCCGGAAACCCTATGACTGCACGCCTCGCACTGGTAGCTGACAAATGATTGGTAATCTCGTAAAGAAAATTGTTGGCAGTCGTAATGACCGGCTAGTGAAGCAGTACCACAAGGTCGTCGTTGCTGCGAATCATCTGGCTGATCTGACCTCGTCTCTGTCTGACGATCAGTTGCGCGCCAAGACAGATGAATTGAAAGCCAAAGTGGCTGATGGCGCCTCTCTTGACGATCTGCTGCCGGAGGCTTTCGCCATTGTGCGCGAAGCGAGCACCAGATCAATGGACATGCGGCATTACGATGTTCAGTTTATCGGTGGGGCCGTGCTGCACGACGGAAAAATTGCCGAAATGCGTACCGGTGAGGGCAAGACGCTGGTGGCGACGTCGGCTGTGTACCTGAATGCGCTGGCAGGCAAGGGTGTCCATGTAGTCACCGTGAATGACTATCTTGCCCAGCGAGATGCCGAGTGGATGGGCAAACTCTACAATTTTCTTGGCCTTTCAGTGGGTGTTATTGTCGGCGGACTGGATTCCCGGGCAAGACGTGAAGCTTATGCTGCTGATGTAACGTACGGCACCAACAATGAATTCGGCTTCGATTATCTGCGTGACAATATGGCGCTAACCCTCGAAGACAAGGTTCAGCGTGGATTGAATTTCGCTATCGTTGATGAGGTCGATTCAATCCTTATCGATGAAGCTCGAACGCCCTTGATCATCTCTGGCCCGACCAGTGAGAGTAGTGAGACTTATTCGAGAATAAACAACGTGGTTCCATCGCTGGTTAAGGTTGAAGAGGAGGATGGTCCCGGGGACTACACTGTCGATGAAAAAGCCAAACAGGTACACCTTACCGAAGCTGGAATGGACAACATTGAAGCATTGCTGGTCACGGAAGGGATGCTTCAGGAAAATGAAAGTCTATATGACCCTACCCACATTGGAGTAATTCACCATCTTAATGCGGGGCTGCGGGCACACGCTATTTACAAGAAAGATATTGACTATATTGTCGCGAACGATCAGATAGTGATAGTAGATGAGTTTACCGGTCGAACCATGGCTGGCAGACGATGGTCTGATGGACTGCATCAGGCCATTGAAGCAAAAGAGAAGGTCACCATTCAACAGGAAAATCAGACTCTCGCCTCGATCACCTATCAAAACTATTTTCGCCTGTACGACAAGCTGGCAGGTATGACTGGTACGGCAGATACCGAAGCGTTTGAATTCCAGTCTATCTACGACCTTGAAGTGGTGGTAATTCCCACCAACATGACGATGATTCGCGATGATCGCGGCGATTTAATCTATTTAACCCAGAGGGAAAAATATGATGCGATTGTCGAGGATATTGAAGACTGTGTCGCACGCAAGCAGCCCGCGTTGGTGGGTACAACGTCAATAGAAACGTCGGAGTATCTGGCAGACTTACTTAGCAAAAAAGATATTGCCCACGAAGTGTTGAACGCCAAGCAGCATGAGCGGGAAGCGCAAATAATTGCCGATGCGGGAAGGCCAGGTGCGGTTACGATAGCCACAAACATGGCAGGCCGTGGTACGGATATTGTGCTCGGTGGAAATCTGGAAGCGGAACTCGAAGGGCTGGAAAACGCGAGTGAAGAGGAAATCACTTCGCGACGAGATGAGTGGAAAAAGCGGCACGCCGACGTGCTTGCCTCGGGCGGGTTACACATCATTGGAACCGAACGCCACGAGAGCCGCCGGATTGATAATCAGTTGCGCGGTCGATCGGGTCGGCAGGGTGATGCAGGGTCTTCACGCTTCTACCTGTCACTGGAAGACAATCTGATGCGTATTTTTGCCTCTGAGCGTATCGGTAACATCATGCAGAAACTGGGCATGGAAGAGGGCGAGGCAATTGAGCATTCCCTTGTGACACGGGCGATTGAAAATGCCCAGCGCAAAGTGGAGGGGCACAACTTTGACATACGCAAGCATTTGCTTGAATACGATGATGTTGCCAACGATCAGCGCAAGGTTATCTATGAGCAACGGGACGATCTCATAGAAGCTGAAGAGGTCTCGGAGACCGTAGAAGCCATGCGCAGCGATGCGGTGGAAAATCTGTTGAACGGATATGTGCCGCCAGGGTCGCTTGATGAGAGCTGGGATTTAAAGGGTGCGAGTGTAGAACTCAAAGATCGATTTGATCTGGAAATCGACCTGCAGGCACTGCTTGATGCCGATGCCTCAATTGATGAGGATAGCTTGCACGAGCAGACATTGAAGAAACTGGAAGAAAATTATCAGGGAACCGAAGCGATGGCAGGTGCCGAAACGCTTCGTCGATTCGAGAAATTTGTTCTTCTGAAAACACTCGATGATCACTGGAAAGAGCATCTTGCATCGATGGATTACCTGCGTCAAAGCGTAGGCTTGCGTGGCTATGCGCAGAAGAACCCGAAGCAGGAATACAAACGCGAATCATTCGAACTCTTCTCCCACATGCTTGATGACTACAAGAAAGAGGTGGTCAGTTTGTTATCGAAAGTGCAGGTGCAGGATCCTGCGGCTGTCGAACAAGCTGAAGTTGAAGCGCAACACTCAGCCCCGCAACAAGTCAGTTACGAACATGCCGCTGCTGAAAGTGCCACCGCCTCCGCGCCGCCGCAACCGGCCCGGTCGCAGCCCGGTGCCGTCGCGGAACCGTTTACCAGAGATCAGCCCAAGGTAGGTCGGAATGATCCCTGTTGGTGCGGTTCTGGAAAAAAATTCAAGCGTTGCCACGGTACACTGAGCTAGAAAGGTGGCTGTCGGTTTAGGGGCGCCCGGTGCACTGGAACCGGTTGCCGGTGTGCGTTTATCAAGCATTGCGTGTGGTATAAAGGCAAATTCCCGACCGGATTTGCTCCTGATGGAACTGATTGAAGGTTCGGTCGTTGCCGGAGTATTTACCCAAAATTTGTACTGTGCACCACCTGTAGAAGTTGCCCGGGAACATCTTTCAAAGGGTGGCATTAGAGCGTTTTTGGTAAACGCCGGAAACGCCAACGCCGGTACCGGTGCAGCCGGAAAAGCAGATGCACGCATGTTGTGTGAGTGTGTTGCGGAGCACTTGTCAATTACCGCTGAACAGGTGTTGCCATTCTCAACCGGAGTAATCGGGCAAAGGCTGCCTGTAGAGCTAATTGCGGATGGAATAGCGCAACTATCGAAGCAGATACATCAGGATAACTGGCTGCCTGCGGCAGAGTCGATAATGACCACCGATACGGTTCCGAAGGCGATTTCCAGCCGGGTGATGATCGATGGTAAGCAAGTGACTATTACGGGGATTTCGAAAGGGTCCGGAATGATTCACCCTAACATGGCCACTATGCTTTCATATATTGCAACGGATGCTTTGGTCGATCAGGTCGAACTGCAGTCGGCGGTGACGCTGATAGCCGACAAAACCTTTAACTGCATTACCGTTGATGGAGACACATCGACCAATGATGCCTTTATGGTGGCCGCCACTGGTTGTGCCGGAAATCAATGTCTGGCACCAGGCCATCCGCAGTGGCGAGAATTTTACGAGGTACTGGAAAATCTTGCCTTGCATTTGGCTCAAGCTATCGTTCGGGATGGTGAGGGGGCGACCCGGTTTATTTCCATAGAGGTTAGTGGAGGTGCGACGCCTGAGGATTGTCGTCAGGTGGCTTTAACAATTGCCCATTCGCCATTGGTGAAAACGGCGTTTTTTGCCGGTGATCCGAATTTAGGCAGAATTCTGGCCGCTGTTGGCAGGAGCGGCGTATCGCTTGATATGGACAAGGTATCTTTGCGCCTTGGGGATCTCGCAGTTGTATCACGCGGAATGCCATCGCCCGGCTATGATGAACAACTTGCATCGGACATTATGGCCAGGGAAGACGTGCCGGTTGTGGTTGATCTCGGAAGCGGTAAAAGCTCGGCTACAATCTGGACAACTGATCTATCGTACGACTATGTGAAAATTAATGCCGAGTATCGTACGTAGCTATTGGTGTTCTACGTAGCTATTGTTGATTGATGCAGGCTGGCATTGCGGGTTGTGCGGGATATTACAGTGTCCCTGATAATCTACGCAAGGTAATCTGCGGTAACCAGTGCCGGCGATGACTTATTGAGTAGCGGCCAGCCGATTTAATTTGTGGTGCAACTCTTCTACTCTGGTCACTAACTCTTCTTTACTGCACTCATTGTAAATAACGTCGTCGGCCGCAGACAACCGCTGCTCACGTGTCGCCTGGCTCGCGAGTATTTTCTCAGCCAACTCTCTGCTGCTGCGATCGCGAATTGCGATTCTGTTGATCTGGGTTTCGCGATCAACATCAACGATAATGACATGATCATAGTGAGATTGCTGTTCGGTTTCTATCAACAGAGGAATCACAATAAGCGCATAGGGAGCGCCTTTTTTTTCATGGTGATTGAGTTGTTGCAGGGTTAACTGCCGGACTTGCGGGTGAACGATTTTTTCGAGGTCTGAGCGAGCTTTTGAATCATCGAACACCACGGATCGAAGTTTTTTACGATCCAGAGTACCGTCTGCAGTTAATATCGCTTTGCCGAATCGCGAAGTGATTTTTTCAAGACCCTCACTTGCGGGTGCGACGGCCTGTCTGGCTAGAATATCGGCGTCGATGACAGGTACCCCAAAGCTTGCGAAGGTGTCGCTTACCGTGGTTTTTCCGCTTGCGATTCCACCACTAAGAGCAACTCTTAACATGTTTGCGCAGGCGCTCCTTTTCGAAATTAAAAACCCATCTGTTGGGTATAAAGGGTATTGAGCGTATCGCCCCAAATCAGTGCAATAAACCCGGCAATGGCGAGGTACGGGCCAAAAGGAATCGGTTTATCGCGCCTGTGTTTGAAAAATACCATCATCGTGATTCCAATAACAGCGCCTGCGAGTGACGATAGCAAAATGACAATTGGAAGTTTTACCCAGCCCAGCCAGGCGCCAAGAGCTGCGAGCAGTTTGAAATCACCAAAACCCATTCCCTCTTTACCAGTAATGAGTTTGAAGGTCTGAAATACCAGCCAAAGAGACAGGTATCCGGCTGCTGCCCCGATCAGGGCCTGGTGTGTATTCACAAATACGGGATAGAGGCTTATTAGCAACCCAAGCCACATTAGCGGTAGAGTGATGCTGTCCGGCAACAGCGTGGTATGCAGGTCAATCAGTGCCAGACATATCAGGGACCAGGTGAAAACCAGCGCAAAACAGGTCTGCATGCTGGCGCCGAATTTCCACGCCACGAGTAGTGATAAGACGGCTGTCAATAGCTCGACCAGCGGGTATTGGGCTGAAATAGGGTTTTTACAATTTCCGCACTTGCCTCGCAGCAGAAGCCAGGAGATCACAGGGATATTTTGCCACGCCGTGATGAGCTTGCCGCAAGACGGACACGCTGAGCGTGGGACCATCAAATTAAATGGTTGAGCATCAGCTTGTGGATCGTGGTCGAGCTCGAGGAATTCATGGCATTCGCGACGCCATGTTTTTTCCATCATGATCGGCAATCGATAAACCACCACATTCAGGAAACTGCCTACAAACAGACCAAGTACAAAACAAACGGAAAAGAGCAGCGTATCGCTGCTCTGAAGTGCTTCCAGTAACGTCATTTTCTACCCAGGGCGCAAAGCGCCCAGACTAAGAGATATCTAGAATGCGTCGCCCATTTTGAAGATAGGCAGGTACATCGCAACCACCAGTCCGCCCACAACCACTCCGAGAAATGCCATTATCATCGGCTCCATCAAACTTGTGAGGGCGTCCACGGCATTGTCTACTTCTTCTTCATAGTAATCAGCTACTTTAGCCAACATGTCATCCAGTGCACCGGACTCTTCACCAATCGAAACCATTTGAACTGCCATATTTGAAAACAGGTTTTGTGAACGCATGGAGACAGTCAATCGCTGGCCGGTTGCCGCATCGTCTTTCATTCGTAATACAGCATCACGATACACCGCGTTGCCCGCGGCACCGGCGACCGAGTCCATTGCCTCAACCAGCGGCACACCGGCAGAGGACATTGTGGACAAGGTTCTTGCGAATTTTGAAGTCGACGCCTTGTGAACGATTTCGCCAATGATTGGCAACTTCAAGATCAATGCGTCTGTTTTATCGCGGAAGGCCTGTGATTTTTTATGCATGGATTTCAGCAGGAATACGACACCGCCGATCGCGCCAAAAATAACCCACCACCATTCCTGCATAAATTCGGAAAGATTTACCACCATTCGGGTGAACGCTGGCAGATCACTACCGACACCTTCAAACAGGGTTTCGAATTGTGGCACAACAAAGATAAGCAGTATCGCGGTTACGATGAAAGCAACTATTAGTACCGCAACCGGGTAAAACATAGCACTTTTTATCTTGGCTTTTAGTGCCTCTGTTTTTTCTTTGTAGGTGGCAACTTCGTTTAGCAGTTTTTCCAGTGTACCTGATTGCTCACCGGCTTCCACCAGATTGCAAAAAAGATCATCAAAATGTTCCGGGTGATTTTTGAGAGCTACCGTTAAACTGCTACCGCCTTCAACGTCTGATTTAATTTGGTTTACGACTCGTGCCATAGCCTTGTTGTCAAGACCGTTCGCAACAATCTCAAACGCTTGTACAAGTGGAACGCCGGATCCCATCATTGTCGTCAATTGGCGGGCAAATATCGAGATGTCGCCTGCTGTGATTTTGTTGGCACCACCGCTGACTTTCTTCTGCTTTCTGACTTTGGTAGGGGTGATCCCCTGCCGTCTCAGCTGAGCCTTGATCAGATCAGGGCTTTTGCTGGACATTTCGCCCCTGACGACTTGACCTTTCTGGTCTTTGCCTTCCCAGTTGAATATTGCTTTTTCTGCTGCAGCTGCCATTGTTTTAGTCCTGCGTCACGCGGTTGGCTTCTTCCAGACTGGTTAACCCGGCCATTACTTTTCTAAGGGCAGAGCGGCGTAAGTCATCTATGCCTTCTTCTCGTGCCTGGTCTGCTATATCAATGGCGTTACCCTCGGACATGATAATGCGGCCCATGGCTTCGGATATTGGCATCACCTGATAAATACCAACACGACCCTTGTAACCTTCATTGCATTTACTGCAGCCATTTGGCGCGTAAAGAGTAAGATCCTTTATGTCTTCCTCGCTAAAGCC
>CAYPCS010000030.1:0-6444 GCA_964409275.1 uncultured Granulosicoccaceae bacterium
AGAAATAATCACCACAGGTTCAGCGGGAACTGTCACCACTTTCCTGAATCAGAAAGAACTTCCGAGTGTGATTGCATGGAATGCCTGTGATGAAACTACCCGTTTTCCGGTTCTACCTTATCGGGCTGATAATATTGAATTGGTCAACCACGGCTATTGCCCAAAAGCCCTCTGCGACTAAACTCAAAACGCTAGTCATCCCTGCTGCGGTCTTTATTGTTGATGTTGGTAGCATAGACGACACAATGTCCAGTCAACGAAGCGTCGACAGCATCGAGACTCATTTTGCGCAAGTGAATAGAGTGTGGAGTCAGGCTGGCATTAAAATAGACCCTGTCGCAGTGCAACGGATCGATGTGCCCCGCGAGCTACTTCGAGGTTTAATTCGCGAGCGAGGTCGGGGCGGCATAGCCAGATTCTTTAGTGCCATGCGGCGTGGCGAGATCGACATTGGCGAGATAAACAACAATGCGTTGATATGGACCTTCTACGTGAGAGACCTTGGAGGTCCTAACGGATTGAAGCCTGTGGGGGCGAATTCCATTTTTGTTGTAGACAACCCGAGCAATGAAGACTATCGGGTAACCAGTCATGAAATCGGACATGTCCTGGGTTTATACCATGTAAGGGATAATGTTAATCAGTTGTTATTCCCGGGCTCTAACGGATTGATATTGAGTGATGTGGAACAAACCGTGGCCCGTTACGTCGCGCAACGGATACTGGAATAATTCATCGGCACAGAGGTTCTGTCTTCTACTGATTGTTGTTACTTCCCGCTGCTTTCCGACAAACAAGCAATAGAAAACGGCACCAGTTCAGGTTTGAAGGCCTCATAGCGACAAAAGGAATGAGTTGAGAGACTTACCTTTAACACACCCGAGTTGTATGGCGGCATTGTTGCAGCACGATATCACGCCAGTCGCAATGCCAGATTGCGCATCACCGATTTTGCAACTGTCGTGGCTCAGGGTCACGGCTGCAATCCCCCGTTGTTGCAGTGCGGGCAACCTGGTAAACCCCACACCGTTCTTACCACCGCTTGCGTCATTAAACGCAATGAACTTTGCCGGGGCTTTGCAGGCACGTGCCGGGTCACCGCCAATCAAGCCACCGTGCGAACCAGTAACGATAATCGCGTTCGCGTCTTTCGGGGTAATTAGTGAAGCGCTGTCCACGCATAGAACAGAAACGTTGCCCACCAATAGCGTCTGACGTGATTCTGCTACTGACGGTAGCCTGCCCATGGGAACCTCTGCTTTAGTCAACAGAGGGAGTTGATCAATCAGGCGTCGTCCGGACTCAAGTTTGAGTCGTCGTGCGGTTTCGTTGATAAAACCAGCCACCCCGCTATCCAGACTGTCCTGTGCCGATCCTATCTCTGCACTTGCTGCTGTCACTGCAATGCCAGCCATCCCCACCTGATCCAGCGCATTTAGACCGGCCACACCAGCTTGATCCATCCCTGTACCGGCATCATTCAAAACGATAGCACGAAGACCTGCTCGTGAGGCTACTGCCGCGGCATAGATGCCACCGTGTGAGCCGGATATCCCGATAAGGCCCATCGAATTCGCGTCGGCATCGGTAATTGAATTCAGAAGTTGAATGTCACTATGCACGGTGGCTCGTCCCGGAAGTTCGTCAGTTAGAAAAGATCCTCTCTAAATTGGCCTACCCGGTTCCAGCTGCCGGTTGAACCACACTCTTACGTAAACCAAGCATGGAATAAATGCCCGCTACCGGACCTATAGCAAGCGACCCCATTAACACCCCCCAACCCACCTGCTCCGCTACAAAAGGCGCCACCTGTACTGTAACAGCAGTCAAGGCAAAACCGAGTGCAGTCTGGAAAGTCATTAGAGAACCGACCTTGTCTGCGGGTGCGTAGTCCGCGACCAGCGCCGAAAACTGGGCGGAGTCAGGAATAATAGATATGCCCCAAAACAGTGATACAACAATAGTCAACCAGATGCTGCCGCCAAACGTAAACGCAAATATTAATGCGCTCACGCCACTGACCACCATCGCTAAAATGGTCAGTTCCGCCTTGCCAATTCGATCAGCCACTCTACCCGCGGCTGCACAACTAATAGCGCCTGCCCCAATCACACAAAAGGTGACCAGTTTCGCCAGCTGTGAAGCGTCCTGCTCCGGGATCTGGCTGGCAAAACTCACGGACAGCGCTAGCCCGATCCATGCCCACATGGCGTATAGCTCCCACATATGACCAAGGTAACCGCCGTAGGCACGCCTGACCTTCGGGTTTGTCCAGGCCACAGTAATGTCACTTGCCCTGAATCGCGCAGCGGTCGCATGGTGTGGACCGTTTTGAATGTTGAGGCCAGCGAAGGCGGCAAACAATGCGAGTCCCGAGGTCACCATTACGATCAGCCGCCAGTCTGCACCGCCCAGAAATGCCAGCAGGTGTGGTGCTGCCGAACCCAGTGTCAATCCGCCAACCAGCAGACCTACCAGAAAGCCCCGGTCTGACTGACCCCAGCCAACGGCAATTTTCATCCCCACCGGATAAACACCGGCAAGACAGGCACCGGTAATTCCTCGCAACGCTATTGCCATGACACCACCGACAGGCACCACCAGTAGCAACATATTCGCAATCGCTGCAATTACCGCACTGCAGGCCAGCACATAGCGAGGCTGAAAGCGGTCAGCGATACCCGTGAACGCAGAAAGCAATGCACCGATGACAAACCCGCATTGCACGGCCGTCGTTAACGCTGCCCGCGCCGCCGACGAGATCTCCGTTTCTCTCGCCATATCGCCAATGATAGCGGCTGACACAAACCACAGGGTCATGGCCGCGATCTCGACCAGTATCAGCAGTGTGATGTAGTACACCTTGCCACTGCTTTTTTTGTTGCTTCCCGGTGCTGTGGTCGCGGTGTTTTTTATGTTCATAAATGAGCGCCGCTCACAATTAGCCTGGTATGATAGATTATTACAACGGTAGCGTTACTGAACCGTTTGCTCATTGACATGATTCAACGGGCTTAATTCAACAAACCGCCGGCAGTTCTTTTTTACCGTCGGTTAAAACACCGCGACATATTGTTGACCATATCTATAGTTCTGTGATGCTTTGTTCCTGTTAATCCGGAAAGGCCGTTACGTTTATGTTTATCGTTATCATTGTACTTTCATTTGGTGCATCCGCATTGGTCAGAAACTGGATGACCCGTACCTATAGCACCTGGAGCAACATTCCCAACAAGGCCGGTATCAACGGCCATTCCACCGCACGCCTTATCCTGGACCACAACGGGCTACAGAAAGTAAGCCTTGAGACCTCTGAAGGCATCCTGAGTGATCACTATGTGCCCTCGCAGAAACTCATGCGCCTTTCGCATGAAATTAATCAGTCACCAAGCGTCGCGTCGCTGGCAGTAGCTGCGCACGAATGTGGTCATGCAATCCAGGATGCGGAAGGCTATCCCTGGCTAAAACTAAAAGCGGTATTGATGCCGTTTGCTGCAGTCGGCAATCAGATCGGTCTGGTGATGGCAGTCGGTGCAGGCCTTGTCGGCAGCAACTTCCTGCTAAACCTGGGTCTGCTACTTATGCTACTTGGCATGATGATGCCGTTGCTCACACTGCCCATCGAATTCGACGCCAGCAAGCGTGCACTGCAACAACTTGTGAGCCTGAAGCTGGTCGATGAAAAAGAGTATGACGGCGCACAATCCATGCTCCGAGCGGCCGCCTTTACCTACGTCGCCGGTGCTGCATCATCGACAGCGATACTGGCTTTGATCGTGATGCGAATGGTAAGACGTTAACCGCAGGACATAAAACAAAAGAAATACGGACTCTGCAACAGCACTACCAGCGCCCGGGTTTCCGGGGAATCAGAGATCATCTCCCCCAAAGCCCGGATCTCAGGTTGGCCTCTCTGGCACAGGCTACTGCTCTTCACCAGCAAGTGCACCACGCTTAACGAGCAGATAGAACAGCAACGCCACAAAACAGGCCAATACGAATATCTTGTTAATAAACCAGTTCGTTTGCCAGATCGTCCATTCGGGCGCGCGCAGAAACAGCGCAAACTTGGTCACAATGATAATGATCTCCACCACGCTTACACCAACGCCCAGTTTCCATGTCCAGGGTTTCCAGTACAGCAGAGCCCACGCCAGCCACAGATGGATTACCCACCAAAAGTCCAGATAGATATGAGTACCCGGTGGATGCTGATATACCGCGTCATACACTAGCGGAAACGCGAATTTAATCACCAGTGTCCAGGCAGCCAGAAAAATCAACCAGTGGGCAAAGAATCGAGTCACTGGTAATTACTCCGTAACCAACAGATTGCTATCGTGGAATGTGTAATAGTGCACGGCCCGGTCGCCTTCCGGGTTACCCGACCCTTAAGCGTTTCTCAGCGTCTTTGGTGTAGTCAGGCACCGGTATGCCATACGGGCAGGCATCTTTACAGGGTGCGCCGCTGCACGCCACACAGGCACTGGCACCATTTCCCAGTTTGGCATAGTCCTCTAGCGCCAGCGCAAGATTACCGTAATCGGTGTCGTACATCCGGGTACGCAACACTTCTGCAATTTCAACATTATGCGGACAGGCACCTTCGCAATGATCGCAGCCATGATGGCAGTACTTGCCTGACTGCAGCGCTGCGTAACGCCCAAGCAACTCGACATCACCGGCGACATCATCGTCCTGACCCGAAGCACCTACATATTCATCAATCTTTTCAGGAGTGGTCATGGAGATTAGTGCCGCATCAACCCTGGGGCTTGCAAGCACCCAGCGCAACGCCGCCTGTGCGTAGCTTCGGTCTTTGGTTTCGAAGTTCCTCATATCATTGAGTTTCGCGCCCATGAGAGTTTTCATGGCAATCACACCGACATTGTTCTTTCGTGCCTTATCCAGCACCGGTGGCAGCTTTGACTGAATCGCGACGAAATGAAATGTGTGCTTGAGCTTCGCGTAAATATCCGGATCTTCACCGAAGTTGTAGGCACACAATATGACATCGACGAGATCGTTATCGAGGGAGTAATCGAGACAGGCGGCTAGCTGGCTGCCGTGACCTGACATACCGCGAAAGCGGATTTTCCCTTGCTCAATAGCACGATCGGTAAAGCGCGCCCATGCTTCGTTCTGCATCCGGCTGACACTGTTAACTGCATGATTAAAATAGACATCGATGTAATCTGTCTGCAGGCGCTGTAGACTGCCATCCAGAGCATTCATCATGTCTTTTTCACTGGCAGTGGCACCGGCTTTGGTTTTCGTGTTCAGTATAATTTTATCCCGAACCCCCTTTAGCCCTTTTCCCATCGCCACTTCAGAACGACCGAAGCGATAACTCTCGGCGGTATCGAACAAAGTCACTCCGCGTTCGAGCGCATGCTGTACCAGCGACTCCTTTTGCGAACTGGAGGATCCAAAACCGATCTCGGAGACTTCCAGTCCCGTTCGACCCAGCGTCACCTTTCGCTTGATACCCGGTGCCTGATCACTCGATTCGGTGGCAGCATCGAGAATGCCCAGCGGTGCCAGTCCGGCGGCAGCGCCGGTCCCCAGAAACGTTCTGCGACTAACCATAACTTTCTCCACAAGGCAGTAAAGTGCGCCAAAGGGCGGTAGAGTTCATACTGAGCACCCTTTCGGAAACAGGGTGTTGCGAGAGTCACACAGGTGTATGAAAATTCCGTGAACACCTGAGGCTACCGGAAACCGGACGGGTCGTTCAAAACTGTAGCAGAACGAGCAACCCGCGCCACCGTCTATCCTCTATAATTGTGCAACCCGCACTACAAGGCAATTGCGTTTTGGCAGCAATCGCTTTTTACCAGTAATCTGGAGCCTCACCGTGATCAAAAAGTTCCGTCAATTCCTGATCGTCACTTTGTTTGCCTGTGCCTTTCCCGCGTCGATAACCGCTCAATCGACCGGAAACTCGGCCGTGGCAATACTTGCCGGGGGTTGCTTCTGGTGTGTGGAATCCGATTTTGACAACGTACCCGGGGTGCTCGCCACACTATCCGGTTATACCGGAGGAACTACAGAGCAACCCTCATACAAGAATCACACAAGAGCGCGCCATCGGGAAGCTGTCGAGATTAGATACGATCCCGCTGTTGTCAGCTACGAGGAACTCCTTGAGGTGTTCTGGCGCAGCGTCGACCCGACCGACGCCGGTGGCCAGTTCTGCGATCGTGGCCACAGCTACACTACCGCTATATACACGCTGAATGACGAGCAAGCCGCTATTGCCAAAGCATCTAAAGAAAAAATTGAAGCCTCGAAGCATCTATCCAAACCGATTGTCACCCCCATTGAACCCGCAGCACCGTTTTGGCCGGCAGAGGGCTATCATCAGGACTACTACAAAAAGAATCCTGTACGCTACAAGTTTTATCGAAGCTCTTGCGGTCGCGACAAACGGGTAAAGGCTGT
>CAYPCS010000030.1:6544-57387 GCA_964409275.1 uncultured Granulosicoccaceae bacterium
TACGCTACAAGTTTTATCGAAGCTCTTGCGGTCGCGACAAACGGGTAAAGGCTGTCTGGCGAGATCAGGCTTACGCTGGTATTGAAAAACATTGAATAAAAAGCGATGTAACTTACACAAGCGGTTTGGTCCGTAACGTCTATCGCCGTTTTATCGCCGTTCCGTCGCATGATTGTACCGGGTTCGAGACTTGCAATAAGGAAGCGATAAAGGAATGTCGCCGGCAGCTACCCGAAGAGTGTGCCGCAAGACTGGCAAGCAACGCTGAACACTAAAGAACGGGACACCGGAGGTAGCTCCGTGCATTTGGGCAATTTCGCGTAAATTCGCTATCCTTACGGAAATAACCCGGGAGATTTCCCCTTATACGGCCACTTTCTCCGGTTTGTTACGTTTTAATGACTAAACTGGCTGCATAGGCCGTATTCATTCTGCCTGCGATCTGTATAATCGCGCCAGAATCCCGTTTAACTCCCAATGGACAGCCAGCTGTCCCGTCGCTCTGTACTCTTATGTCTACTACCACTACTGAAAATCTTCGCAATATAGCCATTATTGCGCACGTCGACCATGGCAAAACCACGCTGGTCGACAAGCTGTTGAACCAGTCAGGCACGCTCGATCGAAAATCCCGCGACGCAGAGCGAATCATGGATTCCAACGATCAGGAAAAAGAGCGCGGAATCACGATACTGGCCAAGAACACCGCCATCGAGTGGCAGAACTACCGCATCAATATCGTCGACACCCCCGGACACGCCGATTTCGGCGGCGAGGTGGAGCGCGTTCTCTCCATGGTAGACAGTGTATTGCTGTTGGTTGACGCGGTCGACGGACCAATGCCGCAAACCCGGTTCGTGACCTCAAAAGCGTTTGAACAAGGTCTGAAACCCATTGTAGTTATCAATAAAATAGATCGCCCGGGCGCACGACCTGACTGGGTTATGGATCAGGTGTTTGATCTGTTTGATCGACTTGGAGCAACCAACGAGCAACTTGATTTTCCGGTTATCTACACCTCTGCTGTCAATGGTATTGCCGGTCTGGAAGTGTCAGATATGGCCGAGGACATGACGCCGCTTTTCAAGATGATCACTGACAAGGTTCCAGCCCCGACTGTGGACGTATCCGGCGACTTTCAGATGCAGATCTCCGCGCTCGACTATGACAGCTATGTCGGCGTAATTGGTGTTGGCCGCATCACCCGCGGCGTTCTGACCCCTAACCAGCAGGTTGTCATCAAATCGGCCAACGGCAACGAGCGTAAAGGCCGGGTACTCAATGTAAAAGGTTATATGGGCCTGGATCGGGTTGATACCGACAAGGCTACAGCCGGCGATATCGTTTGCATCAACGGCATTGACGGACTTGGTATCTCGGACACCCTCTGTGACCCGGAAAACGTGGAAGCGCTGCCGCCGCTTTCTGTTGACGAGCCCACCGTCAGTATGACTTTCTGTGTCAACGACTCACCCTTTGCCGGCAAGGAAGGGAAGTACGTCACCTCGCGCAACATTCGCGAGCGTCTGGCGCAAGAGCTTATTCACAACGTTGCGCTGCGTGTCGAGGAAGGCGACAGCGCCGACAAATTCAAAGTGTCAGGTCGCGGTGAACTGCATTTGTCTGTACTTATCGAGACTATGCGACGGGAGGGTTTCGAACTGGGTGTTTCACGCCCCGAAGTTATTCAAAAAGAGATTGACGGAGTTATCCAGGAGCCCTACGAACAGGTTGTGGTTGACATCGAAGAACCACACCAGGGGTCAGTCATGGAAGAACTCGGCCTGCGAAAAGCCGAACTTAAAAACATGGAGCCGGATGGCAAAGGCCGGGTCAAACTCGAGTTTATGATTCCTTCACGCGGCCTGATTGGTTTCCGTGGCCAGTTTCTCACACTCACCTCTGGCTCAGGCATCCTCACCAGCGTTTTCGATCACTACGGCGAGGTAAAAGCCGGCAAAGTCGGTGCACGGCAGAACGGAGTGCTGGTGTCCATGGTCAATGGCAAAACAGCCGGCTTCTCACTGTTTAATCTGCAAGATCGCGGACGCCTGTTTCTCGGTCACGCCGTCGATATCTACGAAGGCCAGATTATCGGTATACACACGCGCTCCAACGATCTCACCGTCAACGCGACTAAAGGCAAACAACTGACGAATGTGCGCGCCTCGGGCACCGATGAGGCGCTTACATTAACGCCGCACATCAAACACACGCTGGAGCAGGCACTGGAATTTATTGAAGACGATGAGCTGGTTGAAGTCACACCGCAAAGCATCCGTCTGCGCAAAAAAATCCTTAAAGAGACCGATCGCAAACGTGCCTCTCGCCAGGCCGCCTGATCTTTTCACACGAGCTTACTACCTTAAACCCGGCAACGAGTACGCCCTTTGACTAGCGGATTCAAACTTTTCCTGGTGCGGCATGGTGAATCCGCAAATAACGCACTACCCGATCCGGAACGCGTTAACGACCCGTTGCTTACCGAACGGGGCGAACAGCAAGCGGTCCGCCTTGGCGAGCGTTTTCACCAGCATGTGCAGGAAGGCATGAAGGTCGATCTTCTTCTTACCAGTGCTTTTCGTCGCACCATGCAGACCATCCAGCCGATGGCCGGCAAGCTCGATATGCAGCCTGAAATATGGTCCGAGTTATTCGAAGTGGGTGGTTGTTACGATGGGCACTTGCCTGGCCAAATGACCGGCCAAACCGGCATTACACGGGATGAATTACTAGTGGAATTTCCGGGTTACAAAATACCGGACGATATAGACGATAATGGCTGGTACAAAAGGAAACCGGCAGAAACCCGGGATCAGGCTACAGCTCGTGCCGAGGTACAGGCAAAAAGACTGATGAGAGAATTCCACAGTCAGGACATAACAGTGCTGTGTTTAATCCACGCCGATTTTAAAGACATGCTAATCCGGCAATTGTTGCCCGACCCGAGCGCCTACATCAACGACCCGCTTGCTAACACCAGCGTCACCCTGCTGGACTTCTCAAAGCGTGAGCCCGACGTTCTGTGGTTTAACGATACCACCCATTTATCATCTGACCTTGTCTCATTCTAGGTCACCAGACTCACGTACGACCCGCCCGTTCCGTATTTTTCTTCAACAACCGGTGGAATCGCCACACCAGTAGCACCACCAGGAAGGCCAGATAAGCCGCCGGCTCTAAAACATCGTTAGCCCGCACCTGCCAAAGAAAATGCACTATAGCCAGCACGGTTAGCGGGTAAATCATTTGATGCAGAATTTTCCAGCGCTTGCCGAGCTTGCGAATTGACCAGCGATTGGAAGTCAAGGCAAGTGGAATCATACCCAACAGAACAATAATTCCGATCGTGATGTACTTTTTATCAATAATGTCTGCGACTACTGCGGACAGATCAAGCCCCTGGTCAAGCACCACCCATATCAAAAAATGAAGGCAGATATAGAAGAAGGAAAACAAGCCCAACATACGCCGTAGTTTTCCAACAACCGGCCATTTAAAGATTGACTGAACAGGGGTTACACACAGGGTAATCAGCAGGAACCGCAGGCCCCACTCACCTGAAACGTGGAGCAATGCCTCGACCGGATTCGCACCTATTGTTCCCTGCATGGCGCTAACAATGGCAGCAACGACCGGTAGCAGACACACGACAAACACCGTCGGCTTGAACAGTTTACCCCACGGAACTTTTCTCTGGACAAGCGCGGTAGGTGGCACGCTTACGTCATTCTTCTCTTCATTCGAGAATGATAGTACCTTCTGCATCGATTATTCCGTCTCATTTTATTGTGCTTTTTTTGAGAATCTCTCTCGAGCTGTTTATTCTTCCCGCTACCGGATGCCACATATGGCATCACGGCAACGAGGCTTGCAAGACCTTCTACGGGCCCTGTTACGTTTACCAAAGTCACCAACACTGTGGTTTCTTGTGGTGGTGCTAGAAGTTTTTCTGGTGGTGCTAGAAGTTTTTCTTTAAATCCATATCGCTGTACAAACCGGCAACCTCATCCGCGTAGCCGTTAAACATTGCCGTCTCGCGCTTCTCCGAGAACAGAGCAGCCAGCCCTTTTGCTTCACCGTCAAGCCGCCTTTCTTTTGCCTGACTCCAGCGCGGGTGACTAACGCCGGGGTTAACGTTCGAATAAAATCCGTACTCTCTTGGCGCCGACAGGTTCCAGCTGGTGTCAGGCTGATTTTCAACAAAGCTGATCCGAACGATCGATTTGATGCTTTTGAATCCGTACTTCCACGGAACCACCAGTCGCAAAGGCGCACCACTCTGATTCGGTAGAAGCTTGCCGTACATGCCCACCGCCATCATGGTCAGCGGATGCATTGCTTCATCCATACGAAGCCCCTCGATATACGGCCATTGCAGCACTGGATACTGCTGACCGGGCAGGCGCTCTTTATCGATAATAGTTTGAAACTGAACATACTTTGCGTTGCCGGTTGGCTCAAAGCGCTTTATCAGATCACCGAGCGGAAAACCAACCCAGGGTATCACCATCGACCATGCCTCTACACAGCGCAGTCGATACACCCTCTCCTCGTTCGAATGTGGCTTGAGGATGTCTTCAAGCGTATAGGTTCCGGGCTTGCCGCATTCACCCGTTACTTCTACTGACCAGGGGTCAGTGACCAGTCTGTCGGCGTTTTTCGCCGGATCGCCCTTGTCGGTTCCAAGCTCGTAGAAATTGTTGTACGTCGTTGCCTGTTCCCATGGTGTCTGCTTTTCAACAGTGCTGTTCGCCCAGGAAGCAATCGATCCAAGCTCTGGTATTGCGGCATTAACGCGCGAACCTGAAAACATTCCCATAGACGTGGCACCAACCGCCAGACCAGCGGCCGCCAGGAATTCTCTTCGGCGCAGAAACACATCTTCCGGTGTTATCTCCGACGACTTGATCTTTGAGCTCGTTTTGATCGAGACAGGCATGGTTAACTCCAGTTCAATATTAAGTAGACGCCTAAATATCGGCAAAATTTATCAATAATTTCTAACAATATCATTTATTTTTTGGCACATGGCTACTTGCAGGCCCTTAAGAGTGCGCATGATTCTTGTTAGCTCATCCCGGGCCAAATCGCAGCGCCATCCATGCAGGACATCGCGCGATGAGAGATACAGTCTGTTACAGGCAGTTTCGCCTGATGTTTTTCACTGGACTGCTAACCTTAACGGCATCGATTTAGAGCGCACCGAGCTAAGGATGCGCCACAACCAGCAAACAGAGTTTATGACCTCAAAAGCGCACAACAGTTTCCTGGCATCCGCCGATAGCAACGCCGCCAGCCAACGGGCTGCAACACCGGACATGGTTAACGAGTCAGATACCACGTTTAGTCTTGACGAAAAGAACGAAAAGCAGCTTGCCCGTATTCTGCGCAACAGCAGCCTGAAGCAATGGGACAACTCTGCCGCCGACTTACAATTGACACCTGTGTCGTGTGTCGAGGTTTATCGCGAACTGGTGGTTCAGGGAAAATCCCTCGCCTTGCTCAGCAACGAGTCGACAGAAGAAGAAACCAGCCGCATTGGCTCAAAACCGGCCGGTTCGCTGATCACCCGGCACCCCGATCACAAACTCGCTCTGCGCTGTCGCAAGCTGGAAATGGAAACCTCTGCGAACAACCCGGCTATAAAATACACCCTTTATCTTGCCGCAGGTTTTGCTGTCACCGTTAATCCGGAGGGACACAAAAAACGCGCGCCCGTGTTGCTGATTCCGGTCAGCATTGCGCGCAGCAGAGGACGCGGCAGCGCCTATGTGATCCGCTATGAAGGTGAACCATTGCGCCTGAATCCACACATTGCCGAGTCCTGCGCAAGCCATGTTGATCAAATTGTAAAGCCCTTCGAGAGTGCGGCTGACTTGCGCGACTATCTGCGATCGATGCGGCGCAAATTACACTCAAGCCTGCAATGTAAAATTAGCGCCAATACCGGCCTGTTCAGTCTGCAATCGGAAGTTCTCAGCGACATCACACCGGGTGGCCAGATTGATCTGGAACTCGAACGCACTCGACCGGGTACTGCATTTCAACCATTGCCTCCCACACCGGAGCAATTTAATGCACAACTCGCCATACGTATGTTGCGATTCATTGATCAAAACGATTTAAGCCATGCGCTCGATAATTTCTCGGGGATCAAGAGTTCACCGAATGCAACTTCAGTGCTTGAGCGCGAACCGACACTAGACGGTGAAACGCTCGAAAAAACCCTGAAGTGCGCTCAGTGGCTGGCGGACGTCGGCCTCGGACACTGGCGCCTGCAACACATTTTCGCTCTGCCTGAGCGAATTAAAAAAATGGCTGGCGATATAGAGACCTTGCGCAACCTGCCGGAATTCGGGCGACATTTCGCCAACGAATTCGAAACAATCGGTTTGCTCGTCAATTTATACAAGGCTCAATCGAGAATTAAAAACGCGCCGCCGGAGATGCAACACCACGCTATCTCACTTCATGCCGATGCCGATACCCGTCTGTTGCTGCAGAAGGCCAAAATTCAGGCGACAACTATTGAGCAAGAGATCGAACAGGCGAAAGAGACGTTCCATATGAACGCTGTGCCGAACAGCAGTGCACTATCTCGCTTGATTAAAACCATCGCGAAGCGCGAACAATCGTCGCAACTAACCAACCCGGCATACTTTAGAGCTCGCCGACAGCTCAACGAAATACTCAAAACCTGCAATGGTCTGGTTACCGAGGGTGATCTTGAACGTTTAAACAGTCTGGCCAGAACACTAAAGTTCTCAGAGCTGTTTGAAGAGGATGTCTACTACAAGCGCTGCTTCGGTTCCCTTTTCAACGGCGTATCCACCAACTGGCAGCGGCTCGACTCAGTGGTTAATTTCGCTCGCAATCTTTCCTACGACCTGGACTCGGCGCAACTGGTTGGTCGGCTGACAGAACACTGGCCATCATTTCAGCGTGACTTTGAAAACCTCAGTGATCCTTTGCGCCCGGCAGCGATGTCAGCGCACAAGCTGTCGACCCTGATACCCATGTTTATCTCCACGGACACGCGCCTGTCTCATGCAGTGCGAACCGCCAATAAATTTCACGACAAGGTAAATCAGTGGCAGCGCTATCTGCAAAAAAATGTTCAGGACACCTCGCTAACCCCGTATGCAATGCTGCAGCAACCGCACGCCGACGCTATGGGATCACCAGACGTTTCACTGGCACAACGAGAGTACGATGACCGGATCTATCATCACATTGTTGGCAAGGGTCTTTCGCGCGAGACAGTCGCCGCCACATCTGACTGGCTTCGGGTTTCTATAGAACGCCTTGAAATAGATGTGCCTGCCATTCGCCGCTTTCTGGACAGCGAATCAAAGTTTGATGCGAATGAAAACACCAACAATCTCTAGGGTCGCCTCTGACGGACGAAGATCAGCTTTTTGAGGCCCAGTCTCTGGCGTTTCTGAACATCCGCAGCCACGGTCCGTCCTCGCCGTGTGGTGTCGGGTACCACGAGTTTTGTACTGTGCGAAATACGCGCTCGGGATGCGGCATCATGATGTTGAAGCGGCCATCATCACTGCAGAAACCGGTTACTCCCTGCGGTGAGCCGTTCGGGTTTAGCGGATAGGAACCGGTAACCTTGCCGTGGTTATCCACATAGCGCAACGTCACGTTTGACCCGGCCGGACCTTCGTCGAATTCAGCCCTTCCCTCACCGTGCGAGACCACCACCGGTATCCTGGAACCCTGCATATCTTTTAAAAGTATAGACGGCGAATCCTCTACCAGTACTGTGCAAAACCGCGCTTCGAACTGCTCGGAGCGATTGCGCTCGAATGAAGGCCAGTGCTGCGCTCCCGGTATCATATCCCGCAGACAGGAGAACATCTGACAACCGTTGCATACGCCGAGCACAAAGACATCGTTGCGGGTGAAAAACTCGCCAAACTGATCTGCCGCTGCCGGATTGTGACGAATGGTTTGCGCCCAGCCTCCACCGGCACCAAGAACATCCCCATACGAGAAGCCACCGCAAGCGACAAGACCGTTAAAGCCGGATAGCTGTCTGCCACCGCTTATGATGTCCGTCATGTGCACATCAACACTCTCAAAGCCTGCCCGATCGAATGCCGCCGCCATCTCTACGTGACCGTTGACTCCCTGGTCTCGCAACACAGCGACACGCGGACGAGTGCCGGTTTTAGCGACCACGTTATCCGCTGGATCAAACGTTAACTCAACCGTAATTCCCGGATCATCGGTTGCGCCAATATGGGCAAACTCCTCTGCGGCGCTATCGGGGTTATCACGCAAGGCCTGCATTTGATAGCTGGTTTCCCACCATTTTTTTCGCAAAGCGTCAACGGATGCATCAAGCAGTGTTTCACCATTTCGCGTAACAAGTAACGACCGAGAAGGCGATGGTTTGCCAATTTGCCGAACACAGTGCCGCACGCTATTGCGGGTAAATACAGCCTCCAGCTGTTCGACCGAGCGCCGTTCAATTTGCAACACCACACCCGACTCCTCGGCAAACAGACAACCGGGCACCTCGTCGGTCTCACAATCCAGTGATAACTCTGCACCGCAGTTACCGGCAAAACACATCTCCGCCACGGTAACGATTAAACCGCCGTCGGAACGGTCATGGCAGGCCACTATTAATTCGTCTGCGAGTAACTCCTGAACACTTCGGTAGACTCCGGCCAGCACATCAACATCGTCTATATCCGGACACTCGTTACCCACCTGACCATTCACCTGCGCCAGTACCGAACCACCGAGCCGGTTTTTGCGCAAACCGATATCCGCCAGTACCAGAACTGTGTCATCGAGATCGGCGCGCAATTGTGGCGTACGGGTCAAGCGTATATCCGCCACGGGTGCGAACGCGGTAACGACAAGTGACAGCGGTGCTGTCACCGATTGCTCTTCGCCCGACTCACAATTCGCCCAAACCGATTTCATCGACAGCGAATCCTTACCAACCGGGATAGAAAGGCCCAGCGCCGGACAAAATTCCTGCGCCACGGCAGCGACTGTATCAAACAATGCGGCATCTTCACCCTCGTGGCCGGCAGCCGCCATCCAGTTGGCCGATAATTTTATACGGTGAATATCGCCAATCGCCACCGACATAATATTGGTCAGTGACTCAGCCACCGCCATGCGGCCCGATGCCTGCGGATTGATCAACGCCAGCGGACTTTTTTCACCAATGGCCATCGCTTCACCTGCATAGCCGGTAAACGCTGTAAGCGTTACCGCAGCGTCGGCCACCGGTATTTGATGCGGGCCTACCATTTGATCGCGGTGCACCAACCCGCCAACGCTGCGATCACCGATAGTAATTAAAAAACTTTTTGCCGCAACGCAGGGCGCGGTCAACACCCGATCCAGCATCTGCGCCAGGCCAGAGTTGCGAAGTCCGGCAGTCTGAAATTTAAGCGGTTGTTCACAAAACGGTTGACGCAAGACTTCACGCTGCATTCGCGGGGGTTTGCCAAGCAACAAATCAAGCGACATATCGACCGGGTATTCGTTTGTCGCTTCGTCTTGCAATAACAGATGTTGCTCCGCCGTAGCCTCGCCAACCACCGCCATCGGACAACGTTCACGTGCACAGATTGCCTCGAACTGCTGCAGTTGCGCCTCGGCAATTGCCAGTACATAGCGCTCTTGAGACTCGTTGCACCAGATCTCCATCGGAGACATACCCGCCTCGTCAGAAAGAATTCGACGCAGATCGAAGCGCGCGCCCCGACCGGCATCGTGGACCAGTTCGGGCAGCGCGTTAGACAAACCACCGGCACCGACATCATGCAGCGACAGCACCGGGGAATTATCTCCCAGCGCAATACAGGTGTTTATTACTTCCTGACAGCGGCGCTCCATCTCCGGGTTACCACGTTGTACCGAGGCAAAATCCAGCGATTCATCACTTTCTCCGCTTGCCATTGATGAAGCGGCACCGCCGCCGAGGCCGATCAACATGGCTGGCCCCCCGAGAACTACAATACGACTGCCCGCCGGCACCGGTTTTTTCAGAGTGTTGCACGGCCTGATATTACCGAGACCACCGGCGATCATGACCGGCTTGTGATAACCACGCCATTGCCCGTCTGACGTCCCGGGAACCTGCATTTCGAACGTACGGAAGTAACCGGTAAGGTTGGGGCGGCCAAATTCATTGTTAAAAGCTGCCGCACCGATCGGACCTTCAATCATTATCTGCAGCGCCGAGGCTATATGGTCAGGCTTGCCTGGATGCTGCTCCCATTCATGGGTAAAACCCGGGATACGCAGGTTAGAAACGCTAAAGCCGCACATGCCCGCTTTCGGCCTTGAGCCATTTCCGGTCGCTCCTTCATCACGAATTTCGCCACCGGCCCCGGTCGCTGCACCCGGGAACGGACTAATCGCAGTGGGATGATTATGCGTCTCCACCTTGATCTGTATGTTAATAGCCTCCCGGGTATGTGTGTATACACCGGTGACCGAATCGGGCATAAACCGTTGCCCGACCGAGCCTTCAATCACTGCAGCATTGTCGTCGTAAGCGACCAGCGTCCCATACGGCTGTTGTTTGTGGGTGTTGCGAATCATGGCGAACAGAGAAAGATCAGCAGCTACGCCATCTACCACCCAGGAAGCGTTAAAAATTTTGTGTCTGCAGTGCTCTGAATTGGCCTGCGCAAACATCATTAACTCGGCATCGGTTGGATTTCGACCGAGTGCCCGATAGTTTTGCACCAGGTATTCAATTTCATCATCGGATAGCGCAAAACCATAGCGCCTGTTATCAGCAGCCAGTTGTTGCTCACCACCGCTCAGAATATCAATATGCCTTAAAGGCGAAGGCGCGCTTTCGGCAAAAAGCTTGCCGGCAAGCTGCGTGTCTTTCAGCACGGTTTCGGTCATTCGATCGTGAATGATGGCCATCAGTGCCGGATCAGCCAGATCAATTGCCTCGCCTTCAAACTGCCACGCCACCGCGCGCTCGATACGGCGGATATTAAGCATGCCGCAATTGTGTGCGATATTCGTCGCCTTGGAGGCCCACGGAGAAATGGTGCCAAAGCGCGGCGTCACGAGTAAATCAGGCACCCAACTGCTCTCGGGCCTGGCACCAAGCAGATCGCACAATTGCTCTTTTGCGTCGGCACCTCCGGTTGAATTTTTACTGGCGGATTGATCAACCAGATACACATAGCGGGTCGAAACGCCAGTCACTGGCAATGTATTGAGCCGACATTGATCAAGAAACGAATCGACTCGAAAAGCAGACAATGCGCTATCGCCAAACAGCACCAACATGGATACAGGGTCCTTCGAACGGGAGTGTGTCAAATCCGGGAGGGCTACAGCAGGATCAAACCTCTATTATGCCACAGCCACAGACCATGATTTTCTTATCTGTGGCTGCACGTGCATCCCCGCGCTGCCCCTGTGCCGCCAAACCGGTGTACCTGACTGCACGCCCTGAATTAAGGCTGAACTTGTGCGTACCTCAGCTAACAAACTATAGTCTTGTGTATCGGTGCTAACTTCGGCACCGGCTATGTCGCGATCACTTCTGCCCTGCCCGGAGACTCCCTCAATGCTCACGACGCAATTATTCTGGCGCCGTACCATCCACAAAATAGCGGCCATGAGTGTGGTTTTGACGGCCGTTTATCTACCGCAGATGACCAGCGCCGCCGATATCGAAAAAAGCCCGAACGATGAACGCGAGTATCGCGCTATTATTTTGGACAACGGCTTGAAAGTGACTCTGGTTCACCACGCTGACACTGATACCGCAGCCGCTTCCATGGATGTGGCAACAGGTGCGGGGAGCGACCCCGCCGACCGCGCAGGGTTGGCACACTTCCTTGAGCATATGTTGTTTCTCGGCACGGAAAAATATCCCGAACCCGGCGCCTACTCCAACTTTATTCGCGAGCACGGTGGCAGCAACAACGCCTACACATCATACGCAAACACCAATTATTTCTTCGATGTGGAGGCCGAACATCTGTTTCCCGCACTCGACATGTTTGCGCAGTTTTTTATTGCACCGCTGTTTACCGAAGAACTGGTGCAACGCGAGAAAAATGCAGTGCACTCCGAATACACCGGCAAGCGTCGGGAAGATGGCCTGCGTTTCTGGTCAGCACGAAAGATGGGGTTTAACCAGGCGCATCCTATGTCCGGATTCACCACCGGCAACCTGGAAACACTGGCCGATCGCGAGGGATCGACAATACGGGATGAATTAATTCAGTTTTACAACACCTATTACTCATCGAACATAATGTCATTGTCGATCATCGGCCGCGAATCTCTTGACGAACTGGAACGAGAGGTTCGCAAACTGTTTGCCGCCGTCCCAAATCGCAATGCCACAAAACAGAAATTCGACATCGAGCTTTTTGATCCCGACCAACTGCCGTCGCGAATGAACGTTATACCGCTAAAGGAACAACGTCACCTGAGCATGACGTTTCCGATCCCGCAGCGCGACGAACATCGTTTCACCCGGCCTAAATCCTACATCGGCAACATACTTGGTCACGAGGGCACCGGCAGTCTGCTGTCTGCACTAAAAGAAACAGGCTGGGTGAGCAGCCTTTCGGCCGGCAGTGGCATATCAATTAGAAGCGCCGCCAGTTTTGATATTTCTATCGGATTGACAGAATCCGGCGTGGATCACATCAATGACATCATCGGCATCGTTTTCCAGGCGATCAACATGGTGCGCGACAGTGGCTTACCGACACGAATCTACGAGGAATCACAGCTACTCGACGAACTGGCCTTTCGCTTTCAGGAAGAGTCCGCTGCTTCCGCCCTTGTTGGCGCGTTGGCAACTCGAGCACAAGACTGGCCTGTCGAAAAGATTATTTCAGGACCCTACCGCCGAACGCATTTCGACGTCAATGGCATCACCGAAGTACTGCAACACATGGTCCCTGAAAACCTGCAACTGCTGGTCGTTGCCAGTGATCTGAAGACCAACCTTACAACCCGGTGGTATGAAACCCCCTACAGCCTTGAGCCCATTCCGGAGGCCGTCGTAGCGCTTTGGAAAGACGCAGGCCTGAATCCCGATATCAGTCTGCCGGTCGCTAACGAGTTTCTGCCTCGCAACCTCGACTTGCTGGAAGACGCCAGCGGTGATCCGGTAAACCTCATCAACTCCGACAAACTCGAAGTCTGGCACCGCACCGACACCTCCTTTCGGGTGCCACGCGCGAATCTGAACGTAAATATTCACACACCCGCGGCCAACCGAAGTGCACGCTCAACCGTGCTGACTATTCTGTACACACAACTTATTAATGAACAGCTAAACGAGTTTTCCTACCCGGCAAATCTGGCAGGTCTGGGATACAGCCTGTCGCACAACCGGCGCGGTCTGGGCATACGGATTTCCGGCTACGCCGATGGTCAGCGACAAATGCTGAAAAAACTCTCCGCCGCCATGACCACTCCTTTATTTCACGCCGACGATTTCGATCGCAAGCGAAAAGCGCTGATCGAAGAAATCGAAAACATCGCCAAAGAGGCACCGTATCAGCAGGTGGGTACCGAGATCCGGCGTTTGATCACGGCCCCCTACTTCACTGCCGCCGAACGGATTGACGAGCTCAATAGTCTGACCCTGCAAGATCTGCGGGCGTTCGTACCGGAACTGTTTCAGCGAGTGAAAGTAATTGTGCTGTCACACGGCAATGTCAATGAAGCAGAAACCCTCAAACGCACTGCCATTCTCAAAACCGCTTTTGTCGATGACGCAGAACCGGCTGATGTTCTTGGAAGCCTGGTGCTGCGGTTGCCGAAGGAAAAGCGGTTTCAAAAAAAGCTGGACATCGAACACAACGACTCTTCAATTGCCGTGTACGTGCAGGCATCGGACCGCAGCCGCGCAAGCCGCGCTCGTTACGCCTTGCTGCGACAAATTCTGTCACAACCTTTCTACAATGATCTACGCACCAAACAACAGCTTGGCTACTTTGTGTTTACCTACGGCATAGACATCATGCAGGTGCCCTCGGTGGTGCTGTCTCTGCAGTCTCCCTCGACAGGTCCCGCACGCCAACTGCAGGCTATCGAAAAATTCCTTGTGGACTTCGGCAAAGAACTGGAAGCCATGCCTGATGACGAATTCGAGCGCTACCGGCAGGCTTTGATCGCACAGGTCGAAGAAGATCACAAAAGACTAGGTGAACGCACCCGGAGCTTCTGGAGCGCCGTAGTCAGAGAAGACTACATATTTGATGCGACGTTGCGATTCTCTGAAAAACTGAAGCAATTAACTAAAGACGATATCGTCGAGCTTTACCGCAAACTGTTCATTGATGCGAATGCCGGTCGAATTGTCGTTTACAACGAAGGCAATACTGCGCAAGACCAGGATTCATCACCATTCGAAGATCTTGAATACATAGAGTCTATAAGTGAGTTCAAGCGTGACAAAACCCGCTTGTTGCCGTTGAGCAAACTATCGGGAATAGAATAATTCCGTCTGTAATTATCTGCTATGGCATCCACATCACACCGGTTTTCAGCTGCCGCGTAACCGGGTGTTCCGCCATATATTGCTGTATTCGATAGCCCCCGCTGGTTCGCCAAACCGGGCACAGGCAAAATTGCATTGTGAACGGTCGAAACCAGAATTTCGATCTAAAGCTCGCTGAGGTGTCGCCGCTACCCCACCCGGTAACACAAGCCATGTAACAGTTGTTTCAGCACTTGTAGAAGTGTGACACAACCACCAAATCTATAAGGATTTGGTCAGTGGCCTGAAAATAATTATAGAAAAATCAGCAACTCAAACAGCTGTGAATCTGAGCACGAATTGGGTGGGGATAACAAGCGCATGAACTCCAGGGGTTTATCTGATCAGTCATTGCCGTCGGACCGGGATTCCCGCGTAGACGGAGATTATTATCACACCGAACCCGGTGCGACGAGCGATTATCAGCACCGGTTGCATCAGACTCAATACGAGCAACCCCACGGCTATGGAGAGACCGCTTACTCCACGGATATACACAACGATCAATTTGTCGAACCTGGTTACGCCAACCATAGCTTTGGAAACGATAGATTCAGAAACGATAGCGTGATGGGTGATGATTCATCGCACCAGGATGTTTGGCCCGACGACGAATCCACTCAGTGGGCGCACGACGAAAGCCACCTGTCACATCACGCAGACAACGAACATCATGAAATGGAAGGCTATCTGCCACATGATTCGGGCTACCAACATTACAACAGTCATGACCATAGCAATGTGGACTACGTTTCAGACAGCGACTACCAGGATGGTGCATCCATACCGGACTTCCTGATAGCACCAGGGTCGCAATCGTTTGCGGCAAACGGTCAACTCAACGACAACGATTTCATTGATACACAAACCACTGAAAACCGCCATCAAGCACGAAAAGCGCTACTGTGGAGCGGAGGAATCGTTTTCCTGTTCGGCTTTGCAATTCTTACGTTTATGTCAGCTCGCCCTGAAATGTCGAGGCTGGATATTGTGCAAATGGACGGTTACGGGGGACAGCAAACTGCCAGGAACATCTACTATGTTGCGCAATTAAACGATTGTATGGTGCCAAAAAACTGCAAAACAGAAATTGTACCGATAACTACCGAGACTACCACCGCCGAAAGCACTAAATCGAAAGTGCCCGAGACTATCCCTGCTGAAAATTTCGCATCGAGTAAGCGTGGCAACATTCGGGAAATACCGGCGTTTTCTACACCGGACGAAAGCGCACTATCATCCGATGCACCGCTTCAATTTGTCCTTTATCAGTGGAGCAACGTGAGGTCAGCACCAACAGTAAACAGTTCGATCATCACGTCCCTCGCCAAAGGTACAAGCGTCAAACCGCTGCAAATTGATGGCGACTGGGTGGAAATCGAAATACCCGGCACAACAACCGGCACAACCGGATTTATGCACCAATCAACAGTCAGTGAATAACGGTCATCTGCCACCACTGTGAATAACCCCGCGCGGTAGTCTGCGTAGCAAATCTCTCAAACTGCGAGTACCTTGTATGACGCTGGCCCTCCTTGCCAGCCCGACGACTTCTTGCCCGGTTCATCGCCAGGGCCCGTCTTAAAAATACCTTCTGTGGCGCAGCCGGACATGGCGCACTACAATGGCAGTGCAACTCAAACGCGCACAGCCGTGCGACAAACGTACAGGCATTTTCGAGACTACGATATGGCACGTCTGCCCACCCGACCCGACACAGAGCTTGGTACTGAAATACTCGAGCTTCTGGAACCCGCCCGAGTTAATGGAAAACTGGCAGATGTGTACCTGCAGTTTGCCAATAGCGAGTCTGCACTGGCAGCGTACCTGGGGATGGAGAAAAGTTTGCGACAGTCGTCGTTAAGTGATCGGGAAATCGAAGCCATCAAACTTCTGGTTAGCGAGTTAACGCAGTGTAAACACTGCCTCGCCATGCACACGATGAAAGCGCGTAAGGCCGGACTGGACAAGCCGGCACAATTGGCCATTCGAAGTGGTCAACCAATAGACGATCAGCGTATTGATGTTATTGTAAAAATGGTTCTGGTCTTTTTCAAAGAACCGGGAACGCTGGATGATGCGCTGGTCACTGAAGCACTGACTGCCAGCCTTTCACATGCAGAGCTAATGGATATTGCTATGGCTGTAAGCACTATATTTTTTACCAATATAGCAAACCACATTAATGATACCCGATCAACCTTGCCATCTGCTCCCTCGCTGGTAGCAAAAGGCACTTGAATTAACTTAGAGACGGAAACCTCCGCAACCGTAACGCTCTACCAAAAGTTTGCAGATCTATGCCTCTCCACTTTACCGACGATGAATTTGCTCGCCGAATCAAACGTACACAAAAGGCTCTGACCGACCGTGACCTCGCGGGCATTCTTCTTTTTGCACCCGAAAGCCATTACTACCTCACCGGCTACGATACATTTGGCTTTGCAATGTTCCAGTGCATGGTCTTACCTGCAGAAGGGCAACCACATCTATTGACCCGGGCACCTGATTTGCGCCAGGCGCTTCACACGTCAACCATTGACCAAAGCCGCTTGCACATTTGGCATGACGCAGAAGCCGTCAACCCGTATCGTGAACTTTCACACTTGCTGACTGATCTTGGATTAGCCGGCAAGCCACTCGGCGTGGAAACCCAAACTGCCGGCCTGACCGCGTGGCACTGGCAACAACTCGTTTGTGTACTGCCAGGTGACAGGTTAATCGAAGCATCAGAGATAGTCAGAGAATTGCGCAGAACCAAGAGCAAGGCTGAAATAGCCTTTCACAGAACTGCTGCCGCACTTAGCGATGATGCACTTGACGCGGCGATCGAAAACACTCGTGCCGGTGCATACGAAGGGGACATTCTGGCTGCCATGCAAGGTGCTGTTTTTAAAGGCGGTGGTGACTATGCGGGTAACGAGTTTATTATCGGCTCCGGTCAGGGTGCGCTTCTATGCCGTTACTTTTCGGGACGCAGATACCTCAATACAAATGACCAGTTGACTCTGGAGTGGGCCGGCGCCTACCGACGCTACCATGCAGCAATGATGCGAACCTTGATTATCGGTAAGGCATCAGCCACAACAAAAAAAATGCATCACGCAGCAGTGGAGGCGTTACAAGCGTGCGAGAACGCCATCTTGCCAGGCAAACCAATGGGGGATGTATTTGATGCACATGCCCGTGTGTTTAATGAACACGGCCTCGACCACGCCAGATTAAATGCCTGCGGCTACGGCATGGGCGCTGTCTACAACCCGATCTGGGTTGATTTCCCCATGTTTTACCAGGGCAACACATTGCCAATGGAATCTGGCAACGTTTATTTTCTGCATATGATACTGATGGATTCCGATGCGGAACTGGCCATGTGCGTCGGGCATTGCGTATTGGTGACAGAAAACGGTGTAGAGAGACTCAGCCGTCACCCGCTCGATTTACTGGAACAGTAATGACTGTTGTCGCACATCGTTGCCGGCTTCATGCATTCAAACCGGCTCATAGACATCACAGATTTTCGCCATCTCAACGAGTTCAGCCAATGATCTGGCACGCATTTTTGCCATCACACGCGCACGATGATCATCGACAGTTCGGTGACTGATATTCAGTTTCCGGCCTATAACCTTGTTGGATGTATCAGCCGCCCCTGCCACCAGCAATACCATGACATCGTGCTCCCTGGGAGTCAGGCTTTCGTAGCAACTTTTCACCACCTGCGATTGCATTGCACTTTCAAACATCTTTGCACCAATTTCAAGCGCTGCTTCTATTCGCTCAACCAATAACTCCACCGGATAGGGTTTCTCCAGAAAATCGACAGCACCCTGTTTGATCGCACGCACAGACATTGGTATGTCGCCATGACCTGTAATAAAAATTACAGGTAGCGAGATGTTTCGCTCATTCAGTGTTTCCTGCAGCTCCAGCCCGCTAATCTCGGGCATACGAACATCCAGAATCAGACAACCACGAGACATCTCCTGATAGGAATCGAGAAACCCCTGTGCACTTTCAAACGTTTCAACATTGTACCCCCGTTGATGCAAAGAACGCGTTAGCGCTAAACGAACGGCTTCATCATCATCTACCACGTAAACATTTTTTTTAATACTTTCCATTGCCTCACCCCTTGTTTATCGGCAAAGTAAAATGGAACGTTGTCAAATCGCTAATGCTATCGTCGAACCACAGTCTCCCCCCGTGCGCCTCGACAATAGAGCGACTGATGGATAATCCCATCCCCATCCCCTCTTCCTTATTCGTCTGAAAAACTTTAAACAGCTTTGATCTCATTACCGGTTCTACTCCGGGACCGGTATCCTGAACCGTAACCCGGATAGTTGCGTTATCTTCAAGCGACGTCGAGATTAATAACTTACGCACAGGACTATCGCCGCTTCTGATAGCATCAACACCGTTCCTTTCAAGGTTAACCAGTACCTGCTGAATCTGTACGGCATCAATCGAAGGTTCGGGAAGGTCGTCAGCTAATCGCAACACCACATCAACCCGGCTTTCCTGCGCTTGTGGGTGAGTCAGGCGAACGGTCTCAACCACCAGTTTGTTTATGTTAACACGCGCAGCCCTGACAGCGTCTTTGCGAACCAGTTGACGAATTCCGCGAATGATCCCTCCTGCTCGCTGCGATTGCTCGTAGATATCATTAATGATGTCGGTATGCTCACGGGTATACATCTGATCTACGTTCAGGCTAGAGAGCAATGCATCACAGTTGTGACTGATCGCGGTAAGTGGTTGGTTAAGCTCATGCGCAAGACCCGAGGCCATTTCACCACCGGTGGCCATGCGGGCTACATCGGCAAGCTCTGCGCGCAATCGCCGGTCGCGCTCTTCCAGCAGCTTTCGATCAGTGACATCTTCGTGCACCATAACCGCATATCTCATTCCGTTCGATTCAAAAGTCGTCAGATGAATAACAACCCATCGCTGTTGCCCGACCGAATGAAAAGGAAATTCGTAGCGCATGCTATCTGACTGCGCTGCCAATACGCCGGATATTTTTTGTTCGGCACCACTGATGGCAAGCTTTTCCTGCTCGGGCAGGGAGTGGAAAATATCCAGATAATGCTGGCCTATACCACCATCTGCATAGCTGCCTGAACTTCGATTAGCGAATTCCATCCACGCTTCATTTGCAGTGATTATAAATCCATAGCGATCAAGAATCACAATGTTCGGCGCCATTGAATCCAGCGATGTGCGCAGAAACTGTTCTGAATCGCGCAGTGCTTTCTCCGCTTGTTCCCGCCCTCTTGTTTGTGCCTCGATTAATTCCCAGTTCGCTTTTTCCAGTTGATATTCGATATTTTTTCGGTCAGTTATGTCTCTGCCAATTCCGCGAAAACCCTGATATTTTCCGTCGGAATCGTACAGTGGCTTACCACTTAATGATACGACCCGGGTTTCTCCATCGGGGGCAACCCAGCTGGATTCAAAATCACTAAATTCGCTCTTTCGGCGCAGCGAAACAACCGGCCAGCGAATGTCTGCAGAGTTATCCTCCGATAGCGGTAAAACACCCTGCCCGTCTATATCAATGTCAAATGCGTGGGCTAAATTTTCCTCACCCGATGCAAACGAACGTCCCGACAGCAATTTTACTTTTAAATCATGTGAAAGCTCCCAAAACCAGTCAGCACCAATCTCTGCAAAGTCACTAATTCTTTCGTCATAGGCTTCGCGTTCTATCTGGCGTTGCATCTGCAAATTCTTTTGCCGGACCAGTAACGCTGTTATACCCAACGCCAGACACGCAAACATAGCGAGTAACGATATCAGCGATGCACGAAATCGATCAATGTAAACCGCCTGGGCCGACAGCAGTTTCGTCGCCACATCATTTGATTCCAGGCCTATTGCATAAAGCTTTTCATAGCGTTCCGAAAGTCTTCCGATCGCAAGATTCAGTACTTGCTCGTCAGCGGCAACATAACCCGATACCCCTTTTCTCAACCATTGCTCCACGTCTTCCAACACCGGCTTCACATAAGCATAGGCTTTAGCGGCACCATCCAGGCGTTCAAAGCTGTATTGGTAACGCATTTTTTTTAGTTGTACCAATACACCGTCCAGTTCGATTTCAACCACATTGCGCGGATACACAAGAGGATCATCGCGCTCCTGTTCCATCGCAAGAATCAACTCAAGATACTCAAGTGTCAGGTTGGCGACATCATTTTGCTGCTGCAGTGATTCCTCTGCCAACGCTTCACGTATTTGCGTAGTAGTTCGCTGCACAAACACAAGCAGTAACAAACCGACAGTCGCTACTATCACCAGAATGGCTCGGGTCCAGTGGCCTTGATACGCTTCAAACATACGGGCTATGCATTGTTATCGGGCTTTGCAAAGATAAAGAATCCATCCGGGATGAGTTTCGCACAGACCGGCGTTGCCGGAGAAAATTCACTACCATCAATTCTCATCGATTGGCGGGACAGCGTTTATTCGCTCCCGATAATATCGTGCAGCACCTTCATGCAGTGGCGCACCTATATTCACTAGGGCGGCTGCCATGCTGATCTCCTTGCCCTTGGGATGTCCTGCAGCCAGCACACCGGCTGTCTCATCGCTCCACAACATGGCACTTATTCGATATACCAGTTCCTCGTCAAGGTGCTCACTTACGATCAATTGTGCCGGCATCGCCAGGGTTTTTATTGCATCGGAGTTTGCATAGGTATTCGCCGGTATATAGTCCACACTAAAATACGGGTAACGGTCCATCAATGCGTCTGCAACCGACCCGACAATAGGGACAATTTTCGCCAGCCCTTCGTCAATTAACTCGGCGACACCCGACACCGGGTATCCGGCAACAATAAAAAAGGCATCCACTTCATCCCTGCGTAAGCGATCCATTGCATCATTCGCTTTAAGATACACAATATTCAGATCACTGCTTTTAAGTTCCAACAGTGAAAAAACACTGGCCACATCCAGCTGTGTTCCAGAACCAATTTCATCCACGGAGACCGTGTGACCCGCCAGATCACCAATGGAATCGATGCCACTGCCAACCCGGCTGATTAGATGCAGACTTTCGAAATATAACGTACCTATTGTGCGCAGTGATTTAAACGCAGGGGTGCCCTCGTAAGGTCCGGTGCCGGTGTATGACCAATGAACTATATTGGCTTGCGCCAGGGCTGCTTCAACCAGGCCGGCATTGATATCGTCTACGTTTGATGCAGAACCACTTGATCGCTGCGCAATCGCGTTCAAGCCTTCAATGCGATAATCGCTATTTCTTTGATGACCAGCCCAGTCACTAATCGCCTCGGCAATCAGCGAACCAATCGGGAAATAGGTTCCGGCGCTACCGCCTGTACCAATGCGAAACAAAACAGGCTCGGCGATTGCAGCGCTTGTAGTAATAAAAAACAAGCCAATCCCGGCCAGTAACCGGCAATTGCAAAAGAACCACCCGGTTGGACAGGTCAGCTTGTTAGATCGCCGGGAGTAACAGACTATTATCGGCATCAGTCTCATGTGCAAACCTCGCCACATGGTTAGTGCTCGCGCCGATTGCGCCGGGGCGGTTTTCGTCAACTTAAAAAGCCTCAAAAAAACGCCATTCTAGTGTATGCAATCGAACGATGTCAGACTCCGGATTCATCACTGCCTCAAACCATTCCTAAAAGGAATGATCATTCGGGAATGCTGTGTCAACGGTTATTTAATTGCCGGTTTTATCTGGCACCGGGCACTTTGAGGCAAGCCGCAAACCCTGGCCAAACGAGGAGCACCGGGTACTATTATAAAGCGGAACACGCATCCGAACACTATGACCTTGAAAGCACGAACCAATGGTTCACACGGGCAAGGCAAGCATACATACGCCAGGGTAAAACCTCGCCGAAAGGGACCGTTAAGAGTGAACCGTGACGAACTCATCAAATGGCGCACGCTCGGTTTCAAGCGTATTTTCCACCGCACTGTAGTCTGCGTATCCTATCGACATTCCACACACCACAACTTCGTCCTCACTCAGCGGTAGCGCTTTCCTGATCGCCTTGTGGTAGCCGCAAAAAGCCGCTTGTGGACAGGTATGTAAACCTGCTTCGCGCGCAAGCAACATAACGTTTTGCAGGAACATGCCATAGTCCAGCCAGCTGCCGGTATTCAGATTTCGATTGATGGTAAACACTACGCCGACCGGGGCCTGAAAAAACTCGAAGTTACGGCGATGATGCGCTTTCATTTTTTCCTTGTCGCCTTTTTTAATTCCAAGCAAGGTGTAAAGATCCCATCCTACTTTGCGGCGCCTGCTCAGGTAAGGCTCAAAAAAACGGTCAGGGTAATAGGGCTCTTCCGCTTCAAACGGCTCGTCTTTGTCATACGCGTTAAGCACACTTGCGCTCACCCCCGAGAGGCTCTCACCTGTTAGAAGGTGTGCCTTCCATGGCTGCATGTTGGTGCCACTGGGCGCTCTGGAGGCAGTCACCAGTATTTGCTCTACCACATCTGTGGAAACCTGCTGTGACGTGAAAGCGCGCAGCGACCTTCTCGTGTTTACCGCATCGGTTACGGTTTCACTCGCACCTGTAAGGTCTACTGTTGTCATACTTTCTCCCGGATCTGACAGCGATTTTCGAGATGCTACCTTATTCGTTTTCAATGGGAATTTCCATTCACCGGAAGCGACGATAGCGAAATGCCTCTGTATACTGCCAACCACTTAAATTGACCCGTCACCAGTACTACCGATGATTCCGAGTGTTCCCACCCACTATTACCGCCACCAGTCACCCGTTGGTCCATTGCTGCTGGCTGGCAATAAGGACGCACTCACGCACATCACGTTTCCAAAAGGCCAGGGGAAAAAGCTTGAGGTAAGCGCGGAATGGGAAGAGAGCCCTCGACCGTTCTCGGATACCGTACGACAACTGGATGAATATTTTCGCGGCAAGCGCACCAGCTTCGAACTCGCGCTCGCCCCCTCCGGCACAACATTTCAGCTGCGTGTATGGGCTGCTTTGCAAGAGATACCCTACGGCGAAACCCGGTCCTATATCTCTGTTGCCAGACACATAGGTAAACCAAACGGAAGTCGCGCAGTTGGCAATGCAAACGGCCTCAACCCGATTTCAATAGTTATCCCCTGTCACCGTGTTATTGGCAAGGATGGCAGTCTGACCGGATTTGGCGGCGGCTTGCCGACAAAGAGCTTTCTGTTAAACCTTGAGGACAACACCCAGTTGCAGCTGCCGCTCTAGCGCGATGCCCGCGGCAAGCGCCCAATACGATGTGAAGGTTGCGGGGCGCTGCGATGCAACACTATGCACCTAATGCGGGACACCTCATGCGGGCATCGGAATGTCCATTGTAAATTTCGGAACATGGTAACCCTTTTGAACGGCCGGTCGGGTAGCAATAGACAGGTACCAGCGTTTTACATTGGCGAATTCATTGAGGTCCATAGTTTGCCATTCAAATCGCGAAATCCAGGGCCAGGTGGCGATATCGGCAATTGAATAGTCCCCGGCGATGTATTCATTGTTCTCAAGCTGCCTGTCGAGTACGCCATAGAGGCGCCGGGTTTCATTGACATAGCGCTCTTCTGCGTAGGGTACTTTTCCCTGGTTAAATTTGGCGAAATGGTGGGTTTGCCCCGCCATTGGCCCCAATCCTCCCATTTGCCACATCAACCATTCGATAGTCTTCCAGCGCACCGCGGGTTCGCCAGAGAGAAACTGACTGGTCTTCTCGGCCAGGTACATCAGGATTGCACCCGACTCCATCAGTGCGGTGCCGGTATCATGGTCGACAATCGCAGGGATTTTGTTGTTGGGGCTTATCTTTAAAAAGGACGGTGCGAATTGATCCTCGTTGCCTGTTATGTCAATGGGACGGGTTTCGTACTCAAGCCCGCATTCCTCTAGCATGATGGACACTTTGCGCCCGTTTGGTGTAGTCCAGCTATATAGATCAATCATGTGCAGTTCGCCGCCTCCGGCAGTGAGTTCAGGGGCACATTATAACATCGCCAGTGAGAGACCGAACCAACAAACCCGGGCTGGCCTCACCAGCTCATTCGCTTTCAAGTCGCGCCGACTACACCTTGCTTTATCAGTTTATCGATCTCGACTTCATTATGACCGGACTCCAGTAGTATCTCGCGACTGTGCTCTCCGGGCGACGGAGCGTGAGTCTTTAGCTGTGGTCCGTCGGTCAAATACGAGAATGCTGCAACCGGCATTTTAAGTGTGCTGTGTTCATCCGGTAAGCCCTGCGCTGTCTGCAATCCCTGTCGTGCTGCCAGTTGGGGTTCCCGCAGGGTCTCGTCAAGCTGTCTCACTCTTGCGGCAGGCACACCGGCCAGGTTAAAGCAATCCTCCCAGTGTTGCGCAGACTGTTGCTTCAGCAGGTTGGCCAGTAACTCACTATCAGCTGGCAGGCGATCGACAAGCTCTTTTGCTTCAAGAGCCGAAGTGACATCCGCGATCTGTGGCTGCTCCAGCACTCGCCACACATTAGAATACTGCTTTGTCGTAAACGCACCAATCATCAGCAAGCCGTCGGCTGTGTCATAACAGGCATACGCTGCGTTTTTCGGGCTGGAATTTCCCGGGGGTAGCGGAGCGGCCCCGGTGACTTGCGTATCGACCACACTTGTAGACATCAACATCAATGCAGCATCCAGCATCGCCACATCAATGTACTGTCCCTGGTTGGTCGCGGCTCGTTGAAACAGTGCAGCCGCCACTGCAAATGCCGCCTGGGCACCGGTTCCATAATCCAGCACTGGCGGACCCACCCGTACCGGTGCAGTACTTACCGACCCGGTGTGGGCCATCAGACCGGAAAACGCCTGAATCACATTGTCGTAGGCGGGATGTCCGGACTTTGGACCGCTCTGGCCAAAACCTGTCATGGAGCAATAAATCAGACGCGGGTTCAAATCCGACAGATCCTTATAACCCAGTCCGGCTCGCGCAAGCACCCCCTTGCGGAAATTCTCGACCACCACGTCTGCACGCTCGGCCAGCCGCCTGATAATTTTTACTCCGTCAGGTGTATTCAGGTCGACAAGCAGACTTCGTTTGTTACCGCTTTGCGATAGAAACTGACTACCTCTTTGCTCTGCCGCCAGAGTCTCTGCACTCGACTCCGGTCGCATCATGTCACCCCCGCCAGGAGATTCTATTTTTATAACATCAGCGCCCATTACTGCGAGTTGATACGTGCAAAACGGCCCCGCCAGCACATGGGTAAAGTCAAGCACACGGATACCAGTAAACGGTTGCATGAGTGCACTCCCGGGTTTAGCCAACGGCCGCATTCTTCGGATCACGGCGCACTCAGCATAGTCGCAAAGCCCGACGACATCGGAAAGAGCCGGTTAAGCATGGGTCACCTGTTCGACAATCCGGCCGTACCTGTTATCCGAAGCACAACCCGGCTGTCACATTGAACAACGCCTTGCAGCTTGCTACATTGCCCGGAGATCCGGTTTTCATTGCACTCCAACCCTCTCTGTTACAAGGCAACTACGCGAACTATGACCACCATACATTTTATTCGCCACGGCCAGTCGACGTGGAATGCCGAAATACGCATTCAGGGAACTTCCGACCCGGATCTCTCCGAACTGGGTGTATCACAGGCCAAAGCACTGGCGGGCAAACTTCCTGCCTTTGACCGCATCTATTCCAGTGACCTGTCGCGTACCCGACAGACCACCTCCCACATTTTGCAGGGCAATACTGAAAACGTAGAGTTTCGACCTTCACTGAGGGAGATACACCTTGGCCCCTGGGAAGGCATGTTGCTGGCGGACGCCACAAAGGACTTTCCGGCTGAAACCGATCAATTCAGAAATAACCCGTCCGCATTTGCATTACCCGGCGCGGAAACTTTCCATCAACTCCAGCAGCGCGCACGGAACGCTGTTGAAGAAATAGTCACTGAATGTGCAGGTAATGCGCAGCAAGTGTTAGTGGTTAGCCACGGGGCTTTTTTAAAATCACTGCTGATTGAATATGCAGGTAGATCGATTAACGACATCTGGGCCTTGCCACATATGGACAATTGCGGCCATAGCATAGTCGAGTACAAAGACGGGGCGGCTTCACTGGTTAAATTCGCCGACACTACCGAATGGTAAGAAGAACAGTGCAGCCTGCCTGCCACCACCATATTTGCGGGAGGACAACTCCGTTGGCACGAAAAAAGGAGTCATGGACCAACAGCAATACCGAGCTTTGTTTAACTAAACGCCATCGACGTTTACTTTCGCGCTTCGGAGATCGCCACCCACGCTTCAGATCCATTGCTTGCTATTGAATTGATGGCACACACTGAATTTTCTGCCGATTTTTTATACCCGCTTCAGCTAGCGTATAGACCAGCGATGGCACTGGACCGAATACAATGGATGAAGAAGAAAGCAAGCCCTGTTTGGCTAGTGCTTTGCTGTCCAGTGCTATTGACGGATTGTTTAACGCGCCACCAACTTCAATGAATTTGATAATAGACAGAGCACTCCAGTCAAAAAGGCTGCGGCTCTTGGTACGAAAAACAAAACCCAGCTTTTCTGTATGCAAATCGACGTAGCCGGAACTGACCAGTGTGTTATCGGGAAACTCCAGAATTGCACCATTGCTCACCTCAACGCGACCATCATTGATAAACAACTTAAGCGATGCACACTGAATATCCATTGTGCCACTCCCTGTCGCCCTGGCTTCGTCCACTTCTACCTTTTTGCGTTTGGCCAACAGGCTTATTTTCTCTTTAGCCCAGGATACTACGCCCCGGTCAATTGCGGTAACGTACTGTTGATTCACCTCGGCGTCGGAAGCTGCCGCCGTAACATAGCCACTCAAAGAACGCGCGATAGCAGCTGTCGATTCCCCCTTGCCCTTAAGCGCGATGATGAGATCAGCCGCGCCACTGGTTAACAACAGATCATCACTATCCCCTACCTGAAGTCTGCGTAGTTGCGCTCTGTTAACTGCCAGTTTCAGACGCATTGCTACCTCTTCCCCGGCGTGCTGCACAGTTGCAGTAAAATCGCTATCGCCACCGAGCAGATATAGATCTTCGCTTTCAATCGTCAGCTTGCCATCTTTATGAGCAAGATTCAGCACACCGCTGATAATCGGATTTCGGTTTACCCGAACCGCACCAAAAATCAGGCGCAGATCGAGCTCAATGTCTTTTGCCGAACTCATATCTATAATGTCTTCAGAGAAGATACGCGTTTCTTCCCCGGCAGCGTCGCTATCATCAGACTCTGTAGCATCGGTCAGCTCCAGCAGACGCGCTTCCAGCGATCCCGAAATGCGTACTTTGGAAGCGTTATCAATACTTAGATCACCACGTAACCACACACCGGGTTTTTTATAATTTATTCCCGCCAGTTTTATCTGATCGTTGGTAATCTCAAAGCCTGAGGATAGCTCGTATTTGGTATTCTTCGCACCAACCAGTTCTGCCTGAACATCAATATCACCGGTGATTTGATCGTTCTGATCACTTGCCGAAAGCACCGGAATCTTGAACCCGAACAGATAAGTAGCATCTTCAGTGTGCACGAACTGCCCCGACCCTTCGAGCCGGTCACCGGCCGCCAGCAATCTGGTGTTAAATGCACGGTGACGGGTCGATTTAGCACCAACAGCTCTTGCAATCACATCAATCCGCTTCAGCTCGACAGACACGGTAAGGTCACGAAGATTCTTCAGCGTGTTGTTAATCTGCAGAGCGAGAGTTTCCCTGTCGGACTGTTCTGTTACATTGACCGTCCCCTGATCATCATCCGTGGCTGGCGCGTTGATTACCGTGGTGCGACCAATGGTCAAATCTGCCTCTCCGGCCTGGCCGCCACTGGTAACTGCATCGTGCGAGAGTGTGAGTTCCACATCCTCAAGACGCATGCGTTGATACACGCCATTATTGCCGGACGCACGAATCTTGACATTTGGCACGCTGACCGCGAGCTCGGGAAACACACGCACCAGAGAAAGCTTGCCGGTTAATTCAACCGTGTCACCTGTGATTTCAGAGGCTTTGTTTGCGAGACGCTTGTTAAAAGAGCCGGACCCGATGTACATATATCCGGCTGCAGGCACAACCATCACAACAGCAAGGAGCGCGACGAGCACTTTGCCTGTTCTGCTAATTTTCATAATCGCTTTTTTTCGCCTCCGGTGCGGATATATTCAGGAAAGTGCGGCCGGTACTACCATGCAACTATGGCTCTCTGAACGCGCCAATTAAATGCACTGGTTACCTTTGTATGCCTCGGCGACCGGTGACTGCCATATTGTGCGCCTGTTCTATCGGCAATTTCAGAACCCTGCTCAATGCAGACGTCACACGGTGTTACCGGTTACAGCAGTGATGTATACCCAAAGTACTGTAGCCAGTTTGACCTCACCACTTACTTCATTTCGAAGATACTTTACTGCTCGACAGCTCCAGTATCTCGGCTGAAGGCTGGCCGTCAATTCGCAGATCATAGTCGAGCTGAAAATCCTGAATCGCGGCTTCTGTTTTAGCAGTTAAGTTACCGTCAGCAGGACCAGGTGAGTAGCCAAGAGCGATCAGATTCTCCTGAATAGAGGAAATCATCGATTGCCTGGCAGACAACTGCGTTTCCACGGGTTCGGCAGCATCAGCCGGTTCGACCAGATTCTGCGAGGCCTCATCACCCCCCAAAGGTGTTTTGTTTAGTACCCCGCCAATGTCCGTTTTTATACCATCCAGTGTTGAAGCGCATGAGGCTATAAGCACACTTGCACAGGCAACAAGTAAAGCGCCACTGATTTTTGCGGGCTGTCGATTTTTGTAATACATCACGTTTTTCCTTGCATTTTAGTCACTGTCCGGCGTGGTAATTATAGCAAAATTCGCCGGCGCTCTGCGAAGTAGCCGGTTTGCGTCGCTGAAAAGTGCCGTAAACGGGGCACTTTTCAGATCATCAGAGGTACCATTTAATTGATTAGAGCAAACTCAACCCGAACTGCAACAATAATATAGTCGCTAGCACCGCAAGTAGCACTCTCAAAAGATGTCGATAGCGTTCCTGCGGTAATTTCGCCCCCGCGCGTTGACCCACACGCAGTGATACTACCGCACATACCGCCAGCGGCGCCGTGGCGAGAGCCAGGCTCAGGCTCAACAGATTTGCCCAGTAAAAAACAACTATCTGGGCCAGCTTTCCAAGAAGAAAGCACAAATTCATCGCCGGCACCATTTCATTGCGCGGCACGTTCAGGGTCAGAAAATATACAATTAACACCGCCACCATCACATTAGTTGTGCCTGCTGCAAAGCCCGCCAGTAATCCGGTTAACAGCATGGCCCACATCGAATTCAGTCGAAACCAGCGCTCCGGCCATACTCCCTGCTGCCCCGTCATCAGAAAAACCAGAATTAACACCGCAAGCAGCAACTTGAACGGCGCCGCATCTGCAATTGCCAACACCATAGAACCACAGACAGCACCCGCAAGCGAAGCTGCAGCCAGCGGTTGGTATCGTTTAAGGCCTGACCATCCCGATCGCTGGCTCATGATACTGGCAATATTGACAGCCGCGGTCGGCAGCAGCGTAATCAGTATGGCAAGTTTCACATCCAGAAATACCGCAATGACGGGAGTAGCGACCATAGGAAAACCCATACCCAGCGCTCCATGCACAAAACCGGAGAACACAACAACGGGCACAACCGCTAGCACGATTTGCCAGTCCAGGGACAGAGTTTCTATCATCGCGGGGACTTTAAGAACGTTGAGTCAGGCAGCGGATCAGGTAATCGTGAAAATGGCTGACAGTGCCCTCAAGGTTTGAGGGGGCGAGGCTGCCACCATGATACAGCTTTGACTGATGCCCTCGATGCAAGTTTTTTAAGATATCGTGGTCTTCATGATTGATCTCCTGCCATTTGTGTATTCGTTTGTTTTTTTCCTCGCGCGACAGTTCGGTCTCGAATACCGAAATCCCCCACTTAACTTTCACTCTGTCGGTGCCATCGGGCTGCAATGCGAGATAGACTAGAGTGTCAGGTGAAACCGAAACCACCATTGACGGAAACACGCAGAACAATTTTGATTGTCTTCTCTCTTCATCCGTCAGATCGGATGCATGATTACAACGTTCGGGCGCCGTTGTCGCATAGTTGGCTATGTAACTTGTAAAGTTCTCGCCCTGCACTCCGTACTGGCATAAACGGGTAGGAGTCAAAGGCCGCAATGATTCAGGATGCACAACTGACAAGTGATAACCGTCCATGAAATTTTCAACAAGCGACTTCCAGTTGCAATTCCAGACTTCGCTGAAATTTCCAATATGATGCATTGCATGTGGTTTATAATTTTCAATCGATTTGTGCAAATCCGCCAGCGATTCGGCCAGTGATATTGCATTCGGGTTTAGCGTGGCGAAAATAAAGCCAGCCCATATCTCTGCTCGAACTTTTGGCAATCTGCAATTCTCAACTTCTTGTGCATCAATCAGCGGTGCACTTCGAAGCGATCCATCGAGTTCGTACGTCCATGCGTGGTAGGGACATCGGAACATCACAGTGTTGCCTGAACCCTCCGCAACCGGCATGGCTCGATGCCGACACACATTGGACACTACGGTTACCTCAAGGCTACTATCACGAACAACAATTAGCGACTCGTTCAGAATATTTACGGTGAAGAAGTCGCCTGCGCAAGGCACTTCATCCTCACGTCCCAAACAATGCCAGCCACGTCTCAGTACTTTGCTTTCCTCACGCGCCAGAAACTTCGATGAGGTGTAGCAAACTGAGGGCAGAGAGACATTCTTGCCATAGCACTGTTGCTGCAACTCATGCAGTAGCTGTCGGGTCTTCTTTTTCATGTCACTCTATTTCTCACACCACTGACCGGAACTGCAGCGACTATCGAGTTTTCTTCGTAATGAACGGGAAACTGCCGCGGACATCCATCAGTCGTACATACCAATATAGAGAGGCTGCTTCCTGACCACGTCAAGCCAGCGGTTGACACCCTGATAGCGTGATAAATCAATATCTGCTTCACTGGCCACATGGGTATAGGCAAACAAACTGATATCGGCAAGTGAATAGTGATCACCCACCAGGAAACGGTGACCGGACAACCGATGCTCTAATACATCCAGCGCCCGGTAGCTACCCGCCTCCCGGGCCTCAAATTCAGCCTTGCGGTCATCCGGAAGCCCCAGGTACTTTTTGATAAAACGGCGCACCGCGATATTGGGTTCATGGCTGTATTGTTCAAAAAATTGCCATTCGAGAAGACGGGTTCGGGATAGAGTATCTTCCGGTATCAGGGAGGAGCCGGTTGCGAAGTAATGGAGTATCGCATTGGACTGGGTTAACACAGTGCCGTCATCAAGCACCACTACCGGAATTTGCCCGGCAGGATTCAATTCACTGAATTCAACAGTTCGGGTATCACCATCGGTTACCAGCGTCTCACGCCATCCAAACGGTATACGCAATTGGGTAAGAAGCAGTGCTACCTTGTAGCAGTTACCCGAAGTTATATCTCCGTACACGACCGGCATCAAAGTTCTCAGCGTTTTTTTGCTTTTTACCTTGATATTGACCGAAACAGATAACGCGTCTGCGCCATACAACAGCACATTTACGTCAGATCCGGCAGCATAATTTTACGCAGCGTAAAACTATTCCTCGACAATGGATACCCTTTCTCTGCTTTGCTTAATTGCCCAGCTAAGCCCGAATACGACTCCCGTTGTGGTCTCATCTTCGAACAAGGGGCTGTCCACATTCCTGGCACCGCTGTGAATCGCAGTATTCACACCGACAAATGCACTTATTTTATCGCTAAACTTGTGGCCCACGCCGACAAACAGGTTAGTGCCCAGATAGCCCGCGCTTGCATCAAAAGCCTCCCGTCCCGGGACTTCAAACGCCGGATTCACCTCGTAGAAAAAATCCTGTAATTTCTCCGTCGCCCAAATTGGCCCGATCGAGATAGAAGCGGTGGTAGGTGTACCAAACAAACCTTCACGTCGGTAACGCAGCACCGACCCCAACACATAGCCTCGCGAATTAACGCTACGGAAATCAGTAGACACAGCCGCACGCAGCGCAGTACTCCAGATAAGCGTCCCGCGTTTTTCGAAACGGGTACCAATGGCAGCATCTTTCTTTCCGGCAAAACGCGTATCCCAAAGGCGCAGGTCTACTTTCGGTCCAATTTCGAACAGAAAATCCAGATCCGGCATACCGGCTCGCAATGGCGTCGAGGCAGAGTCTGCATTCAGAGATCCTCCCAGAGACACATCAACCGTCACCCGGCTGTTCTCCACCGCAACCAGCTTAAGTGCTCCGCCTTGTAGACGAACCTTGTCACTTCGATACACAAACCAGGGCAAAAAAAAGTTACGTCGATTGTCGATGGACGATGATGGATACGCTGGTACCTGCAAGGCTGCTCCTGCAAGACCAAACTCCCACCGGGGTTTCTGAACAGTCACGGCAAGCGGCGACAATAGATTTTCAGGCGCTGCAACATTGCTATCAACCGGATTGGCCCCGTTACTACCGGTTGCATCATCAGCAGTAACAATTGCGGCACCCGGACCGGACATCACCACAAACAGTGTTATCAGCGTTATTTTTCGAACGGTCTTCAATAGAATCAAGAGAAATGAACCCGGCGTTGTCTGCATAAGGCACGCACAATAACAGACTTCAGACTCGTGTGTATCACGCCCCGTTGTTGACTCACAACCGTTGCCAGTCGCTTGAAACGCGTTCAGTTACGCGCTAACAGACAACATTGATCAACGTTCCCGGCACGTCGTCATAATTCAGCAGAATTGATGTCAATTGATCACTGGATTGCAACGAACAGGCAATTTTGAACCGGTTTACTAGGTGGCATCGAAATGACCGGAAACGTCAATGAAAAATCACTTTGCCTCTGCCGCCACTATTCTGCTAGTGCTTATGTGCCTGTTATCACAGCGCATCGCTTTCGCTGACACAATAACCATGCAAGAAGTCCAAAGTGGTTCACTTCTTACGCAGACCGAAGAGGCAGGTCGCTATCATTCACTTCCCGTCCTGGCCACAGAAGTAGATATAGCGGTTTCCGGCTTGCACGCTCGCACCAGCCTTCAGCAAACGTTTTACAACGCAAGCGATCAATGGCTGGAGGCGGTCTATGTGTTCCCGCTGCCTGACAACGGATCTGCAGATGCTCTGCAAATAGAGACCGGTGAGCGCGTAACCAAAGGCAAAATTCAAACACGACAGCAGGCTCAGAAAACTTACCAGACTGCCAAACGACAGGGTAAGCGCGCAAGTTTGCTTGAACGACAACGACCGAACCTGTTCACCACAAATGTTGCCAATATCGGTCCCAATGAAACGATCACTGTATCGATCAGTTACCAGTCGCGCGTGCGATACGATGACGGCGCATTTAGCCTGCGATTTCCATTAACGATCACCCCCAGATACCAGCCAGGTCAACGCTTGCAACATAGTCGGCTTGAAGTCGAACAAACCCTTTCGCCCGCATCCAGTGGCTGGATAATCCTGCCGTCACAACAAGGCAGGCAGGCCCCCGCACAGGCAGCTAAAACGGTTATTCGTGTGGACATTGCTGCAGGAACCCCGTTGTCGCGAATAGACAGCGGATCACACCGGATTCAAACGAAACGCCACAACGACCACTGGAATATAAGCCTTGCAGAAAACCGGGTAACCATGGACCGGGATTTTGAACTCACCTGGTATCCGGAAGCAGGCAGCAGCCCGCTAGCCGCCGTATTTCGCAAAGACCGAACCGAACCGGAACATCAGGATTCATTTGCATCACTGATGCTGATTCCACCGCAAAATCTGTTTACCGGGACAGGCACTGCAAGGGAAGTTATCTTTGTAATCGATACTTCCGGATCGATGCAGGGAAACTCTATCAGACAGGCACGCAAGGCCCTGGTGCTCGGCATTGAAAGACTGACTGATCGAGACACTTTCAACGTCATTGCATTTAACTCCACGACCCGTACGCTTTTTCCTTCAAGCCGGGTCGCCGATGTCGAGCATCGTGCCAAAGCAACAAGATGGGTGAAAGCACTCCACGCGAGCGGTGGAACGGAAATCGCGGCAGCGATGAGTACTGCCCTGCGGGATACTATAAGCAACGAGCTACAAGGCGAAAACCAGGTGAGGCAAATTGTGTTTGTCACCGATGGCAGTGTCTCAAACGAAGACCAGATCTATCATCAGATAGAACAAACCATAAAAGACAGCCGCCTATTTACTGTAGGCATTGGATCAGCGCCGAATACCTGGTTTATGCGCAAGGCTGCCGAACTCGGTCGCGGCAGTTATACGTTTATCGCACGAGAGAATGAAGTTAACGCAAAGATGATTGCGTTATTTCATAAACTTGAACGACCTGTGCTAACTGAAGTGTCTCTGCAGTGGACCGGTGTAGATACACCGGAGATCTACCCTGCGACTGTACCGGATCTATATGCCGGCGAGGCAGTACTCGCCGATGCTCGATGGCATACCCGGATTGACGGTGGCGAGCTTGTCGTAAGCGGCAAACACGCGGGTACTCCGTGGTCACGCAAGCTTGATCTCGCTTCTATAAAGCAGGTAGACAACGCCGGCCAATCAAAAAGGCTCGGTATCGACAACGGACTCGAAAAACGCTGGGCACATCGCAAGATCGAATCCCTCGAAGACAGCCTGTTATTCGGCGCAGACCCTTACAAAGTTAAACAGCAGATCACTGACACCGCACTTGAGTATAGCCTGGTCACCCGGTACACAAGCCTCGTTGCCGTAGAAGAGAAAGTTGCACGCGATCCTGCAACTGAAGCGCTGAAAATCCGAAAGGTACCATCGGCAATGCCTGCCGGCAACACCATGAATCTGCCGCAGGGCAGCGCCGGTATCGCTTTTCGTTTTTTACTGTCGATTGTTTTTTCACTGCTGGCCGTACTGTTTAGCCTGGCAACACTCAAGCAAACCCGGTCACTGTGAGCATGTTTTCCCTGCGAACCTTTTTGCTGGCAGTAACCGCACTACTTGCTCTCGCTCCGGCTGCCAACGCAACCTATATGTTAGCGAAAGCGGAACTGGCGCAGCTTCTCATCGCTCGAGCCTGGAGCAAGAGTACTGCGGTAAACTACATGCCTCCGTGGCCATGGGCCGATACCCGGCCGGTAGCACGACTGCAGATAAAACGCCTCGCAATGGACTCCTGGGTGCTCAGCGGTGCCAACGGTAACGCACTTGCGTTTGGTCCCGGCCTGGCTAAGGGATCCAGTCAACCTGGTTCACCCGGCGTTGCGGTTATCGGCGGCCATCGAGACACCCACTTCCGGCAACTGCAACACATAAGCCTGGCAGACCGGGTACGGCTTCAGTCGGAAAACCGTCAATGGAACGAGTATCAGGTCACCTCCATTTCGATTGCCGATTCACGAACCGACAGCATCGCGATGGAATCGGACAGCCAGACATTGGTATTGGTCACTTGCTATCCGTTCAATGCCCTCGTTAGTGGAGGTCCATTGCGCTATGTGATCGAAGCAGAGCTGATCCAGAGGTCAGAGCCTGCGCAGAACCGTACTATTATCTGATACCGGTTTTTGACCCGTATAGCGTTAAACATACAACCGGAATTATCGATAAATAGTACCGTCGCATCATTTGCAGCAGCTTGACTTACACCGTGCAAACTGCCGATCCGCCAAGCCTGTCTACCCTCCTCTCGTTGCTGGCAGGCCGACAGAATTCAACTAAAATTCCACCCTGTTGAACTTTATCAACAGAACCAGTCTACTAGTTGGGCGGACCACTACGTCGACACAAAACTGATACGGTATTTACTGCATGACTTTTTTCTGGGCATGGCTTGCCGGCGTACTAACGCTGATTAACCCCTGTGTATTACCACTGCTACCGGTCATTATCGCCGGCGCTTTTCAAAGCAATCGCTACGGGCCCGTCTACATGGCGCTCGGACTCACTGTCTCGTTTACCATAGTGGGCGTACTGGTCACAGCGTTCGGACATCTGATCGGCCTGAGTGAGGAGATGATCAATCGTATTGCCGCGATTCTGATGATCTGCTTCGGGGTCATATTGCTCATTCCAGGAGCACAGGAAAAACTGGCCACGGCAACCGCTCCGCTGGCGTCCGGTGCGAACCAAAAGCTTGACAATATTAGTGGTCAAAGCGGTGCAGGCCAGTTTTACATTGGCATGCTGCTGGGTGCGGTATGGTCACCCTGCGTCGGACCTACACTGGGTGGCGCTATTGGTCTTGCTGCAAGTGGTGAAGGTTTGTTGATGGCCGCCGTGACAATGCTGTTCTTTGGTATCGGTGTATCGACCATTCTGTTATTGCTGTCCTATGGTTCACGCGAATTGCTTACCAAACGCAAGGATCGGTTAATGACGTGGATGCCATGGGCCAAGCCCGTTATGGGAGTTGCTTTGTTACTGGTTGGCTTTACCTTGCTATTTCACTGGAATCGTGCACTGGACGCCTGGTTACTGGATGTCATGCCAGTATGGTTGCAGGATCTTTCTGTGTCTGTATAGTCGTGTTCCAATACCGGACTGTCCGAATTTGGTGACATTATTTTGACGTATGTAACTTACCTTTCCCTATTGCCCCGCATAAGTAGAAGTGATTACTTTGGTAACGTCACAATTTCAGCAAATGGTTCGAATGTTGTAACTCCTGTCGAGAAAAACACCGGCCTATTTCTTTAGCGCCCGCCAATAACCAGATACAGGCAACACACGTACCCATGAACACTCAAAAGTGGTCAGCTAAACTCGCGCCGTTTAAAACTGCCGACAATACCCGCGCCCTAATCGAAATTGCTTTAACAGCCATCCCGCTTATCGCGCTCTGGGTTCTGTTATCCGCATTGCTAACAACCGGCACCGCATTAACCTACCTGCTGGCTGCTCTTGCAACGGTTCCAGCCGCCGGCCTGATGGTGAGGCTTTTCATTCTGCAACACGATTGCGGGCACGGCACCTTGTTTACATCACGCCACGCCAACGACTGGGTTGGCAGATTTCTCGGCATATTCACATTTACCCCTTATGACTACTGGCGCCGGCTACACGCAGCACACCACGCCACCTCGGGCAACCTTGATGCCCGTGGACTGGGTGACATCGACACGCTAACGGTCAAGGAATATCGTGAGCTGAGTTTTGGCGGTCGTCTGCGCTATCGCCTCTATAGACATCCCCTGGTGATGTTCGGTCTCGGGCCCGCCTATTTGTTTCTGGTGCGCCATCGAGTTCCAGTCGGGGCCATGAAACATGGCACTGCAGGCTGGACCAGCGCGCTGACAACCAACCTCGGCATACTGATAGTCTCCTACTTTTTAATTAAAGCAATCGGCCTGTCTGTGTTCCTGTTGATTCAGATTCCAATAGTGGTTCTCGGCGGATCTATTGGTGTCTGGCTTTTCTATGTTCAGCATCAGTTCGATGAAACCTACTGGGACGTTAAGCCCGAATGGAACCATGAGCACGCAGCATTGCATGGCAGCTCCTACTACGATTTGCCAAAACCTGTCATGTGGCTAACCGGTTACATTGGAATTCATCATGTGCATCATTTGTCCAGCCGCATTCCGTTCCACAAACTGCCCAAAGTAATGAAAGCGCACCCGGAACTGGAACAGGTCGGACGCCTGACGTTTCTTCAGAGTCTGAAATGCATCCCGCTGGCACTTTGGGACGAAAACGCAAAGCGTCTGGTATCATTTAGAGATGCTCGCCCTTTGTTGTCCGCTGCCTGAATCCCTCTGTTAAAGAATGCACGGCCGACGGCATAGTTAAGCAAGTCAGCCCGCACTCGCCAATTCACGGGCACTGACTAGTCATACTTGATATAGCGATGCTGATCCGTATCGGGTGTTCCAGTGAGAGACCCGGCTTCTTGCGATGGTTGCCACTGCACCAGCTGTTCAATGCGCGTTGCAAGCTCGAAGTCCAGATCGGTAATGCCATTGGCCGAGTGCGTACTGAGTGCAACGCCTACTCTGCCATAAGAGACGTGTAAGTCCGGGTGGTGCCAGGCAGACTCTGCTAAATGTCCGATTGCATTGACCACCATCAACGCCCCTTTCCAGCCCGCCACCTGGTAACTGCGCTGCAATTGCCCGTCTCGCAATTTCCAGAGTGATAGTACGCCCTTAAGCCTGGCCTCCACTTTTGGATCGGAGTAAACCTCTAACGCCATTACTTTCCTCCAAACAAGCGCATAAGCTCGGCATCCGGAATTTGTTGCCTGGAAAAACCGAACGTGCCTTCATCAAGTATTTCACGAGCGGCTCGACGAATGAGTCCCAGTGTTGCGCGGGCAAGCGACCCGCCAATGCTGATTCTTGTTACTCCGGCATCCTGCAATTGCGCAACCGATATCGGCTCGCCCGCCAGACCCATTACCACGTTTACCGGCCCGTCGACTTCTGACACCAGTTGCTTGATGGTATCTATGTCCCGGATACCTGGTACATACAGGCAATCAGCACCCGCTTCGCGGTACCGGTTTATGCGTTTCACCGATTCGGCAAAGGGATCGGGATGTCGACGAAGATAACATTCACTGCGGGCGGTAAGTACGAGTGAATTTGTTGAACCGGAATCAGCCAGTTTGGCAGCACGCACCCGCTCCACCGCCAACTCAAGATCATACATACCCGTTTCAACAGACCCCGAGTAGTCTTCAATGCTGGCACCTGCCACGCTGGTTCCGGCGATTTGCACCATATTACTGTGCACTTCCTCCGGAGTATGTCCGTAACAGTTTTCACTATCCATACTCACCGGTATTTCAACCGCAGCTGCAATCTCGCTGGTCTGCCTCAGCGCAGTAGAGAAGGGTAATTCGCTCGCATAGTCTGGCAAAGCATGTTCATAGGCTATACCTGCGCTGGTAGTCCCGATCGCCTTAAACCCTGCTTCCTGTAAAAGCACAGCACTACCGGCGTTCCAGGCATTGGCCATCACAAAGGTATTGCCACTCATGTGCATTTGCAAAAACGCTGAATTTTTATTGTGCACAGGTTTGCTCGGTGATGTAGAGGCAATTGGCAATAGATACAGCACTATTGCGCAACCGCATGAGGCGCTTGTGGAACCTATCCACCAGGCCCGCCATCCTTGCGTGCCAAAAATCCCCGCAACGGATCATAGCCAATGACGGCAGCGCCGAGAAACACGGCTGTACACAACACAACAATAACCAGTGCCAGCCAATGCACATGTCCATACAACGCGAAGCGAATCAACTCCACCGCATGGGTGAATGGATTAATACGGCATATCCAGTGTAACACCACACTCGATTCCAGAATCTTCCACAGTGGATAGAGCGCTGATGAGGCAAAGAACATCGGAAAAATAACAAAGTTCATTACCCCTGCAAAATTTTCCAGCTGCTTGATTAAAGACGAGAGCAGCAAACCCAGTGAGCCCAACATCAGCCCGGCAAACACAAGCGCCGGAAACACCAGAAAGTATCCACTCAGCGGAGGTCTGATTTCCCAAAACCAGGCAATGGCCAAAAACGCATAGACTTGCAATATTGCCACCGCTACACCGGCCAGCAATTTACACAACAACAAATACCAGCGCGGCAACGGGCTGGTCAACAATACTCGCATACTGCCCATCTCGCGGTCGTAGACCATCGACAGTGAGCTCTGCATACCATTGAACAGCAATATCATTCCAAGCAGGCCCGGCGTTATAAATTCTTCGTACAGAATATAGGTTTCGTAAGGCGGAATAATGGACACGCCCAGCACTGATCTGAACCCGGCTGCAAAAATAAACAACCACACCAGCGGCCTGACCAGTGCTGAAAAAAATCGACCACGTTGATTTACAAAGCGCAGTGACTCACGAGCGACAACCCCTCTAAGGCAACGAATGGCGTGTAACGGAGTCATTTTTTTTGCCGTTTAACCAGCTTATTGAACAGAGCGGCGACGGTAGCCACGGAGTGTTCCGCAAGCAAGTCCCGAACAATACCTGTTGCAGAAATTTCACCCTTGTCCAGCACAAAAACATTGTCATTGTCTTCAACCTCGTCCATCAGGTGGGTCGCCCATAACACACCGGTACCGGCCGACTCACAAAGGCTCCGGACATGATTCACGAAGTCCGCCCGACTGCCCGCGTCGAGCCCGACAGTCGGTTCATCAAGTAGCAACAATGAAGGCCGATGCAGTAACGCTCTGGCCAACTCGACGCGTCTGCGCTGACCGCCACTGAGTGCCGCTACCTTGCGCTTGTGGTATTCGGTTAATTCAAGCCGGTCAAGGCTTTCTTCAATGCGCTGGCTGGCGTCACGACTGGCAATGCCCTGCAGTTCGGCGGCGTAGCTCAGGTTTTGCCGGATGGTCAGATCCATATCGAGAGTGCTTCGCTGAAAGACCACTCCCATACACGCAAGCGCGGCCAGAGTCTGTGCCCGTAAATCCTGTCCCATAATCGAGACATCGCCGGCGTGCGCCGAATACAAGCCGGTGATAATTGAAAACAACGTGGTTTTACCAGCACCGTTAGCACCAAGCAGTGCCACAAATGCACCGGCCGGTACCTCCAGTGAGACACCTTTCAGGGCTTTCGTTTGTCCATAGCTGAACTCAACGCCGGTAACTGTGAGAGGACTGGCAGTCATAAGCGACCAACGTATAAAAAACACTCCACACTTTCAGGTGGTTGATCAAGCGGACGTTTAACGGTTTCTCTCCATTAGGCTTCGCCTTGCATTATGCCGTTGTATCCCCGCGGTGGGTAGCGATTCAGCAACGACACAGTTTTTTATGGCGAAACTCTACCCCCTGTCAGCGGGATGGATCGCCGACCCACCGGCCAGACCCTAATCGGTGCAGTACACTTCCAGTCCTGAAGTCGCCACACGCTCCAAATAGACATATCAAACGGCCAATACCCGAACACAATCGCCGTGTTGTGGATAATTCGGGCTAGGTAAGCGCACTGAATTTGTGTAGGCTGTTAGTGTAACAACAGAGAGGAATGGTGCACCGAACCCTGCGTGACAGAGTCAGGTTTCGTCTATCAAATCATTTTATGCTTATTGCAGTCCAACCGACCCGTGTTTGCACTTCCGCTGCACATACTCCACCGAACCCGGCAAAAACCATCGACTGCCATGCTTAGAATACTGGTACTTGGCTCAGCCGCAGGGGGTGGATACCCGCAGTGGAACTGCAATTGCGCGACCTGTCGCGGCCAGCGAACCCGCGAGATTAGTGCCCTGCCGAGGACCCAGTCGTCGATAGCGGTCAGCAGCGACGGCACTAACTGGCTACTGATTAACGCATCGCCGGATATTGGCCAGCAACTGCGCGAGCAACAGGCACTGCAGCCTGCCCGTGAATTGCGCGATACCGGCATCCGCGCGGTGATGCTGATGGATAGCCAGATAGATCACACCACGGGTTTGCTGAGTCTGCGCGAGCACAACACCCGTCTGCCGCTCTACTGCACAAAAATGGTCCACAACGATCTAACCAGCGGATTTCCGCTCATCAACATGCTCGAGCACTACTGCGGTGTCGACTGGCACGAGATAGATGTCGACGAATCCTGGATACAGGTGCCTGGCATAGACAACATCGAGATTAAGCCGCTGGTCATTGACAGCAAGGCACCACCCTACTCGCCGCATCGCAACGATCCTCACCCGGGTGACAACATCGCGATCACCATTCGCGACACCACCACCGGCCACTCGGTTTTTTATTCACCGGGACTTGGCGGCTTGCAGGATAAAACCCGCGAGATCATGAGTGAGGTCGATTGTCTGCTGGTCGACGGCACCACCTGGACTAACGATGAAATGCAAACCCGTGGCGTCGGCACCAGGCTGGCCTCGGAGATGGGACACCTTGCCCAATCCGGTAAAGGCGGCATGATGGAAGAACTCAAGCTGCTGAAGTGCCGAAAAATTCTTATACATATAAACAACACCAACCCGATCCTCGATCCTGACTCCGCACAGCGCGCCGAGCTAAAAGCACAGGATATCGAAGTCGCAGAAGATGGCATGGAGATAGTGCTGTGACAGCAAACGGCTCGACAGAAGCCTGGACTGCAAACCAGTTTGAAGAACAATTGCGGTCGCTCGGTAATCGCTACCATATCCATCATCCTTTCCAGGTAATGATGAATAACGGTGAACTCGACCGCCAACAGATTCAGGGCTGGGTTGCCAATCGCTACTACTATCAGATTACTATCCCGCGCAAAGACGCCACATTCCTTGCCAATTGCCCTGACCGGCTAACTCGCCAAAAGTGGGTACAACGGATTATCGATCACGATGGGCAACCCGGCAGCGAGGGCGGAATCGAGGTGTGGCTGCGGCTGGCCGAGGCCACCGGGCTACACCGTGAAGACGTGATCAATCAATCGATGGTACTGCCGGGGGTCCGGTTTGCGGTGGATGCCTATGTCAATTTTGTCGCCGACGCGAGCTGGCAGGAATCGGCCTGTTCATCGCTCACCGAAATGTTTGCGCCCACTATTCATAAACAGCGTATCTCAAGCTGGCCAGACAAATATCCGTGGATCGATAGTCAGGGACTCGACTATTTCAAAAACCGGATCAAGGAAGCCCATCGAGACGTTGAACACGGACTAACCATCACGCTCGAACACTTCCAGACTCGCGCGCAACAAGACCGCGCCATGCAGATTCTGCAATTTAAACTCGACGTGTTATGGAGCATGCTGGACGCCATGCATATGGCCTATATCCAGCAAATGCCACCCTACTTTAACATCGATACCCACAAGTGCCCGGTAAGCAATCAAACAGAACACTTGTGACAACTGTGACCAGAAAACAATGAATATGAATCAGGTGCCAAAGCTTGCCAACGGTTATCGCTTTCAGTGGGAGCCCGCGCAGGACAGCCACGTGCTGTTGTATCCGGAAGGAATGAAAGTGCTCGGTGGCAGCGCCGCCGAGATCGTTCAGCTCATTGACGGAGAAAATACAGTTCAGCAGATCATTACTGCACTCGAAGCGAAGTTCCCGGACACAGACCTCAAACAAGACGTCATCGAATTTCTAACCGATTCACACAAAGAGGGATGGCTCAATGTCTAGCGTTTCAGCACCGTTATGGCTATTGGCCGAGCTAACCTATAAATGCCCGTTGCAGTGCCCCTACTGCAGTAACCCGGTAGACTTTGCCAACACCACCGGTGCAGAGCTCGACACCGAACACTGGCTACGTATATTGCGAGAAGCTCGTGACCTCGGTGCCGCACAGCTGGGGCTTTCCGGTGGTGAACCCATCGTTCGCAAGGATCTTGAAGTGATCGTCGCCGAAGCGCACAAGCTCGGTTATTACACCAATCTGATCACATCGGGAATCGGCTTGTCCGCAGAGCGCGTTGCAGGCTTAAAAGAAGCTGGTCTCGACCACATACAAGTGAGCTTTCAGGCAAGCTCCGGCGAGCTTAACGACTGGATAGCCGGTACCGCTTCGTTTGAGCATAAACTCGAAATGGCAAGAGCGGTCAAAGCCAACGGGTTCCCTATGGTGCTTTGCTTTGTAACGCATCGGGAAAATATCGATCAGGTCGACGATATACTGTCTCTTGCCACTCAACTCGATGCGGACTACGTCGAACTCGCCACTACCCAGTACTATGGATGGGCGTTTATAAACCGCGATGTGCTAATGCCTACCCGCGAACAACTGGAACATGCCGAAGCAGCAGTCAACAAATTCCGTGACGATAAAACCAACGATGCGATGAAGATTTTTTACGTCGTACCCGACTACTACGAAAACCGACCTAAACCGTGCATGAACGGCTGGGGCAGCCTTTTTATGCTGGTAACACCTGACGGCATAACCCTGCCCTGTCATTCAGCAAGGCAATTACCCGGCATTGAATTTCCCAATGCCAAAACCATGAGCATGGATGATATCTGGAATAAATCAGATGCATTTCAGAAGTTTCGCGGCTTTGACTGGATGAAGGAACCGTGTCGATCATGCCCCGAGAAAGAGAAAGATTTTGGCGGCTGCCGCTGCCAGGCGTTCATGCTAACCGGTGATGCCGCCGCCACCGATCCGGTGTGTGAAAAATCGCCCGACCGCCATATCGTCGACGCCGCCATCGCCACCAGTGCCGCCAGCAACCGAACAACCAAACCACTGGTTTTTCGCAATCCGAAAAATTCTAAAAAGCTGCAACCGGATATACGCTGATACAGGCAAGTAGTAATTATGACAAGTGGTTTGTTAACCCAGGGGAAGTTCGCGGGGACTATAAGCGAGCGCGAGTATTTCGATCTGGAGAATGCGAATATTCCAGACTAATCGGCTCCAAAATTCGCGCAAGGTATTGTCCTCCCAACCGAGTAAGTAAAAACAAAACCTGTCGGTGTTACAACGCAGAGCCATGCTCGGGTTTCGCATGCTCGGGTCGGGTGAAAAACAATCCGTTAATCCCCTCTGAATTACAGGCGCGAATTACCGCAGGCCGTTGCTCAAGTGCAGCAAGCATTCGCTCCACTGCAGAAAACTCTGAAACCTTCAGCCGCGACTCCCAGGTCGGCGGATACAGCGTGGACCAACGCATGCAACAAGCGAGATATACATCGACAATACAGGGCGATTCACCGAGTAGAAAGGTGGTTCCCACACTCTGATAGTGCGCGTTCAGTATAGAAAAACTGTCTGTCACACGGTCAGTGGTTTTTTGCCGAAATCTATTTAGCGAGTCTTTACCATCGTCAATAAATTTTTCCGCATAGAACAACAGACGCAGATCCGCATGCACGGTATTACTCATAAAAAACAACCATTTCAGGAACTGCGGTCGATGAGCGTCATCGATTGCGGGCGCCATGGCACCATGCCTGTCTGCCAGAGTCAGCACAATCGCCGCCGTTTCGAAAACCGGCTCATCGTCTATAATGCAAACCGGAATCAAGCCTTTGGGATTCAACTCGAGATACGCTTTGCCAGATTGCTGTTGTACACTGCGATCGACTAAAACCGCCTGATACTCAAGTGACAGCTCTTCCAGAAGTATTTTGACAACCAGCGAAGCGTTGTCCGGTGCATAGTGCAATGTAATCACGCTGCAGCGCCTTTCATTTGAGTTGTCTTCTAGTGGTTATTCGCACAGCTAAAAACGACGGCTCGAAGGTTAAACAACTAACTCAAAACCCGCGTTAGCAACAACGATCCCGTTTACCTGCAGTTCAAGTCTATGCTCTCCCGCATACAGGGCTCGCACGGTTGTCTCACGCATCGGCACATTTTTCTCCATTCGAATACTGCTGCCAGCTTCCAGCAACAGGGTTTTCCACTTGAACACTTTGGCATTGCGTGCGCCATTTTTGCGGACATAGTGAACGATGAAGTCCACCAGCATTTCCTGATCGTTATCAGCCTGGCTCGTTAGTTCAGCACAGAGCAACAGGCTTTGACCAACTTTAACTACCTCAGGGTTGATGGTAATTTCTGCCTCTAGTTTTTTTGGAGCAGAGAAACCGAGAAGCGCCAACGCATCCGGATCTCCCTTTTTTACCAGACTACGCAGTCCCTGCCGAATCACCCAATCACGGTTGAGGTTACTTCCACTCTGCCACAGCTTGCAACGTTCAATTACCAGCTGAGGATGATCCTTCGATAAATCATTGATGCTGTTTGCCACCGAACGTCTGACGTAAATTTCATCGTCATCGATCAGTGCATCCAGTATTGGCCATACCGGAGTCGGATCGGCAATTATTGCATGCAGTTTCCGACCCCAGGGAAGACGCGTTCGAACACCCTCGGAACACCAGCGTCTCACATGCGGACTTTTGTGACCGGTTAACTTCATCAGTCGCGCAAAAGTTTTCCCCGGGTATTTTTCTACAAAGGGCCGCACCGCAAACTCGGCACTGAAACGCTGCGTTAGATCAACCATGGCGGTCATTGATTCCTCAAAGTGATCAAGTCCGTAACTGGCGATGAACTGACCCGTTGGCCATTGCAACCAGCCATCGGTCACTGCCTCACAATTAACCAGCGCCGGCGGCAATGACCGGCGTACAAGATCAATGGCATCCGGATAATCAGCGGGTAGCGTATTTTCCATCGCGTCGGCAAACTGCTGTACGCGTGCATTAAACTCAAGCGTGTGCAATTTTCGGCAAGCCAGTTGCTCGAACCGGCTTGAATCAAACTCTGAATACACCGCCCGCAACTGTTCCGCCATCGCCTTTGCTGCGGCTCTGTCAAACCAGTCTTTGAACGCCGTGCGCTTTTCAGCAGCCATTCAATTCGATATCCAAACGACGCAGTGTAAAAACAGTTGCGCTCAAGGCCCGGTGTCAGACACGGGCCTCAACGATGCGCGTCAGGCCGCGTGGTTTTTACCGAGTCTGCCCATGTTTTCCAGTGTCTGTGCGCAGGCTGCTGCTGCTTCCTCACCTTTTTTAACGAAGTGTGTATGGAAGAAGTTGTGATGTTCTTCGTGCTCGTGAAAATGGTGCGGTGTTAACACCACCGACAGTATGGGAACTTCGCTGTCCAGCGACACCTGCATCATCGCATCGAGCACCGTACGGGCAACGAAGTCATGACGGTAAATACCACCGTCGACAATCAAACCAGCGGCGATGATGACGTCATATTGGCCGGTTTTCGCGAGCAGCTTTGCCTGTAGTGGAATCTCGAGGCTACCTGGAACCGAGTAGAGTTCGATATCCACCACACCGCGTTCTTTTAGCTTATTGGTGAACGCATGGCGCGCCTGACTCACAATATCGTTGTGCCAACCGGCTTCGATATAGGCAATACGTGAATTTGAAATGTCGCCACCGAATTGTGGCGTAATAGTGGGCTGATTCATGGCAGTCTCCAGTTCGGTTACCAGAATCAGGGCGTGACGGGCAGACGAACCTGTCGCCTGTAAACTCCCGCTCTCTCTTATCCGGACTTTCAGCTCACCACAACATGGCGAGCATTACCGTCGGTTTCGGATTCACACCGAATCTGCTGACCACACCAACCGGTGTGCGCTCGCGGACTGAGGCGCATTAAAATATGCACCAACACCGCCGGTGGGGAATTGCACCCCGCCCCGAGAACGTATTACTGCAAACGATTGCAGTGTATGTAGTGTATGGCTAATTGCCGCTCTGTGTAAACCGTTGAAACCCGCAAAGTCCGGATAAATCACCAAAACCAGCGGTTTTCAGCCGTGCAAATCGCGCCAGAGTGTAACGGCCATCACTGGTCAGTTTAGCGGCCACATCACCACCCTTTAAAACCCGGCTTATTCGCGGGGACTGGATACCCGGAGACAATAACGCCTGGAGGACAGCGGCCCACTGGCGCCCACCGATAGACTCACTACGTTACAAGTGATTTCCCGAACAAACTGCCCAGTTGAGGCATTGGCTCATCGTGACCTGCCAGCCGCAAGCAGTGCCACGCCATGGCATGGTTTGAGGATGTTACGGGCAATCCGGTTTGCTCTTCCAGTTCAACAACGGCATCACTCAAGCGCACGCTCGTACACGAAACAAACACCATGTCGATGTCCCGGCCCTGAATCAGTTGCATGATGGCGCTCGACACACTTGTACGATCAATTCGGGCAACGACAGGATCCTGTTCTTCATTAAACGAGCCGAATACCGGTACCTGGTAGCCCGCGTTTAAAAAATAGCGTCGCACCGCTGCGTTCACGTCTTTCCTGTAGGGCGTAAGTACCGCTATCTTGCGGGCCTTGAATGCATCAAATGCGGCAAAAGCCGCTGTAACCGGTGTGGTTAACAGTGCATTGGGCTGAACTTCCCGCATCCGTTCAAACACAGTGGTCTCGCCCAGCACCACAGACGCGGATGTACAGCCGTAGGCAACTACATCGAGAGGTTCACCGGGAAGGATAAGACGCAGTGCTTGCGGGATTTTCGCTTCCATCGCCGCCAGTGTTGTCGGTGTAATACGCGGCGAATTTTCAATTCGGGCTTGATAGTATTCGACGTCGGGCGCTGTAATTAACTGCCGAAATTCGTGATCGATGGTGTAGTCCGAAGCCAACACAACAAGCCCGATTTTTGCCGCAGCACCAATACCCGAATCCGTTGTAAAAGGCAGGTTTTCAATCAACTCCCACTCTGCGACACCTTCTATCATCATCGAATGCGCTGCCGTTGATGTTTAAGAATATTCCAGGCCTAACCGGCTACCGCGGATACGGCTATTTCAACGGTAAAATCAGGAGAAGCCAGTCGCGATTCGACACACGCCCTCGTTGGCGCATTGCCGGGAGATACCCAGGCATCCCAGACCCCGTTCATCTCGGCAAAACTGCCAATATCAGACAACCAGATAGTAGCGGTTAAGAGGCTGGATTTATCTGTACCCGCCTCCGCAAGCAACGCGTCTATAGACTTTAATATATCCGCTGTTTGCGCAGCGACCGATTCACCCTTTGCGTTCTGTGCTACCTGACCTGCGGTGGTCACAATTCCGCCGTGAACAACCGCCTGACTCATGCGATCACCGCTTTTAATGCGCTTGATTGTCATACCAGTCTCCTGACTGCGATTCGAAAAACCAAAGTGTACCAGACGACAGCAAATCGCAAGGCACTTCCGCTCTAAACGCCGCGAGCGCAACCGAAGTTCGGGCATCGGCTTATCCGCCGCCACCGGATACGTTATTATCGGTAAATGAAACACGAGCCCGGTGCAAATTGTCAGACAACGATAATGCAGCCTGGCACTGTTTAAACGCGTTGCCAAACAACTCCAACAGGAACGTAAGCCATGGCCACACTAGAGTACTTTCAATTCCCGTATATGAACGACAATTACGGTGTGTTGATTCATGACAGCGGCACCGGTGAGACCGCGGCAATTGATGCAGGTGATGCATCGGCCTTGCTCGCTGCACTTAAGGAAAAGGGCTGGGCGCTGAGTCACTTGTTAATAACCCATCACCACGGTGATCACACAGCAGGGCTCGCCGAAGTGAAGCGCGATACCTCTTGCAAAGTAATCGGACCTGCACAACACAGCGATATTGCCGGGCTGGATACCACCGTTGTGGAAGGTGACACGTTCCGCTTTGCCGGTCTCGACGTGCAGGTTTTGCACACGCCAGGCCACACACTGGATATGCTGAACTATTACCTGCCTGCAGAAAAAGTGGTGTTCACCGGGGACACTTTGTTCGCGCTCGGATGCGGTCGCGTATTCGAGGGAACTGCTGACATGATGTGGAACAGCCTGACAAAGCTCATGCAGTTACCACCTGATACCACCGTCTACTGCAGCCATGAATACACCCTTGCCAACGCCGAGTTCGCCATCACCGTAGACCCCCAAAACAAGGCATTGCAAACCCGCCTTGAAAATGTGCGGACCTTGCGCAGTCAGGGCAAACCCACAGTTCCGGGCAAGCTGTCCGAGGAACTGTTAACCAATCCTTTTTTACGAGCGAGTGACGCTTCCATACGACAGCATTTGGGCATGACCACTGCCACAGACGCAGAGGTGTTTGCAGAGATTCGTCTTCGCAAAGACAATTTCTGACTCAGGTCATCGGGCTCACTGCTGCTGTACAGACTGCTTACCAGCAGGTTTGCGCCGCGGCGGGATCTCCGAATAGATGTAACTGTCAGGCGAAACAAATCGCACCAGTGGAAACGCCGGACTCAGCGCATTGGTTTTGCGAATTAGCGATCGCATCCATGCATCGAGCTTTCGATCCGGAAGCGAGCTGTCCTCGGCGCCTGCCACTCGTTTAAGCGAATCCCGCGGCAGTGGCTGCTCCGGATAGCGGAGCAATTGGGCAAGCATTTCAAATTCGGCACGGGATAAGCTTTCGGACCGATTGTCAACTGAAGCGGTTGATTCGAATTCATCGAGCACAGGTCTCTGAACGCTACCGGGCAGAGTGTTTTTTTCGGGATTCATCATCGTGCCGATCTGTGCATACAGGCGTTATTCTAACGAGCAGTAATCCGGCTGGCTAGCCGGAAACCTCTCTACCGGTTTGGCCGTTGCGGAATTTTGCGTCGTGTTTCCCAGTTACACCATCACCGACAATGCAATTCAGGATTTACGGATTCCGCCGTTTTAGTTATCTTCACCGCACCCGCTACCCCGGTAAGAAGGTAGTGGTTGCACAGTTCGCACTCATTGATTTTCCGCGACTTCTTGTCATGACTAATTAGTGCCCATCCAGAAACAGGGGCGTAGCGAGGATCATCCAGGTGCGTG
>CAYPCS010000031.1:0-24781 GCA_964409275.1 uncultured Granulosicoccaceae bacterium
TGGTGAGGCCGTAGGTCTTACGGCCAATATGAGCGTGTTGTATGTGCTCTATGAACTCACCCGGTATCTAGTCGTATCTGGTGCCAGCCTGGCCTGGCCCACGGATGTCCTTGTTTTTGTTCTACCTTAAACCGGGTTGCCAGGCCACGTTTGTTTCGATATTCCGGGTTGCAAAATCTGAATAGAATTTACAATTTGTTTAAATTTCCTGTACATGAGGGCAATCGCGGACGCCGTGTTGGCGGGAAATGATTCCGACAGGCGTGCAGGAATGTGAATTAGTATAAAAAACTGAGTGTCGTCCTTTCGCGACAGTGTGGTATTGTGGGTAGATCGTCGGGTGCAGGAAAGCGCACAGGTACACCTCCCTAACGACGACCCGCCTTTGTGCGAAGCTATCGATGTGTTGACGGAAAACACGTTGGTTGAAAAACTTTTCAGGATGTTATCTGCGATAAAAAAACTGCTAAAAACCCGGGAGTGGGTATTGCTCGTGTGGTTTGCGAAGCTATGCGGAGTCTATGCGATGAGCGGCATGGCAGGCAGATCTTTCGTGCGATCAGGCATCTTCTATATAGTTACTATATGTCCTTTAAAAGTAAATTTTTCCGCCAGATTCCCATTGACAATAGGCCACAAAACGCAGGTTACCCGTGCATGCGGTGTATTGGGGTGGCGTTGAACCAGGTGTGTGAGATCGACAATGCCACTGTATAGCGCGTTTGGCCTAACCCTGGAGTCGGAGGTTCCGCTTCCTGAACTCATCGAATCAACGGGTGAGCCTGCAGTCAGCATACGATTTGGGGAGGTGCCTGCGAAGCTGGCAGATCCGTTGGACGAGGGCGGCTTTTTCCAGGCCCGTCCGGGCGCCTTCCTGCTCAACATTCCTGACATCGCGCGATATCTGGTTAATGACGGCCGGGAAATAGTTATTGACCCGGAAACATCAAGAGACAGTGTCGATATCAGGGTCTTTCTGCTAGGCTCTGCTTTTGGTGCCCTCCTGCAGCAACGGCAGTTGCTAACGCTACATGCGAGTAGTGTTCAAACACCCGATGGAGCGGTTCTTTTTTCTGGCCCTTCAGGTATGGGAAAGTCCACAATTTTGGCGGGATTGATGCAGCGTGGCTATCCGATGCTGGCTGACGACGTCACCGCCGTTGATTGCAGCACAACCGAACCGCCCGTTGCGTACCCCGCCTTCCCTCGAACCCGGCTGTGGGAAAACAGCCTGACTCACCTTGACTATTCTCAGGGGTCCAGGTTGCGAGTGAGGGATCAGCTAGACAAGTACACGGTTCCTGCTACCACGTTCTGTGGTTCTCCCCAACCTGTTCGTGCCATTTGCTGTCTGGGAATGCATAACGGGCATGGGGTTATGGTCGAACAGATAGCAGATATGAATCGTTTTACAGAAATTATGGGCTGTACTTACCGGCGGCGATTTGTAAAAGCGCTTGGGCTGAGAGACAAGCATTTCGCGCAGGTGATGAGCCTGGCCAATAACGTGCCGGTGGTGCAATTAAATCGATCGCGGGACATACAATTTCTCGGCAAACTATTGGATCTTATTGAGGAGCGGATAATTTCTTGAACGGCCTCTGCTGGTTGGCTTCTTACCCGAAATCAGGTAACACCTGGATGCGGGTGTTCCTGACAAACTATCAAAGAAATGCACCGGGGCCAGTCAACCTCCAGCAATTGGACGGAAATTTAATCACATCCACCCGCGGTCAGTTCGATGACTGGGCCGGGGTGTCATCGGCAGATTTGACAGCCGAAGAATTGAAGCCGGTGCGTCAATGCTTTCACCGATACCTCGCGGAATCTGCGAACGAATTGAAAGTCGTAAAACTGCATGATGCCTACTGTGAAAACGGGGATGAGTATTCACTTTATACAGGAATAAACGATTCCAGAGTACTTTACCTGGTGCGCAACCCTCTTGACGTGGCGGTGTCATACGCTCATCACGACAATATATCTATCGCAAAAACTATCAAACGTCTGAACTGCACCGATTACGTTATGGCCTCGCAGAAGCAACGAGGGTCACCACAATTTCCACAGCCGCTTGGCTCGTGGAGCCACCACACGCGCAGCTGGACTGAAACATCGACACTCGTTACCCACGTTGTCCGATATGAAGACATGATCGAGCATCCACTTGAAACGTTTACCGGTGTGCTGGATTTCATCGGGCTGGCCGTTGTCACCGAACAGGTCGAACATGCCATAGCGAGCAGCCAATTCAGGCATTTGCAAGCGCTTGAAAGCAGTAACGGTTTCTTTGAGAAGCCACCGAACGTCGAATCGTTTTTCAGGCAGGGAAAAATTGGCGACTGGCGCAATGCGCTATCGACAGAGCAAGTTAAGAATATCATCACGGTTCATGGCGACATGATGCGACAGTTTGGCTATCTGACGGCTGATGGTGAGTTAACTGTCTAGCGACTATTACCTGATTTGAGGGTTCACACTAATGACCGACGTAAACGTTTCACTGGACACGCTGGTGTGTCGCAACGAGGCAATGTTGGCTAGCCAACTAGAAGGGGATACCATAATGATGGACGCCGATAAAGGTGTCTATCTGGGTATGAATACCACTGGCTCCAGGATTTGGAGCCTTCTGGAGAAGCCTTTGCTGGCGAAAGATTTATGTGGTCAGCTTGCGATGCAGTTTCAGGTTTCCGAGAAAGAGTGCGAATCACAAGTGCTTTCATTCTTGAACGATTTACTGCATAGGAACGTGATTACGATCGTCAGTGACACGACGGCCGGGGAGGCATAAATTTGGCGTTGATCGGAACTAATATTGCTGGCATCATGCTGTGGCAATATCTTTTTTTAGACAGCACGAGCCACTGACCTGGTTTTCCGGGTTGCTGTGTGTTTAAGCTGAATTTTTCCATGCAGAGGTAACTGTGAATACAAGCAAATTGCACCAGGCCGGTACCGAAGAAACATCAGTTGATCGTCAGCGAGTCTCTGGCCAGCTGGAACAATGGGTCTCTCCGACGATTGTAGAGCTCGACATTAACAAAACCGCCTCAGGCGCTTACCAAGATAGTTATGAGGGTACTTCTACTGCTTTTGATTCGTAGCTTGAAGGTGTCAAAAGCGCTTTCTTTGTAACCTGGAATTTTATTGATTTTCTAATGGTTGTTTTATCCGTAATTCGCAGCCGACCCCACTCCGGGGTCTCGCAAGTGGCAGTATAAATTTCCGCTTGTGTGTATATCGAGCAGTTGTTGCGAATAGTTTTACAGGTGTAGACCAGCCGATAATACCTGGCTGCTATGGCCGCACTATGCCAACATGAGCGCGGTATGCGGGTTATATCGACGCAATCTTGTGCCTGTGGAACCCGGTTCACTGCAGGTTATGCTGCGTGAGCTGGATTCGTTTGGCAGCGTCTCTGGCACCCATACCGCTGCCGAGGTTGCTCTTGGAGTCAGAACGAATAACCAGGGCTCTTGTCAATCCGGCTCGAATCTGCCGCGATTCGACGCCACCACCGAACTGTGTATCACCGCCGATCTCAGATTGGATAATCGCAAGGAGCTAGCCTCCAGTCTGCGCTCCGCTCACAACAATGCGTTTCAGCTATCTGACAGTCAACTTCTTTTGCTGGCCTATCGAAAGTGGGGTTGTGAATGTCTTCAGTATCTGCTGGGCGACTACGCATTTGCGATCTGGGATGCAAAAGATAAACGGCTTTTTTGCGCCCGGGATATTCTGGGTTGCAAGCCGTTTTTTTATCAATTAACTCCTCAGTCTTTCGCCTTTGGCACTACAGCGCAGGCCATACTCGGTTTTGCAGGCAACTCGAACCAACTGGACATCGACCCCCACGTCGTAGCCGCACGTCTCTGCCTGGGGCGAATACCGCTGGATAGAACCGTGAACGCTGGCGTTCGACGATTACCACCAGCGCATGCGATGATCGTTGAGCCGGATAGAGTGTCTATTTGGAGGCACTGGCACCCTGAGAATGCGCCACTGGTTAGATTCGACAATGAGCGAGACTACATAGAACGGCTTCTCGAATTGCTCAACAGCTCGATTGAAGCGCGGCAGTGTGCCAGCTCTCCCGTTGGCGCGCATTTGAGTGGCGGACTCGATTCCTCAGCGATTGCCGTGCTTGCACTAAGGCAGAGGCGAAATATTGGCAAATCACTAACGACCTTTACCTGGACGTCGGATACCACAGAGCCAACTGAGATCACCGGCGATGAACGGCACCTGGTCCGTTCGATGATTGAGCACGAAAAATTCGATTGTCGGCTGGCCTCTCTTACCCGCATATCTGTCGCTGAGTGGGCATCACACTTGTTACAACCGCTGAGCAAGCCTGCAACTGGTTTTGTGCACGAACAAGTGATTCGAAAGCTTGCGCATGAGAGTGGTACCCGAGTACTTCTGTCAGGATGGGGCGGCGACGAACTCATAACGTTCAAAGGCGCCGGTGCTTTAACTGAGCACTTTCTTGCCGGGCACTGGGCATTGTTACGACAAGAGTTAAAACATAGCGGATCTGGCTGGCGTCGATTCGCCAGCGCTGTTATCTCTCCGATACTTCAGAATAGTTTCGCAAGGTCGCTGCTCCCGCAATCGCAAGTGCCTGTACTGGCAGCACGACTACAGATACTGGATCTGTTTCGTTCTGAATATGCTGACATTTTTCGCGCAGCCGATGCCGAATTGGCGGGCATCAGATCGCCTGCACTTTCCGTGCGAGAAAAACAGCTGTGGAAACTTCAGCGTGGCCATTTGACAGAGCGCATTGAGAACTGGGCCACCGAGCAGTCTGCTCTGCAGATAGAGTATCGATATCCGCTGCTGGACCAGCGTATCATCGAATTCAGTCTTGGCCTGCCACCTGAAATGTTTTTACGCAATGGCAAAAACCGTTATCTATTTCGACAGGCCATGACAGGCGTTTTGCCACCCGAGGTACAGTGGCACAACTCGAAACAGGAGCCGTTTCGCATGTCAGAACACACAGCGATGAGCTGGTCATTGCACCGGCAGGTCATTGTGCCTTTGATACAGGAAATGTTGGCCATACATCTGGAGCTACACTATCTCGATCCGGAGCGTCTGCGAAACGCAATTAGAAAAACACCCGCTAACCTCATCGAATTGAATGCGATCGGGTTGGTACCAGCGCTCAGGCTGGAGCTCATGGTCAACGCGCGATTGAACAAGCTTGTTCGCGAACGTCTGACTGGGTGATTAAACTATTGAGTAACAGTATAGATAAGTCATTGATTGATCGTGCTCAGCGACATTATGACGCAAAGCAGTATAGAGAGGCCATTGTGCTACTCGACAATGCAGACTCTGAGCTGCCAGCACATAAAGAAGCATCATTGCTACTGGCGCTGGCTTCCTACAAAATACGCGACTTTACACAGGCGATTGAAATCTGCGAATCTTTGTTGCGATTATGCCCTGATGACGCGCAGGTAGTGATGTTGTTGGCCAGAGCACTCTTCTGGTGTGGTCGTGTAACAGAGGCGACTAAACTTCACCTGAAGCTGGTGACCGAATGTCAGTGCAACCCTTCACAGCATTCTCGCATGATTCACTACGCACAATTCGACTCAACACTTACCGGACATGAGCTACTCGCCTTAGGCAAAACTTTTGAATCGCAACACGGCCCTGCTTACATCCCCAAGCCGGAAAGTTTTCTTAATGGTTGCATAGTTGACCGTCCATTGCGGGTCGGTTTTATCTCTACCGAGTTGCAGAATCACTCGAAATATTTTTTTATTCGCCCATTGTTTGAGGCTTTTGATCGACAACAAGTTGAGGTGTATGTCTACAGCGATGCAAAGCATCCTGATGCACATACCGCTCGAATCAATGCAGTTACCGATCACTGGCGAGACATACGCGAAGTCACCGACGATGGTGTTCGGCAACAGATCCGCGCCGACAGAATCGATATACTGGTAGATCTCATGGGGCATCTGGCTCGCAACAGGCTGCTGTGCCTGTTCGACAAACCAGCCCCCGTGGTAATCGAGTATGGTGAGTCACCCAGCGGGCTCTCCCTCTTTGATTATCGCCTGACTGACGCGGTTGCCGATCCGCGCGGTTCCGAGCTACCAGCATCAACACCGCTCGTGCGCCTGCCACACGGCTTTCATTGCTACGAACCGGGTGAAGATATGCCTGCAATACGACCATTGCCACAAACATCCCGTGCGCAACCAGTGCTCGGGTATTTCGGTGTACTACCAAAAATCAGTAATCCGGTGTGGGCGGCTTGGATACGAATCCTGAAGCAAGTCCCGCAAGCGCACCTGATGTTGAAGCATCAGACCAGCTATGGCGACTGGTATCCTGAAAAAATTCGCCAAATGCTTGCGCAACACGATGTTGATCCAGAGCGCGCGCGATATTTTCCCCGCAGCCCGATTCGAAACCTGCATCTTCAAACCTATAGCCTGATTGATGTCGCGCTGGATACTTCACCCTACACCGGTGTCACAACAATTTGTGAAGCGCTTTGGATGGGAAAACCCGTCATCACCTTGAATGGTTCCCATCATATGGCACGGCGCGGTGCAAGCTTGCTACACAGTGCAGGCCTACAGCATTGGGTTGCGAGCGATTGGGATGACTATGTCGATAAAGCTGTCTCAGTGATCAAGAGCTGCGATCCACTCTCAAAACTGCGTGGTGAAGCCTTGCGTTTACACGTCAGTAAAAGCTCGTTGGCGAATGCGGATACACTAGCGCGATCCCTTGAGCATGCATTTCGCACCATGTGGCAGGCCTGGTGCACTCAAACGGCTGTCAAAAAATAGTGAATAAATTTTTTTTAATAGTATGTCAGGCACTTTTGTCTACGCTACCAAAGCAGAACCCTTTTTATAGGCTTCAGGGTCCAAATCTGAAAATTCGATGCTGATGCTTTCGATTTTCGGATGGTGCATATCGAAAGCGTCTCTCATGGTTTTATATAAACCGCGTTTTTGAGTCATTGTTCTGCCCGCTAGCATCCTAAGGTTGATGTGGTCTGATAATGCGGCACACTCGGCAACGATATTCATGGCATTGCTGCGCGCCTCATCAGGTACGAGTGCGTTACCATGTTCGACAACAAAATGCGGCATATTAGTACAAGCCAAAATACTCGCGCTGTTCCCAATCAGATACCGTTAGATGGTAACGGTCCCATTCCGCACGCTTTAACCGAGTTAAATAGTTAACAAAAATATCACCCAGTTTATCCCGATAAAACGCTGAGCCTTCAAAATGCTGAATCGCGCTCAGCAAGCTGTCTGGCAATGCATCGACATCTGCGTCGTACGGATCTTCTACCGCATCCGGTAATTCAAGATTACTGATTATTCCATCCAGACCACTTAGTATTTGACTACAGAAAAAATAGTACGGATTGGCACCAGGCTCTGCCACACGATTTTCAACCCGGGAGGCAGAATCCTCCGGGTGCATAATGGCACGTACCATCGCACCACGATTATCGCGACCCCACTGAATTCGATCAGGCGCCAGTTGATGTGGGCGGTAACGTTTGTATCCGTTAACTGAGGGTGTTGTCAGTAAGCAACTTTCTGCTGCATGTGCCAACAGGCCGGCTATCCACCGGCTGGCGGTTTTACTGAGCGTGCCATCGGCAGCCGGAATCATCAGGTTTTCACCGCTATGGATATCATTTACCGATTGATGAAGATGCCAGCCACTGGCGGCCGCATTGGCAAGTTTGGGTCGACACATAAACGTCGCGTGCAATCCCTTTTGTGCACACACTTCTTTTACCATGGTGCGAAACACCATCATGTTGTCGGCATGACTTAGCGGGTCGGCCGGGTCAAAGGTAATCTCAAATTGACTGGGACCCATTTCTATTTCCATTGTCCGAATGGGCAGATCGAGCGCCTGACAATGACGACGAAGATCATCCATAACAGTTTCTAACTCTGAATAGCGGATTTCGGTTAAAAACTGGTAGCCCTGCGCCAGATTTCTTGTCTTGATCGGGTCACCTGGCATGGAGGCCTGGCTATGATCGCGCGACTGGTCGGCAACCTCAAACACATGAAATTCAACCTCCAGGCCTGTGCTCATTTTTAAACCGGTGTTCGCCATGTCTGCGATCGCAGACTTCAGTACATCTCTTGGGCTAAACGGAATAGCCTCACCGGACTTAAACCGGGCTTCACAAAAAATCCATGCGGAGTGGTCTGACCAGGGCAGCTGTTTGAATGTGTCCGGCACGGGCAGCAACAGTACATCTCCGGCGCCGATCATGCCGCTGTCGTTACCACCTCCGCCGACACTGGCGGTATCACCCGACCAGACAGGGAATGCTGTTTTGTGTGCGGTATCTTTTAGCAGCAACGTTGAAGGCACTGCAATGCCGGATATAAAAATAGACGCTATAGCTGATGCGACAATGGTTTTGCCGCGCAAGATTCCATGTTGATCGGCAAACACTACGCGAATGGTTTCAAGCTCGCTGTTTTGAACTTCCGCGACAAGACCTGCAGCGCGCGCTATTGTTTCGTCATCCAGCAAACCACAGCGCGCCAGGTATCCTTTTTTAATTCTGTTTTTTGTGTCTGTCACTGTCTTCGCCTGTTAGAAGTTCTGCCAGTTGATGCTCTAACAGATATTTGTTGCTAGTCAATTCTGGCGTCCCATCCACTACATGCCTCGCGCCGCTCGGCATCGCTGTTAGCGAAAGCCTGTTGCCAATTTGCTCTGTCGCCAATGGTATCGTTTGAGATAGGGCCAACAATTTTCTGAAGATCTACACCGTTGCGCATCGGTAGAGCGTCTGTCTTGCCCTCCTTCAGGTTGTTGATCGCAGCACGCAACATGCGCCGGTACTTCACGATGGCGACATCTGTTTTACCCAGATGTTCTCTGGTGCGATCAAAGATAGCCCCCGGGCTCTCAACAGCCCACTGATCGTGCACGTTTATATCGAGCCCCATACCTGTATAGGTTTCTTTATTTTGCTCTTCAGGATCAAAGCCATATCTGTTTTGTTTATTCTTGATCGGTGCATAGTCAGGGAGCCGGTGTTCCTTTAGTCGCTGTGAACGCATGAGTTCTTTGTCGATCGGTTTATCGAAGCTTGTGAACATGGAATACCAATAACAATTATGATCATCAACTGGTACGTGCCATTGTGTGATGATCATCTCCCGGCTCATTGGAATTGAGATAGCCTCGGGGAAAATCTGATTGGTGATTCGCACATGGGTTTTGCCATTGTCCAGGTGCCTGAGAGCTATCAAACGCAAACCGTAGTCTGTCTCTTCTACCGAAATATCGGGTCGGGGATAGTCGCGCAACAGTTTGGTCATTGGAATTTCAGTGTCTGCTGCTTTGTCGCGAAACTGTTTGCCGTAGCTGTCTTCCGGGTTTTCATCTTGCAGAAAGCGGTGAAGGAATGATGCGTGCGCAGGGTCAATACCCACTTCCATTGCCTGTAGCCAGTTACATTGCCATAGCCCTTTAAAGGCAAAAACGTGTGTAGCTGGTGCACGAAAGCAATCAAAGTTTGGAAATGCCGGTGATTCCCCCGGGCCCATGTAGGCGAAGATGATGCCGTTAATCTCCACCACCGGATAAGAGGTGGTTTTGATTTTTGTGTGCATCTTACTGCCTTCTGGTTCTCCCGGTTGTTCCATACACTGGCCTGTACGACCAAAATGCCAGCCATGGAACGGGCAGCGCAGGCCGTTGTCCTCTAGTCTGCCGTAACAAAGATCTGCACCTCGGTGTGGACAGGCCCGTGCTATCAGCCCAAGTTCATCTTCACTGTCGCGAAATAAAACTAAATCTTCGCCTAACAATTTTACCGGAACCACTGGACGCTTGCCCTCAAGTTCATCCGATAATGCTGCGGGTTGCCAGTAGTGGCGCATTACCTCACCTGCTTCCGTGCCAGGTCCGGTAAGTGTCAGTGAGTCATTAAGCTTCTGGCTGATCATTTATTCATTCTCGGCGTGGTGTTGTTGCAATTACCCGGTGCACAATAGAATAAAGTTCATATATCGCGCAAAAGATATTATAATGAATATTGTTTGCTCATGCAAAAGACGGTAAGCCCGGGATGCTGCACAATGAGCTGCTAACCAGTGCCTATCCAGAAACAAGCACTACTGCGGTCCACCCACGCACGTGATCTCTCAACGACACATATGTAGTTATATAAAATGACTAAACGCCTACATATGGCAGGCGAAATATCACGCACCTGAGTGAATCTCACTACGCTCCTGTTTCTGGAAGGGCACTAACTACAAATTGGTGAAATATATGAAATCCGGTAATTCCGATAGCTGGTACTCGGAACGCGATGTATCCTCTACCTTCATCAAGGGATTACGCGTTATGGGTGCGTTCGAGGCTGCGCAAGCTCGACTGACGTTACCGGAGATTGGGGAAGCAGTCGGCTTTGACAGAGCGACTGCACGACGTCTGGTTGCGACCCTGGTGGAATCGGGCTATGTGAAAAAGGAAGGCCGTCACTTTGAGCTCACTCCAGCCGTGTTAGCCTTCGCGGGTAGCTACCTGCGTAGGAACCAGATCGGTACCGTCGTACAACCGCTGCTAGATCACTACTCTGATTCTTTAAACCTGCAAGTATCATTTGCTCGACTTTCCGGGGATTCAGTAGTTTATGTGGCACAGTCACATTGCAGAGAATCGGTCGTGTCGTTCGGGTTTACTGTCGGTAGCAGACTGCCGGTACTGCATACTGCTCTTGGCCGTGCGTTGCTAGCCTGTGAAGATAGTGCAGTAGCAAGTGAGTTAATTAAATCTGCAGAGATAAAACAATATTGTTCGGATACGATAATGCATCGCGCAACCATTCGGCGGGAGGTTAACAATATACGTAAACAAGGTTACGCTATCGTGAAAAGTGAATTCGAAAATGGTATTGCCGGTATCGCTGTGCCGATTGGCCATCTCGGTGAATGTACCGGGGTCGTCGGTATTTCACGACCCATTGGTGAACTGAAGAACAAGAAAGTCCAGGAAAGCTGCATCACTGGTTTGCAAGCCTGTGCAAAAGAACTGGACAGAGCCACTCTTTCATAGTCTGACCGTCGTCACGAGGCAGCTGTGCTTTTTTATATAATAGCGGAGGACATCCGATCTACCATGTTTCATTAACAATATCAGGGCGGGCTATTCAAAATAAACTGTGTTCTCGCCTTTATTAAGCATCTACATTATGTGTCTTTAACCATTCCTCCCCTTTCTTGTCTAAAAAGAAATCCATCCACACGTAATACATGATTTTGTCTTTTTCTACTGACACCGAGTGGGATGACCCCAATGGGATATGGAGTATCGAATGCTGTGGAAAATCTACACAGGTGTCATCTGCGTAAACGATGCAATTATTCTCTGCAAGGCCTAAAAATAGTTGCTCGAGCATTGGATGGTCATGAGCAGCAACATTATCCGGGCCTGTAGTTTGAACTGTACCCATCGCTACCCTGGGAATGTACTTGTTAGAGAGTATGGTTCGGCTAACGGTACTCGGGCTTTTAATGGTTTCACTATAGGATTGGCAATCACTGAATTTCGCATAGTAAACATTCCGGGTATTTTCGGCTGGCAGTGCTTGTAAATCAATAGTGTCTTGAGATGATAATTTTCTGGAAATTTTCAGGTAGTGTAATGTATTGTCGCCAGCAGCTTTAATTGTGATATTTTCCACAGCATTTGGTAAAAAAATAGTTTCTGGAACAATCTCATAGTGTGTATCCCCGGCAACTACATCTCCTTTCCCTTTTATAAAAAGGTATATTGTTTTGTACCCTTCTGTGGCGGTGTCTACTATCGTATTTCTATTTGTTGTTGCTACGTGCTCCACATGAATATCATCGATCTCGTTTTCCAGTATTGATTTGGAATAGTGGCCGGATTTTTCACCTATTTTCGTGTTTAGAGTTACGAGTGGAATTTCCTGGTTCCGCATTGTCGTTTTTTTCCGAGGTTTGGTCGAAACTGTATTTTTTTGACTTTCACATGTTAAAGCGGATCGCTATTGTAGTGCAACGTCCAAGCAAATAGCGCCGGATCTTCGTTGTGATGGGAAATCATAACCTCCGGGTAGCTGTGAAAATAGCACTAGCCTGTGTACGGGCAGAAATTACTGCCAACAGACGGTAATTTCACAGGTGACAGGTATCGCTGGTTCTCGAATTGACGACTAGCGGTTAACGAATTGTGATCAACTGTCGCAACATAGGGAGAAATGTAAAGTAGCTCGTTGCTATGAGATTCCACATTAATTACTGGCCACTCCTGTTTTCGCTATTGCTAGTGAGTACCCCCGCTCTTTACGCGCAGGATGGTGAGCTACTTGAATCCGAATCGGTACCGGCATGTGATTCTGTAGCCGATGACCCGGATGCTGATGGCAATGGCTGGACGCCCCGCTTTTTTGGGGGACACCCTTGTCAGGTTACAGGCGACACAAAGCCGCGCCCGGAGACTATCGAGAGAAGCGGGACAACATTCCGTAACCCGATGGCTCTAAATTACTGGGATGCTAACGTTGACTTCGCCGACCGCGAGATTGTTTGTACCAATTACCACTGGAGTGACGAGTTAGCGAACTATGAAGTAGAAAACATGTTCTACATAACTCACCAGTTGTTGCCTGATTCCGAACTTCGTATGGGTAAGTATCAGATACGTGTAATTACAAGTGATTCCGAAACGCTTGTTGGTGACGGTAATTGGCGATCTACACATGGCCGCTATCTTAGTGAAAACTTCTACCTGGCACCAGGCCAGCCTTTAAAAATGTTTGCAGATCCCTGGGGTGAGGAAATACTGTTTACGGATCGTACAAAGGGTATGCGGTTTTGGTACGAGCATCTACAGTTACAAGGAGATGAAGTGGTTGTAGATGGAAGTAAGTTTCAGGAGTGCAGGTACACATCGGGAGGGGACTTCCTGCCCTCCGGCCACTGGGATCAATTGCCAACTGAGTCCGGAATGATGATCGGGAATGGAATTTCGACAGTGGACTTGTTGCTTGTAAAGCCTGCAATTGTTAACCCCGAAACAGGTGAGTTGGTAGAGTTACAGCAGTTGAGCTGGAATCCAGAGGATGACCTCTTTCACAAGAAAATATCGTGTACCGATTACTCCTGGAGCTCAGGCTCATTCCAGTCCACCTATCCTGAGGCAGACGTGTATCTGTTCATGCCACCGCAGCCTGGCGAAAAACACGGCAACGTCTATGTTGACGCCCGCGAACAAGGTGTCCACACCCTGTATAAGTGGTCTGTCGAGAACGGGAAACTAACGACCACATCGCTTTTTCCGACTGAGGGGTGGTATGAAGCAGTGCTGTCCGAGAGTGAGGACATTCGCGTGTGGACGGAAGACGCCTACGACTCATGCATCGTTGACCGACAGTACACAGCTCAAGATTTAGCACTGACCGGGGAGATTAGTGAGCAGTCTACCGTAGAAGAACCACCAGAAGAGACGATTAATCAGACAGCGGAAGAAGCTACCGAAGAGCAAGCCACAGGACCAGCTGAGCAGACGGGTACTGATGGCCTGGTGCAACTTGCCAGTCCTTCTGACCGCGGCAGCTCGACAGGTGGGGGTTCATTGTCACACTTCATACTGCTGCTTTTGGCAGGTGGGTGCTGTGTAAGGCGACGAGTTCTTTAACATCCAGAGACGACTGTACTTCTGGAAAAAAGAATCGAAGCAGTGGGCGGTATGCGCCACTGCGCTTGATATCGACATAATCCCTCTAGTACAAGACCGACAGCTTCCTTTGGATTAGCTCCAAAGAAATGATTCCTGAAAAAAATCGCCAATTACCGGCAAGCGTCCGGTGATTATCATTTGATTTGATCGGTCCGGGTGATCCAACGAAGCAACGAGCGCAATGCCCGGCACCAGCGTTTTTTGAACCCTGTCGTGTTTGCTGGCGAAGATACAGTATCCATCATTGCCAATTGGAAGAACCGGTTCTATTGTTGACACTGAGTTTGCGGTGCGACTGTTGTGCTTCCAGGGGTCGATAAACTCGGGATTCTAGTCGCGCCGCTGACTCTTTTTCAGTGAGTCCAGGAGAAGTTATATTCTCTTGTCGCACCCTCGGTAGTAACTCATCACCGCGAACCTGCGGGTACTCCTCTATCACGGATAGCCATTAGACATTGCTGTATTGATCAGGCTATATGTCATAGCCGCTCTATCGCCTCCTCCATCTTAGCTGGCAAACAGCGGGTTTTTCAGTCCCTGCGCTACCGAGCGTATTTCTCGTTCAATCGCATTGTAATCGAATTTGATTCTGCCATCGTCAACCTGCCGCACCAGCGCTTCCCCCTGCGTCGGTGTATAGTGTTTCGCTTTGGCCAATGGCGGTTTTGCCGGGATATCTGAATTGACTTTTCCCAATCGCGCTTATAGCTGAGTGAGTACAAGGCCTGATGCTGCCTCGTCTGACGTCGATCTTGTACAATACCGGTACTTGTATTTTTGCTCATCAGACACCCCGCTACCACAGAGAAATAGAAAATGGAAATTAACGCAGACTTTTCATCCAGGGTGGTTGTACATACACCGGACCTGGAGTGGCTGGAATCACCGATGAAAGGCGTACACAGACGCATGCTCGATCGAGTAGGAGGCGAGGTAGCCAGAGCGACATCAGTTGTACGCTACGCTCCGCACAGCAAATTCTCTCCACATATACATACCGGTGGAGAGGAATTTATTGTGCTTGAAGGAGTGTTTCAAGATGAGCATGGCGACTTTCCTGCAGGCTCGTACATACGCAACCCTCCGCAGTCCAGTCACACTCCCGGCTCCGACGAAGGCTGTATTATTTTTGTAAAGCTGTGGCAATTTGACTTGAATGACCGCACTCACGTCAGGGCACACATAGATAAAGCGGGCACTGTGGTTGATGCTGCGCGACCTGATGTTAGAGTCAGCACTCTATTTTCCGATGAACGCGAAAATGTTCGGCTGGAGCATTGGGCACGAAATGCAGAGATATCGTTAGATGTGAGTAAGGGTGCCGAAATACTGGTGCTCGATGGTAGTTTCGACGAGGGTAGCGACAATATGCAACCATTGTCGTGGATGCGTATACCCGAGGGTAGTGCGTTTACGGCGAAGATTGGTGACAGCGGGGCCAGAGTCTGGATTAAAAGCGGGCACCTGAGACATGCCGAGGATGAAGTCATACGCTTGCCAGTATAGTTTACTACTATAGTTTGCCAGTCCGGTATCTGGCGGGCAGGTACAAACGGATCGAAACATACTCGCAGATCTTGCTACCAACAATTGACCTTGAAAGATTGAATGCGCCCGCTGGTTTGCAATCTGTCGCTGCAGACATCCGCATCTTCAGTTCTGCGCTGTGTAGAACAGAAACTCCGGCACTTAATTGGCTACCCGCGCGCCACATTACTTCATAATTTCTATTTCAACAAAAGCACATTCGAAATCGTTACCGTTCATGACATCGTGCTCTACGCCGGTTTCACGAAAGTAGGGTACACCGTTTTTCATTGGTGCAAGGGTATGCTCGCCTGATCCGTTGTCAATCTCCAGAAATCCGTCAAACAGGGGAACGATTACGTAGTCGTACTCGTGTCTGTGCCAGCCAGTGTTGTCACCGCGTTTTTTAAAACGCCATTCGGTAACGCGCGTTTTGTCGTTGTTTATATACTCGGTTGCTATGGCCTTTCCAGAGATATCACTCGAACACATATTGCTGTCCTTACATTGCGTGGCGTTTTGCCTTTAATCGTAAAAACGGCCTTGTTGCCGTGCGCTCATGTGGCACGGATCACTACAGCGAAGGCTCGCAGAACAGTATATTGACAAGCACTGGCAGATAGCAAGATACGACGTCGAGGGCGATACTGATATTCGTCGGTGGCGGTGCGGTCGGTCTACGGAACCGCGATATCTGTTAACATTGAACCTGACGAGCGTTGCGGCAGGCAGGCCCGGCATAAACTGGATGCAGATAGTGCTCAGTTCGCTTTTCGATCGCCGGCAATTTTATCCGGGGAACCTGTGTTCCCCGTTCCACCATATTAGACAGTGGTGAATGTGATATGGCCAGGGCCGTAACCAGGAATCTCGACAGTATAGGAAACCACATCTACCTCTCCACCGAGGCCTGCAACAATGTCGGTGTTGTCACCCGGCTTGAATACCTTGTCCAATCTAAGGTGGTCGGACGTTGAACTCATTAGCGAGCGGGAAAGAATATTCACCACTTCGTAGTAACATTCCTGCATTACATCTGAGAGCTCCTTGCTTTCTATTGCATCGTTTGCTCCGCCTACGGGGATCATCATCATAATTGATCCGGAATAAGCGACCATGGCAGTGTCTGCCACACACACGGCGACGTTTTTGTCTTCATCGCATATGTAATTGGCGATATATGCATCAGCGGGTTCAATCACAGGGCCATCGCTGACTTTTACTTCAGAGCCAAAAAGGGCGTCTAGTAGCTCTGCAATTGATTTGTCGGTTGGTACTTCGAATCTGTTTGACATGTGCTTTATCCAATTATCGCGCCGAGAACTTTCTCGAACATTTCAACCGTGAATGGTTTTGAAATCAGGAATTTCGCACCGTTGTCGCTGGCCAGTGCCCGCATTGGTGGCGTCGCTTCTGTGGTAATAAAGCCGAAGGTCACTTCGTTTCCGTCTTCCCTGAGTTTTTTGAGCAGCTCAATGCCTGTCATGTTAGGCATATTCCAATCAGCCAGTACCAGATCGGGTTGGTCTTTTTCGATTTCCTCCAAAGCCAACAAGCCGTCAGCTGCCTGTACCACGTCATTTCCACCGAAACCTGCTTGCCGCAAGGTTTTAATGATCATGAGACGCATTGCTGTGCTGTCGTCCACAACTAAGATCTTCATGAGTTCCTTCTCCTGATGATGTCCAGTAAATATAGTCGGTCGTGTTATTAAAATCCTTAGACCGGAGCTATATGAGTTTATTGTTGTTTATAATATTTTCATGAGTGACCGATTCGGTCCCTGTCACGTGTCCCTATTTTCGCTGATAAGTGGTGTTGCCCAAACAGGTATAGGCATCACAAACGTTTGTGAGGCTTTCGGAGTGGCCAATAAAAAGCAGGTCGCCGCTCTGCTGAAGGTCAGCGAATCGCCTGAACAGGCTGACTTTGTTTTTTGTGTCAAAATAAATAACAACGTTACGACAAAAAATAATGTCCATTCGCTGGTTGAACCGAAATGGCTCCACCAGGTTTGTAGTTTTGAATTGAATAAGATCGCGCAACGGCTTCTTTATTCTTACCATGCCCTGGTGATCGTCTTTGCCTCTGATACATGATAATCGCTTCTGCTGGTCTGTCAGTGGTGCGATGCGTTCCTCCGTGTAGGTTGCCAGTCTGGCCTTTTCCAGAATGGTTTTATCGATATCGGTGGCTAGTACGCTCAAACCACTTGAAAATATATTCTGAAAATTCTCGGCCAGTGCAATTGCAATTGAGTAGGGCTCTTCGCCCGACGAGCAGGCTGCAGACCATATAGTCCGGTTACAAATTCCAACATCCGCGAGATGGTTAACCAGAATGTCAAAATGATGGCTCTCGCGAAAGAACTGGGTATGGTTGGTGGTTATTTGATTGGTGAATGTGGAAATATCTTCGCGGCCGGTTTCCACGTACTCGCAGTACTCGTCAACTGTGGTGAGTTGAAGGTCTCGCATTCTTCTGGATATTCTGGCTCGAACGAAATCGCGCTTGGCGTCGGCAATTACAATTGCAGTATGTTTGTAAACAAGTTTCTGTATTCGATTGAATTCAGAGGTGCTCGGAGAGATATATTGAGAGGTATTGGCTGGTACTTGCATCCTTAAAAATCTTCCATGATCTCGAGCACGATACTGCAGTACCAAGGGTAACGGATGGGCGTCTGCGAACTTGAATAAAAACAGTTTCCTGATGGAGATTGAAATCTGCCAGTGTTAGTTCCGGTTCGATCAATTTTAATGCGCTAAATATTTTTTGATTGTGCCGATAGTAGACTGGAAGGAGGGCGTTCTGCGCGCCCTCGTCGTAGCGCGGGTGTTACGGATTATTCGCGCACAAGGGAAGGAATCCCTGAACGATGTACAAGGAGCGTTCTAGAAAATGCAATTCTGTTGCCTCAAGCGTACGACCCTGTCAGGGTTGTTCAATCGCCTGCACACGGGCATTCTCCACGCAACTATTGGCCTCATTTCGTTTACGTCGGCTCCTGTTAACCTGGTGCTGGTCTATTTGACACCAGCTCAGGCGGGTGGACGTTCGCTGCTGCGTACCGATTTGTCAACGATAGTATCGTGTTGCTCCCATTTGTTGAGCGTACGGTCGTTGATTAATGACAATCATGAGTTGTCATTGCACCCTGCGCTACATGGAATAACAAGATTCAACGCAAGGAGGAATGCGTAATGGCGATCGACCCGGATCTGGAGGAAATTTGTGAAGTTTTCTTCGAGGAGAGCGCTGAAGGCCTGGAGATCATGGAGACAGGTCTTCTCGGGCTCGATTTAGGCGCGGCTGATCTTGAAATTATCAATAATATCTTTCGTGCTGCACACTCTATAAAAGGGGGCGCCGGAACGTTTGGATTTATGGAGATTTCCGGTTTCACCCACGGGGTCGAAACGATTCTTGATCAGATGCGTGATGGTGAGCGCGACGTTACCGAGGATGCGGTGCAACTGCTTCTGGAATCGGTTGACTGCATTGGTGGAATGCTGCAGAACCTGAAAGCGGATGAGGAGGATGATCCGACTCAGCGACAGGGGCTGACCGTTCGTATCACTGCAATGCTTGAAAACAAACAGGAATCTGCTGCAGCAAGCGCGAGCGAAACCGAAGCCGCTAGCGTGGACAATACTCCGGCGGAATCTAAGGAACAGTTATGGAACCTCTCATTTAAACCTTCCCGCGACATCTTGCACAGCGGCAGTGACCCATTGTTAATCTTCAAAGAGCTCGGCAAACTGGGCGCAATGGAAGTCACAGTCGACACGACCGAGGTGCCTGCTTTTCCTGAACTGGATCCGGAGGAACTCTATGTTTGCTGGGACATCAGGTTAAAAACCACCGCCAGTCAGGAGACCATCAACGAGGTATTTTCGTGGGTAGTTGAGCAGTGTGATCTTGATATACAGTGCGTTGACGACCAGCCTTCAGACCAGCCAGCAGACGGTACCGCGGTCGATAAGGCAGACGGCAAGGCCGGACAACCGGCACCGTCGGCGAAAGCAGCGCCAGCACCCGCACAGAAGAAAAAAGCGGCGTCGGCGGAGACCTCCTCGATACGGGTTGGAATCGACAAGGTAGATTCCCTGTTGAACCTTGTGGGTGAACTTGTGATCACCCAGTCAATGTTAAAGCGATTTGGCGAGGTGTATAACCCCAATGTGATTGATGAATTGAGAGATGGATTAATTCAGCTGGAGCGCCATACCAGAGAACTGCAAGAAAGTGCGATGCAAATTCGAATGTTACCGATTAATTCGAGTTTCAGCCGATTTCCCAGACTGGTGCGAGACCTTAGCAACACACTTGGTAAAAAAATCGATCTGGTGGTTTCCGGTGAGCATACCGAGGTTGATAAAACAGTATTGGAAAAGCTTAGTGATCCGCTTGTCCATTTGGTGCGGAACTCGCTCGATCATGGTATTGAGATGCCCGATGTGCGGCTTGCCAATGGAAAATCCGATACCGGCACGCTTCATTTGAGCGCAGCCCATGAAGGCGGCAATGTGGTGATCAAGGTTGAGGACGATGGTGCCGGACTAAACCGCAGCCGTATTCTGGAGAAAGCGGTAGAAAAGGGACTGGTGTCCGCTGCTGAAAATCTCAGTGACGAGCGCATTGATAATCTGATTTTCCACCCGGGGTTTTCCACTGCAGAGGTGGTGAGCGACGTATCGGGCCGTGGCGTGGGAATGGATGTGGTGCGACGAAATATCATAGATCTTGGTGGTCAGATACGTGTTCAGTCGTTCCCCGGTAAGGGAACGTCCTTGAGAATTAGCCTGCCACTGACACTCGCTATTCTGGATGGGCAATTGGTCCGTGTTGGTGCAGAGATATATGTTATCTCTCTGCTGTCGATTGTAGAGACCGTGCAGGTAGAACCCGCCCAGATCAAGTTTGTGAGTGGCAGTGGCGAGGTTTATCTGTTGCGCGATATGTATATTCCGGTAGTGCGAGCGGCCGATGAGTTTGGGGTGGAACAAAATGAAAACCAAAGCGCAGATTTACTGGTGATAGTTGAAACCGAAAATATTCGCTTTGGGATACTGGTTAACGAGCTTTTGGAGCAGCAGCAGATTGTGATTAAGAGTATTGAAAAAAATTACAAAAAGGTTGATGGCTTAACAGGTGCGACAATACTGGGTGATGGCCGGGTTGCTCTCATCCTTGATATACCGGGGTTACTTCAGAACCTGATGCGATCGGGTCCGCTTCCGCAGCATCGGGAACCCGACTTGATGGTTGCAGCATAGCTGTGTGGGTTGCAGTGATACTTCAAAAAAATCGCGAAGGATCGCGATTTACAGAGCAGGATGAAAGAGCATGAAAACGGACGCCGTTGATCAACTGGACAATAGTGGTGAGTTTCTCACCTTTATGCTGGGTAATGAAGAATACGGGGTAGATATACTTTCAGTGCAGGGTATACAAGGCTGGAACGGTGTGACCCGTATACCCGACACACCGGACTACATGCTCGGAGTGATTAATCTTCGAGGAGCGATAGTGCCGATTATAGATCTGCGCGTGAAATTTAATCTGAAATCCGCTGAGTTTCACTCAACAACCGTGGTGATTGTTGTACGTGCCGAGCTTGACGGAAAAGAGCATGTGTTGGGGTGTGTAGTAGATGCCGTGTCTGAGGTATACAAGTTTGACCATGGATCAATACAGTCAAATCCGGAGTTTTCCAGTACTGCTGCCGGCGACATGGTGAAAGGCCTAATCTCTATCGAGGAGAAAATGGTGATTATCCTGGACATTGACTTACTGATAGCCGACTGGGTGCCGCTATTGGAAAGTCTGGATGAAGCGGCGGCATGATGTTTTGAGCTGAGACAGATGCTTTGTGTAATGCGTGTATGTTGCAGAACGTAGTCTGGTTTCGTTAAAGATATGCATGTAAATACATAGCCACATGCGATGGTACATCTGGCGTTGGTTGTAGGGAAATGACCAACAAAGAAGGTAAATAATAACTAAATCTAAAAGCAGGAAATGCAGTAGCTACTCCTGCGATCAGTAAGTTTAAGGAAGAACTTGAAAATGAAACTTAGAACCAAGCTTTTGCTTGCATTTTTGTTGGCGTCAATAGTACCGCTTGTCGGCGTATCCTACCTTGTTAATCTCAATGTCAAAGAGGAACTGACTCACTCTGAAATTGCATCGCTTGTCAGTGCGCGCGATGTGCGGGAAGAGTCTGTCAGAACGTATTTTGACTCCATCCAGACTTCAATTGAAATAATGGCTGCGGACCTCTCGGTAGTAGCAGCGATGAAAGAATTCACGGCGGAGTTTAATAATCTGGATCAGGCGTCAGCAGCGTATCCCGGTGCTGATAATTCGGCGGATGAAAGCCTGGGCTATCAGCGTAGCTCCGTTGAGCAATATTACCGAAACCAGTTCAGCGAGAAGCTGAGTGAATACAAGCAGGAAGGCGTTTCTGTAGATTCCCTGATCCCTAAGTCCCGGGCTTCCGTACTGTTACAGGGTAACTATATTTCAGACAACCCTAACCCGCTTGGCAGTAAGAACAATCTGAGCAGAGCAGAGGATGGCAGTCGCTACAGTGACGTGCACGGAAAATACCACTATTTCTTTAATGAGCTGCTCAACGGTTATGGATTCTACGATGTCTTTCTGGTCGAACCGGAGAATGGAAATATCGTTTATAGCGTGTATAAAGAAGTCGACTACGCTACTTCTCTGAAAACCGGGCCGTATGCCAATAGCGGAATCGCGCGTGCGTTCAATGCCGCTGTTGCCGGCGGTAGCACGGGCGGTGCGACGCTGATCGATTTTTCCAGATATCTGCCTTCCTATAATCAAGCGGCTTCGTTTATCTCTATGCCCATTGTCGAAGGGGGAAATGTTCTTGGTGTGCTTGTTTACCAATTGCCACTGGATCGAATCAATAACACTGTGACCAGCCGGATCGGCCTTGGGGATACCGGTAAAGCCTATCTGGTGGGCGAAGATGGATTATTCCGCACAAAAGCGCCATTCCTCGATGAAGACACTACCCTTTCCATGAAAGCCGACATTAACGAAATAAAAAGCTATGGCGATGGTGATTCCGGTGCCCTTCACGAGGACTACCTGGGCAATAAGGTACTCGGAGTATCGAAGGTAGTGAATATCCTGGGTCTGGAATGGGTGCTCATCATACAGCAGGATGAGGCAGAGGCATTCAATGCGTTAAATGCACTGAATAAGCTTGTGCTTACCATACTCGGGCTGGGTTCTCTGGCGGCGGTTGTGGTGTCTGTTTTTGTCACCCGCAATACGCAGAAACAACTCGGTGCCGATCCATCAGAACTCAATGAGATTGTCAATGAAATAGCGCAAGGGAATCTTGATCGGGATTTCGGAGATCTGGAATCGCACAGTGGCACACTCAAAGTGATGGCCACCATGCAGTCACAACTCAAGGATCGACTTGAACTTGACCAGCGCAACATGGTGCGCATTGTCCGTTTGCGTCATGGTATGCAAAAACTGAGTACGATGGTTTGCCTTTCGTCAGAGGACCACAAAGTAGTATTTGTTAATGCGAGTCTGCGAAACTACGTAGATACCTACCGTGCAGATCTCGGTTTGATATGTCCGGGAATCAGCTCTGCATCGCTTGAGGGAATGGAAATTTCAAAACTTGGCGATAACCCCGGTGAGCTCGCCAACATTATCAATAATCTTGAAAAAAGCCACCGGTTTGAATTACAGGCTGGCGGGCGCGTAATCACTGTTAAAGTGAATGCAATCTGGGGTGAAGACGGCGCACGACTCGGCACATCAATGGAATGGATTGACGTCACCGACGAACGACAGGTGATGGATGAGGTGGATAGCGTTGTTCGCTCTGCCAATGATGGAAATCTGGACGACAGAATCGAAATTGGTAATAAAGAAGGGGTTTACCTTGCACTGGCTGGTGGCGTGAATGGATTACTGGATGTCACACGGCATATTGTTGAGGACGTAAAAGTTTTTCTCAGTGCCATTGCTGAAGGTGATCTGTCCAGGACTATTGATGCGGAGTATCGCGGTTCGTTTGCTGATCTAAAAAGGGACGCCAATCGCTCGGTCGACCAGCTGACCGATATTGTCCAGAATATCCGCTCAGTAGCGAGAACGGTGGATACCGCGTCAAGAGAAATCAACGCCGGCAATGTCGATCTTAGCCAGCGAACGGAAAGAGCGGCAGCAAGCCTCGAAGAAACCTCGTCTAGCATGGAAGAGATGACTTCTTCAGTAAAACAGAACGCTGAAAATTCAGTTCAGGCCAAACAGCTTGCTTTGCTGGCAAAGAGCCAGGCAGAAAAAGGTGGTGAGGTAGTGGGTGAGGCTGTGCAAGCCATGGAAGGAATCAATGAGTCCAGTCGTAAAATCTCGGACATCATCGGTGTTATTGATGATATTGCTTTCCAGACAAATCTATTAGCACTAAACGCATCGGTCGAAGCAGCTCGTGCCGGTGAACAGGGCCGAGGTTTTGCGGTGGTAGCGAGTGAGGTTAGAAATCTGGCGGGTAGAAGTGCTACGGCTGCCAAAGAGATTAAAGACCTGATTGAAGACAGCGTCAATCGCGTTGAAAATGGTGCTCAACTGGTTAACAAGTCCGGAAGAACACTGGATGAAATTGTTAATCAGGTGAAGAAGGTAACGGATATTGTCTCAGAAATTTCAGCAGCCAGTCAGGAACAATCTGAAGGTATCACGATGGTGAATCAAGCCATTACTCAACTGGACGAAGCGACACAGCAGAATGCCGCACTGGTCGAGGAGGCGTCAGCGGCGAGCCACTCAACCACAGATCAGGTTGCAAGTCTGATTCGTTTGATTGGCTTTTTCTCTGATGATAAAGGCAATCGGCTAAATGCTTCTGGAAGCGATATTTCAGCATTGCCCACAGCGGCATCTGCTGATTTGCCCCGAGAATCCGGTAACTCAACAAGCTTTGTGAGACCTGCAAAAGTTGCCAACTCCGATACCGACCCGGATTGGGAGGAGTTCTAGGAGGAGCTCCAGGCCAGGGATTTACAGCGAAACACTGGACAGTGTGTTCTTTAGAACAGGCTGTCCAGGGTTGTTACTAAACGATTGTAAATCTGGGCGCAACATAAAGTTGAAACAGTGTTTCCAGGGAAAACGGAAAATTTATGGCCACCGCGAAAACAGTGATGACGGAAAGCAAGACAACCAGCAACAAAGCCTCTGTTCCGGTATCTCGGACACCGGCTGAGACGGAAGACAACAGTGCGGTTGGAATGCGTAATAGCCGGCAAGCTGGAGCGATAGCGAAAACTGCGAAAAAGAAAACGGTTTCACGAAAATCGCGGACCAGCAAAGCGGCTGCGAAAAAAGCAGCTGCGAAAAAAGTTACCGCGAAAAAATCTACCGCAAAGAAGAAAGCAACCGGTAAAAAAACCGCCGCCGGCAAAACCGCTACCAGAAAAACCGCTACCAGAAAAACCGC
>CAYPCS010000031.1:24881-56387 GCA_964409275.1 uncultured Granulosicoccaceae bacterium
AAAACCGCTACCAGAAAAACCGCTACCAGAAAAACCGCGACAAGAAAACCACAGGCAAAAAAGAGTGCCGGGAAAAACCCGCAGTGCAGAAAGACATCGATAGCCAAAGCTGCGCCCGGTGACAAAGTTGTCCGCACGACCACTGACGAGTCTGCCGATGCCGATGGTTTGGTTGAAAGTCAGGTGTTAGTGCCCGGTAAAGCAGATGATGGAAATTTGATCGTCGAGTCGACACAGAATGAAAGTCAGGCTCCAGCGACTGAAACGATAGCAATAGCAGCGACGATAAAAACTGCTGATGCTGCACCCGAATGTGTAGCGGATACGGCAAGCATAGTGGCGATGCCTGAAAAAGGCGAAACTGTAGGGGTTCCTGATGCGGCTGAACAGAGTGAGAGTGCAACGGTGAAAGAAGAAACGAAAGAAGAAGTAAAAGAAGAAATTCAGTCTGGCGGCTCAGTGCCGGCAGTCGAAAAAGCAGAAGATGACTCGTTTGTGATTATGCTAGATGGCAGCGGAGCGGGAGCAACGGCGAGCGAAGCAACGCCTGAGGCCCAGGATACCGGCGACGACGATTCGTTTTTGATCATGTTCGATGCTGTGGAAGATCAGTTTACAGAGATACAGATTGATATCGATGACAGCGGTAAGTGTTCGGTTCATCTTCCGAGCGATATACGCTTTCAGCGCCTTGATAAAGTGAAAGAGGGGTTAGTCACTACACTGGATGCCAGCGAGGTGACCGTGGATGCGAGCGATGTTTGCCGGATGGATGCAGCGTCGCTGCAGTTATTGTGGTCATACTCTTCGTCGTTGAAGGATTCGAATATTCCGCTGGAACTAAAGGGCATGTCCGCAGAGTTTGAGAAGTCCTCGGAATTGTCGGGGCTTGTCGCGTCCGACTGAACAGGAGACGACACCCGTGCGGAACATCCATGACTGGATTCAGGAAACCAGCAATAGTGAACAGCAGGTTAAAAGGAAGAATAGTGCCCCTCGAAAATACCGGGATGCGGTATTGGGGGTAGTTGTTGTTCAAATCCTGCCTGGTGATTGCTACGTCTCCCATAATGATGAAATATTGTCGACCATTCTTGGCTCCTGTGTCTCGGTTTGTTTGCAAGATCCGTTGCTGAGGGTCGGTGGCATGAATCACTTTCTTCTACCCGCATCCGAGGTGAATCCGGTGGGAGAAACTGAAAAGAACCGATATGGCCAATACGCTATGGAGGAACTGCTTGAAACTGTATTGCTATGTGGTGCTGACAGACTCAGGCTGGAGGCAAAGATCTTTGGCGGTGGCACTATGTTCGCAAGCGAACAGGATGTTGGTCAACGCAATACCCGGTTCGCGAAAGAGTTTTTGCGCGATAACGAAATTAATATAGTAAGTAGTGATTGCGGATTGGGCTTCTCAAGGAAGATTCGTTTCAGTCCTGCAAGTGGCAACGTATTGGTAAAACGTCTGCCCTCGTTGCACGATGCAGTTTCACTGGTTGCAGCGAATGACAGTTCGCTACGCGATTTTGGCAACAGCGATGACACTAAAGCAGCAGGTTGATCGGAGGGCCATGAACACCGCAGTGGTAAAGAAGGTCCTGGTCGTTGATGATTCCGCTGTCGTCCGGCGTCGATTGACCAATATTATTAATCAACATCCCCGCTTGTGTGTGGTGGGTATCGCGGCTGATACCTTCATCGCACGCAAACAGATAAAACAACACAGCCCGGACGTGTTAACACTGGACGTTGAGTTGCCACGAATGGATGGCCATCAATTTCTCAAGAATTTGATGAGACTGCGACCCATGCCGGTCGTCATGATCTCGTCATTGACGGGGCGCGACACAGTCGCTACAAAACGTGCGCTTGAACTGGGCGCTGTAGATGTTGTTTGCAAACCCTCGAATAGTCGGTCGGAGAGAATGCAGGACTATAGCACCGAGGTTTGTAACAAGCTGTTAGCGGCAGCATCAACGCCCGTCACCTGTCTTCATTCGTGCAGTCCGGTTGATACGGGTCAGGTTAAGGCAGCGCGCCTTATAGCACTTGGTGCATCGACAGGAGGCACGCAGGCACTGGATGAAGTGATTCGGTCCATGGCACCCGGCAGCGCCGGTGTCGTTATTGTACAGCACATACCGGCAAGCTTTAGCGGTGCGTTTGCGAAAAAACTTGATCAGCATTCCGCTCTGCATGTTTCAGAGGCTGTCGATGGTGATTACATTCTGCAAGGGCATGCGTATGTTGCACCTGGAGGAAGGCACTTGCGGGTTATAAAGGAAGGTGCTCACTACCGTTGTCGATTATCTGACCACGATCCGGTTTGTGGCCACAGGCCGTCGGTAGATGTATTGTTCAGCTCGCTGGCCAGATACGCACCGCATAATTCCATCGGTATTATTCTAACCGGCATGGGAAGTGATGGCGCTCAGGGCCTGTTGCAAATGCATAACAGCGGTGCGAGAACAATTGCGCAGGATCAGGAGTCCAGCGTTATATGGGGCATGCCTGGTAGCGCCGTTTCTCTGGGCGCTGCCGACAAGGTATTGCCATTATGCGACATCGCCGACTACCTCGGTCACAAAAACGCGTGGCTGAGTCTCTGCTGAACACACGCGCTGGCAAACAGTGTGCTTTGGGATCTGGCAGGAACCTGCCGGCAAACCGCTGGTATCCGGATTTAACGGGATATTCGGCACCGCTAACAGTGCAGAGTCAGACCTGCAGTTGAAGGCAATTGCGTGCACATGACGTACGTCGCAAAATCGTTCATCTGGACCTATAGTTGGGGTGGCATTGTCGCTTTTCCCGATTGGCTGATTTCGTCAATCATGGAAGAATAGACAAAGACGCAGCATGTACATGAGGGTAGCAAGATGAGTTTGGACCTGGAACAGATTGACATCGACGAAGTGCTGGAGAGCGATCAGGCGCATGTATGGCATCACCTGACCCAGCATAAAGGATTTGAAACAGCAAAGCCCCCGGTGATGGTCAGCGGGCAAGGCATGCGTATCACCGATGCCAATGGAAAAGAATTTCTCGATGCTGTATCCGGAGGGGTTTGGACGGTCAATGTTGGTTACGGGCAAGAGCGTATAGCAAACGCGGTACGCGATCAGTTAGTGAAGATGTGTTACTTCGCCAACTCTGCCGGCAATATACCCGGCGCTATGTTTGCAAAAAAACTCATTGAAAAAATGCCGGGTATGAGCCGCGTTTATTTTTCGAACTCCGGATCAGAGGCAAACGAAAAAGTCTATAAAATGGTACGACAACTGGCGGCCATTGAGAACGACGGCGTCAAACATAAAATTATCTATCGGGATCGTGACTACCACGGGACGACCATCGGTGCGCTAAGTTCGACCGGTCAGTTTCAACGCAAGGCACAGTATGGTCCGTTTGCTCCGGGGTTTGTCGAGATGCCGCATTGTCTGGAGTATCGCAGTCAGTACGGTGATATTGACAACTACGGTGAGCGCGCGGCCCGCGAGCTGGAGACCGTTATATTGCGCGAGGGCGCAGAAACAGTCGGTGCTGTTGTGCTGGAACCGATCACTGCAGGTGGAGGTGTAATTACACCTCCGGAAGGGTACTGGGAAACCATTCAGGAGATTTGCAAAAAATATAATGTCCTGTTGCATATTGACGAGGTTGTATGCGGTGTAGGAAGAACCGGTAAATGGTTTGGTTATCAGCACTATGGAGTAAAGCCTGACTTTGTCACCATGGCAAAAGGGGTTGCCAGTGGTTACGCCGCCATTTCCTGTACGGTTACCACCGAAGAAATTTTTGATCGGTTTAAGGCAGATGCATCTGACCCGATGGGATATTTTCGCGATATAAGCACTTTTGGCGGATGCGCTTCCGGACCTGCTGCGGCACTTGAAAACCTGCGTATTATCGAAGAAGAAAGGCTGGTCGAAAATGCTGCTGCCATGGGCGAATACCTGATGGAAAAACTACAGTCCCTGCAGCAGAAACACCAGATTATCGGAGATGTGCGCGGCAAGGGTCTGTTTGTCGGTATGGAGCTGGTAACTGATCGCGCGAGCAAAGAACCTGTGGATGAATCGATCCCTGCCCGGATAGCTGCAGATTGTATGGAGCAGGGTGTAATTATTGGTCGTACCAACCGCAGTTTTGAAAAACACAATAACACTCTCTGTCTGAGTCCGGCGCTTATTTGTACCGAAGCAGATCTTGACGAAATCGTCGATGCTATTGATGGTGCCATTTCCAGAGCGGTTGCCTGGAGCTGCTCATAAGCATACGCCCGGCATCTGTTCAGACCCGGGCCAGCCCGGCAGCGTGCGGTTGTGATTCTGACAGCTCGCTATAGCAAGCCTTAAGGCTTGATTCCCTTCGCCATTGATTGCCCGATGGTCGTGATTTTGCCTCCGGCACGAGAACAATAAACAGTCGACTGTTAGACTGAACCCGGCAAAATTGTATTCACTGGTGCACTGATATACATCGCATCTGTCATCGTTTCAGGGGAGCTATTTAATCCATGACATTGTCAAACGGTCGGCATTATCTGGCGATACCGGGTCCCTCGGTAATTCCGGATCAGGTGTTGTGTGCGATGCACCGCCCCGGACCCAACATCTATGCGACCGAACAAGGTGAGCTGATGGCGGGAATCCTGCGCGATCTTAAATCAGTGGCAAGAACATCACATGACGCGGCAATGTATATCGCCAACGGGCATGGTGCGTGGGAGGCGGCGCTTGCCAACACGGTTGCACCCGGGGATCGATTGCTGGTTGCGGCGACCGGTAGATTTGGTCATGGCTGGGCTGGAATGGCCAGAGCGATGGGTGCTGAAGTCGACGTGATCGACTTTGGGCTCCGGTCACCGATTGACGCCAGCCGCATAACACAGGCGTTACGAAAGGATACGCAACATAAATACAAAGCCGTGATGGCGGTGCACGTCGATACGGCAACCTCCGTGCTTAACGATATACCAGCGCTTCGCAAAGCCATTGATGACGCTGGTCATCCTGCGTTGTTAATGGTCGATTGCATTGCGTCCCTCGGGTGTGATCCGTTTGAGACGGACGTCTGGGGTGTTGATGTCATGGTGGCAGGCTGCCAGAAGGGGCTGATGACACCACCTGGTATGGGCTTTGTTTTTTTTAATGACAAGGCCGCTGACGTTCGTGCGCAAATGAAGATCGTCAGTTCCTACTGGGACTGGAACAAGCGATCTCGCCCCGCCGAGTTTTATGAATATTTTTGCGGTACTCCACCGACGCATCACTTGTATGCTCAGCGTGCAGCACTGGACATGATCATGGCAGAGGGCGTTGAAGCAGTCTGGAGTCGGCACCGGGTATTGGCCAGAGCTACTTGTGCAGCGGTTGAAGCCTGGGGTAACGGCGGGCCGATAGAGTTGAATATTTCAGATCCGCAAAACAGAAGTAACGCTGTAAGTGCTGTGCGCATTGGTGCGCCACATGGCACTGCATTGCGAACCTGGGTAACCGCAAACGCCGGAGTTACGCTGGGTATAGGGCTCGGTATGGCGCAGCCCGATGATCCGGAATGGCATGGTTTTTTTCGCATTGGCCATATGGGGCACATCAACGCGCAGATGGTGATGGGGGTGCTCGGCAGCATAGACGCGGGGTTGAAGGCGCTGTCCATCGATCACGGTTCCGGGGCACTGCAGGCAGCGACTGAAATTATCGCCGGCGCTTAAGCTGACATTTACAAGTCACGATATTGCTTTTGGCGGCACCATTGCTCGTCGCGGTGCCATTGCTCGTGGCGGTATCGGGGCAGCGCTATGCGAAACTTGTCGTTGCTGATTCGAGCTGCAACCGGTTGACAGTGCGCAGTCCAAAGTTATGGAGCAGCGTTTTTCTGGCGGCGGACAATTCTGCATTTGTGGTAACAGCACAGTCAGGGTTTTGAGGGTTAGAGGGTTTTTTACCGACGAGTGACAGTGCTCGCTGCGCAATGGCCTCTGCGGGATCGAGCCAGTCAACTGGCCACGGGGCGATCTTGCGCATTTGATTGGCAAGAAACGGATAGTGTGTGCATCCGAGAATGACAATGTCGGTACTGCTACGTGACGACTGCTTAAAGCAGGGTGCAATCTCTTGCGATAGCGCCGTGTAATCAACAGTCTGCTGTTGCAGGTAATCTTCAGCCATTTGTGCAAGCCGTGCAGATCCAACCAGTTCCACAGAGCAGTGTGCGGCGTGTTGCCGGATCAGGGCGTGCAAATACGGTCGGTGAATAGTGCCGGGTGTTCCGAGAACAGAAATCATGCCGGTGCGGGTGCGTTCTGCTGCAGGCTTTATGGCTGGCACAGTGCCAACGATGTCAATATCAAAGCGACTGCGCAACCGTGGAAGAATGATTGTTGAAGCAGTGTTGCAGGCGACAATCGCAAGTTCCGGTTGGTAGGTGGCTATCAGCTTTTCAAAAATTGATTCGATGCGCTCTGCCAACGTGCTTTCTTCCCGATCACCGTAGGGAAAACCCTCCTCGTCAGCAGCGTAGACAAATTGATGGTCTGGAATAACAGCACGTGCTTCTCTAAGAATGCTAAGACCGCCAATACCGGAGTCGAAAATCAAAATGGTCATGGGAAGAGCGGCAGGTTTTTATTGCGGGCAGACGCAGAGTATAACGTCGCAAAACCGCATCGCCTATCAATATGGAGGTCTGTCAATGTAGAGAAAATTAAGCGGCTTTGCGATCAACACCCAGTGGATTGGGCAATGATTGTCGAAACTCCTGATAGCTGGTAAAGCCCAGCGAGGTTTCAACGGTTTGTTTCCATACGGCCCCCAGTTCTGAAGCGAGTTCAGTACTAATGGCAGTTGCCGATTCTGGTGATTTGACTTTGGTGGTATCTCCCCCTGCTGGTAAACCCCAAATGGCGTCGCGGTGTTGGCGAAGCAGGTGCTCTTCAAACTTCGACTGGTTGTTCAGCATGTAATCTCGTGATGTGTGATACACCACTTTTTCCATTAGTGTTGCCTCTATTTGCAGTCCGAGAAACTCCGCGACAACCGCAGGTACTGATTCAGGAGCTTGCAGCATATCTTCGTAACAGAGCACCAGCGTATTCGGTTGCTGTCCCTGTTGCCACCACTCTGTCAGGTGATCCCAATGCCTGCCTGCGGCTGACCCGTGCATATACATCTGTCGAGCAAAGTCTTCTATGCTAATGCTACCGGTTTCGAACCACCAGCCTTCAAAGAACCTGTAGAACGATGGCAGTACGGTTTCCGGATCACGGAAGACGGTGATGTAACGACCCCCTTTGGGTATATCGCGGTAAAGAAGGTGGCATTTAAAAGCGCGGAACGCACCAGGTTGATCGGCGTTCGGATCAATTTGTACATCTACGGCACTTTCAAGCCAGGGCACCACAGCGGATATGTCGCTGAAATCAATATTCGCATCGCTGCGCAACTGATGAACTACATGCTGTAGCCAGGTGGTTCCGCTCTTTGAATAGGTAGAAATAAATACGTCGCTGTTGCGGGGCTCAAAGCTGTTACAGGCTGCAATGGCTTCCGCCGAACGGAAGTTTGCCAATCGCTGCTTCATATCATCTATAGTTACGGGGCGTTTCATGCGAGGTAAAAAAGAGTGTGCGTTCTTGTGCGTACAGGTGTGTAAACTATACACATAAGCCGCTCCCTGTGCGATCGAATTGACGCCAAAGGTATTTTTCGGAATTTTAAAATGGTACTCCGTCGGGAGCGCAATATCTGTTTGAATTGAGCTGTGACTAACCAGGTCTGAACCTGTAAACGTGTATGCGCCAAACCATATATCGATATCTGCAAACGCTGGTTAGCCGAACCATCGCGATCCTCAAAGAACTGTTGCCCCTGGTGATACTGGCGATGTTGCTGGTTCGCATTGGCGAGCAGTTCGGACTATCACAGGGGCTTGCAACGCTGCTCGCGCCGTTGATGGAGTTTGTTGGCTTGCCAGCAGTTACCGGCATTGTCTGGGCGGTTACGCTGCTTACGGGTATCTATGGCGGTATTGGTGCTTATCTTTCAATTTTGCCGGGGCTTGAGCTGTCCGTAGCGCAACACAGTATTTTGTGTTCACTGATGCTGTTTGCCCATGCGCTTCCGGTTGAGCAATCGATCGTGCACAAAGTTGGAGCCGGTGCATGGTCCACCGGGCTTGCCCGAATTGTGGCGGCCGTTTGTTACGGGGCAGTGGTGAACCTGATTTGCAAAAGTACCGGGTTTTTATCACAACCCCTCGAATCACCGGTAGCCGGTTTGTTTGACAGAAACCCTGGCTGGACGCAGTGGATTATCGATACAACTTCTTATGTACTAATAGTAGCTGTGATCCTGGTGGCGCTACTGGTATTAATGGATCTGCTTAAAACGTCGGGCGCAATAGGTGTTTTTAATCGCTTGTTGCGTCCGCTGCTTAGTGTAGTGGGAGTTGATAAACAGCTGGCCCCCGTAGCGACCACCGGGCTGCTGTTGGGGGTGGTGTACGGCGGAGCTCTGTTGCTGGAGGAGGTACGTTCTAATAACTACCCGGCGAAATCTGTGTATTTAGCCATGATGCTTGTCTGTTTGCTGCACGCTTTAATCGAAGACACTCTGGTGGTAATGGCGATTGGAGCGAATGTCTGGATCGTGTTGATTGGGCGTGTACCGTTTGCGTTGTTGTTTGTGGCAATCCTGACCCGGTGCCTGCGTGGTGATCCTTCAGATGCTGCGATTGAGTAACAATCAGGTTTTCTTCTGGTGTCCGGGCCGTACAAACTCAACTCGTATTTTATCTGGTTCGTTGCAGGCAACATGTTCTGCTGGTCCGTTGCGTGCGGGTTCACCGGGAGACCGGGATGGTGTATACCATTGTTCCGGGTCATGGTGTTTCATTGTTAAGAGTGGTTCAGATCTATGGTAACACCTCGAAACCAGATTTCTTTCCAGCGTGTGATTTTTTCAGAGGGTGACAATGATTTTGGTGATGCTGTCTGTGGTGACGCCAGTGCGTCCCGATTTACGAGTGTTCTGGAATTTAACCCCCCGTAGACTATTTCGCTATCGGTGAACGTTACCGCGACCATGACACCACAGTTCTTACAAATTAGTAGCTCGACAAGATTAGCGCCTTGTTTGTACCACGATGCGTCCTCCGAATTCTCCACCTTTATGCTTAATTTACCTTCCGGATCAGAAATATACGCAGCGCCATTTTTTATGCAGAAATCACAATCGCAGGCTCTTGGTGTATAGGTAGATAAATCGTTTGTAAATATTGCCTCGACAGTTATGTTTCCGCAGTGGCAAGAAGCATGTTCTGTGTTCAAATCAAATATCCCCTGTTATTGTCTGTCTGGGAAGCGGTTGTTTGGCAGGCTACCGATGGTCTGTGTCAACGTGGAGATTTTTCATTTCCGGTAAACAGATATATTGTTTTGTACCAGTCTTTAACAGTGTCTGCTATCGTATTTTTATTTGTTGTTGCTACGTGCTCCACATGAATATCATCGATCTCGTTTTCCAGTATTGATTTGGAATAGTGTCGCGATTTTTTTTGGTATTTGTGTGTTTAGAGTTACAAATGGAATTTGCTGGATCTTGTGCGGTCATTTTCCCCCGGGGTTTGGTCGAAGTTGAATGGTACTTTTTTTTGGCTCTTACATGTTAAAAAAACAATCGCTGGCGAGACTAATACTCTACCAAAAGATCATTTTTTAAATGCAGGCAAAGATGCTGTAGACCTGCATGCAGTGCAAAGCGATCAAGCGAACGACAAATCAGAGGGAGCGAACCGGAATGCGGACAATTTCACGTGTGAATTAGCGCGCTTCGAGATCAGATTCGTTATAGCGTCGATAATCGGCAAAACCGATGCGACCTGCAGCAGGGAGTTTTAAAGCGGGGGGATACAGATCAACGCCTGCTGTTAATCCGAGCACATTGATTTCGAGACCTTCCTCAAGCCCGAGTATCAGCCCGGCGTAGCCATTGAATGAAATTTGCACCCCGGTTCCAGAGGGGCTTTTAGATAGCAGGTTTTTCCACGGAACATAGTCTTTACCAATCGCATTCGATGGCAGATCGAGCCGCATCTCCGGCACAGCGCGGGCAAGATAGGCCGTAAACGTGTTGCTGTTTGGTCCTGGCCACACATGATAAATACTGTTGTAGGCATAAGAATCGGCAGCCATATACAGTCGATCTATGAGTGTTTCTACCTTTTCTGTGCCCCGTATATCCCGTAGCAGAAAAGGTCGATTTCCAAACCAGTAACTATCGGGCGAGCCTTCGCGTATTCTGACAGCATCTCGGCCGCGGGAAACGGAGTAGCCTATGACCTCCATTCTGGTATAGCGTTTTTCGGAACGGCGTTTTGTCGCTATCCAGGTATGCACGCCAACGGCACCGCGCCATCGAGCTGCTCTGGCAGCGTAGACCTGTATGACTGCCTCATCAGTCTCTTCGGCAGGCGGTGCCTGTTCACTGCTGTCACGGCGTAATTCCCACCACGATTTGTTGTCGTCAGTAAATGCATGCCTGGCAAACATGCAGCCTGCCGGTAGAAGGTAGAACACTAAAGTGAAACCGATGACTCTTGGCAGCCAGCGCATTATTTGCTCTCCTGAAGACGCAGTATGTTGCCGTCAGCTTTCGTTGAATTTGGTGCGGGTGTTTCTCATCGGTCGGATACCTGAAAGTGCTCAATGTAGAAATATTAAAGACAGGCAGGCAGTTTAATACCGAAATGATTGAGACAAGCTCGACGCTGAAGCGTTTCGCAGAAGTAGCCTCCGCTGGATTTAGAAACTGTTGCTGAGTAATTTCAAAGAGCAAAGAGATGCTGGTGCGCGTCGAATCCCCCTGAATTTGCATTCACGCAAGGCGATTGGATTGATTCATTGGCGCATTGGCGTGGCACATCTAAAGAGAAGCTAAGGATGAAAATGAAAACCAACGGTCAGGATTTGCTACTCAAGGTAAGATGCAGTTACAGTTGATTTTTGTCTTGTTGAATTGTCAGTCAAACAACAATTTACTCCGCAGATGGTCAAGGACAGACAGTCGGTGTCCCTCTGGCCACAAGTATTGAGGTTGCGGCGTCATTGTGGGGAATTCAACGGTGGCAGGGAATTGGCTCGGTGCGTTCGTAATACACTTCGATGCTCAAATCGCATTCAACGGAATAACTGCTGCAGCTCAACGCTGGTGTCGCAGAGGAGGGGATCGGGTAGCCACAAAACACCTGGCGGTATCCCTGCGTTTTAGAAATTGCCGATATTGCAGTTATTTTGCCTGAATCGAAAGGTTGGTTCCGCGTGTTTCGCTCAATATTCAATGCGTTACCGCAAAGGGAGCTTTAATGTAGTGACACCGAATGGCGTCCCCTAGGGGATTCGAACCCCTGTTACCGCCGTGAAAGGGCGGTGTCCTAGGCCTCTAGACGAAGGGGACACAAGTAATCAGGCAAGCCGCGAAATATAGTGCCGGGAGCCGCCATTGTCAACCTTGGCGGGTGTCTAAAAATTCTCTGAATTGTGGATACTTCCGGATTACCGGTTATCCGGGCTCACGCGCAATACAGTTGCTTGCAAAGCTGTGAGATAATTCGACAGTGATACAGGTGGCGGACGGCTTTTGCTCGTTCCAGCCTGATTCTTACCCAACGTTCTTTCACTTACACTTGAGACGGAAACATCCATGACTAACGTTTTCACTAAATCCCTGCTGGCAGCAAGCCTGGCAGCCGCATCTGGCTCGGCATTTGCCGATGACGTGAAAATCGGGGTTTTCCTCGGTTTTACCGGTCCGATTGAATCTCTGGTGGCGCAAATGGCACCCGGTGCTGAACAGGCAATAACCGAGGTCAGCGAGTCGGGCAAGTTGCTCGGTGGCAAAAAAGTAGTCCCGGTACGCGCTGACACCACCTGCGTCGATTCTGCTGCCGCAACTGCCGCCATCGAACGTTTGATCACGGCGGACAAGGTCTCCGGCGTAGTCGGGGGCGATTGCTCCGGTGTAACCACAGCAGCGCTCACCAATGTTGCAGTGCCCAACGGCATGGTGATGTTTTCGCCATCTGCAACATCTCCTGCGCTGTCTACAATTGAAGATGACGGGCTGTTTTTCCGCACAGCTCCATCGGACGCGCGTCAGGGCGTGGTGATGACCCAGGTCATCATGGATCGCAACATAAAAGAAGTGGCGCTGACCTACACCAACAATGACTATGGTAAAGGCCTGGCGGATGCGTTCCAGACAGCGTTTGAAGAGGCGGGTGGCACGGTCACTATCTCTACTTCACATGAAGATGGCAAAGCGGATTATTCTGCCGAGGTTGGCGCACTGGCCTCAGCCGGTGGTGAAGTTCTGGTGGTTGCCGGATACCTTGATCAGGGCGGTAAGGGAATCATACAAGGTGCTCTCGATACTGATGCATTCGATACCTTTGTGCTCCCTGACGGAATGGTCGGTGATGCGTTGCCACAGGCAATCGGTGAAGACCTTAACGGGTCGTTCGGTCAGGCACCGGGAACTGACAGTGAAGGTGCAGGCAAACTGGTTGAGATGGCGGACGGCTATGATGCATCCTCACCATTTTCGGCGGAAAGCTACGATGCTGCGGCTTTGATATTGTTAGCAATGCAAGCCGCCGAATCTACTGATCCGGGTGTCTACAAAGACAAGGTATTTGATGTTGCCAACGCTCCAGGTGAGCAAATCCTGCCAGGTGAGCTTGGCAAGGCGCTTGAAATACTGGCTGGCGGTGGAGAGATCGATTACGTCGGTGCCTCTAATGTGGAGTTGATCGGTGCCGGTGAAAGTGCCGGTAACTATCGCGAGATTGAAATCAAGGACGGTGCGCTGTCGACGGTTAAGTATCGATAGACTGTTAACGAAGCTGCATGGTGCGCAGCCTGTTTGAAAGACAGGTTGCGCGCTGCGGTTTTTTCTTGCGGGTACCAATCGTGCTGCAAACAGTTGAGCCTCAGGTTTGCGTCGATCAACTATAAGTTAATGTCCGCGCTTGCGGTTTGAGCCTGGATCGTTAACAAACCCCGATCAAGCGTCTTTTTCCGTATCCGGAATAGCACGATGCATGCTGCTAATCACCCGGGATTCCGATGATAAGAGTTGAACATCTCACCAAGCGTTTTGGTGGATTTACTGCGGTCAATGACGCATCGCTTGAGATCGCGAAGGGATCCATTACCGGTCTGATTGGCCCTAACGGGGCGGGTAAAACTACCCTGTTTAATGTGATAGCGGGTGTGCATACACCCAGTGGCGGCAAGGTGTATCTCGATGGTGAAGATATCACCGGCTTACCGCCGCACGAACTTTTCCACAAAGGAATGCTGCGTACTTTTCAAATTGCGCACGAGTTTGCCACCTTAACGGTTCGCGAAAACCTGATGATGGTGCCGGCAGCGCAATCGGGTGAATCGTTGCGCGATGTCTGGTTTCACGGTGCCCGGGTGCGTGCCCGCGAGGCAGAGGTTGCTGAAAAGGCAGAAGAGGTTATCGAGTTTTTGCAGATAAGCCAGGTGGCAAGTGAGCTAGCGGGTAACTTGTCTGGTGGGCAGAAAAAACTGCTTGAGCTCGGCCGCACCATGATGGTTGAGGCCAAGGTTGTGTTTCTGGATGAGGTAGGAGCCGGTGTAAACCGCACGCTGTTAAATTCTATTGGCGACGCTATTGTGCGTTTGAATCAGGAGCGTGGCTATACCTTTTGCGTTATCGAACACGATATGGATTTTATCGGAAAACTCTGTGACCCGGTGATTGTGATGGCCGAGGGTGCGGTACTTGCCGAGGGATCTATCGATGAGATAAAAGCCAACGAGCAAGTCATTGAGGCATACCTTGGCCGCGGGCTGAAAAACAAGGTGGCGTCATGAGTTACCTGATTGGTGAGGGTATGACTGGAGGTTACGGTGCTGCCGATATCCTGCACGATTGCACCATTGCCTCCGATAAAGGCGAGATCGCGGTGATTGTCGGCCCCAATGGCGCGGGGAAATCCACAGCAATGAAAGCCATCTTTGGCATGCTCAAGCTTCGCAAAGGCCAAATTGTGCTTGATGGTGAAGATATTACCGGTCTGACGCCCCAGGACCGGGTGAGTAAGGGCATGGCGTTTGTGCCGCAAACCAGCAATGTTTTTCCCTCAATGTCGGTTGAAGAGAACCTGGAAATGGGTGCTTTCCTGCGTCGGGATGACATCAGTCAAACGATGGAACAGGTGTTTGAACTGTTTCCAATCCTGAAGACCAAGCGTCAGCAGAATGCCGGTGAGCTGTCGGGTGGTCAGCGCCAGCAAGTAGCGGTAGGCCGGGCCTTGATGACGCAGCCTAAACTGTTGATGCTCGATGAACCGACCGCTGGTGTCTCACCTATAGTGATGGATGAGTTGTTCGATCGAATTATCGAGGTAGCACGCAGTGGAATCTCCATACTTATGGTGGAGCAGAACGCCAGGCAGGCGCTCAACATCGCCGACAAGGGCTATGTACTGGTACAAGGCAGCAACCGTTACACCGATACCGGAGAGGCGTTGCTTAATGACCCGGAAGTGCGACAGAGCTTTTTAGGAGGCTGATGCGATGGAAGATTTCTTAAACGCATTTGCTCTGCTTTCTAACTTCGTATTGATTCCTGCGATTGCCTACGGCAGTCAACTGGCACTGGGTGCTCTCGGTGTCACCATTGTTTTTGCCATCTTGCGTTTCTCGAATTTTGCGCATGGTGACACCATGGCATTTGGCACCATGGTGACCATTCTTGTTACCTGGTGGTTGCAATCACTCGGAGTTGGCCTTGGGCCTTTGCCTACGGCGCTGTTGGCGTTGCCGTTCGGCATATTGGCCTGTTCGGTTTATGTATTGCTGGCTGATCGACTTGTCTACCGGTTTTATCGTCGCGAACGCGCGGTTCCGGTGATCTATTTGATTGCTTCGGTAGGGGTGATGTTTGTTACCAACGGCATTGTGCGGTTTATCATCGGTCCCGATGATCAGCGTTTTGCGGATGGTGAACGATTCATCATCAAGGCGCGTGAATTCAAGCGAATGACGGGTATGGCGGAAGGTATAACCATCAAGGTTAGCCAGGGTATTACGGTAGTGACCATGATTCTGGTGGTCATCGTTTTGTTCTGGTTTCTCAATCGAACGCGAACCGGCAAATCGATGCGTGCCTATTCCGATAATGAAGATCTTGCGTTGTTATCGGGTATTAACCCTGAGCGGGTGGTCATGGTTACCTGGATTCTGGCGGCGGCACTGGCCACTATTGCCGGAACACTTTACGGACTGGATAAATCGTTTAAACCGTTCACCTATTTTCAACTGCTGCTGCCAATATTTGCAGCGGCGATTGTGGGCGGGCTGGGTAACCCGGTGGGTGCCATTGCCGGGGGGTTTGTTATTGCTTTTTCAGAGATTACCGTCACTTACGCCTATAAAAAGTTCGCCTCTTATCTGTTGCCTGAGGGGTTGCGTGGCGACGGACTGCTGCAACTTCTATCCACCGATTATAAATTTGCGGTGAGTTTTATGATTTTGTTGCTTGTTCTACTGTTTCGACCCACCGGTATATTCAGGGGCACAGGCGTATGATCGGTAAACTGCGCAACGTCTTTTATTTTGCTGTGATGGCAGCTCTGGTGATTATTGTCGGGCAATTGCAGAGCTGGAACGTAGCGCTGTCTATCGTCAATCTTTGTTTAATCTCGGCAGTGATGGCGTTGGGTGTAAACATCCAGTGGGGCTATGCCGGTTTGTTTAATGTCGGCATTATGGGTTTTGCAGCTTTGGGTGGTTTGGCGGCGATGCTGGTATCCGTGCCGTATGTGCCAGAAGCCGGAGCCGCTGGCGGAGCGGGCGTGTTGCTTGGGCTGCTTGTATTAGTCGCAACCGTAGTGGCTGCTGTTGTTGCTTATCGAAAAATATCAATGGTGTTTTTACGCACACCACTGGTCGTGTTGATTAGCCTGATTGGCTATTTTTGTATGCGTACGGTGCTTGATCCTGCAACTGTCGCGATTGAAAAAGTCACGCCGGCAGCGACCGGGTATCTGGGTGGTTTTGGCTTGCCGATTCTGCTTGCCTGGCCCGTCGGGGGAGTGCTTGCCGGCGCGGCTGCCTGGGTCGTCGGCAAGATCACACTAGGCCTCCGCACTGACTACCTCGCTATTGCGACACTCGGTATTTCCGAAATTATTGTTGCCGTATTAAAAAATGAAGACTGGATGACACGCGGTGTAAAAAATGTAACCGGTTTACCGCGCCCTGTACCCTATGAGGTTAACTTGCAGAAAGCCGAGTGGTTTTTGACCCTGGCGGACAGGCTCGCGGTTGACCCGGTGACGTTCTCCAGTATTTTTGTCAAGCTCAATTACGCCTTGCTGTTTACTGTCGTACTGCTGGTAGTGCTGTGGTTGTCGGAGAAAGCGCTGCGATCGCCGTGGGGGCGCATGATGCGCGCCATTCGCGATAATGAAGTGTCGGCCAGCGCGATGGGTAAAAACGTCACTGCGAGACATCTGCAGGTGTTTGTGCTCGGGTCAATCGTTGTTGGTATTGCTGGCGCTATGTTAACTACACTCGATGGCCAGCTAACCCCGGCCGGGTATCAGCCGTTAAGATTTACCTTCCTTATCTGGGTGATGGTAATTGTTGGCGGGTCGGGCAATAACTGGGGTGCAGTGCTCGGCGGGTTTGTTATCTGGTTTTTCTGGATAGAAGCGGAACCGCTGGGCTTATGGCTGATGGAGTTTATTACCTCGGGTATGGATAGTGACAGCAGTCTGCGAGATCATCTGTTGAACTCGGCGGCGCACATGCGTTTGATTACCATGGGAATAATATTATTATTAACGTTGCGTTTCAGCCCGCGTGGGCTTATCCCGGAAAAATGAGTTCCGAAAGTACCTGAGCGTACGACTGGAATAATTGCTTAACAACAGAGACTTCGTGTGGAAATGTTCGCACAGGGCACAAATGAACCGATAGCTTACCGGCAGCGCGTAAGGGAGTATTACCACGCACTTGGCTACACCACTCCCTACCGGTGGGCGCACTATATCGATGTGCCTTTTTCTCCATTGTCCAAACCACTTTCACACAGTTGCGTGGCACTGGTCACTACAGCAGCCCCGTACAAACCGGATGCCGGTGATCAGGGGCCTGGCGCAGCCTACAACGGTGCGGCCAAATTTTACAGTGTGTACGAGATGGACATTGCCGACGAGGCTGATTTGCGGATTTCGCACATTGCCTACGATCGCCAGCACACGTCTGCTTCAGACATCAACAGCTGGTTTCCGCGACAGCAATTGCTGGATCGGCATCGAGAGGGCAGGGTTGGAAGAATCGCGCCGTCCTTCTTTGGCTTGCCGACTAACCGCAGCCATCGCGTCACCCTGGATATCGATTGTCCCGAGCTTGTATCAAAAGCCAAAAGAGATGAAATTGATGCCTGTGTGCTTGTTGCCAACTGCCCGGTCTGTCATCAATCGGTGAGTTTGGCCGCCAGAGCGCTGGAGCAATCGGGCATTGCCACCGTGGTAATGGGTTGCGCGCGTGATATCGTTGAGTTCGTGGGGGTGCCCAGGTTTCTGTTCAGCGATTTTCCGTTGGGCAACGCCGCTGGACGTCCGAACGACTTGTCATCGCAACGTGATTCCTTTGAGCTGGCGTTACGTTTACTAGAGTCGGCTCCTGCAGCCAGAACTACGTTGCAATCGTCACAACGCTGGAGCGAAAATCCGGAATGGAAACTCGATTACTGCAACGTAGAACGACTATCCCCTGAGCAGCTGGCGAGTTTACGAAGTGAGTTTGATCGCCAAAAGCAGGTGGCGAGACGCGCAGGCAAAGGTTAAGTAGAAAGTAAATAGCGCCGACTGAGTCTATTACTATCAAAAGCCAGGAGAAGTTTGCTACTCGCGTAACCCCGCTCACTGGCTTCGTTGTCCGTGCAGCGGAGTTGTTCTCTCAATGCCCAACGGAAGCTGCGGGCAGAAGTAGTTGGTAAAACCACGATGTTAAGGGCGTTTATCCCTGCGCAATAATTCGCTTGTAATCTATTTCACAGCTTCTGGCCATGGATCGGAAAGGGTTGTGGTAGTTGGCCATTCTTGAACGATGAAGCTTACATTGAGCATCGAGCCATTGCTGGTTATCGCCGCCGGTTCGTGCCGCTGCGCAAGCAAGACGCGCCTGCGCGCGGTTTTCAAAAACCTCGCGAAGTGAATCGCGAGCCAACGCGCACTGTCTGCTGTCAGAGGACGTCACTTGTGTGTAATCGCTGCCCGGTACTACTGGCGTGTTCAGTCCACACGCATGTGCGCGCTTGGCGAGTGATCCGGCTTTTAAATCGTAGTAGATGGCTGCAGCCTGACTGCATTTATGCCAGCGGAACGAGCTGCATTCACTGAGGTTTTCCGCAAGCTTGGCCATATTGGTTTCCCAATACGCGTTGACCCGTCCGCATACAGGTTCTGCATGGCTTAGCGCAGATACAGACAGTATCAGCACAGCCAAAACGCTGTTTGCAAGCACCACCAGTAGGCGCTGAAAGTTCAAGGGATGTCTAGTCATTCTTTTTGCTTTGCGATCCAGTGACTGGTTAACAGGCCCTAACGGCCGTGGCAGAAAAAACTTGCGACGACTGTTTCACAAGCCCGGGGAGTGGCAAGTTGTTCGCCAACCGGGCAGAGGTATGTAATTGTTTGCAAAGAGATAGTCAATGCGTCACCTTCAATTTCTTGATGTGTCCCAGGGTGGTACCGGGGTGAATTTATTGATCAAAAAATCAATAAAAGCGCGGACCCGCGTACTTAAGTGCCGTCGGTGTGGATACACTGCGAGTATATTCGAAGTGTGGTGTGTATGTTCAGTTAAAAGTGGCACTAACTCACCCGAATCAAGTGATGGTTGAGTAACAAATGTAGCGAGTCTAGCAATTCCGATGCCTGCCTTTACCGCTTCGTGCAAAGCCGAAGCACTATTCGTTCGAAAGTTGCCGGTGATACTCAGCACCTTGATCTCGTCGCCATCGAGAAATTGCCAGTCATTGAAATGATGGATTGAAGAATGGGTAAGACAATTGTGGGTTAACAAGTCATCCGGTGTTTGTGGAGCGCCATGTTTTTCAATGTACGAAGGTGCTGCGCAAATTACGCGCTTGTTGGTTGCAAGCTTGCGGCTGATGAGTGATTGATCGATGACTTCTTCACTAATCAGAATAGCGAGATCGATGTGTTCACTGACCAGATCTACCTGTCGTTCGGTTAACGACAATTCAACGCGAAGTTCAGGGTGCAGTGCCATGAACTCGGGCATTAGTTGACACAGTTGCGTTCTTGCAAATGCAGAAATGGCTGTGACATTAAGGGTGCCGGTAACCCGGCTTTGCAGTGCAGCCACTTCCAGTTCTGCTTGCTCAATATCAAGCAGAATAACTCTGCAGCTTTCGAGGAACAGGCTGCCTTCATCAGTCAGTCGCAAGCTGCGTGTGGTGCGCTGAAACAGGCGTACTCCCAGCCTGTCTTCGAGGCGGGAAATTAGTTTACTCACGGCCGACGGCGTTAGTGCCATCTCCCGGGCTGCCGCCGAAAAGCTGCCGAGTGTGGCTACACGTGCGAACACAACCATCTCGTTATAGCGATCTTGCACAGAGGTCTCGTTGTGGCTAAAACTGTGAATAGTATTCACAAGTATTTACGTTTGCGGTGGATTGTATCCAGATAGCAATAAACTAGAATGGTGTGCAGCGAAGCATAAAGGTTCTGGACTGGCGAACTTCAATGACAACAAATTCTAACCCTGCGGATTTCGCCACGGCAAAAAAGGGGAATCCTGACAACACGGATTTTTCGAGTGGCAAACCCGGAACTGAAACGGTACGGGCGGTGCTGCGCACCACTGCCATTTTTCTGTTTGAGATTTTTACTGTGTATAAACACAGTAATAAGCGCGCTACCCTGGTCGCGTAGAGGCCTGTTGAAACGGGTATGTTTGATCACAACGGGTATGTTTGATCACCGGGTTGAAAATGTTTGTGCCGATGATTTGTGCCGGTGAAAAGTAAGAGATTCCTCCAGCTTCCTGTGGCAGGGTACAGAATTAAGTCTGACTGCCACAGGTTTTTTAAATCCGGCGGCTGTGACTGCAACACCCTGCGCTTAAGCTGCTACGAACTGCAAACTTTGAAATCAGGCCGTTGCCGGTGTTGCCGGTGGCTGTGAGGGCACAGCCTGGCGATCTTTCCTGAACAAGCTGTCCCCGAGTACCAGCAGGCAAGGAGTAAGCACCAATGTTAAGACAGTGGCGAAGGCGAGGCCACCGGCTATAGCGCTTGCAAGCTGGGTCCACCACATGGTTGACGGCGCACCAAACTCTACGATTCGATGAAACAGATCAATATTCATCGACAACACCATCGGGATCAAGCCGAGTATTGTGGTGATTGCTGTTAGAAAGACCGGTCGAAGACGCAACAGCCCCGTTCGCAGCGCAGCGTCTGTGGGCTCATGCCCTGCGGTACGGTAGCGGTTGTAGGTGTCGATCAAGACAATATTATTGTTAACGACGATGCCCGCCAGAGCAATGATTCCCAAACCTACCATGACTATTCCAAACGGCTGCCGGGTAATGATCAGACCAAGCAGTACGCCTGAGGTTGAAAATACGATGGCGCTTAGCACAACTACCGTTTGAAAAATGCTGTTGAACTGAATCACCAGGCACAGTGACATCAGGAAGATAGCGGCGGCAAAGGCTTTGATCAGAAACAACATGGTCTCCAGCTGATCTTCATTTTCACCGGTGAATTTGATGGTGATATCCGGGTCTACCGGTCCCTCCGCCAGTGCTTCCCTTATTGCGTTGAGCTGATCTGTTGGCAGCTTGCCCTCAGCGACATTGGACTGAACCGTGATAACTCGCTGAGTGTTCACGCGGTTGACGATGCCCGTTTTGGGAGCAGGTTCCAGCGAGACAAAGTTGGTGATCGGAATCATGCCGTTTGCAGTGGGTACGCGTAGCTGATCCAGTTGTTCCAGTTTCCGTTCGTTCAATGGAAAGCGTACGCGGATGTCCAGCTCCTGGTCAGAGTCATCGGGTCGATAGCCGGCTACCCTGATACCGTTGGTGACCATTTGCACGGCATTACCCAGCAGAGCGACATCGGCCCCGTAGTGCGCTGCCTGCTCCCGATCGACGTTCAGACGCCACTCGATACCGGGCAATGGCAGATTATCTTCGGTGTCGACGAATCCGCCAACCTGTTGTAGTACGCTATGGATGTATCCGGTTGCCTCGCGAAGTTTTTCCGGTTTGCTTGAGCTTATTTCGATATTGATCGGTTTACCCGTAGCTGGCCCACCTTCCTGTTCACGAAACTCTATGATAGTGCCGGGAATATCGGATGTCAGGTCTGCCATTTCATCGAGAATTACGCGGGCCTTGCGACGTGTGTTCCAGTCGATGAATTCAAGCTGTATCACGCCGATAACGTCAGCCGAGAGCCCAGGCTCCCCCACCGCTGCGGACATTGACTTTGCATACACGGATTTGATCTCGGGCATCGGTAACAGACGCTCTTCTACCGAGCGCACAATGCGATCCTTCTCCAGCATGGATAAATCACCGCGCGCATGAATTTGTGCCTGGGCTATTTCCGGTTCTGTTTTAGGAAAAAAAACGACGCCTTTGCCAAGCTGGAAGTAGAGCGCATAGGATCCGACAAGTACAAAAACAGCAGCGAGCAGGGTCAGAAACGGACGTTGAAGCAATGCGGCCAGAATCCGCCCGTAGCCGCGTGTGATTACACTGACATCAGAACGCTGGTTTCGGGTTGTTATTGTCGGAGCGTGGCGGCCACCTATGCTACCCCCGAGTACAGGTATAAACACCAGTGCCATTAGCAAGGAAGCGATCAGGCAGATAATGACGGTCATTGGCAAAAATTTCATAAACTGACCGACCATGCCAGGCCAGAAAATTACCGGAAAAAAAACAGCGAGGGTGGTTGCGGTGGATGCTGTTATTGGCCAGCTCATCCGTTGCGCCGCTGCCTTAAAGGCTTCGCGCCTGGTCATGCCGCCGGTCAGGTTGCGATCGGCCAGTTCGATTACCACGATGGCGCCATCGACGAGCATACCGACAACCAGAATCAGGCTAAACAACACCACCACATTCATCGTGAATCCAATGCTGTGCAGCACCAGAATGCCAGCCAGGAAAGACCCGGGTATTGCCAGCCCGACCAACAGTGCGGAGCGCACTCCGAGGGCTGCAATGATTACAATCATGACCAGAACCACACCGGATAAAATATTGTTTTGCAGATCGTTCAACATGGTACGAATCTGCTTTGACTTGTCCTGGTGGAAGGCGACCTGAATGGAAGCGGGCCACTGTTTTTTTTCTTCGGCGACAAGGTCGCGAATCGATTGATTGGTTTCTATAATGTTGGCACCGATGCGTTTTGATACTTCGAGCGCCAGTGCGGGTTGACCATCCACTCGCGCGAATCCTTGCGGGTCTTTGAATGTGCGGCTAACCGTTGCGACGTCGCCAAAAGTAATGACCGCGTTATCGCTCACTTTAACCGGCATGGCGAGAATGTCTTCAATATCTTCAACTACACCGGGTACTTTAAGCACCATTCGGCCGGCGCCATTATCGATAGCACCTGCCGCCACGAGAAGGTTGTTGCTGCTGATCAATCCAAACAATTCGTCGTAGTGAACCTGGTAGGTTTCCATGACCACCGGGTCGACAATAATTTCCAGTACCTCTTCGCGTTCACCGCCTATTTTCACTTCCAGTACACCAGACTGCGCTTCAATTTTTTCCTTTAAATTACGGGCGATGCGCAGCAAGCTGAGTTCGGGAATCGGGCCGGCCAGGGATACAGTGAGTACCGGAAAAAGGGCGACGTTTATTTCGTTGACTACCGGATCATCTGTATCGCCCGGTAACTTCGTTTTGGCCACATCGACTTTTTCGCGCACATCAGCCAGTGCGGTTCCAGGGTCGAAACCGGCGTCAAACTCAAGCAGCACCGAACCGTGTCCTTCCGATGCTGTACTGGTGATATCGCGCACGCCGGCAATGCTTTGAAGCTCTGTTTCCATAGGCCGGATTAAAAGCCTTTCGCTGTCTTCCGGCGAAATACCCTCATGTGACATAGAGACATATATAATAGGGATGGCTACATCTGGTTCTGCTTCTTTGGGAATAGCTCGATAGGCCAGTATTCCGCTGATCAGAAAGAACAGTAATAGAAGAATAACAGCGCGGTTGCGACTGAATGCTGCTTCAATGAGGGAGTTCATGATCCTTGAGCTACTGCCTCTTTGGTATCCGGTTGGGGTGCCTGCTCCGGGTCTGGTACGGTCTGGACTTTTTCCCCCGGTATAACAAATCCCTGGCCGAGCGTAATAATGTTCACGTTGTCCGGAATACCGGTAACCCATGCACCGGCACTTTCTGTTTTAACCACATTAATGGCATGGAAGACGACTTCGTCGTCTTCATTGACTGCCTTGATACCGAGTTCACCGCTCTCGCTGAGTGCCAGTATGGCGGGAGATATCAAGTGTGCGTCCAGGGTCTCGACAGGAATTCGAATTGCTGCGCTGACTCCGGTCATGGCCCGTTTCGGTGGATTGTTGATTAACACTTCAATGCGAAAGCTGCGTGAGGAAGGCTCTGCCATTGTGGAAACGTAGCGAACTTCACCCTGCAATGTTTCGCCGGTAATTAGTTCAGCAATGGCGGGTATACCCTGCTTGATATCAACAATGTTTTGTTGCGGTATGTTGCCGGTAACCAGCAGCCTGCTGTTATCGACCAGGGTGGCTACCGGGTCTCCTCGGTCAACAAAATCTCCTGTTTCAATATCAATATTATCGACCAGTGCATCCTGTGGTGACTCAATGTTGATATTGTCGAGCTCTAGTTCTGCAGCTTGTACCTGGGCTCGCATTGATTCGCGCTTGGCCGCCAGAGACTCCAGATTGACTCTAGAGGAAAGACCTTGTTTTTGAAGTTTTCGGGCGCCTTCGTATTCGTTACTCGCCTGAATCAGGTTGGCTTTGGCCACCGCCAGGTTTGCTTCGCGATTGTCGGTAGACAGCCTTGCGATAATCTCTCCGGCCTTGACACGCTGGCCCTTTTCAATGTTGATTGACTCTATCGTGCCGCCACTTTCCGTGCGCAAATGGATGACTTTGAACGGCTCGGCCTGTCCCTGTACAACGATCTCCCGGGTGATCGCCCGGGCAGATTGGCGACGTGTTTGTACCTTCATGGCAGTGACGTTGCGTTCGCTGCTATCAACAGTGACGACATCGCTGGATGACTCTTCCGAGCCAAGCTGTCCACTGAGCATCCAAATCACCAGGGCAGCCACCGCTCCAATGGCGATAAATCCGGATCTGTTCATGGTGTTTTTTCCAAATAGTCGCGCGTACGGCCTTGTGGCCGGTCCGATGAATACAGATAAATTGTGAACGGTGAAGGTAAAGCATAGGGTGTAAAAGCCGACTTGCAAGCGTCGCAAGCCAGGTTATTGTCGGATAGATTAATCGCTAAAACCTGCAAGGTTAGACGGAGTCGTAAAACGCTCGCAAGTGTCCCTGTACTATAATGTACGGGTTAATTGTCTGCGGATATCCGTGTTGCCCCAGTTTTCCCGGTTTCGCGCCTTGAGGCGCTGCGATAAAGAGTATGGCCCTGATATGTTTCGGCGCTGGAAACGGTTCCGGTTGCTGATTGTTTGCGGGTTCTGTCTGTGGTTGCCTGCTGCTTGCGTGACCTCTCCGCTGGAGAATGTCAACGCTATAGCTGATGGCTTTGGCTTTCAGCGAAGCACGGTGGACAGCCAGTTCTACAAGCATGTGGTTTACGAATCTGTGCAGCAACCGTCCACTTCGCGCCTGCATGTTTATGTCGAAGGTGATGGCGTGTCATGGCGATACGGAGTTTTTATATCAAAGGACCCAACGCCTCGAAACCCGTTAATGCTGCGGCTGATGGGTCGGGATCAATCAAGTGCTTTGTACGTAGGGCGGCCCTGTTACTTTGGTCGTGCCGAGAGTGATGCCTGCGATTCCGATGTGTGGACTTATTCCCGTTATTCGAAGCAAGTGGTGCTGAGTATGGTGCGTGTTATCCAGCAACGCGCCCGTGGATTTAATTCAATTGTTTTGTTCGGTCACAGCGGTGGCGGGGCACTGGCACTTTTGATTGCTGAACACTTGAGTAATGTAGAGGCCGTTGTCACTGTTGCGGGCAATCTGGACGTAGATGCCTGGGTGAAACATCATCGCTATACACCGCTTAACGGTTCGCTGAATCCTGCCAGCCGTGCTGAGCTGCCTTCCCGAATCAGGCAGCTGCATCTGCTCGGCGGGCAGGACAGATTGATACCTCCCGGGCTGGTCACTAACTGGCTCGATCGTCAGGCGGCCGCGGAATACTGGCTCATTGACGATAATGATCACGGGTGTTGCTGGGAACGGCAGTGGGGCGACGTGCTTAACTGGGTCGATGCATCATCTGGTAGTTAATCCGGAAACAAGCGTGTGTAAACCCGGGCACGCGATCTTGTTACCGAGTGTGTGTAGCCACTTAATAGTTACCGGATACCGGGACGTTACCTGCCAGGTATCACAGATTACCGCTACCCCTGTTTCTATAGTGGTCGCTGGTGACTGTTAGCCGATGGTTTGCAGTAGCGTTGCCGGATAATTTGAGATGACTCCGTCTACACCGAGAGTAAAAAGGTGTTGCGCCTCGGCAGGCGTGTTGACGGTATAGCAGTACACGCCTAGCCCTGCATTGTGGAACTGATCTACAGCAGTCTTGTCTAGAAGGGTATTGGCATGCAGGTGAATATTGATTGCGTTTATCTGCGTCGCAAGCTGTTTCCAGTTTGGTGGTGGTACCAGATAAAGAGACGCTCTCGGCACAAATTCGATTTTTTCCGAGGCCCTCTGCAGTGCAATATAACTGAAGCTGGAAATAACTATATTCGGCAGTGTAGAGCGCTGGTGCAGGATGTCCGCGATAGAGTCAGTCGTAGGAATTTCCCAACCACTGCACGGTTTAATCTCCAGATTAACTGACAGGTCAAGTGATTCGCAAAGATCCAGACACTCGTCGAGTGTAGCAATTTTTTCGTTTCGAAAGCGGGTGTCAAACCAGCTGCCGGAATCCAGTTGTTTCAGCGCATCGAGAGGGCTTTCAATCACCAGGCCGCTGCCATTGGTGCAACGACTTAAATCGTCATCGTGATGCAACACAGGAATGCCATCCCTTGAGACATTCACGTCAATCTCGATCCACTCGGCACCGACGTCTGCTGCCAGTTGAATTGCCGCCAGGGTGTTTTCCGGAGCGTCACCGCTCGCGCCGCGATGAGCGGTAATTTGCGACATAGGTTTTTGCTTCATAATCCTGAATCCCGGAGCGCGACTGCAGTACACTACCTCATTGTGGATCTATCGTTGTAATACAAAAGAGAATACTAACTTGACGTCTGAGCCAGACAGCCTGCGTAAATCCAGTCAGCCTATGTGGCGGCAACTAATACGCCTGTCGAATGAGCACGGTGCGAGTCTTCAAAGTCAGTTGAGGCGGGCACTTGTGACCGCAATTCTCGACGGCCATATTCCTCATCACCGTCCTTTGCCATCGTCGAGAGAGTTGGCACGACAGCTTGGGGTAGCACGCAACACGGTCGTGCACGCGTACCAGCATTTAATGGATGAGGGCTACCTGCTGGCAGAGGAGCGGCGTGGCTATTTTGTTAACACAGAGTTGGTCAATAGCAGAATTTCGCGTGCGCCAAAACCGGTTGAAAGTGATGCTGCCTACCCTGATTGGGAGGGGCGCTTCAAGACCCGACCGTCGCAGCAGCGCAATCTCACCGATTCACTTCGCGATTGGCGCGGTTTCGAATATCCCTTTACCGCGGGGCAGACAGATCCTGCCATGTTTCCAATTAATGACTGGCGTGAGTGTTGCCGGCATTCTCTGGCTGTTCAGGCAATCACTGACTGGATGCCGGACTCAGTGGATAACGACGATTCGTTATTGCTGGAGCAGATTCAAAACCGGATACTGCCACCGCGTGGCCTGTGGGTTAGTACGGATCAGATACTGGTCACCATGGGAGCACAGAATGCGCTTTATCTGCTTGCAAGATTACTGGTTAATGCCGGTGACAAGGTAGGATTTGAAGATCCGGGTTATCCGGATGCGCGCAATATTCTGGAGTTGCGAAATTGCCAGATGGTGCCCCTGTCTGTTGATAAAGAGGGGTTGGTCGTCGACGACCGCATAAATGAGTGCGGTCTTGTTTATTGTACGCCGAGTCATCAGTCACCGACGACCGCTACCATGTCGCTTGCCAGGCGTCAGGAGTTGCTAGAGCGGGCAGCAGAACACGATGTTATCGTTATCGAAGACGACTACGAAAGCGAACTTAATTTCTCTGGTACTCCTACGCCGGCTCTTAAGAGTCTGGACGGCAACCAGCGCGTGATTTACGTCGGTAGTCTTTCAAAAACACTGGCTCCCGGTTTACGTCTGGGATACATGATTGGACCCAAAGCATTAATTGATGAAGCGCGTGCTCTGCGCCGCTTGATGTTGCGTCACCCGCCATCTAATAATCAAAATGCGGTGGCGCACTTTCTGGCGCTGGGTCATCACGACTCGCTTGTACACCGGCTTGCACACAGCTATCGTCAACGCTGGGAGGCGATGGATCTCGCGCTAAAAAGATTCCTGCCTGAGTCCAGTCTGGCACCGGCTTTTGGTGGTAGCGCGTTCTGGGTCAAGTTGCCACCAGGTGTAAGCGCAGACGAGGTAGCGCGTGTTGCCAGCGAAAACGGTATACTTGTGGTCTCGGGTGATACTTATTTCATTAATCCGACGGCGGAAGACGCGTACTTGCGGCTAGGTTTTTCCTCGATACCAGCCAATAAAATTAACACTGGTATCGAAAAACTGGCTGCGCTCATAAAAAACCTCGAGCGCTAAAAAGCAGGTGCCGTATACCTGACCACTGATTAATCGTTTATCGCCGTCTCTTCTGCATGGAAAAATCTAAATGAGTGAAAAAGTTGCTTTTGTCGGGCTCGGTGTCATGGGTTATCCGATGGCGGGCCATCTGGCGTCTGCCGGGCACGAGGTAGCTGTCTACAATCGCACTGAAGCAAAGGCAGGACAGTGGGCAAAGGAACACAAGGGGCGTTCTGCGGCGACTCCACGGGAGGCCGCGCAAGGTGCTGCCTATGTGATGATTTGTGTCGGCAATGATGACGATCTGCGCTCAGTAGTTTATGGCGATGACGGTGTCATGGCAGGGCTTGAAAAAGGCGCAACACTGGTCGACCACACCACGGCCTCTGCCGAAGTTGCACGGGAACTATACGCTGCCTGTAAGGAGAAGGGTTTTCACTTTATTGATGCGCCGGTGTCTGGCGGCCAGGCAGGTGCCGAGAATGGCGCACTGGCTATCATGTGCGGTGGAGAACAGCACACCTATGACCAGGCAGAACCCGTATTGCAGGCCTACGGCAAGACAGTAGCTCTTATCGGCGAACCTGGTGCCGGGCAGTTAACCAAGATGGTTAACCAGATTTGTATTGCCGGTTTAGTGCAAGCGCTTGCTGAAGGTGTCAACTTCGCCCAGTCCGCCGGGCTTGATATTGAAAAAGTCATGGGTGTGGTCGGCGGGGGGGCTGCTCAATCCTGGCAAATGGTCAATCGCTATCAGACCATGGCGAAAAACGAATTTGAATTCGGCTTTGCGGTGGACTGGATGCGCAAGGATTTGTCTATCGTGATAGACGAGGCCAGACGTAACGGGGCATCGGTTCCGGTGACAGCGATGGTGGATCAATACTACGCCGACGTGCAAAAGATGGGTGGCAGTCGCTGGGATACGTCCAGCTTGATCGCTCGTTTAACGAAATTTTGATCCCTATATTGCCGGCAACTGTACTTTAGTGTTTGCTATGGGTTGTCATCAAAACGACTACCTGGTCGCCAAAATTGAGGCAGCAAGTTGCGCGCAGGAACGCTCTGCGGCAAACTGTGTCGCGATAATCTGTTTGTAATCAAATTGATACACTATGCACCCAACCAAGATTAGCTCACCGGAACTAAATGGCTGACAATCCACTCGTTAGATTTCAGAACGTTCAAAAGAGCTACGATGGAAAGATTCTTGTCGTTAAGGACCTCAACCTCGACGTCGAGAGAGGTGAGTTTCTCACTATGCTGGGGCCATCGGGGTCGGGGAAAACTACCTGCCTGATGATGCTGGCCGGATTTGAGCCCGCCACCTATGGTGAAATTTTTCTCAACGACCAGCCTATAAATAACGTGCCGCCGCACAAGCGCGGTATTGGTATGGTATTTCAGAATTACGCGCTGTTTCCTCACATGACTGTTGCCGAGAACCTGTCATTTCCGCTTGAGGTTCGGCGTATGTCAGCCACCGAGCGCAAGGAGCGCGTGTCTAAAGCACTCGACATGGTACAACTGGCCGACTTTGGTAATCGTCGACCGGCGCAGTTATCCGGTGGTCAGCAACAACGAGTTGCCGTGGCCCGCGCGCTGGTGTTTGATCCCGACCTGGTATTGATGGATGAGCCGCTGGGTGCGCTCGACAAGAACCTCCGCGAGCAGATGCAATACGAGATCAAGCATATCCACGAAAACCTGGGGGTCACGGTGGTTTATGTTACCCACGACCAATCCGAGGCCTTGACGATGTCGAACCGGATTGCTGTGTTTAATGACGGTGTGATTCAGCAACTGGCCGCACCGGATGCGCTATACGAAAGGCCGGAGAACGCGTTCGTTGCCCAGTTTATAGGTGAAAACAATAAACTGCGCGGTACGGTGAAAGAGCTAAATGGCGACAACTGTGTGGTACAGATTGATGAAGAAGCTTTTGTCTATGCCAGAGCGGTTAACGTTGATCAACCGGGTGACACTACAACTTTATCTCTTCGGCCGGAACGCGTGTTGATAGCGCCTGAGGCGGGAGCCGTACAGAACATGTTTGAGGCGAGAGTGCTCGAACTAATATACCTTGGCGATCATATTCGCACACGAATAGCGCTACTCGGGCGCGACGACTTCATTGTCAAGGTACCCAACTCTGCGAATCACGCTTTCCTCAAAGAAGGTGAGATGGTTATCGTGGGATGGTTACAGGAAGATTGTAGAGCGCTGGACGCGTAACTGTGGGAAGAACGGTACTGTTATGTTGTCGAAGGTGGCTCGTAGCAATACTCGTTTTACAGCAAAGAGTTAACCCGTGAACCGGAACTGTCCGCTGAGGTGGTACTGTGGTTTGATGCCGGGTTTTTTTACGAAACCGGGGCTTCCCGGTCCATTAAATATACGAGGATTTCAAGCAATGAAAAAAGTAACAACTCTATTGGCAGCCAGTCTTGCTGCCGCAGTTGGTGCAGCCAATGCTGCGGACAGTATTACAGTCGTTTCCTGGGGCGGTGCTTACACTAAATCGCAGGTTGAGGCGTATCACAAGCCGTGGATGGAAGCGACAGGTAACACCGTTGTGTCGGAAGACTACAACGGTGGCTTGTCAGAAGTGAAAGCTCAAGTTGAGGCGGGTAACGTAAAATGGGATCTTGTTGACGTAGAGCTGTCAGATGCCATCCGTGGTTGTGACGAGGGTCTGCTGGAAACACTTAGCATCGATGATATGCCTGACGGTGCCGACGGCTCTGCAGCAAAAGACGATTTCCTGCCTGGCACATACTACGATTGCGCAATTGCGAACATAGTCTGGTCAAACATTTACGCGTATGACGCGTCCAAAATGACTGACGACAAGCCCACTACCATCGCCGATTTTTTCGATATTGAAAAATTTCCAGGCAAGCGCGGGATTCGCAAAAACCCGAAGGCTAACCTTGAAATGGCATTGATGGCTGACGGTGTTGTGGCGGACGAAGTGTATGACGTTCTGGCTAGCGAAGAAGGTGTTGAGCGAGCTCTGGCGAAGCTGGATACCATTAAAGACAGTGTTGTCTGGTGGGAAGCCGGTGCCCAACCACCACAATTGCTCGCTGATGGTGAAGTGGTTATGACCACTGCTTATAATGGTCGAATCTTTAATGCGGTTGCATCTGAAAACCAGCCGTTTGAAATCGTCTGGGACGGACAGGTTTGGGATCTGGACTTATGGGTAATGCCCAAAGGTGCACCTAATAAAGAAGCCGCAATGGATTTCGTTAAGTACTCCACAGGCACCGAGGCACTGGCTGCCCAGGCAAGCTGGATTTCTTACGGGCCAGTTCGCAAATCATCAGCAGCACTGGTTGGTTCTTTTCACAACAACCCTGATCTGGAAATGGCGGGCCACATGCCAACAGCTGCTGACAACATGAAAAATGCGCTGCAGAACGATTTTGAATTCTGGGCGGACAACCAGG
>CAYPCS010000032.1:0-54641 GCA_964409275.1 uncultured Granulosicoccaceae bacterium
ACGCGACCGGCGCTGGATAGTATTAATGGCGCCATCGAAAGAATTATGGGCCTGGGTTCACAATCAGTTCTTACAATAACCACGCTGCCGTCTTTTGCATCAAGGTGGCTAATTCCGCGCCTTGACTCCTTTGAGCAAACTGAACCGGGCTTCGAGTTGTATCTGCACACGTCAGGGGTTAAAACAGATTTGATGAGTGGAGCTGTCGATGCTGCTATTCGGCTCGGTGCAACAGACGAAAAAGGACTTGTCAAAGAGTTCTTAGTGCCTGATGCGTTGTGTATGGTTGGTACACCGGCACTTGAAGAGAGGCTGGGAGATACGCTTGAAAATTTATACAAACAACCATTGGCAATGGACGGTACACGCTTTTCGGACAATCAAAATGCCGACATCACCGGGCAGGAAACCGAACAGTATCTCCAGGGTTTGCCGCTCGATAAACGGCAACTTAAAGTTCGTGAGTTTTCTTCCAGTGAAAATGTAGTACTTACCGCACTGACAGGACAGACCGTCGCGCTGACGCGCTTGTCTCTTTGCGTTGATGATCTTGATGCGGGCAGGCTGAAAATATTATTTGAAAGTTGTAAACCCCTTAGTCAGGGAACCTCTCTCGTGTACCCGGAATTTCGTTCCGGGGATCATCGATTGCTGGTGTTCAGAAAATGGGTGCTGCAAGAAGCAAAAATATTTAACGATCGTCTAAAAAGCTATTACCCGAAGGTGCAACTGAACTAATTATGTGTGGATACGCGCCGATTTAATCACTGGCCTGCTGGATCGTTAGTCCTGGTCCGGAGCCTAGACAAGGGTTACCAGTTCTTCGCTGCTGGTTGGATGAATGGCCACCGTGTCATCAAAGTCGGCTTTGGTCGCCCCCATTTTTACGGCAACCGAAAAGCCTTGCAACATTTCATCCACACCCGGGCCTATCAGGTGGATACCGACCACGCGTTCTTTCTCACCCTCCACGACGAGTTTCATTGCCGTCTTTTGCGGGTGTGGTGTGAATGCGTGATACATGGGGGTGAAGCTCGCACTGTAACATTTCACCGTGTCGCCAAATTTATCACGAGCCTGGTTTTCAGTAAGGCCTACTGCGCCAATTGGTGGGTGGCTGAACACAATTGAGGCAATGTTCTCGTAGTTCAGATGTCGGTCACTCATGCCAGCATAAAGCCTTTCCGCCAGACGTCTGCCCGCAGCAATGGCAACCGGTGTCAGCTGTTCTCTGCCGGTGACGTCACCAATGGCGAATATGTTATCGATGTTCGTCACCTGGTATTTGTCGGTGGGAATGTAGCCTCTGGAGTCCACTTTGACACCGGCGTTTTCCGGGGTCATTTCGGCGCTGAGAGGACGCCTGCCGATGGCCCAGATAACAGATTCGAAACTGCCAATGTCATTGTTGTCGGTTGAGGTGACCTTGATATTTCCGGCGCTTCCGGTAAGGCTGCCGATCGAGGTATTGTTAATCACTTGCAAACCTTCGCTTTGCATGATCTCGGCGAGCGTCGAGGACAGGATTTCGTCGAACTCACGCAGAAAGGTTTCTTTGCGAATAATCAGGCTTACATTACAGCCGAGTGAATGAAGCATTCCCGCAAGTTCCACCGCTATATACCCTGCACCGACCACCGCTACTTTTTCAGGCATGCTGGTGAGTTCAAAAAAACCGTCTGAGGTGATGCCGAGGTCGGCACCCGGCACGTCAGGTACCACCGGAGTTCCACCCGGCGCCAGCAGAATTTTATCGGCTGTATAGGTTTTGTCACCGACCTTTACAGTATGTGCGTCTTGCAGTGATCCGTGACCGGCCAGGTAATCGACGTTTTCCTTGCTCAGGTTATTTTCGTAAATTCCGTTGAGGCGGTGGACATACTTTTCACGATCAGTGACCAACTGTGTCCAGTCAAAGTTTTTTTGTTCAACTTCAAACCCGTAACCTGGTGCGTCTCTAATGGTGTGCGCAATGTGCGCGCCGTACCACATGACCTTTTTCGGCACACAACCACGGTTGACACAGGTGCCACCAAGCCGGTCGTATTCAACCACCGCGCATTTGGCACCGTGTTTGGCGGCTCTTCTGGCGGCGGCAACACCACCGCTTCCACCACCGATGGCGATGAGGTCGTACTGATAGCTCAAAGGGTGTGTCTCCGGGTTGAGTAGTTGTTAGTCAGGTACTGACGTTATACTGTGGCCAGGGCGAGACAGGAAACGGTCGCGTTGCCCGGTGCAATTCAGCGTGATCCTGGCGCCAGTCCCGTCTTCACCGTGCCGTCAGGTTCACGTCGAAACACCTTAACTATACAGCAAGCGACAAAATTCCGAACAATGTCTGCGATAGCTAACAACATCCAAAAAGCCTTCCAAAAAGAAAGGCTCGTTCAGTATTTTAAACTGGTTCGTGCCGATAAGCCGATCGGGGCGCTACTCTTGTTGTGGCCGATGTTGTGGGCGCTGTGGGTTGTATCTGCAGGCCAGCCAAAACTATCGGTTCTGGTGGTGTTTATTGTCGGAACGTTTTTAATGCGTTCGGCAGGGTGTGCGGTGAACGATTTCGCGGATCGCAATATTGACGGCCAGGTTGAGCGCTCGAAAAACAGACCCATTGTGACCGGGAAGGTACAACCCCGTGAGGCACTGGCTGTTGCCGCTGTGCTGGCAGTGATCTCGTTTATGTTAGTGCTGACAATGAATCGGCTGACGATTCTTATGTCGTTTATCGGTGTGGTGCTGGCGGCCATATATCCGTTTAGCAAGCGGGTGACGCACTGGCCACAAGTAGTGCTTGGGCTGGCGTTTGGCTGGGCCGTTCCGATGGTCTGCGCCGCACAGACCGGCACCGTATCAATGACCGGATGGTTGATCTATCTGGCGGCCATTTTGTGGGCTCTGGCCTATGACACGATTTATGCCATGGTAGATCGTGAAGATGACATCCGGCTTGGGGTTAAATCGACGGCGATCTGGTTCGGTAAATACGATGTGTTGGCGGTGGCGATTGTACAGCTCGGTGTTTTTGCCATTCTTCTGGCAATGGGTATCTACCGGAATCTTGGCGTCTGGTATTACCTGGGTCTGGTGCTAGCGGCGATTGTGTTGCTATGGCAATTGAAGTTGATCCGGACCAGGCTTCCTTCTCAGTGTTTTAGAGCTTTTTTGTTAAATAACTATCTGGGGGCAGCAGTATTTCTCGGTTTGTTTTTTCACTATCTTACGGTTTGATTCGCCGGAAATTTCCGTTTCGGGATCAGCTACTTTGTAATTTACAGGGGCTTGCACTTTCTGCATTGCTCTGACAATTGAAACAATGAAAAATTTGTCACCGAATATCTTTCTCGGCCCGTTAACATCACCAAACCGCAAGGCGCATAACCGTGCGTGATTTTCTGCGGATATTATTGCGCCGCTATCGCGATGAACTGGCGTCGTCCGCCTCCGGTGAAGAGATCGATGATCAGGCTCTGTCTGAAGCCCGGCAGTCCTATACCTCATTGTTGCTGGCGGAATCGTCGCTAGCTAAAGCAGAGTTGTGCGGGCGCGCACCAGAGTTTCCCGTGCAGCTTGTGGTCGTTGGCCCAACGCAGGCAGGCAAAAGCAGCCTCGTGAACTGGCTATTGAAAAAAAATCTGGCGGTTGCCAGTGCCATGGCCGGGTACACCGTTCATTGTCAGGGATATTTAATCGATGAGTCCACACCGGAGATGTCCAGCGGCGAGACGATAGAGGATTGCCTTGCTGGTTACTTCGGTGAAATGACCTTGCAGACGCAGGCAGCATTGGACCGGCAGCTTTTGGCGGAGTATTCGTTCACCCGTTTGCAGGAAACCGATCCGCAACTATCCGGCATTGTTGTGTGGGATACCCCGGACTTTGACTCAATCGATTCCTTTGGATATCGCGCGCCGGTGTTGCGCGCTGTGGCGCTGGCAGATTTGGTGCTGTTTGTAGTGAGTAAAGAGAAATATGCCGATAAAACGGTTTGGGATATGTTGCTGCTTTTGCAACAACTCAATGTACCGGTGATGGTGGTGATGAATAAAACGGAGCCAGCGGTGCGCACAGAGCTGGCGGAGTCGTACCAGTCAAAATACAAAAATCTGCTGCAATCCAGTGCCACTGGCCAGACCGTACCGGAGTTGTTGTTTATTGACGAATACGCAGGTAGCAACGAAGACATAGTGTCAAACGTCGAGCTTGCCGATTTTCGCGCTACGGTACTTTCGTCAATAACACGCGGAACTGTCGCCAGTCAGCGAACGAACAGTGTGGACTTTATGAACACGCATTGGGCTGGCTGGACAGAGGCGATAAATAACGATCATCGCCAGACCGATGAATGGAAAGCGATAGTAGATAATGTGTGTGACGATCTGGTTGCTCGCTATCGTAGCGAATACCTTGAGCATACCCGCTATAAAGAAACATTTCAGTTGGCACTGGCAGAATTACTGGTGCTGCTCGAAGTGCCGGGTCTCGCCGAACCACTGGGTAAAATTCGCGGTATGGTGACCTGGCCTATGCGCAAGCTGCTCGGCACTGCGAGAGACATGCAAAGCAATACCGCTGCCACCGCTCCTGCCGATGATCGCAGTGTAGAGCGCCGGCTTCTTGAGGAGTTGTACCTGCACGGGCTGTCACGCATCTCGACCCGGGTATCGGTGAAACAGGCAGAGTCCGATTGGTGGCAACAGATCCGTGAAGGACTGGATGACAGGCACGGCGGACTTGTTAGCGGCTACCATAAAGGCCTGGATAACTACCAGGTGCTGTTGCAGGTAGAGATTGAAAGAGCCGCTCAAGCGCTTTATACAAAGCTGCAGGAGCAGCCAGCTACCCTGAATTCACTAAGAGCTGCCCGTGTGACCACCGATGCAGCGGCGGTGGTTCTGGCGGTTAAATCGGGAGGTCTGGGTGCGGTGGATCTGGTGCTGGCGCCGGCAATGCTATCGCTCACCAGTATGTTTGCCGAGGGAGTACTGGGCCAGTATATGCAGAAGGTTCAAAATGACTTGCGAAACTATCAGCAAAAAGAGGTGAGTGTATTACTCAGACAAAAGTTTCGAACCCGTTTGTATCCGATAGCCGGATCAGGCGGCAATAAACAGCTAGCCGTATCGGAAATTGAATTACACGAGGCGACGGAAAAACTGGAGCGTGGTGATGTCTGATAACCAGGTGCGCGGGCTGATTGCGGATTCTATTGCATTTACGAGGGAGATGACCGGTGCGCGCTGGCTGGCGGACAACAGTGTTGCGGACATCAACACGTCGAATCCGTCTGATTTATTTGCTTCTGATATCGATAATCGCCCTCTGGTGGTTGGTCTGTTTGGAGGCACCGGTGTTGGCAAGAGCTCACTTTTGAATCGACTGGCCGGGGCGGATATAGCACGTACCGGTGTAGTTCGGCCAACGTCGATGGAAATAACGGCCTATCTCCACGAAAGTTGGAATATAGCGGCGCTTCCCGATGGTTTTCCGCGACAACAGTTCTCGGAAACCCGACACAATAACTTTCAATATGCAGATGTGATGTGGGTGGATATGCCGGACTTTGACAGCGATGAAATACAAAACCGCACTCAGGTTACGCAATGGTTGCCGCATATCGATGTGTTGCTTTATGTGGTCACACCCGAGCGCTATAAAGATGAGCAGGGCTGGCGCATGTTACTTGATCATGGTTATCGTCATGGCTGGTTGTTTGTAATGAATCAATGGGATCGCGCAGAGGATATTCAACGCGATGATTTTATTCGTTTGCTGACACGCGCCGGCTTTCAGGATCCGCTGCTTTTTCGCACGATCTGCAATCAGGCAGAAAACCCGGATGATGATTTCAAAGATCTGTCTGCATTAGTTAGCAACCTCGCAGAGCGCAATTTGATTGAGCAACTTGATAAACGAGGCTGGCTCCACCGGTTAAAGAGTGCAAGTGTGCAGCTGGAAGATCACCTAACTCTATTGAGTACGGCAGAGTGCGATAAAACGTTGCGTGAATCCTTTGAGGCACACTGGTCGGAATTCTCAGCCACGTGTGCTGCCAATCTTGAAATTCCTTTTAACGAGTTTAGCCTTCAGTTTGCGGATAAAAAAACCGGCCCGCTAGCGTCAATGCTAAAATCGATGAATAGTACTGCAAGAAAATCAACAGCGCTTGAACAAGTAGCACGGCGAGCTCAGGTATCTACACTTTGGGATGATTGGTCAGTTACCCGGCTTGCAGATACGGTTAACCAGTTTGAATCCGATATAGCCCATAGTGTGCCAGCCACGAGACTTGCAGCGCTCACCGACTCTGTTGAAAGTGAAACCTCTGCCGGCGTTTCCAGGCAGTTGCAAGCCGGTCTGTCGGAGTCGATGGCAAACCCTGGAACGCCCTTGCAAAGAATAGCAGCTCGCATTAGCCGATGGCTCTGTATAGCTTTACCACTCGCAGCTTTTGGCTGGATTATCTATCGCGTCGTGTTAGGGTTTGTGAACGGAATAGAGGACCCTGGCGCTTACGTTGGTCTGGATTTTTTAGTCAACGGTTTTATCATGGCAGGGCTTGCATGGCTGGTACCGTGGCTTATTGGAAGGTTACTCAATCCTTCAATACCCCGTTCAGTACAGGCCGGTCTGCACAGGGGGTTGTCTGAGGGACTCTCGACCACGGCTGAGAGTTTCATGGCAAGGCTCGACGACGTAAGTGCCGAACGAATCGATTTTCTCGGGCGAGGACACGCTTTACAGAAATCGATAAAGGCGATTTCAGAACGTTCTTTAATTCTTGCAAACCCGGAGCTGTCCAAAATGTTGCTGGCCTATCCGGGAGTTCAGAAAGACAGGTAAAGTACGCGCAGCGCAGGCGATTTAAGGATAGTTTCTTGCCGATCAGTCAGGGTGTTCGTGCAAAAGCCCAAAGCGACACCTCTTCTGCGCCTGCGTTGAGTAACGTGGTTGCCAGCGAGTTCGCGGTAGCGCCGGTGGTGTACACGTCATCAATAATGGCCACTCTTTCCGGAACCTGACTCCTGGCGCTAAACGCCCTTTTTATATTGCGGTCTCTCTCGCGGGCGTTGAGCCCGGCCTGTGGGACCTGGGAGATTGTACGCTCCACGTCGCCATCGGCTACCGGGATTCCGAGACGACTGCCAATAATCCGTGCTATCTGTAAGGATTGATTGTGGCCTCGTTCCAACAGCCTGTCCTGATGAAGGGGAACGGGCAGCAGGGCCGATGGTGGATGCTGATTCTGGCTCGATTCGACGGCGTTCGCTATCAGTTCCCCTGCCAGACGGCTGAATTTCATATCATTCGAGTATTTCAGGCGCTTCACCATAAAATCCACCGGTGGCCGGTAAAGCAGGGGCACTATGGCTCTGCAGATCGGACCCGGAACCGACAGGCAGGCACCGCACACCAATGGATGAGCTGAAGATGGCGGACTGATTGTGGTTTCGTTTGCAATATTTGACGGTTTTAACGGACGTGCGCAGCTTCTGCAGCAATTTTGGTTGTGGGGCAAGGCAATATAGCAGGCGTTGCAGAGATCCAGAGTGAGCTCTGACGGGGTATCACATAGACTGCAGGTAAACGGAGCAAGTGTTCTGTAAGCCTTTTGAAACACTGATGAGTCCGCCCTAAGGTTGTTCTTTTGTCATTAAGAAGGATCGAAATAACGTTACGAACGTGCTTGTTGCTGGTGTCGAAGTCATGAAATGTTGATTCTCGGACCACAAGTTGTGTTAGGATTAATACAGCCGTGTATGTTTTTTGAAAATACTTGTAAAAGTGGCCAGAAAAACAGCAAAGGTCGTGTGCGGTAGTTGGGCGGTGAGATTGTATTCCAGGCAACTATTGATGCAGCAACAAACAAAGCAAAAAACAAGTAGAGCACGCTAGACGTGTAACCTATGGGGGAGCAGGGCGTACTCTTTGGACCACCTGTTCACTAAACTGTTCAATCATGCAATCGCAAGTTGGAGTGATTCAATGCAAATAAAACTCCTGTCCGTCGCTGTAGCTGCTGTGCTCATTACGGGCTGTGGCACTATTGTGAGCGGCGGGCCCTCATCCAAGGGGCTAATCGAAGCCACGTCTCCGAGCTATGTATCTTCTGGTGGAAAAGTACTGCGCGCCGGAGACGGCTGCGTCAGAACAAGCAAATGGTCGGCGGACGATTCGATCGGTGCTTGTGAAGGCGAAGAAGAAGTAGCTGAAAAGGCGGCTGAGCCAACGCAAGTTGCCGAGGCACCACCACCTCCACCTCCGCCACCACCTCCGCCACCACCACCACCTACACCGGCAGCGGTACCAGAACCTGCCAGTGTGGAAAAAGTGGTACTTAGCGGAAGAGCGTTATTCCCGTTCGACTCTGCACAGCTGACCGCTCAAGGCGACAGTGAAATGAGCAACCTGATCAGCAAGCTGCAATCCTATCAGGATATAGAGTTGGTCGATGTGGTAGGTCATGCAGACAGTCGTGGTTCTCTAGAGTACAACCAGGCGCTGTCCGAGCGTCGCGCAGAAACGGTGAAAGGCAAACTTGAGGGCGCGTTCCCGCAGGTACCAATGACTGCCACTGGTCTGGGTGAAACTGCTCCGATAGCCAGCAACGAATCTGAAGATGGCCGTCGTCTGAATCGACGCGTTGAGATTCGGGTAGAAGCTATAAACTAGCTGCTTCGCCGGGGTGCAGGTAATAGCAGGGGCGGCTTGACTATCAAGACGCCCCTGTTTTTTTGGCACTTCTTTGGACTGCCAGATCTGACCGCTAGTGGTTAGCGAAATATTCCCTGACCCAGGGGTTATAGCTCGCCGCGCTCAGCCAGAGAAACCTGGTACCCGTCGCCTACAATGATGTGGTCAAGTACCCTTATATCCACAAGGGCGAGGGCTTTGGTCAGGCGATTTGTAATTTCGATATCAGCACGACTCGGTTCTGCGACCCCGGATGGATGGTTGTGAGCCAGCACGACAGCTGCTGCATTTTGCTTTAATGCTGCCTTGACTACTTCCCTCGGATACACAGAGGCTGAATCGATGGTGCCCTGAAAGAGCGCCTGATATTTAATCAGCCGGTGTCTGTTGTCTAGAAACAGACATGCAAAAACCTCGTGTTCAAGATCGCGCATTTGCAATGCGAGGACACTCTTTACCGCCTCGGGTGATTGTAAAAACTCGCGTTCGCCTGCTCGACCGGTTTCATAGCGCTTGGCGATTTCCAGGCCTGCCGCCAGCTGGGCATACTTGGCTGGTCCAAGACCACTGGTATTGCAGAAGGATTTCTGATCAGCGTTAAGCAGCGTGACGAGGCTGCCGTGCTCATTGATGATATCGTGCGCTATTTCCAGTGCACTGCGACCCGGCCTGCCTGTGCGGATAAAAATGGCCAGCAATTCAGCGTCGCTTAAAAAAGAGGGTCCGCGGGAAAGAAGCTTTTCACGGGGGCGTTCACTACAGGGTAAATCTGGTATTGCCATTGCGTCAGTGTTTCCTGTTTTTAATGATGGTTCGTTCTAGAGCGTCACATTTTTTTGATTGCTGTTGTATCGGCTTGCTGCAAGCAAATTATTGCCGGTCCTGGCGGGTCCGGGCGGACAGCAGGTAAACTGCAGGTTTTATATTATTGCTACAATCGTCTAATGATTAATGTAATTGTGGCTGTGACTGGAGGTATAGCGGCATACAAGTCTCCGGAGATTGTCAGGCGACTGAAAGACCATGGCGCCGAGGTGCAGGTAGTGATGACTGCAGCTGCCTGTGAATTTGTCAGCCCGCTGGTTTTTCAGGCGGTCAGTGGTCACCCGGTGCATCGTAACTTGCTTGATGAGCAGGCAGAGGCAGGCATGGGCCACATTGAACTGGCCCGCTGGGCTGACATCATTTTGATCGCCCCGGCAACCGCTAATACGCTATCGCGACTAGCTGCAGGCATGGCTGATGACTTGTTGGCTACGGTGTGTCTGGCTTCTCGGGCCGCACTGGTTATAGCGCCTGCTATGAACTCGGTGATGTGGGAACATCCTGCCACGCAAACCAACCTTGAAGTGCTGCGCCATCGCGGGACGGCGGTGCTTGGTCCTGGTGTGGGCGCTCAGGCTTGTGGCGAAGTGGGAGAAGGGCGGTTGCTGGAGCCGGACGATATTGTTCAGTCGCTCGTCGGCGACTATTTTAGTCGCCTGGGTCGCGCACCACACGAAGCTGCCGGTGGACCAAACTCCGCCGGTATGCAAGGACTCAAGCTCATGATTACAGCCGGACCAACGCGAGAGGCGATCGATCCGGTGCGCTTTATCAGTAATCACAGCAGTGGCAAAATGGGATTTGCATTAGCAAGAGCGGCTGAAAACGCAGGTGCCGAAGTAACCCTGGTAGCCGGACCGGTTAGCCTTCGGACACCGGATCGGGTAAACCGGGTTGATGTAGAAAGCGCGGTTGAAATGCACGCAGCGGTGCTTTCGAGAGCAGCAGCCTGTGATGTGTTTATCTCTGTGGCAGCGGTTGCAGATTATCGGGCAGCTGATGTCAAAATGCAGAAAATTAAAAAAACATCCGGTGATCTGGCGTTGGCATTAACCCGCAATCCGGATATTCTGGCCGAGGTGGCGAGTCTGCCGAGCAAGCCGTTCTGTGTTGGTTTCGCCGCGGAAACGCAGGCACTGAAAAAGTACGCTCGTGGCAAATTGGCGAAAAAAAACCTCGATATGATCGTGGCGAATCTGGTCGGCGGCGAGACCGGATTTAACAGTGACAACAATGCGGTTGAGGTGTACTGGGCAAATGACGGGGAGGTTGTTTTTTCTTCCCGAAGCAAAGACGCACTGGCGGTAGATCTGGTTGCACTTATTGCAACACGTTTTAAGTCATCACTTACCGATCCCGCCACGCACTAATCCAAACCGAGACCTATATGACGACCTTTCAGGTAAAGATTCTCGACTCTCGTGTTGGCGATACTATTCCGTTGCCTCACCGAGCCACGGATGGATCGGCCGGTGTGGACCTTCGTGCCTGTATAGATAAAAATCTTGAGCTCTCACCCGGTAGTGTCGAGTTGATCGCGACCGGCATTGCCGTTCATATTGCAGATTCTGCGTTTGCCGGTATGATCTTGCCGCGGTCCGGGCTAGGCCACAAACACGGTATAGTACTTGGCAACCTGACGGGTTTGATTGACTCTGACTATCAGGGCCAGTTGTATATTTCATGCTGGAACCGCTCCGCAAGCAGCTACGTCATTGAACCCGGCGAACGCATAGCACAACTGGTTATTGTGCCGGTGGTTCGAGCGGAATTTGAAATTGTTGAAGAGTTCAGTGACACCGATAGAGCGTCAGGTGGATTTGGTTCCACCGGCCGTTGAGAACACCGTTCGAGTAGAGCCGGAGTGGCGAATTTCGTGCTTTTGTCTACTCTTTAATTCAACTCCCACCCAACCAGCCAGACTACACCTGAGGTAATGCATGAACATTGACGCTTCGATATTCCGCGCGTACGACATACGTGGCGTGGTCGCAAACGCGCTGACCCCTGAAGCGGTTGAGCAAATCGGTCGTGCGTTTGGCAGCGAATCTCTTTCCCGAGGGCAAGAAACAGTTGTGCTGGCGCGCGATGGCAGAATCTCTGGCCCCGACCTGATTGCCGCACTGGCCAGGGGTATTCAGAGCACCGGGTGTAATGTGGTAAATATTGGCATGGTGCCGACACCGGTATTGTATTTCTCGACCTACCATCTGGAAACGGGTACCGGAATTATGGTGACCGGCAGTCATAATCCGCCCGAGTACAACGGCCTTAAAATGATGATTGGCGGCGATACTCTTTTTGGCGATGGCATACAGTTGCTCTACCAGCGTCTGGTCAATGATGATCTGGCGAGTGGCTCAGGCAGCTATTCGGAAAAAGACGTGCTGGATGAATATCTGGAACGGGTAATTGGCGATATTAAATTGTCCCGGGAAATGCGCATTGCAACTGACTGCGGCAACGGTGTTGCCGGTGTTTGTGCGGCGGCTCTGTTTCGCAAGCTGGGCTGCGAAGTTCACGAGCTGTTTTCGGAAGTCGACGGTACTTTCCCGAACCATCACCCGGATCCTGCGAAAGTTGAAAACCTGCAAGACATCTCTGCGCTTGTCGAGAAAGAACAGCTTGATCTCGGCCTGGCCTTTGATGGTGATGGTGATCGTGTAGGTGTGATAGATGATCGTGGCCAGATCATCTGGCCTGATCGCCAGATGATTCTTTACTCGCGAGATATACTGTCGCGCAATCCGGGTGCAAAAATTATCTACGACGTGAAATGCTCCCGCTTGCTACCGCAGGCAATTGAAGATGCCGGTGGCGAGCCGGAGATGTGGAAGACAGGGCATTCGTTTGTGAAAGCCAGAATCAAGGAAACCGGTGCGGCGCTTGGTGGTGAGATGAGTGGCCACATCTTTTTCAAGGAGCGCTGGTATGGCTTTGACGACGCGCTTTATTCGGCGGCCAGATTGCTGGAAATTGTTTCAAAGGATTCGCGCAAGGTTAGTGACATTTTTGGCGAAATACCGGACAGTGTAAACACCCCGGAGTTAGGTATAAAATTCGCCGAGGGTGAGCATCACACGTTTATGCAAAACTTCGCTGCCAAAGCGAACTTTGCTGGCGCTAAAATCACGACGATCGACGGGCTACGCGCCGATTTTGAAGCTGGCTGGGGCCTCGTTCGAGCGTCCAATACCACACCTTCTCTTGTCATCCGCTTCGAAGCCGACTCTCAATCGGCGCTCGAGGAGATTCAGGCGAAGTTTCGCGATGCAATGCTCGCGGTGGATGCAAATCTGGATCTGCCTTTTTAAAAAATCCCGCAATAGCTTTCAAGTGCTGTCCGGGGTTGTAATTACTCGGAGAAACACTGTTGGATAGAGCTGCCGCACACGATACAGCCAGAGTACTGAACGAAGCGTTACCCTATATTCAACGCTTCGCGGGCAAAACCATTGTCGTGAAATTTGGCGGCAATGCGATGATCGATGAAACCCTGAAACAGAGCTTCGCTCGCAATATCACCTTGATGAATCAGGTTGGTATTCACACTGTAGTTGTGCATGGCGGAGGGCCGCAAATCGGCCAGTTGCTAAACCAGCTTGGCAAGGAAAGCCGTTTTGTTCAGGGCATGCGGGTCACAGACTCAGAGACTATGGATGTCGTTGAAATGGTGCTGGGAGCCCAGGTCAATAAATCTATTGTAACTTTGCTGGACCAGGTTGGAGGCAGAGCTGTTGGTCTGACTGGCAAAGACGGCGGCCTCATTAGAGCCAGGCCATTGGTGCTCGACTCATCTTCTGATAGCGCCGCGGATCTCGGTCAGGTTGGCGAGGTGAAGAGTATCAATGTAGACATACTCGAATGTCTGGAAACCGGTGGTTTTATCCCCGTGATTGCGCCGGTGGGTGTGGGGGAAGACGGTCGAAGTTACAACATCAATGCTGATCTTGTGGCCAGTGCCATTGCGTCGGTGCTCGGCGCGGAAAAGCTTCTGCTGCTAACCGATACGGCCGGAATTCTGGACAAGAAAAGCCACTTGCTAACCGGTTTGATGCCCAGTGAGATCAGGGAGTTGATTGCCGACGGTACAATATACGGTGGAATGCTGCCCAAGGTTAATTGTGCGCTCGAAGCGCTCGACAGTGGTGTTAGCTCGGCAACAATCCTGGATGGTCGTGTGGAAAACGCGGTGCTGCTGGAGCTATTTACCGATGCGGGCATCGGTACCCAGATAGTTCGGCAATCCTAGTGTAGTGCAATCTACACCAGTTCATATTTCTGGTTAACCCCGGTCCGGAGTAGTACTGGTGAAACCGTGGTTGCCCCCTGAACGATACGGGGGCTTTATGTTAGTGGCTGCTAGTTTTCGCTGTAGGTGGAATCAGCGGTTTGCTCGGCGGAATTTTCCACCAGCTTACGATAGCGAGCCAGATCGTGAGTAAATTTGTTTGCAACCTGCCGGCGTTCTTTGAGTTTTGATTTGATCAGCGCATTGGTGCTGTCAATACTTCTCAGTACCGCAATACGATCAGAATCCAGAGCCGGGCTGGGTTTCAAACCACGCTCTGAACGGTCGTCTACCTTGTCTTCGATTGACGCCAACCGTGAATTCAAAATCACCAGTTGGTCGTGCATTCGGGCAACCGTACCGTCAATGTGACCCAGACGCTTGTCTCTGGTTCTGGTCAGATCTTCTTCGAGCGGAAAGGACTTGATCAGCATTTCATCGTGCTGTCGTCTGGCATCTTCTTCGGCCTGGCGTTGTTGCTCTATACGGCGCTCTTCTGCACTCGGTATCCGCTTTACCGTTATGCCCTGCTGGTTGAGAACCTGGGTCGAGTTGTCGTAGTTGGATGGCGGTGGGCGATCCTGATACGAAATATTGCCACTTTCATCTACCCATTTGTACCATCTGGCATCGGCAGGAGTTGCCATCAGCAAGATAGCTGCGGACAGGAAAGCAAACGCCAGTGCGCCCCGGACGGCCCAGTGATCAGCCGCGGGAGATGCGGTGCGCACTGTCGCTGATGGCCGTTCGCTGCAGTATTCTGTATCGAACTTGTTCACGTTTTAAAAACTCGGTTTATTGGTCTTCAAGCGAATGCCGATTCTCCTTAGCCCGGACAACCAGCTATCCATTTATAGCGGGTGATCGGGCAGATAATTGAGAGTCAGGGCGATAAACAGGGTTTGTTTTTACTTTGTAATTTAGCGCTGTTCGAGGAAATTGGTCAGCGCCAGTTCTTAAGTAGCTAATGGCAATACCTTGTAAGCAAAAATCGAGTCCAATGTGGCAACTTTCCTTGTTGATGTGAAGAAAATTTGCTGCCGCGAATAAGTAGCTAATTTGTGCGACTATTCACTATCTATCTAATCCAGTGAATATTGCTGATGAGAATAATCACGTTAAATTGCAACGGAGTGCGTTCCGCGGCAAAAAAGGGCTTTTACGACTGGATGGTGCGCCAGAAAGCTGATGTGGTCTGTCTACAGGAAACCAAAGCACAGGAAAGCCAGCTTGACGACGAGATTTTCAAGCCTGCAGGCTACAGCCGTTATTTCCACGATGCTGAAAAGCGTGGATATAGTGGCACTGCACTGTATTGTCGGAAAGAGCCGGCTCGGGTAGTGCGCGGGATTGGTGACGAATTAATAGATCGGGAGGGAAGATACCTTGAGGCGTGTTACAAAAATCTGTCAGTAGTGTCCCTCTACATGCCCTCCGGATCTTCCGGTGACGAGCGTCAGGAATTTAAAATGCGGATGATGGATATTGTCCTGCCGCATTTACTGAAGCTTAAAAAGAGGCGGCGGCAGTATGTGCTATGTGGTGACTGGAATATAGCGCACAAGGAATGCGACATCCGAAATTGGCGCGGAAACAAGAAAAACTCGGGCTTTTTACCCGAGGAGCGCGAATGGCTGACCGAATTGTTCGACAAGCATCGCTACGTTGACACCTTCCGGTGTCTGGATCAGAAAGAACATGAATATACCTGGTGGTCTAATCGCGGACAGGCATGGGCCAACAATACGGGCTGGAGAATTGACTACCAAATCGCCACGCCCGGGCTTGGCAAATGCGTGAAAAATTCGGCTATTTATCGCGATGAAAGATTTTCTGATCATGCACCTTTGACCATAGATTACGACTTCGAGATTGAAATTTGATTGACCGGCAAGTCGCGGATGTAACCCAGCGCGACGCTGAAAATCCGGAACCGAATGGTGATACCCGTGCGTGGTGGTACCGTCTTCTAAACCGTCAGGTACTGATACTGTTATTGCTGGGTTTCTCTGCGGGATTGCCTATCCTGTTAATCTTTTCCACGTTGTCGATCTGGTTGCGTGAGGCAGGGGTGGAGAAATCGGCGGTTACCTATTTCAGCTGGGCGGCGCTGGGATACTCTTTCAAGTTCGTGTGGGCTCCGCTGGTCGATAAACTGCCGTTGCCGGTCGTTGGCCGCTGGCTGGGACGGCGTAGAAGCTGGCTGTTGGTGTCCCAACTCGCGGTTGTTGCTGCAATCCTTTCGATGGCAAGTGTTGATCCTGAGCACAGCCTGCAAATGATGGCTATAGCTGCGGTCACGCTGGGTTTCGCATCCGCTACCCAGGACATCGTTATCGATGCCTACCGTATTGAGTGTGCGGACCCGGATTTACAGGCGCTATTGTCGTCGGCTTATATCACCGGATACCGAATAGGAATGGTGGCAGCTGGCGCCGGTGGTTTGTTCCTGGCAGCGGAGCTAGGCAGCACATTGGACTCCTACTCCTACGAAGCATGGCGCTTCACCTACTACGCTATGGCCGTGATGATGGGGGTTGGTTTATTAACCACTCTGTTCAGTACGGAACCTGCACGCTCGTCGGAAAATCCCTACCCGTATAGCAGTAGTGATTATCTACAGTTTCTGCTGCTGTTTTTTGCCAGTGTGACCGGGTTTGTCTTGGTGTTTAGCTGGTTACCGGAATTTGAAAACAATGTGGCTGGTGGCTCGGGCCACCTGTTGAGCTTCATCAATGGCTGTATACGATTGTTGGCAGCGATAAGCGCTGCAGCTTGCATTGTTGTACTCGGTGGCCGACTGGGTATTGCCAATCAGTCAATGATGAAAGAGGGCTACCTGCAACCGTGTATGAATTTTCTCGACAGATACGGTCGGCTGGCGCTTTGGGTTCTGCTGCTGATCGGTTTTTACCGCGTCTCGGATATTGTCATGGGCGTAATTGCCAACGTGTTTTATCAAGACCTCGGTTACAGCAAAAAAGAAATAGCCAGTGTTACTAAAGTGTTTGGCCTGGTGATGACGATAGTCGGAAGTTTTGCCGGGGGTGCGTTGGCGATTCGCTACGGAGTGTTGAATATATTGCTTCTGGGTGCAATTTTATCGGCCGCAACCAATTTGTTGTTTGTGTGGCTGGCTGGTGCTGATGCTGAATTGGTAAATCTGACAGTGGTAATTGCAGCAGACAATTTCAGCGCCGGGCTGGCTGTGGCTGCGTTTGTCGCGTGGTTATCCGGTTTGACCAGTGTTTCATTTACTGCTGTGCAGTATGCTATTTTCAGTTCACTGATGACATTGTTTCCAAAACTGCTTGGAGGTTACTCGGGAACACTGGTTTCGGATTTTGGCTATCCGGCTTTTTTCTGTGGCACTGCGCTGCTGGGGCTTCCGGTGGTAGCGCTTATTCTTTTTATTCGAAATAACCCCCGTTTTGCTGGTGCCGTTGCTGAATCAGATTAACTGTGCAACAAACAATTGCCGCTATATTTTACTGATAGTGATCAGTGACCAGCCGTAGAGCTGATCTGCCGGATCGATCCTCCTCAGTGGATGGTTCAGTGAGCTCATCCCGGGAATCGGGGTTGGAGGCACTGTTTTGGGTTGATGGCCACCAGGATTTCGCGGCCAGTGCCTGGTTCATTGCCAGTGCGAGCTCATCCATGAATTGTTCGCGTCCTTTGCGATTTAATACCCACTCGCGAAACATGGGTTCTGTAGAAATGTGACCGTTAGAACCGTCTCTCATCTTCCATTCCATACGGTATTTTGGTCGCATATCGCGCCACACCAGCAGGCCTACCATGAGACTTAACAGAAGTGGAATATAGACCAGCAAGAATCCACTCGAGCTGTCGTCCAGCAGATCGACAATTATCGTGACCAGTAGCAGCAGCACATTGATCAGCAATAACACTTTGCAGAATAGATGAATTAGTGGAGTGCTTCGATAGTAGCGTTTGTTAAGACTGATCATATGCTCGAACATAAACGTTTTTAGTGTTCGGTCATACGGATCAATGTAGGCCAGCCGGGTGTCGGTGACAAGAACGGTCTTCTTGCGATAGATTTCGTCTTCACCCGGGAAAGTGGCAATAGGTTTGGGTTTGGGGTTAAGCCGCTGCGAGACAGATTTTGCATTAAACCGGCGTTTAAAACCGGTATAGGCGTTACGCAGGAGACTGCCAGTATATTCAGTATCGATTTGCATGGGTTAGAGAGTGCAGCAGTACACCTGTGTTGGAGGCAGGTTTTGCCACACGGTTTGTGTTTTGTGTATTTTACTAAAGTGCAATGGCAGGCTGTCGATGAAATATCGGCCTTTCACTCTGGTGGTAGCGCCAAGATAAACGATAGAGATGAAAAGACCCCCGGGCTTTAGTGCGGTGGAAATAGTTTCCAGTAGCCGATCCTGATCAACGGGATCAAGTATGGTCCAGGGCAGGCTGCAAATTACCCGGTCACAGCGACCGTCAGTATTGGTTCTCAGGTAGTGTGGTAGATACTCTGCTGAATCATGATAGACCCGTGCCTGCGGGCAGCGCCTGCGAGTAGCCTCCACGAAGGTCTTGTTCAGCTCAAGCGCAAAGAATGTGGTGTTGCGATTGATGTGCGCGAGTATTTGTTCAGTGAAGACTCCGGAACCTGGTCCCAGTTCAACCACACTCTCGGCAGACGACAGCTGCGCGTGCTGAATGATGCGTTTGGCAACATACTTCGAAGACGGAGCCACGGCACCAGTGGATGCCGGTTTTCTTAAAGATTCTCTGGCAAAATTCAACAGATTGAATTTGTTGTCTGCAGCGACGTGGCGTTGCGCCGTTGCCGAAGGATCAGTCAATGGGGGAAGCATTTTTAGCCTTGTTAGTTGCTCCCGTCGGTAGCAGCACAAATGTTCACGCTGATACGTCGGGATTGACTTTGTGGTTTGTAGCAGCCGAGGGGTTTCAGCTACCGACGGGGTTTGGATCGTCCATGACGCCCGTGACATCAAAAGGAATTGGTGTTGACCAGTTTTCAATTTTAACTGTGCCGGCCAGCTCGTAGTCCAGATTCAGGTCCTGGCCCTCAAGCAGGGTTTTCAATGTTGTCATCAGACGATCCAGACCAGCGGTTACGTCCAGTGTAAGCAGACCGTCTCCGTTGGCGGGAATTACCGTGGTCTGGGTGCTTTTGCCGCTGGCGATATCCGCGTTGTTGAACCGCGCTATAAAATCGACAGCTTCAACCGGCAATTCGAAATTATTGGGGTTTGTAACCATGAGCTCAAACCGGAGTTTTTGTTCGCTCAGGCTAATATTAAGCGGGCGAACTTTGACCAGTTGAATCGTTGGTTTCTGCGGTTTCGTGATCATGCTGCTGCACGCAGCCAGTGCGAACAGCGCAACAGTTATTAGTAGAGTGCGCGCCAGATGTTTAATCACCACAACCCCCGGTAATTCGCAAGAGACGTAAGATACCGCTCGCGAGCTCAGTGGCCGGTGGCTAGTCTACGTCGTTGGTCGGAAAAGGAGAGATTGTAGCACGCTGAAAGCTGTGTATTCTGACCAGCAGGATAGCTGCAGCGAGGGAGTGAGGGTCTATGAGGTTCGGGAATAGCGGGGAGATTCAGTTCTCCCCGCTGTGTTCTATCAGATGTACAACAGTAACGGAAAACCTTATTTTAGCAGTTCGTGCAGCGCCTTGAGTTCGATGGCGGCCTGCTGGAGTATTTGTTGCGGGTTTTGCAGATCGATTCCAGCCTGCTGGAGCTTGCGAGGCAGTAATAGATTGACAACGCTGGGTATCGATTTGTCCTCACCCTCCGGAATCTCGCTTTCGATAGTCAGCAGTGCGGCGGTGACAAGATCGGCGTAAGTAATTTCGCCCGTGTGGTTGCGATAGAAATCGCGGGCTGACTCGACGGCTTCGATAAAATTGGCGTTGAAACCCCATGCGCTTAACAGCCACATACCAACTATTTCCCTGAGATTCCGTGCGGACGCATGCAAAGCTTCGGCATCAGCGAATTGCTCCGGGTGGTTATTGGCATGGCCAAGAACCATAAGCTCGCCGATGTCCGCCATCAGTCCGATCAGGTGCGCGCGTTCATCCGATAGATGTGGAAGAGACTTGGCGAATACCTTGCAAATGGCTGCGGTCAGCGTGGTGCGGCGCTGATAAATAGCCATGTGTTGTTCTAAAACCGGGTTCGCTGCTTTCCACTGCTGTTCACCAGGGATTCGAACCGCGAGTGCATTGGCGCTTTCTACGCCAAGTCGGGTAATAGCTCCACGCATTGTCTGCGTGGTCTCGCCGGCACCTGCCAGCTTGTTAGCTTCGTGAAGGGTGCATGCAGTAAGCGCCGGATCTGATGCCAGTGTGCGCGACAACTCCGGAATACCCATGGAACCCTTTGCCACCAGGCTGGATATGCGCTGGCCGATATCAGCCTGACAATGCAAAGACACGGCGCGTTGTTCGAAGGCCGCGACTATATCGTCAAAGATTATATTATCGTTGGCGCTGACCCGAATATCGTGAACGGTGGTGGCAGACTTTTGCTGCTCGTTAAGCAGGATATCGAACAACTCACGGCCAAAGCGTACCAGCTGCGCAGTGGTCTTGGTTTTGATTGAGTGATGCTGGGTAAATTCTTTTAGCACCGGCTGCAGTGCGCGATCCGATCCGGAATTCAGAGATTCGGAACTATCTTTCTCTTTTGCGTTTACGACATCAACCTGACCTTCAAGAAGATAGGTAAACCACCGGTGCTCTTTATTCGCAGCGATGTCTGTAGAGCGGTTCATGTTGACTACGGATGCCGATTTGCAGATAGTCAAACGATTTGCTTCATTGAGCTCTGATATTGGAGTCAGACGGGCTGCGAGAGCCAGTAGCTGACCCATATCGTTAGAGCTGGTATCCGTTGCTGCTGAAGATTTGGAATCGAAATTGAACACGTGCGTACGCCCAATGTTGTTTGTGACAATGCTATTGAAACACCATCGGCGGGGGTGACTGAATATTTAGCTTCAAGGAAGATAAGCTGCGACGTAGCACAATGGCACACGCTCTTGAATTGGCTAAATAATTTTTAGTCTGATGACTCGCCGAAAACCACACATTGAGAGCAGGAATCAGTCCGAGCGTAACTCTTTGGGCATACTGAATGTGATGTTCTCCTCGGCCCCCTTCAATTCTGTGACCTCGTTGGCACCACGGTCCCGGATATGGCTGATCACCTGCTGCACCAGTTCATCGGGTGCAGAGGCACCGGCAGTCACACCTACTTTGCCAACTGTGAGCCATTCGTCTTTAATATCCTCTGCACCGGTAATCAGGTAAGAGGGAAGCCCGGCTCTTTCGCCTAACTCGCGCAGTCGATTGGAATTTGAGCTGTTTGCGGCCCCTACCACAAGAATCAACTCTGCACTTTCACACAATTTTTTAACGGCATCCTGGCGGTTCTGGGTGGCGTAGCAGATGTCGTCTTTTCGAGGCGCTTTAATATGTGGAAAGCGCTGCTGCAATTGCTCGATAATTTCGCGGGTGTCGTCTACCGAAAGCGTTGTCTGGGAAACGAAAGCAAGCTGTGACGGATTCTCGACAACAAGCTTTTCGACATCGTCGATGTTTTCCACCAACAATATCTTGCCACCAAAGCTAGTGTCGTATCGGCCCATCGTTCCCTCCACCTCGGGGTGTCCGGCGTGACCGATGAGAATTACCTCGCGTCCATCCCGAGCGTATTTCAGCACTTCTATATGCACTTTTGTGACTAGCGGGCAGGTTGCATCGAATACCCTCAACTTTCGTGCTTCTGCTTCGAGTTCGACTTGTTTCGACACACCGTGCGCGGAGAAGATCACGGTACTGTCATCGGGTACTTCATCGAGTTCGTCGACGAATACCGCACCTCTTTCTCGCAGACCGTCAACCACGAACTTGTTGTGCACTACTTCGTGGCGAACATAGATAGGGGCGCCAAACAGCTCAAGTGCGCGCTCTACAATGTCAATTGCCCGATCCACACCGGCGCAGAAACCGCGCGGGTTGGCCATTAGTATTTCCATAGCTTGCTCGTGAGTTTAGCCAGAGTGAAATCTTACTTTGTATTCTCTCGTGATGCTTCAGTTGCACTGATATCCTTGTCTTCGCTGCTGTCAAAAAATGACGTTATCAGCAGAAGAACGGTACCCACGCAAATGGCGGAATCTGCAATATTGAAAGCCGGCCAGTAAAACCGGTCGTAATACCACTGGATGAAGTCGATCACATAGCCGAAAATTACGCGGTCAATCAGATTGCCAATAGCGCCACCAAGAATGAGAGACAGTGCAATCCCCAACCATTTTTCGTGCGGCTTGAGTCGGAAAATCCAGACCACCAGTACCACACTGATGACAGCAGCTACAATGGTGAAAAACCAGCGTTGCCAGCCCCCTGCGTCACTTAAAAAACTGAATGCAGCGCCATGGTTGTACATAAGTGTCAGATTAAACGACGCCATCACCGGATTCTGCTCGTGCAGTGTCAGTTGTGTGTTAGCCAGCCACTTGGTGATTTGATCGACCACAATAATGGCGACCGCAATGCCTGCGTAAACTGCTCTCATAATTAATACTCTGTATCCGCTCTGCTGTTATCGCCTTACAAAGCCAAGGCGCCGGTGTTGAGGCTGAAGTTGCTGTAGTGTCAGGTGAAGTGTCGTGGTTCTCCCTTTCCCTCAACGTTTTCTACACAGCGGCCACACAGTTCAGCATGAGATGAACTGGCACCAACGTCTTCCCGATGATGCCAGCAGCGCACACACTTGGGGCGGGGGCTGGCACTGGCATCAATCCAGAGTTCGCCGGTGTCGAGCTCCGCTTTGGTGCAACTGTCAGTCTTTGATTTTACCGGCTGCACGTCTGCGTAGGAGGTAATCATGACAAAGCGCAGCTCGTCCTCCAGCCTGCCGAGAAGATCCAGGGTAGCGGAGTCGCAGTATAAAGTCACTTCTGCGTCCAGCGATGAACCAATTTTTCCGTCAACCCGCAGTGCCTCCAGTGCACGGGACACTTCTATACGTACCCGAACTACCCGGTCCCAGTCCGTCGCCGACAACAACGCATTGTCAGGTAGTTTTTGCAAGGCCGTATACCAGGTTTCGGTAAAAATGGTGTCACTGTGCGAACCGGGCAGTTTCTGCCATATTTCTTCGGCAGTGAAGCTCAGAACCGGGGCGATCCAGCGGGTCATTGCCTCGGCAATATGATACATCGCCGTTTGTGCAGAGCGTCGTGCATGACTTTCTGCCTGAGTGGTGTATTGCCGGTCTTTCACGACATCAAGATAAAAGCCGCCCAGTTCGGTGGTACAAAAGTTATGCAGTCGCTGGTAGACCACATGAAACTGGTAATTATCGAACGCCTCGCGAATATCGTTTTGCAAAGTGTTACAGCGATCAATCGCCCATTGGTCGAGCGCCAGCAACTGATCTACCGGTAACAGATGTTGATCGGGATCAAAGCCGTTGAGATTAGCCAGCAGAAAGCGCATGGTGTTTCTGATGCGACGGTAGGAATCCGACATGCGATTTAGGATTTCGTCAGAGACGCTCATCTCACCGCGGTAGTCAGCCGAGCACACCCACAGCCGAATGATGTCAGCGCCAAGCGTCTTCATCACTTTTTGCGGCGCGATAACATTACCAAGAGATTTGGACATCTTGCGGCCCTGCTGGTCTACGGTGAAGCCGTGGGTTAGCACTTGCTTGTAGGGTGCTATGCCATTGATAGAAACGCTGGTCAGTAGTGATGAATGAAACCAGCCGCGATGTTGATCCGAACCCTCAAGGTACATATCCGCCGGATAGGGCTGATTGCGTTCTTGCAGCACATGTGAGTACGTCGTGCCCGAGTCGAACCAGACATCCAGCACGTCAGTTGCCTTTTCATAGTCATCAGCTTCTTTGCCGAGGAAATCTTCTATACCCAGATCGAACCATGCCTGAATACCGCCTTCTTCAATATGAGTTGCCGCTTTTTCAAGCAGGTTTTGCGTGTCCGGGTGCAACTCACCGGTTTCCTTGTGTACAAAGACTGTGATTGGTACCCCCCAAAAACGCTGTCGGGAGATACACCAGTCGGGACGCTTGGCAATCATGCCGTCTATGCGGGCCTCGCCCCAACCTGGAACCCATCGAACTGTTTTAATTGCTGCCAGAGCGTCCTTGCGCAGATTTTCTTTCTCCATGCTGACGAACCACTGCGGTGTCGCGCGGAAGATTATAGGTGTGTGAGTGCGCCAGCAATATGGATAGCTGTGCTGAAAAGATTCACTGAGTATCAGTTTGCCGGCCTGTTTTAATTCGTCGAGTATCTTTTCCTCAACTTTATAGACATGCTCGCCAGCGAATTTTTCCACGTATTTTTCATAAGCGCCGGTAGCGCCGACGCTATTGAGCAAACCGAGTTCATACTTTTGGCCTGTGTAAAAATCGTCGACCCCGTGATCGGGTGCGGTATGAACCGCGCCGGTACCGGCCTCGGTGGTCACATAGTCGCCAAGCACCAGTAAAGAAGTTCTATCGTAAAACGGATGCTGCAGAGTCAGACGCTCCAGCGATAGCCCGTTGAACCGTGATATCTCTGTGAAACTGGTGCAGCCATATCGCTGCATACAACTTTCTACAAGGTCCGCTGCAAAAATTATGGCTTCGGGTCCCTGCCCAAGGTCACACTCAATCACTGCATATTCCAGCTCCGGATGAACGGCGACACCCAAATTGCCAGGCAAGGTCCATGGAGTGGTGGTCCAGATGGCAACAGACAGGGGCAACTCGGTGCGGGTGCTGTTGCAGGCTTTGTGCAGTGCGTTTGAATCAGTTGCAGAGAAGCGGACATCTACAGACGTGGAGGTCTTGTCGTGATACTCGACTTCAGCTTCGGCCAGTGCCGAGCGTGCGCCAACACTCCAGAAGACCGGCTTGGTGCCTTTGTATACATGACCGCGCTCTATCATCTTTCCGAGTGCGCGCACTACGCCCGCCTCGTTTTTAAATGCCATGGTGAGATAGGGATCGTCCCAATCGCCAAAAATACCAAGTCGTTTGAAATCTGTTCGCTGGCCTTCGAGTTGTTTGAGTGCGTATTCACGACAGTGCGTGCGAAAGGTCGCTTCATCTACATCTTCACCGGGCTTGCCGATCTCGGACTCGACCTTGTTTTCGATCGGAAGCCCGTGGCAGTCCCATCCCGGAATATAGGGCGAATCAAACCCGTCCAGCTGTTTGCTCTTGACGATCATGTCCTTGATCACCTTGTTTACCGCATGACCGATATGAATATCGCCGTTAGCATAGGGAGGGCCATCGTGCAGAATGAAGCTCTGTTTGCGATCGGCGGAAGCTTCACGGATGCGTTTGTAAATGCCCATCTCTTCCCACCGTGCCACCATCTCTGGTTCGCGATTGGCCAGATTCCCTCGCATCGGGAAATCTGTTTTAGGCAAATTCAGTGTTTGTTTATAGTTACTCACTGTAACGTCTCATTGTTCATTATGGTCGTTCATTCTGGAGTCATCGGATTAATTCGGGGATTACCGGCATAGGTGAAGCTGGTTGTGGCGGGCCGGCATGAAATAAAATTCAGGAGCAGTTCTGAAGTCAAACACCTGTACATGGCTTTTTACCGGTTGTCCTTTATCCATTGACGAGCAGTGGTCTCGTCAGTGGCAATCGCCTGTTTGAGTTCATCTAGCGCATCGAACTTTTTTTCACTGCGAATTTTATGCAGGAATTTGACCCTTAATCTCTGGCCGTATAAATCACCGGTGAAATCGAGCAGATGTACTTCAAGCGTAACGCGTTTCCCGTCGACTGTGGGCTTCGCACCTATATTGGCAATGCCCGGGGTGGTTTCAAGGGTATCGCCAAGCTCCACCTCAACCACAAACACACCGCGGAGTGGCGGGTTGTCACTTTGCAGTGCGATGTTGGCGGTTGGAAAACCAATGGTTCTTCCAAGCTGTGCGCCCGGTTCAACACGCCCCTGCAGCGCATAATGTTTGCCAAGCAGCCTCGCTGCCGAGGCGAGATCCCCGGACTCCAGCAGATTGCGGATTCGGGTACTGGACACCCGGGAGCCTTCGACACTTAACGTGCTCGCCTGTTGCAGTGTAAAACCGTATTGCTTGCTCGCTCTCAACAGCAGATCCAGGTCACCTTCGCGATTGCGGCCGAACCTGAAATCGTCACCAATCAGTAAATGGCGCACTCGCAAACCCTCTACCAGTACGTTAGTGATGAAGTCACTGGCGTTTGTATTCGCGAGTTTGTGGTTAAAGCCAAGTAATAAAAGTTGCCCGACGTTGTGCTGCTCAAGTGCACGGCATTTTTCTCTGAGGTGGGTCAGACGCGGTGGCGCTTTTTGCGGTGCAAAGTACTCTATGGGCAGTGGTTCGAAACTAATGACACAGGAAGCCACATCCAGTTCAGCGGCAATCGTGCTCACCGAATCGATGATTTGTTGATGGCCGAGGTGCAGCCCATCGAAGTTACCAATGGTTGCTACACAACCCTGATGTTGGCCCTGGATATTGTGCAGGCCGCGTATCAATTCCAATTGCGAGAGGTCCGATTGAGGCTAACGGGTGTTGCGGCGGTTTTTCGCCACCAGCAGATGATTGGGGCGCACGCCGGTAAGAAACAGGGTGCAGCCGTACACAAGCATAGCAGCGATGATTATACCGGCTAAGTGCTTTGCGCGTTCAATTGCGTGCATGGAAAACCACTGCTCGGGTGGCGGAGAAATCCAGATAAGAACCAGCCCCATTGAAACTGACGAGAGTGTGGCTTTTGCGATGAGTTTTTTAGTACCGGAATCGACCTGATAGGCGTTTTCCCGACGCAATTGGCCGTAGAGCATTAAGGCCTGTTGATTGGCAGACAGTGCCGTGGCCAGCGCCAGACCAGTGTGGGGTGCCGGCAGTGCCATTAGTACAATAGCGCCGACCAGCACCACGTTGTAGCCCATGTTACAGAGCATCGCAATGATTCCAATGCGGACCGGAGTCCTGGTGTTTTGGCGCGAGAAAAAACCGGGCGCCAGTATTTTTATTAAAATAAAACCAGGCAATGCCAGTGCATAGGCGCGCAAACTCCAGGCTGACATCTGGATATCGACAGCATCAAATTTACCGTAGCCGAAGAGAGTGGCGATCAATGGTATAGACAACAGGAATAGCCCGATGGTACATGGCAACGCGATGACTGTACCCAATCGTACGCCCCAGTCCATGGTATTTTGAAATTCGGTAGTGTCGTCCTGAACGTGTACTGTAGAAAGTCTTGGAAGCAGCACAATTGCGATGGCCACGCCAAACACCCCGAGCGGGAACTCAACCAGTCGATCAGCGTAGTACAACCAGCTGAGACTGCCCTCCTGCAGGAATGAAGCGATGATAGTGTCGAGCAGCAGATTGATTTGTGCAACAGATGAACCAAACAGCGCTGGCAACATTAACAGTAATATTTTTTGCACGCCGCTGTCCCGCCAGCCCCACTGTGGCATCACCAGCAGACCTTGTCGGTGCAGGGCCGGCAACTGAAATGTCAGCTGCATCACTCCGGCAATAAACACTCCCCAGGCGACCGCGATTACCGGCACTGGAAAAAAGCGGGTACCCCAGAGTGCTGCAGTAATCAGGCTGATGTTTAAAAATACGGGTGTTAAGGCCGGCACCGCAAATTTCTGCAGCGAGTTGAGTACTCCGCCAGCGTAGGCCACCAGCGAGATAAAAAACAAATAGGGAAATGTAATTCGCAGCATCTGTACGGCGAGTTGCTGTTGCTCGCTGCCAGTCTCGAATCCCGGGGCGAAGATCGAAATCAGGAGTTCGGCAAATAAAGAACCTGCGATAGAAAGTATCAGCAGTATGAGTCCCAGCGTACCGCTGACACGTGCAGCCAGATTGACCAGATCAGCGCGCGAGCGAGTCTCCCGATACTCGGAAAACACCGGCACAAACGCCTGTGCAAATGCGCCTTCGGCAAACAGGCGCCGCAGGAAGTTGGGTATCTTGAACGCGACCAGAAAGGCGTCGGTCACGGGACCTGCGCCCAGGGTAATTGCGAACACCTGATCGCGAATAAAGCCGAGCACACGCGAGATCATGGTCATGGTGCTGACAATGCTGCCTGAGCGGACCAGGGAGGCCGGTTTTTGTGCGGCTTTGGTCAAAATGTCGGAGTCACGGTCACGAGGGAACGCCTGATTCACCAGTTGACAAAAAAAAGACTACAAACGATACTGTTGAGTTCACTTTTATACTTGTTATTCAGGAGACTGAGTTGGCCAACTCACCCCAAGCCAAAAAACGTGCCCGTCAGGCAGAAAATCACCGTGTCAGAAACGCGGGAATGCGGTCAATGATGCGTACGCACGTAAAAAAAGTGGTCTATGCAATCGAGGCTGGTGACAAAACCGCAGCTCAAGACGCCTACAAAGCTGCAGTACCGGTGCTGGATAGCATGGCACGTAAAGGTCTGGTGCATAAGAACAAAGCAGCAAGGCATAAAAGCCGGCTGAATGCTCAAATTCTTGCGCTGTAAATAGTTCGATCCGTTTTTTCAATCGCGGAATGTGAAGCTCTGATTAGTAGCAGTTGCCAGCTAAAAAGTAACCATGTTGTCGCGGTTGATAAGTTCTGGCTCGTCAACATACCCAAGCTTTTGTTCAATGTCACTGCTATGGCAGCCCAGTAATTTGCGCACCTCCGTGGCATTGTAGTTAATCAATCCTCTGGCGATCTCCACGCCATTTGCATCCACGCAAGAAACCAGCTCACCGCGATTGAAGGTACCCTGTACGGACAACACACCAATGGCAAGCAGGCTGCAATCTCCAGCTGTCAGTTTTTCCCTGGCGCCTTCATCGACAGTTAACCGGCCACGCACTTGAAGCTGATTTGCAAGCCACTGCTTGCGGGCATCGAGCTTTGGCCGACTGCTGCGTAACAGTGTGCCATGCGCTTCTCCCCGCTGTAGTTTAAGTAGTACCTGCGGTTCACGTCCCGAGGCAATGATCGTTTCGGTCCCGGCACGTGAAGCGCGTTCTGCCGCACGCAGTTTAGTGTGCATGCCGCCACTACCCACGTTACTACCACTCGGACCGGCCATTTGCAGTAACTGTGGATCGCCGGCCGTGCCGGTCTGTACCAACGTTGCGTTTTTGTTTGACCGAGGGTCACAGTCGTAAAGGCCATTCTGGTCCGTCAGAATAACCAGGCGATCAGCGGCAACAAGATTGGCGACTAGTGCAGCCAGGTTGTCGTTGTCGCCGAAGCGAATCTCGTCGGTGGTAACGGTATCGTTTTCATTGATCACAGGTAACACCGACAGCTTCAGCAACGTCGACAGTGTGCTGCGCGCGTTGAGGTAGCGTTTACGGTTACTGAGGTCCTCGTGGGTGAGTAGTATTTGCGCGGTCTTGATATCGTGAACCCTGAGTTCGGATTCGTAGGTTCTGACAAGCCCCATTTGTCCCACCGCTGCAGCAGCCTGTAGCTCGTGTATGGCGTGAGGACGATTATCCCAGCCAAGGCGGTGCATACCTTCGGCAATTGAACCCGACGATACGAGCACCAGTTCGAGTCCGTCCTGCATTAGCTGTGCAAACTGTGAGCACCAGTGCCGAATTCGTTCGATGTTCAGTCCGGTTTGATCGGCGGTGATTAGTGCACTTCCAATTTTAACCACCCAGCGTTGCCGGCGGTGGCGGCTCATTCCGGCTCCACCTCGGTTGCATCGGCTGAAGGAAACGGCGCCACATCGGTAGCAAACGATTTGTCTGACGGGTGTGAGTTTTTCTCGACCTTTTCCGCTTCCCGACGTTCTTCCAGATACTGCATGATATCGGTACACAACGTCTGGGTGCCTCGGCCGTCAACAGCGGAAATGGCATACCAGGGGCCCTGCCAATCCAGCGCTGTCAGTGTTTTCTGCAGTACTTCATCCCATTGTTCTTCTGACATTAAATCCATTTTGTTAAATACCAGCCAGCGTGGTTTGTCGCCCAGTCCGGAACCAAATTTCTCCAGTTCGGCCATCAGCAGGATAGCGCCATCGGCAGGGTCGTGCTCGTCAAACGGGGCGAGATCGATCACGTGAAGAAGCAAACCGGTACGTGCGAGGTGGCGCAGGAAACGAATTCCAAGTCCTTGTCCTTCGGCGGCACCTTCAATCAAGCCGGGAATATCAGCCATCACAAAACTGCGGTGCGCCTCGATGCTCACCACGCCAAGATTCGGGTGCAATGTGGTAAACGGGTAATCTGCAACTCTGGGTTTTGCGGCAGACACCTTACGGATTAACGAAGATTTACCAGCGTTCGGGTAGCCCAGCAATCCGACATCTGCCAGTAGCTTCAGCTCCAGTGCCAGTTCCCGTCGCTCACCTGGTGTGCCATGGGTGGTTTTGCGTGGAGCGCGATTAGTAGAAGTTTTGAAGCGGGTATTACCCAGGCCGTGTCGGCCGCCCGTGGCGACCAGTACTTTTTGGCCATCGCTGGTGACATCCGCTACCTGCTCGCCGGTTTCCCGATCACAGGCGATAGTACCGACGGGTACAGCAATCAACTTGTCATCGCCGCCACGCCCGGTGCAGTTTGCCGAGGAGCCGTTGCTGCCTCGCTCGGCACTGTAGGTTCTAATATGGCGAAAGTCGGCCAGCGTGTTGATATTGCTATCACCGATTAGATAAACACTGCCGCCGGTGCCCCCGTCGCCCCCGTCAGGACCCCCGCGCGGTATGTATTTTTCGCGGCGAAAGCTCAGGCAGCCGTTGCCTCCGTCACCGGCAATGACCTTGATTCTGGCTTCGTCGACGAATTTCACTGTAATTTCGCAGGTGCATTTTGCAGGTAAGGTAAACAAAAAACCCCGCTAGAGCGGGGTTTGCAGAGCCCGTGAGCCCTGGCGCTGAACTCTAAATCGGCCGTCAGCTTTGAGCGTCGATTATGCTCACAAACTTTCGGTTTTTCGGTCCGCCAGTGTGATATTTGACAAAGCCGCTGGCTTTGGCAAAAAGGGTGTGATCTTTGCCGACGCCGACGTTTGTGCCTGCGTGGACTTTGGTGCCTCGTTGACGAATTAAAATATTCCCGGCGAGAACCGCTTCACCACCGTATTTTTTTACGCCGAGTCTTTTTGAAACTGAATCGCGACCGTTGCGAGTACTACCGCCAGCTTTTTTATGTGCCATTGTTTATATTCCTGTATCGGGCGAACACGCCGGATTGAACTTTTGAGCGGCGGAGATCGCCAAACCCTTTTCTAAGCCAATTTGATTTAAGCCAATTTGACTAGTTCAGTTTAATAAAGTTAATAACGGTTGCGCCTGAACCGATCAAGTTGCAGTATTGGCTGAAATCGAGACTGCGAAAACGACAGCGCAATGGCGTGCATCCGGGCTGAAGCAAATGTCGCAGAAAAGCCCCTAATGATAGACCGACCCCAATAATGAGTCAATTGCTTGATCCCGTTTATGCCGGCGAGAATATCGTCGATGCTGTGCTGTGGCGCTTTTCGATTAATCGCACCGGTAAATCAGCGTATGAAATGCGCCAAATCGATTCGGTATCAGCTGCTTCCAGGCAAACAGTGTGCATAGCTTGTGCCCCCGGGGCTGCCGGACATGCTCCATGAATGCCACGGATATCGACGAGCTTACTCGCGAGCAGATGCATGGCGTTAACCGGAAGATCCAGTCGGCACTGAAATCTGATGTAGCGCTGATCAACCAAATGGGTACGTACATTATCGGAGCAGGCGGTAAGAGGTTGCGCCCGAGGCTGGTGATTATCGCGGCTCTCGCCCACGGCTACGAAGGCTCTCAACACATCAACGTTGCCGCAATTATAGAATTTATTCATACCGCTACGCTGCTACACGATGATGTTGTCGACTCCAGTGAAATGCGTCGCGGTCGTGATACCGCCAACTCGGTGTGGGGAAATGAAGCAGCGGTGCTGGTTGGTGATTTTCTATATTCACGGTCATTTGAAATGATGGTGGAAGTCGGCCAGATGCGCGTGATGGAAATACTGTCAGCGGCAACTAACACGATTGCAGCGGGCGAGGTAATGCAGCTGTTAAATGTTGGTGAGCCCGATGTCACCGTTGAACGCTACATTGAAGTCATCGGTGCGAAAACAGCGAAGTTGTTTGAAGCGGCTGCGCAACTGGGAGCAGTGCTGGCAGGAGCAGATTCGCAAAGTGAAAAGGCCATGGTGCAATACGGGGCGAAACTTGGTATGGCATTTCAGCTCGTCGATGATGCACTCGACTACACTGCTGATAGCGAGGAGCTAGGTAAAAACGCAGGTGACGATCTGGCAGAAGGAAAGCCAACACTGCCGTTAATCTACGCCATGCAATACGGTGATCAAAAAACCGGGCAAGTTATTAGAGAGGCGCTGTTAGAATCGGTTTCCGGGGAGGTTGGCGATTCTCTGACCGATCCCCGTCAGCTGCAGTCGATTGTCGAACTGGTGCGCAAATCCGGTGCTATTGAAAAGACCTATGCGCTGGCTGAAAAGCAGGTAGTTGAAGCTAAGCATGCTCTGGAGGCGCTTGAAGATAGCGTCTATAAGGAGGCGTTAATCAATATCGCAGAGCTTTCGGTCAACAGGCGGTTTTGAAGGGGTCGGGTTTTGGCAATAGGACCGGCGCTGCCGCTACGCACGTTTGGGATATCTGTTTCTCATCATCTGGTGTAGCCGCAACCCTGCATACATGGTAGCTAGCAGTAAAAGAAGGTCGAGCGGATGTAGTGATCCACCGCCGCTACTGGTAGCTGCACCGATAAGAATATCGGGATTGCCGGTCGATTGATCATCGCTGGTAGCGATACCGAGATTCGGTTCGCTCACGGGTGCTGCTGCCGCGATAGTAATCCCGGCGCTGTTGTTGAAGGTGTGAACGTCGAAAAACCCCTCGGCTGCCAATGCTGCTTCAATGGAAATTTCCTGAGTGTTGTCGAGCCGCAATTCAAACTCAAGTGCCTGGCTTTGTTCAGGCAGAGTAGCAGCAATGATGCACCGCAGGCGTGTGGTGTCCTCGATTTCGCATCGTGCCGGCGCTGCAGCGACTGTAGCGTTCTTGAGCTCAACCGTTAGTATCGCCGCAGGAAAGGCGCGTTGTAGATCGGTGTTCAGTATGGTTGCAATCACTCCGCTGTCGCCGTCGCGCTGCAGCTTCAGGTCGAGGTCAATGGCATTAAAGAAGCAGGTGTCTTGTTCCAGACGTGTGGAAATTGCCTCACGGCTACAGGAGGAAAATTCCTCGCTGGTGTTGTTGCTTATATCGGAGTGCATCAATCGATCGCTTTCGAATTTGCAGATCTCGGTTTCGTTGTCGTGTTGCGCGCCAAGATTGTGGCCGATTTCATGTGCTGCCAGCAGAGTCGGGTAGCGAAATGGTAGCGACATGCTGACATCGTAGCCGTCTGTGCGACATGCCGATCCAACATAGGCCAGGCCAACGGAGGCATTGTCTGTGGTAGTGGCGCCTGTAAACAAATGCACGAGGCCGAGGTCATTGCTGAGTTCCGGGGCGTGCATTCTGTAATCACGAAACATAGCCAGATTTTCGTCGAGCGAAACCGAGCCCAGCGGGAGGGTTTCGTTGTCGGTGAGAATAATGGCGCGGTCAACCTTGAGAGCTAAACCAAAATGTTCCCGGTACAAACCGTCGACATCGTTGATGGTTGAAATGGCCTGGCTGAAACCGCGGCCACCGACTGCCTCGTCGTAAAGATTGTCGATAACGATTGCCACTCTGATAACTCTCGATATGACTCCTGGCTTGTTCAGGAAGCCGGTGGTTACCTCGACATCAACCACTTCACGAATTTCCCGATCCGGTTGGGGCGGTTTCTCAGCCGGAGGCGGGTAGACAGAATGATCGATGGTTCGCGATAGTCCCATCGCCTGACGCAACAACTCATTGGGTCCGCTGAGTAGTTCGTTTTCGTTGAGGTAGTGGCGATTTTGGCCGGTATCAATAATACCGCTGACGGTTTCGCCATCAGTGGTCAGGCGAACCCAGGAGGCAGGTACACTTTCAACCACGCCTTCATATTGGTTGAGTTTTCCTTGTGCCGTGCGATTATTGAGAATATTGCCGGCGTTGTCAGTAACAACGAGATCCGAGAACACCAGACTTGGTTTTAGTAGCAGCCGCTCCGCCCGGTTGCCGAGCAGGATGGTTATTCGATCAGTGTACTCGCGATTGTCAATTTGTTCATGTTGCAGAATCGTTACGTTTTTGACGGCGTCGGCATGAACGGGATCAGGCAAAAAAAGACCCGGCGCAAGCGCCACTGCAAACATCCAGAAGACTGCCATCGTCGTGAATTTCTTGAAGTTCATAACACTATCGATTGTACTAACGGCCGATGTCTAGCTCAGCGAATAGACCATATTTCTACAATGACCAGACCCTGACGAAATCTTTGTCACCGTAACGGTATCAATATATTAACATTTTGTGAGGTAAAAAAATAAAAAAAACCCGCGCTGTCACCAGCACGGGTTTTCCGGGGTACCACCTGGGCCGAAGTTTACTTCGGAGAAACTCCCAGTGATCGAACGGTAGCAATGTTCAGGTATCGATCAACCGGCAATCCCTTGGATCGCTGGTAGCTGTTGACAGCTGTCATGGTGGAAGCACCAATTACGCCATCAATTGCACCCGGATTGTGACCGGCTTTCTTTAGTGCATTCTGGATTTGCGAGATTCGATCGCGAGTCATGTTGGTGTCGCAGAGAATCTCACGCCAGTCCATCATGCCGTCTTTCACCAGCTTGCGTTTCGTTACTGTAGCGTACTTTGCCGGCACCTTGATTCGTCGTTCCTGAGCTGGCGTGGCCTCTTCGGTCACGGAAACCGTCTTATACTCGGCCGGAATAACCACTTTTCGCGTGCTGGGTGGAGTCGAAGTAACGCGCTTTTCAATTGTGTTGTAAACGGCCGGAACTTCAATGATCCTGGTGCTGGGTGGAGTTTTCAGCACTCGCTTTTTTATTGTTTTATAGGTAGCCGGAACTTCTACCAGACACATAATTTCACCGGTGGTTTCGTCAATACGCTGGATAGGGCCGGTGCCTTTTTTCCAGGTGGTGTGTGCTGGTTTGTCAATCACACGCTCGGTCAGTGTTTCGTGGACAGCAGGTACCTGAACCAGCTTTTTGGTGGCAGCTTTTACAAGAACCCGCTCTTTTACGGTCTTGTAGGTAGCAGGTACGGTTACCAGCTTTTCCGACGCTTCCTTTACGAGGATTCTTTTCTTGCTGGTGGAAAATTTGGCGGGAATGATTTCAATACGGGTTCCCTGCTCTTCGACCATGATTCGTTCGGTGACTGTGTCGTACTTCGGCGGTACCCAGAGTCGGGTAAAGCACTGGCCAGGTTTGGCGTGAGGAGGCAGCAGATCACCCGCACCGTAGTTGCTACCGGCAACCTTTTTAACTCCGCCCTGTTGCGCCTGTGAAGCTATAAGAGATTCTCGTTTGTCGAGGTCTGCCGCTCGCTGGGTAAGAGCCGCCTCTCTGGAATCCAGTATTCTGGTTTTGTCCGCGATTTTCGCGCTCGAAGCGTCTTCAGAGGATCCGCCACCGGTGACTGCACCGGCCACTTTACCGGCAGTTCCAGTGACGCCGTCCGTAACTTTGCCCACGGTTGAGCATGCGGACAGGGAGGCAACTATGATCGTCGCCGACGCGAGTGCTCCAATAGATCTTGCTTTCATCAGTGTAAGTCCTCCGAAGGACATTCGTATTTAAATTGAAAAAGCCGCCGCCACTGTGGCATCTGGCCTTGTACCTATTTTATTACAGTGTTGCGGAATTCCAACAAGTGCTGGTTCGTTCCTGAGATAAGCCTACGTCACATGCTCCCAATAGATTGAAAACATACGTAAAAAAGTTGCAAACTATTCTCCGGGTTGTTGCAGTTTGTGCAAAAACCAACAGTATCGTGAAGTGTTTGGAGGTTTAAATCAAGTAAATACAATTATTTAGGAGGGCAAATTAGATTAAATTCTGCCAATACTTCAAGTCTGAAGATTCGATTTTTTGTTGGATTTTAGCTACTGCTAGCAGAAAATGTATCGAAATCAAATTCAATTGTTTGATATTTACCACTTGGGAGGTCAACCAGAGACCAGTCGCCAATTCGGTGTCGAATCAACCTGAGAGTCGGGAATCCTGCGGCGGCGGTCATTCTTCTCACTTGACGATTTCGACCCTCGTTGATGCAGAGTTCAATCCAGCTCGTGGCAATTGTCTGTCGAACCCGTATAGGCGGCACGCGTGGCCACAAATTTTCCGGTGCACAGATCTGTTTGGCGAACAGAGCTTTCGCGGGGCCATCTTTTAGCTGTACTCCGGTACACAATGCCGTCAAAGCCGAGTCATTAACTTCGCCCTCAAGCTGCGCCCAGTAGTATTTCGCAAGCTTGTGTTGCGGGTGGGAGATGCGGTGTTGCAGTTGTCCGTTGTTGGTTAGTAGCAGCAGTCCCTCACTGTCCTTGTCGAGCCGGCCAGCCGGGTACAGGCCGGGATGGCTGATAAACTCTGCAAGGGTTCGATCGTCTCCGCTGAACTGGCTTACAACGCCACAGGGTTTATTAAACAGTACCAGTGTGGTGGGGGATTTTTTTACGGTTGGTTTTTTGGCAGATCTCGGGCGCCGGTTTGTATGACCACGGGGTTTTCTGCCAGACTTCGAAGGGCCGGCACCGGATTGCCTGGCGGAAGTTACAGGTCCAGTAGTGCGAGCCATTTTTCGCGCCTTGAGTTGCTCATCTCCAGCTCATCAAATACGAGGTTCAGGGCAGCGATGTCAGGTGTGATGGCGAATTCCTCCAGTGTCTCGCCAATAGTTTCATCGATCCACAACCCGGTGAGTTCTCTCGCCAGTCGCACAGTATCCTCGTGTTCAAGCAGTAGTTCAGAAACCCGCCTGGCGCCACGAAACTTCATTTTCGCCACATTCGCGGTGTTATCCAGCAAGCTGTCCAGATTGCCCCATTTAACCAGCAAGCGGGCCGCTGTAGCGATCCCTACACCCGGGATGCCCGGGATGTTGTCTACCTTGTCCCCGCACAATGCCAGTAAGTCAGCAATCTGTTGCGGGCGTACGCCAAAACGTTTCTCGATTAGCCTGGCATCAAGCCAGGTGTTTTTGGCGAAGTCCCAAATCGCGTCTCCTTCCCCGACAAACTGGCAGAGGTCTTTGTCCGCACTAACGATGACGCTGTTGAGTTTGTGTCTTGTCGCGGACCGGGCCAGCGTGCCGATGATGTCATCCGCTTCAACCTTGCTGCTGGATCTGGCGTTTAAGCCAGCGGCGGTTACGAATGCTTTGCAATGAGCAAACTGGTCTTTCAAATCTTGCGGGGCAGGGCTTCGATTCGCTTTGTATTCAGGGTAAATAGTGTTGCGAATCGAGCTTGAGAGGCTTTCATCAAAGGCGCACACAATCAGGGCGGGGTTGCGTCTGGAAATAAGTTGAAAGAGAAACTCTATAAAGCCAAAAGCGGCATTAGCCGGTTTCCCGTGTTTGTCGATGATGCTGGCGGGGAGGGTGTGCCAGGCGCGAAAAACATAGATACTGGAATCGACTAAATAGAGTGCATCAGCGTTGTTACGCGCGGCGACGGGGACAGACATTGTCGTGGTCAGTCCACATGGTATGGCGGGAAATGGTGCAGAGGTAGCTGATACTCTTCGAGTCGGTTGCAGCTGCCGTGTGCAACCGACTGAAGGATCGGGCCAGCCGCCTTACTTCTTGCCGTAACGGCGCTTGAACTTGTCTACCTGACCTGCTGAATCGAGTATTTTCTGCTTGCCGGTGTAGAACGGATGGCAGGAAGAGCACACTTCCACATTCAGATCTCTGCCACTGGTGGAACGAGTCTGGAATGCATTTCCGCAGCTGCAGGAAACATTGATCTCTTCGTATTTTGGATGGATATCTGCTTTCATCAAGGTTCCTTAAAAGCGTTGCCTCTTGTCTGACACAGTTTCCGGTTTAATCCGGGTTCTCGTGCGACAAGATATCCGGCGAATCAGGTGATAGAAACAGCCACACGAATCGCAACCGGAAAAAAGGTAGTCAGCCCGCCAGTCTAGACCAAGCCAGAGCAGTGCACAAGTCTGGATTAGCCATTTTCCTGCCGTCCCGAAATGTTGGAAATAGTGCCATCGGCATCGATTTCAACCGTCACAAGGATCGGTGAGCAGCAGACCTGACAGTCTTCAGTGTACTGTTGCCGGTCAATAGAGCAGTCGACAAGTAAACCGATGTGCTCGCCGCAGTAGGGACATTCGATATCCTGCTCTTCCATCAAGTGCTCTCCGGCGGGTGCTCTCAGGGTGATGAATGAATGGGAATAACTTTTCCACTCGTGGCCGTTTGTGAATCCTGCTGCGGATCCGTGTGCATAAATCTCTGCAGCAAGGTGTCGAGAAAACGCAGGCCCAGCTCAGTGGGAGTCACCCGCGAATGGGTGTAGTTCAACAGGCCGTCGCTTTCGGCCCTTGTCAACATTGGACGGACAGCGCTGATCAGTTCTCCGCATCGACCCTGAAATTCATCAACGCTGAATCCGTCGTTTAAGCGAAGTGCATTCATCATGAATTCGAGGCGTGCATCCTCGACTTCTACAGCGCGCAAACCCTGTATTCTTTCCTGAGTGTCGGCATTTTTTATGTAATCCGCAGGCTGCCTCCGTTTGCTATGACGAATGATCGAGTTGTGCGCGGGAAAGCTCAGCTTCGAATGAGCACCGGCTCCAATGCCCAGGTAGTCGCCAAATAGCCAGTAATTCATATTGTGATGGCATCTTCTGCCTGGCTGCGCGTACGCGGACACTTCGTATTGCTCAAAGCCAGCCCTGGCAAGACGATTTTTTCCGTGTTCCTGAATTGCCCATAAGTCGTCTTCCACAGGCAGCGCGGGCGGAGATGCTGCAAATAGTGTGTTTGGTTCGATGGTGAGCTGGTAGTAGCTGATATGCGACGGCTTCAGTGAAAGCGCCGTATCGATATCGTTTATGGCATCGTCGATATTCTGATTGGGCAATCCGTGCATCAGATCCAGATTGATGTTATCAAAGCCGGCGTTTAGAGCACTGTGGCAGGCGGTAACTGCCTCTTCACCTTTATGAATTCGACCCAGGCTCTGAAGGTGTTTATCGTTAAAGCTCTGCACACCTATAGAAAGCCTGTTAATACCGGCCTTTCGGTAATCGATAAACTGCTGTTGGTCTGCGGCACCCGGATTGGCTTCCAGTGTTACCTCGGCGCGAGGTTCAAGTTTGACAATTGCGCGTATTTTGCCGAGTAAATAATCAAGGCCATCCGAGGTCATCAGGCTTGGCGTACCGCCACCGAAAAATATCGATTCAACAGGGCGTCCCCAGATGTCCGGTGCGTGTTGCTCCAGATCTGCTTCTACCGCATTGAGATAATCCCGCTCTGGTATTTCGTTTTTCACCGCATGGGAATTGAAGTCGCAGTACGGGCATTTTCGAACACACCACGGAAAGTGCACGTACAGCGAAAGTGGCGGATATTCCGTAAAGTGCCGCATCAGATTTCCGAGAGATGCTTATTCAGTTCGCGCAGTGCCACAGCGCGATGACTGATCTGCTGTTTGCGTTCTATCCCCATTTGCGCGGCCGTCATGCCCGCTGAGGGGCAGAAAAATACCGGATCATAGCCGAAACCGTCATCGCCTTTTACCTCGGTTAAAATAGTGCCCTTCCAGATACCGGTGGCGATCACCGGGAGCGGGTCGTTAGCGTGGCGCAAGTACACCAGCGCACAGACGAAGTGGGCTGCGCGATTTTTATCCGGCATAGTTGCAAGTGCTTGCAACAGTTTATTGATATTCGCAAGATCGACGGGTTTGGTTCCATCGTGGTCAGTGGCCGCGTAGCGTGCAGAGCGAACACCGGGGTCACCATTTAACGCCGGTACTACCAGGCCCGAGTCATCAGCGAGTGCGGGCAATCCGGTTGCAAGACTCGCATGCCGGGCCTTAATCAGTGCATTTTCAACAAACGTTACTGCGGGCTCGTCTGCTTCACTGACGTTAAACTCTGACTGTGGCACCAGCTCAATGCCGTGCGATGCCAGTGCGGTAGAGAGTTCGGCGAGCTTACCCTTGTTGCCACTGGCCAGAACGCACTGTGAGGAATCAAGCTTCACGAAGTGATGCCACCTGCGCTTCGACGATTTCGGAAATGCCCTTGCGGGCCAGTGCCAGCATAGCCTGCAACTCTTCTTCGCGAAAAGCATGGCCTTCGGCGGTGCCCTGAATTTCGATGAAACCGCCTGCCTCGTTCATTACAACGTTCATGTCAGTTTCTGCGTTTGAGTCTTCGGCGTAGTCGAGGTCTAGTACCGGTTCACCGTTGAAAATGCCCACCGAGATTGCCGCTACTTGTCCGTGTAGCGGATTCTTTTTGATGCTGTGTGACTTTAACTGTTTATTAACGGCGTCACTAAGTGCAACGAAAGCGCCGGTAATGGATGCCGTACGAGTGCCACCGTCGGCCTGAATTACATCGCAATCAATCGTCACTGTTTTTTCTCCCAGTGCCTCCAGGTCAATAATGGCCCGCAGAGAACGACCTATGAGCCTTTGGATTTCCATGCTGCGCCCGGATTGTTTGCCGCTGGTTACTTCACGCCGTGAGCGAGTGTTGGTGGCGCGTGGCAACATGCCGTACTCTGCGGTGACCCAGCCGCTGCCTTTACCTTTGAGAAAAGGCGGCACTCTGTCTTCAATACTGGCGGTGCAAATTACCCTGGTGTCGCCAAACTCCACCAGCACGGAGCCTTCCGCGTGTCGGGTAAAATTACGTGTGAAGCTGACATTTCTGAGTTGATCGTTGGCACGCTTGCTTGGGCGCATTAAGAATCCTTGGGACATAGTTTCAGTTGAGTGAATAATAGCGTCTTTAGTATGACGGTCGCGCCTGTCTTTCAGATTGGTGCACAGTCTGCCGGGGGTATTTTCCAGGCGACTGCCCGACTGACCTGCAGGGAGTCGCATGATACAGTGCAGCGCGGTGTTATCACATCGTGTGCCGTCACTCGTGTGTAGTGTCGAAATTAAAACGGGAGAGTAATACTGTGGTCCGTCCAACTATGTCTTCTAAAGCGCACCTTGCTGCGAATGCAGACAGTCACGCTGAACCCGCAATTATTAACCGGAAGGACCACCTGTGTTAAAGAGCATGACGGCGTTTAGTCGGCAAGAGGCCGTCAGCAATCACGGTACTCTGGTGTGGGAAATGCGATCAGTGAATCACCGGTATCTGGATATATCGATACGCCTGCCAGAAGACTTGCGTGCTGTTGAATCTCTGGTAAGAGACCGTCTAAACAAAAAACTGAGCCGGGGAAAGGTTGAAGCGTCGTTGCGCTATAAACCCAACGGTCAATCGGTCGGCCAGATTGTGATTAACGAGCAGCTTGCCAAACAGGTTGTCGATGCCGCCGAAACAATAAACACAATGGTGCAAGGCTCACAGCCTGTGTCGACGATGGAAGTGCTGCGCTGGCCCGGTGTGGTTGGTCAGGCTGAAACCGATCCCGGGCCACTGCAACAGGAAGCCCTGAAGCTGCTCGATACCACTATCGCAGATTATCTTGAAACCCGTGGCCGTGAGGGACTTAAAACTGCCCACATGCTTGAAGAGCGTTGCGACGGCATTGAAAAAATTCTCACCGAAGTTCGCGTACTCAGACCCAATGCGCTGGTACGTCAGCGCGAAAAAATTCTGGCACGGCTGACTGAACTTGGCACCGAGTACGATCATGGCCGCCTTGAACAGGAACTGGTATTCGCCACGCAAAAACTCGATGTCGACGAAGAGCTCGATCGTCTGGCTGCCCATCTAGTTGAGTTGCGCGCTATATTAGAGCGGGATGAACCTGTTGGTCGTCGGCTCGATTTTCTGGTGCAGGAATTTAACCGCGAAGCTAACACGTTGAGTTCGAAATCGGCCGATGCTCAAGTAACCGCACTGGCGGTTGATTTAAAGGTACTAATTGAACAAATGCGTGAGCAGATCCAGAACATTGAATAAACCCGATGCCAATCGTGCGGCAGCTAAAAAGCGGCTGCCCCATGAAACTGTACCCGGCAAAACACGACCCTCAATAGTACCACCAAAGTCAATTTCGCCAGCATCACATCTGCCACGAAAAAACCCGATCCACTCGATAGTAACGACACTACCAGTGATCATGTTGCTTGTCGGCCTGGCGATTTATTACACAAAAGAGGGAAAGCAGCGCAATGGTGAACTGCTGTTTGAGCAGACGGTACAATTTAGTGGTGAATCTGCCGGCATCAGTGTGCAAGGCGCTAAAGTAGAGTCACAGCGCATTTTGTGGGTAAAGACCAGTGAGCGATTGCGCGGGCTTCGAATAGACCACTTACAGTACAAAAAGCTTCAAGGCATTGGAAAGCAGCTTAAAGTAAATGTGTGGGCAGCACCGCGTGTTGAGGGGTCGGCAACACTATGGCTGGTCAAGCTGGTAGTAGCTGGTGAGCTGCTTATAGATCGGCAACCATCCTGATTATTGCGCTACCTGCATGACTCCTTCCTGGCTATACAACAGCCATTGATAAGCAACAAAGACGCATAGAAAAATAAAACCTTCCAGCCGGTTTATTCGTCCCTGTTGCGTGCGCCATGCAACGCAAAACACGAATAAACAGATAGTCAGACCAATATGCAGTATCGCGTCGCGATTGCGGACCGCCGCGTCGATATCTCCGGGGGAAACCAGTGCAACTATCCCAAGGACCGCAAGCGCATTAAACAGATTTGATCCAACAACGTTACCTATCGCAAGACCGAATTCCTTGCGCAATACACAGGCAATAGTGGCCGCCAGTTCGGGAAGGCTGGTACCCACCGCAATTATCGACAGGCCAATCATTAACTCACTAACCTGGGCTGCGCGGGCTATTTCAACGGCTGCCCATACCAGTACTTTGGAGCTGATCAGCAACACCAGCAGTGCGGCCAAAGTGATTAACGCGGTTTTGCCGGTATTGAAACTGGCTTCGACCTGATTCTCAAATTCGCCACCGATCTCATCGTTGGGTTCAGTGTGACCTTGCCAGACCAGCCATCCCAGGCACAACAACAGGGATACGATAAGCGCAATTCCATCAGCGACCGACAAATGTAAATCGAGAAGTAAAGCAGTAGAAAACAGTACTACACCGAGTAGCAAGGGAATTTCGCGCCGTAACACGGTTGAAGATACCGGTAGTGGTGCAAACAAACTGGCCGCACCAAGGATGAGTGCGATGTTGGCGATGTTTGAGCCGATAGCGTTGCCTATTGCAATAGCCGCGTTACCGCTGGTCGCAGACATAAATGCAATCAGAATCTCCGGTGCCGAAGTGCCAAAGCTGACTATAGTTAACCCGATCAATAGAGGAGAAATGCCAAATCGATAGGCGATTGAGCTTGATCCATCCACGAACTTGTCGGCACTTAAGGCCAGTAAACCCAAACTTACAACAATGGCAAAAACCGGAAGTAAAAGCATAGTATCTAATTAAATGATAAGCGTAAGCGGTGGCATGGGGATGTAAGCTGTTGTGACGCAGAGAATGGTTATAGAGGCAGCGGCTTCGATCAATGAGAAAAACATGCCGATGCTCACCATATAATAACCCCGCCGTAGCCCCCGTGCCATAGTACTGGCAATGGCACTAAAATGGCCAAAGATAAATCCTTTTGGCAATTTAAACGGCAAATTGCGGCAGATAAATGACGATAGAAAATACTAAAACGATGTCATCCACCTTGCTGATCTGGGTTTGTGTGATATTCATAGCAAGCCCTGCCACTGCAGATATAACAATCGGAGACGAAATCGTCTATTTTTTTGGAGCAGGGCCCGGTGAGAACCTGTCGGTGGCCAATGACAAGGACGTCATCGTTGCCATTCCTCTGGAGCTAAAGGACAAGTCGATACAGTCGGTCATAACTACGGTGACTCATGAGGCTCCGGACGAAATGCCGTTCACAGACACGTTAAGTGTTTTGCTTAATGGTGGTGAAGTGACAGATGTGGCGCCGTTTGTTCCACAAGCGGGAGATTCGAGAACGCCGTTTACTGTAGTCAATGTACGCGACGACAAACGCTTTAAGGAAAATGCCCTGTACGTGATCCAGGGCAGCAAAGTCACTCAAACTATTTTCCTGCCCGACAGCGCCGACGGTATCGGGCTCACGCCGAATGGTAATCTGCTGGTAGTAGCGGTGGAGAAAGAAGAGGAGATCCATGTTTATGATAGTAACGTCAGAACAGGGCAATTCTCTCTGGCGGCAGTCATCAGCAAAGCAGCGTTGCGAAGTTTCTTCAGCGCAAATAGTTTACAAGCGGATGATCCGGAACCGGAATCGGTTGCTATCGCGGGCGACGGATCGTTTGCACTGGTATCGATTCAGGAAGCCTCGGCGATTGCTGCTATTGATCTAAAAGTGGTCGCTGCAAGTATCGGATCATCACAGGACCCGCACGATGTTGGTGAAGCGGCACTTGCTACTGTAGTAAAGCTGCCGTTTGGTTTTAATGGTTCAGGTTTTAAGGGCTCAGGCGGGAAAGATGAAGATCCATTCGGGCTGAGCCCCGATGGTGTGTGTATCAGTCCGGATCAGAGCTTCGCTATTGCTATGGGTGAGTCGGACAGCGATACACGGCATCTGCAAAGTATTTCTGTACTCGATCTTAGAAGAGGTCTGTCGGCAAGTAAGGCGAAGAGTTATTGCATCTTCGATATCGATCCCACGCTGCTTGGTAATACCGGCCTCGATAAATGTCCGCAGTGGACACAGGCCTATCCCGATGATGCTGACAGGTTGCCGGAACTCGGCCCCGCTAGCTGCAAGATTGTTGAGCGCGGTGGCATCACGTTGGGGGCACTTATCATCGAACGCTACAAACCATCCAGCGAACAAAAAGATAACTCTCGGGAAAATGAAAATAAAGGATCTTTGTTGCTGCTCAATCTTGACGATGTTCTCAATGGTAATATGCAAGTCATCGACAGAGTAGCTATCGGACCGGTTAAAAAAACAAGGCTTGAAGCGATTGATACTTCTGAGGGTGGTCGCTGGATGTTTATCTCGATCTCGAATGGAGGAGGGAAAGAAGGGACCTTTGCGCGCGTGGAGATTATTGAAGAATAAGGGATAGCCGAAAGTTTGGTAGCGAACCTCTCTTGCGGCGAGTGCATAGCATGGCACTTAAATCATCGCTACTGCGTCGTCCACACATGACGCTCTATGTCGGGTAGATTTCTACCGCGCAGGCTCGTGACCCGACCTCCGACTTACCGGGAATCGGCACCATTTGCAGGGCGGCGGAAATGCAGCGTTGCCACCAGGCCCGGCTGGTTATCAGCCAATCGCAAATCGGCCCCGTGCATTCTGGCAACCGCTTGCACGAGGCTTAAGCCAAGCCCGTTGCCAGGCGACTTCCGTTCGTTTTCAAGGCGCACAAAGCGTTGCAAAACCCGGTCGCGTTCATGGCGTGGAATGCCAGGACCGTTGTCGACGATAGTGATTGAGAAATCGTGGTCATTGCCACCGACATATAACCCGACAAGGCCTCGCACGCGGGTATATTTAATTGCGTTGTCCAGTAGATTGGTAATTGCCTGTGCCAACAGATGGCGGTTTCCATAAAACTGCGGATTGGAGTGGACGCGTTCTTCAAAGATCAGTTCGGCGTCTTCAGCTACAGCGCTGTATAGTTCGGCAAGCTCGGCAGCAAGATCTCCCATACCAACATGTTGCCATTCTGTTTTATCAAGCCCTGCCTCCAGACGTGCAATGCTCAACATCGCATTGAAGGTGTGGATCATACCGTCGGCTTCGGAAATAGAAGATTCAATAGTGGCGCGATATTCGTCATCATTGCGTTCTTCGAGCAGAGTAACCTCAAGGCGATTGCGCAAACGGGTAAGCGGGCTACGCAGATCGTGCGCCACATTGTTGGTGACCTGTTGCATGCTCACCATCAGGTCTTCAATGCGGGTTAACATCTGATTGATTTTCACGGCTATCGCATCAAATTCATCACGTCGCTCGGTCACCGGTATACGCCTTGAGAATGCGCCGCTCATAATTTCACCGGCAGTTTTGTTGACCGATTCAATCCGTCTGAGCACGCTCATACTCATCCAGATACCGCCCAGTACAGCGAATATAAGTGTGATAATGGTTGCGCCCACTACCAGTGCAAAGGTGTAGTCGAGCAGTGCTTTTTCGTCACTGATCTCGTGGCCTATGGTTAATTTCAATCCGTTGGAAAATTGCGTTTGAGCAACTCGCACCGGCAGCACACTTCTTAGGCTGTCTTCGGGTAAGTCCACCACCTCGCCCATGGGTTTGGTGCTGTGGGTTCGCACCGATTTAATTCGCAGAGGCCATTCCTGGTCACTACCTTCCGTAATTTCGCTGCCCTCGCTTTCCAGGTAATAAAAACGTCCGTAGGTGTCGACCTGATTGCGTTGCTGAATTGCGTCCAGCAACTCGGTGAGCGCACCGGATTTATACAGGTTTACCAGAAAATCGGTTTCCAGCCGCAGCCGTGCATCCACCTGGGATTCGATCTCCTCGCGTAGTGACCAGTAGATAAAGCCAAGAGTGACAGCAGAAAACAGGCTGAAAAGTGCGGCGTAGATGATGGTCAGGCGAAATGCCGTGGTACTGAATAACTGGATATTCATCGCTGCCGCTTATGCGTTGGAGGGGTGCCGGACCGATCGGACTCTAAGGCATTAAAAGGTCAACAATCGCCAGGAGTCTGCGCGGCAAAAATCTGCATAGCGAGAACATGCCACAACGAGGGCTCTTTTACGATTACTGGATGTGTGTGGAAAACTACACAATAACGGTGATCGATTAAAAGGCACCGAATTGGTGCGCTCGCAGTTGCAGAGCCTCTGCCGCACGGGTTCCCTGTGCGGGACAACGCGCCTGAAATGTCAGAGGCTAATAAGTTTCAGCAGAGTGCCGGATCAGCCTTCAACCAGCTTGTAACCAGCGCCGCGCACTGTGTGCAGTAGCGGTTGCTCGAAGTCCTTGTCAATTTTGCTTCTGAGTCGACTGATCTGCACGTCGATAACATTGGTTTGCGGGTCAAAGTGGTAGTCCCACACGTTTTCCAGCAGCATGCTTCGGGTTACCACTTGTCCAGCGTGGCGCATTAAGTACTCAAGCAGACGAAATTCGCGAGGTTGCAGATTAATGTTGCTGCCAGCGCGAGTCACCTTGTGTTTGAGCAGATCGAGAGTCAGGTCAGCTACACGCAGGGTGGTTACCGCATTCTCTGGTTGAGCACGACGTGACAGCGCCTGTAAACGGGCGTTAAGCTCTGACAAGGAATAGGGCTTGGTAAGGTAATCGTCGCCACCGGCCCGCAGTCCGGTCACGCGTTCATCGACATCGTCCAGTGCGCTTAGAATCAACACTGGTGTGTTATCTCCCCCGCGGCGGAGGTCTTCTATCATTGATATGCCGTCTTTGCGTGGCATCATCCGATCAATAACCATCGCATCGTAGGCATTGGTTTTGGCGTAACTCAGGCCCGATTCTCCGTCATCGGCATGATCGACGGCGTGGCCGATCTCGTTGAGGCCCTTGACGAGATAACCCGCCGCCTCCATATCATCTTCAACTAATAGTATGCGCATGTATTAAACTCGTACTGAAGCGGTGTGTGTGCGAGACGCTCTGGACTGCGTCGATACTGTTGTAAATTGAAAACGGCGGAAATCCAAACTGTAATCTCCAAATCGTTTTCAGTGTCAAGTGTGGTTTGGCATGCTTTGTATTAGCCTGTTCCACGATTCCCCGTAATTTCACGTGTAACCCTTGGGTTCAGGAGCTTGAAATGACTGTTAGTTTCAATGTCCCGTCGAGTACTTCTTCATCATCCCACATTGCGGCTCGTTCTTCCATCGCGCCCCGGATTGGTTTCGGCGCAATTTCTAGATATTTCGCGCTCGCTTTTTTACTCGCGATCAGCGCAGTAAAAACCGTCAATGCCATTGATTTACCTGATTTTAAGGGTCTGGTTGAACGCAACGGCAAAGCAGTAGTGAAGGTTACGGTGACCGCAAGGGAAAACTCAATCACCCAACAGAATAGGTTGCCAAACTTTAATGAAGATGAACTGCCGGAATTCTTTCAGCGTTTCTTTGAGGAAATGCCGGAATTTCGCGGTGCTCCACCGCAGGCACAACCTGCTGCCGGCTTCGGTTCCGGGTTTGTGTTGTCTGAGGATGGCTTTGTGGTCACCAACGCGCACGTGGTCAAAGGCGCGAGCGAAATAAAAGTCGGGCTACCGGACCGACGGGAATTTGATGCCGAGTTAATCGGTGCCGATCCGCGCACCGACGTGGCACTTTTAAAAGTAAAAGCAAGCGGATTACCGACCCTGACGCTGGGTGATTCCGATCAGCTAAAAGTGGGGCAGTGGGTGCTGGCGATTGGATCTCCGTTTGGTTTTGAGTACACCGCAACGCAAGGCATCGTCTCCGCCCTGACTCGCAGCCTGCCCAATGAAAACTACGTTCCGTTCATTCAGACCGATGTCGCCGTCAATCCCGGTAACTCTGGCGGGCCGTTGTTCGACCTTGAAGGCAATGTGGTTGGTGTTAACTCGCAGATTTACTCACGCTCCGGTGGCTACATGGGACTGTCATTTGCGATCCCGATCAATATTGTTCAATCCGTCGCTCTACAGCTGAAAGACAAGGGTTTTGTCAGTCGCGGCTGGCTGGGTGTGGTCATACAGGACGTTAACCCGGCACTTGCAGAGTCATTCGGGCTGGATAAATCTGCCGGTGCACTGGTGGCGCAGGTAACTGAAGGTAGTCCGGCAGCGGATGCCGGATTAAAAACCGGCGATGTGATTCTGTCTTTTGCTGGCGATGAAGTCGGCATGTCATCGGATCTGCCACCGATGGTTGGCAATACAGCGGTGGGTGAAACGGTCAGTGTTGAGTTATTGCGCAATCGCGAACGACTCTATCTAGACGTTACTGTCAGAGAACTCGTTGAGCAGCGGCAGCCAGGGACAGGACAGTCAGCGGTTGAAACAGAAAGCCGGCTCGGCTTGTCGGTAACAGCGCTCGATACCGCAGGGCTTACCGAAAAGGGTGTTGATAACGGCGTACTGGTAACCGAGGTCACGCCAGGCAGCGCGGCCGCTGAAGCGGGTATAGTGAAGGGAGATGTGATCGTGTCGTTTAATCAGGTATCGGTTAACTCGGTAGAAGAATTCTCGGGGCTTATTGAGTCAGTTGATGCCGGACAGTCGATAGCAGTGCTGGTGTCGCGCAACAAGAGCCCGCAGTTTCTCGCCTTAACCATGCAGTGATCTGGAAATCGCGTCAGTACCACTACTGCACGCCTGCACAACATAAGCAACGGAGGCATCTGTGAGTTTGCCGTTCTCGGCTTCGGCCGACCGCAACAAAGAAGTAATTGGCGACGCCTTAACGTCCCGTTTGAAATCCGCTAGCAGCGTACTCGAAATTGGCAGTGGCACCGGTCAGCACGCCGTGTATTTGTGCGAGCGATTTCCCCATTTAAGCTGGCAACCGAGTGAACGTCTTGAAAATCTCGATGCTATCAGGCAGTGGATTGCGCAGTCCGGGTTAAAAAATATAAAAGACCCGCTTGCGCTGGATGTGTCCAATGCGCAGGTGCTTGGTATTTTCAGTTTTGCTATATCTGTCAATACTGCGCACATCATGAGCATTGATGAGGTGGCCGCCATGTTTGCAACGGTGAGTGCGCAGTTAAAAATAGGCGCAAGGTTCGCACTCTATGGGCCGTTTCGTTACAACGGTCAGCACTCGTCGCCAAGCAACGAGAGTTTTGATGCCATGTTAAAGCAACAGGCACCGCACATGGGTGTGCGGGATAAAGCCGATCTTGATCAATTCGCCCGGGAGTCCAGTCTGGAATTTGTCGAGGACATCGAAATGCCTGCCAACAACCGTATCCTGGTGTGGCGTCACTTTTAACCGGCCTCTGTTTTAACGATATCTGTTTTAACCGATTTTTTGTATACCGCTCTTTAGTTTTAACTCTGCCTGGTTTTAACTCCGGGCGGTTTGGTGTTTTACACCGTCAACGGCTTTCTTCCAGGAGACCAGTAAGCGATCACGTTGTTCGGGGTCAATGTTTGGAGTAAATTCACGGTCAAGCTGCCAGTTGGCAGCCAGATCGTCGGCATTTTTATAGACACCGCAGTGCAAGCCCGCCAGATAGGCAGCGCCAAGCGCGGTGGTTTCTGTCTGCACCGGTCGTTGTACAGGAATATTTAGAATATTCGCGAGAAACTGGCATATCCAGTTGTTGTTCACCATGCCACCATCAACTCGTACCCGTGTCGGGGTAACGCCATCATCGGCCATCGCCTTGAATAAATCGAAGGTTTGAAAGGCGACAGACTCAAGCGTTGCTCTGACGATTTGCTCCACACCGGTGTCGCGGGTCAGGCCAAACAATGCACCGCGTGCGTCCGGGTTCCAGTGAGGTGCACCCAGTCCGGTAAAAGCGGGCACCATATAAACTCCCTGGTTTGAGTCTAGCGCATCTGCCATGGCTTCGGTTTCCTCGGCGGAGTTGATTACCCCTAAACCATCGCGCAGCCATTGCACAGCGGCACCGGCAACAAAGATCGAACCTTCCACAGCATACGTCACTTTGCCATTAAGCTGATAGGCAATAGTGGTAAGCAGATTGTTGTTTGAACTCAATGCTTCTGTGCCGGTGTTAAGCAACACAAAACAACCGGTTCCATAGGTGCTTTTAATAGTACCGGGCTCAAGACATACTTGCCCGAAGGTGGCAGCCTGCTGATCGCCTGCGATACCACACACTTCAATACCCTCCCCAAAAACGCTTGAATCGATTACACCAAAATGACCACTACTGTCTTTTACTGCAGGCAACATCGATTTGGGAATATCCAGTATGGTCAGTAGCTCGTCATCCCATTCTCCATTGTGGATGTTATAGGCGAGTGTACGTGAGGCATTGGTGGCATCTGTAGCGTGTACTTTTCTGTCGGTAAGTCGCCATAGCAGGAAGCTGTCTATGGTTCCGAATAACAGGTTGCCTTGCGTTGCGTTATCGCGCGCGCCGTCGACGTTATCCAGTATCCATCGAATTTTGGTGGCCGAGAAGTAAGGGTCGAGTAGCAAGCCGGTTTTGCCATGGAACAACGGTTCATAACCGGATGCTTTTAACTCATTGCAGTATTCCGCAGTTCGGCGGTCCTGCCAGACAATTGCGTTGTACACCGCTTTACCGGTGTTTTTATCCCACACGACTGTAGTTTCGCGCTGGTTAGTGATGCCGGCTGCGGCGATAGTTAGCTGTTGTTTGTCAGCGTGGTCAACTGCCTCACGGCAAACGGCCAGGGTGGTTTCCCATATCTCTTCTGGATCATGTTCGACCCAGCCCGATGAAGGAAAATGTTGGGTAAATTCTCGCTGAGCAGTAAATACGGCGCTGCCGTCTTTGGCAAACAGAATGGCGCGCGAGCTGGTAGTACCTTGATCGATGCTTAAAATTACGGTGTCAGGCATGGCGGGTAATTCCGAATGAGTAACGAGCCCTGAGGGCTTTAGGTTATAGATGCTGTCCGCCGTGCAGATGACAGCGGATTGTTGATCCGTTTATAAATCATGTAAGGCTGAAATAACAGGGTGCCAGTGTTCAGATCAGGTGCGATTCGTTGCCCCTGTGTGTCACCGCAAACCGTGTTTGTGTCACCGCAAACCGGGTTTCAAAATGACTAAATCAGGCAAATGGCTTTGCAATATGATGTCTGCCTTCGCCCTTATGTTCATTCCAAAATTTAAACTGTTCATTCGAACACATTTTTTATTGTAAACGAAAAAATCGATTGTTATAGTGCCGGTTCCCGGGCAGTCGCGTCCCGGATAACCTGGAGGATGTCATGAAATCACTGGTAGCAATGGCTGTGTCGGCCGTGCTCGCGGTTGCAAGTCATAGTGCAACTGCCGGCACTGCGGAAGCCGAAAAATGGGTGAACGACGAGTTTCAACCGTCAACCTTATCGAAAGAAGAGCAAATGAGTGAGATGGAGTGGTTTATCAAAGCCGCTGAGCCATTCAAAGGTATGGAAATCAATGTACTTTCCGAGGGTATCCCCACTCACAGCTATGAGTCTGAAGTACTTACCAAGGCGTTTGAAGAAATTACCGGTATCAAGGTAAACCACCAGATACTCGGTGAGGGTGAGGTTGTTCAGGCCGTTCAAACTCAAATGCAAACGAAAAGAAATTTGTACGACGGTTATGTCAATGACAGTGATCTCATCGGAACTCACTCGCGTTTGCAACTGGCGTACAACTTGACCGAACAAATGGCCGGTGACTGGGCAGCGACAACCTCGCCAACACTTGCTCTCGACGACTTCATGGGTATTTCGTTTACTACCGGAGCAGATGGCAATCTATACCAGCTGCCTGATCAGCAATTTGCCAATCTATACTGGTTCCGCAAAGACTGGTTTGATCGCGCTGACCTGCAAGAAGCCTTTAAAGCCAAGTATGGCTACGATCTGGGCGTGCCAGTGAACTGGTCTGCTTATGAAGATATTGCCGAGTTCTTTTCTAAAGACGTGAAGAATATCGATGGTGTCGATATTTTTGGTCACATGGATTACGGCAAGCGTGCACCTGATTTGGGTTGGCGCATGACGGATGCCTGGCTGTCGATGGCCGGTGCAGGTTCCAAAGGTGAACCCAACGGTGTGCCAATTGATGAATGGGGCATCCGGATGGAAGCAGGTTCCTGTAATCCGGCAGGTGCGTCTGTGTCACGAGGCGGAGCAGCAAATGGCCCGGCAGCGGTCTATGCAATTCGTAAATGGGATGAGTGGCTGCGCAATTATGCTCCTCCAGGCGCCGCGGACTACGATTTTTATCAGTCTCTGCCAGCGCTTGCTCAAGGAAATGTTGCTCAGCAGATCTTTTGGTACACAGCATTTACAGCGTCAATGGTGGCGCCAAAGAGTGAAGGCAACAACACGGTTGATGACGAAGGCAATCCTCTTTGGCGGATGGCACCATCTCCGCACGGTCCTTATTGGGAAGATGGACAAAAAGTGGGCTATCAGGATGTAGGTTCCTGGACATTCCTAAAATCCACACCATCTGATCGTGCGCAGGCTGCCTGGCTCTACGCCCAGTTTGCAACCTCCAAAACCGTAGATGTAAAGAAGTCCCACGTGGGCCTGACCTTTACACGTGACAGCACAGTTCGCCATGAAAGTTTTACCGAGCGTGCGTCGAAACTTGGTGGCCTGGTTGAATTCTACCGTTCACCGGATCGAGTGGCATGGTCCCCTACGGGTGTTAACGTTCCCGATTATCCCAAGCTCGCACAAATCTGGTGGCAGCAGATTGGCGATGTAAACTCGGGCGCTTTTACTCCGCAAGAAGCCATGGATCGTTTGGCCGGCGAGATGGATATTACTATGGCCCGTATGCAGAAAGCTGATGAAGCAGCCAATGTTTATGGTGGCTGTGGTCCTCGCCTTAATGAGGAAAAGGACGCTGAGTTCTGGTATGCCAATGGCGGTGCCAAACCACCTTTGGACAACGAGAAGCCCCAGGGTGAGACGGTCAATTACGATGAACTCGTAAAGCGCTGGGCAGCACAGTAGTAAATCCGGAGACGGGGGTTGCTCCTCGTCTCCCGTTGATCAGAACATTCAATGAATATTCGCCGGTTATCGTCAACGCCGCATTCCGAGCGTGGTAAGAGTGATGCAAAAATCAACAGCTCCGCACTGAATTCGCGACAAACGATTATTCTGCAAACCGTCCGTAGCGACAGTGAGGTTCAGGTAGAGCCACTGGCGGAACATCTGGAAGTAACCCCGCAAACCATTAGACGTGATTTGAACCTGATGTGTGAGATGCGTTTGTTGCAGCGCGTCCACGGGGGGGCAATATTGCACGATGGTGTTTCGAACATGGGGTATGAAGCGCGCAAGCGCTTTATGACAGAGGAAAAAACAACGATAGCCAGCACCGCTGCATCCCTTGTTCCGGAAGACTCGTCGCTGTTTGTCAATATAGGCACAACCACCGAGGCTGTGGTGCGTGAATTAGTGCAGCATCGCGGTTTGTTAGTGGTAACCAACAACGCCAATATTGTTGAAATACTACGCCCTAACAATGCAGCCACCATCATGTTAGCTGGAGGCAAGGTTCGCAATGAAGACGGTGGTATCGTGGGTGAGCTAACTGCCGAGTATATGGCCCAGTTCAAACTGGATCATGCTGTGATCGGGGTATCAAGCCTGGAAGAGGATGGTACCTTGCTCGACTTTGATGCCCAGGAAGTCAGTGTTGCCAAGGCGATCATCAACAATTCCCGTTCTACTATTCTGGTCGCAGATTCCAGTAAGTTTGAGCGCAACGCACCAATTCGAATTGGCAATGTGTCGCAGGTTGATTATGTGGTTACAGATAAAGAACCGCCGCCGGAATTTGTCAGGCATTGTGTTGAGCATAGTGTCGAAGTCATTGTCGCTACACAGCCCGTTGGCGGATGACCCTGTGTTTATCAAAGCATACGTTTATCAGAGCATACGTTTTCAGAGCATGGGTTGATCAGTGAAAGCGTGAGCACTGAAACACAAACTAGAGAATGTATGACCTGAAATGACCAGAGATAGATTGACCAAAGAAAGTTTG
>CAYPCS010000033.1:0-52990 GCA_964409275.1 uncultured Granulosicoccaceae bacterium
TCTTAAGGGGCCTTTTTGTTGCCAATATAATTGCCTTTTTGTTGCCAATATAATTTTTGTCAACGTAACCGGGATGTCAATGCAGCGAACGTCCTGGAGGTTGGTTTCTCGCGGTTCGGTTGATCTGTTTTGTGCCAGATCCGTTGACATACATCGCTATCAGCGGAAAGTGGATGCGTCGAGCACCTGAGCCAGTCTGGAATTTTATTCGCCCTGTTGTTGAGGGGCTGCACTACGAGTTTGTGGGTGTCGCACTCGGCCAGACGGAATCCGGATTGACACTGCGGGTTTATATTGACCACGAGGACGGCATCACGGTTGATGATTGCGGGCGAGTGAGTAGCCTGGTCAGTGCCGGGATGGATGTTGAAGACCTGATTAGCAGTGAATATTGTCTCGAAGTTTCATCACCGGGACTTGAAAGGCCTTTGTTTGATCAAGTCCAGTTTGAGCAACAAACCGGGCAGGTAATCAAGGTGCGACTGGCGGTCCCGCAGGACGGCAGACGCAATTACACAGGTGTGCTTGAAAGCGTTGGTGACAACGAAATCAGGCTTGAAATAGACGGCGATGAGCATAGTCTTGCGATCGGCGATATTGATCACGCGAATCTGGTGGCGAAGTTTAGCTCGGGAAAATTCTGAGCCATGCGGTCGTTCGGAGAACAAACGCAGGTAACGATTTGTGAATAAGGTTTAGACAACTATGAGCAAAGAAATACTTCTTGTCGTCGACGCTGTTTCGAATGAAAAAGGCGTAGACGAGAGCATTATTTTTGAAGCACTGGAGGCAGCGCTTGCCTCTGCTACGCGCAAACGTAGCGGCAAGGATATCGAAGTACGTGTGGAAATTGACCGTGAGACCGGCGACTACCTCACTTACCGTCGTTGGGAAGTTTGCGAAGATGATTTTGAACAGGAATTTCCGCTGCGGCAGATCACACTGTCTGCGGCCCGTGAAGACGAGCCTGAAAAGGAACTCGGTGAATGGGTTGAAGATGAAATAGAGTCAGTCGATTTTGGCCGGATTGCAGCGCAAACCGCAAAACAGGTCATCGTACAAAAAGTGCGCGAAGCAGAACGTGCCAGAGTCGTGGAAGCGTTTAAGAGTCGCGTCGGTGAACTGGTAATGGGAATCGTCAAGCGTACCGAGCGAGGCGGGGTATACATCGATCTGGGCAACAATGCAGAAGCCTATATCAAGCGCGAGGAAATGATCCCGCGGGAAGCAGTGCGTACCGGCGATCGATTGCGGGCGTTTTTACGTGAAGTACAGGCAGAGCTGCGAGGCCCACAGTTGTTTGCAAGTCGCACTTGTCCCGAATTTCTGGTCGAGCTTTTCAAGCTGGAAGTGCCGGAAGTGGGCCAGGGTGTTATTGAAATCAGAGGGGCTGCAAGAGATTCGGGCAGCCGGGCAAAGATCGCGGTGGTATCGAATGACCCCAGGCTTGATCCGGTAGGAGCCTGTGTGGGTATGCGTGGATCTCGCGTGCAGACTGTGTCAAACGAGCTTGCCGGTGAGCGTGTCGATATTATTCTCTGGGACGAAAGTCCGGCACAGTACGTTATAAACGCCATGGCTCCGGCCGAGGTAGCATCGATTATCGTCGACGAAGACAACGGCAGCATGGATATCGTCGTTGATGCTGATAAACTCTCGCTGGCGATCGGCCGCGGCGGTCAGAATGTTCGTTTGGCTGCGGAGTTGACGGGCTGGGAATTAAACGTCATGGACGAATCGGCAGCGGATGAAAAAAGCGAAACGGAAGCCCGGGCTCTGGTTGAGAAGTTTGTTGAAGAGCTAACTGTCGACGAAGAGGTAGCCACTATTCTGGTGCAGGAGGGATTCACCAGTGTCGAAGAGGTGGCCTATGTACCTCAGCAGGAATTGCTCGACGTCGATGAATTTGACGAAGAGATGGTCGAGGAACTTCGCAGTCGTGCCCAGGATGTGTTGTTGACACAGGCGCTGGTGACCGAGCAGAAAATCAAGAATCTCAATCCATCGGATGAACTTCTGGCGATGGAAGGAATAAGTGCAGAGCTTGCGGTATCTCTGGCAGAAATCGAGGTAACGACTGTTGATGATCTTGCGGATCTGGCAGTGGATGAACTCATGGTTGTCGACGGGATGGATGAAGAGACCGCTGGCACACTCATAATGAAGGCGCGCGAAAGCTGGTTCCAGGATGAGGAACAGGAAGTCGAGGCGGGAGCCGAAGCTAGCGGGGGGTAGAGAAACTATGGCAGAAGTGACCGTCAAACAGTTAGCCGATACGGTGGGAACACCGGTCGACAAACTGCTCGAACAACTGAAAGATGCCGGCGTGGCCAAGAACGCGGCCGAAGATACTATTGCGGATGCAGAGAAATCGCAGCTGCTAACATTTTTGCGCCAGTCTCACGGTGTCGAGAAAAAGACGTCTCTGGGTGCCAGTAAAATTACCCTGACCCGCAAGAAACGCGGTGAAATAAAAATGGGCGGCCCTGGACGCAAGGCGGTCACGGTTGAAACCCGCGGCAAGCGAACCTATGCCAAGCGCGATGATTCGGCGCGCGAAGAAATGATTCGCCAGACCGAGCTTCGCAAGAAACTGGTCGACAAGGACGCCGGTGTCGAAGATACCCCTGCGCCCGCTGAAAAAGCAGAGCCTGTTAAAGCGGCGGAGACTGCAAGCACAAGTACTGATACAGTCGTTGAGCCAGTTGAGCAGACCCCGCAAGATGCCGCCGCAGAGCTTGAGCGCGAGCAGAAAAAAGCGATTGCCGAGGCTGAACAGCAAGCGGCACAGATAAAACTCGATGCCGAACGTGCGGTTGCCGAAGAGGCGAACCGGGTTGTAGCTGAAGCGGATCAGGCAGTAGTCGAGGCCGAACGAATTGCTGCTGAAGAAAAACAGCGCAATGAAGAAGCTGCCGCCGAGGCTGACAGACTGCGCGAGGAAGAAGCACGCTTTGCTCGCGAAGAAGAAGAACGTGCTGTTGCAGAACAGGCTGCGAGAGAGGCTGTTGAAGCAGCGGCGCTTGCCGAGTTGCATCAAGGTGTCGAAGACGTTGGCAAGGCCAAGCTTGAGGCTACCCGCCTCGCCGCTGAAGCCGAGTTGCGTCGAATCGAAGACGAGAAGCGCAAGGCAATAATTCTCAAGCGTGAAAAGCTGCAGGAGGTCACACCAGGGCCTCCGCCAACTTCAGATAACGGCAAACCAGGTCGTCGTGGACGTGGCAAACCGGGTGGTTCAGGTCGCAAGGAACTGCGTGTATCAGGTGGTCGCGGTGGCAAGCGCGAGAAACGTGGTTCGCGTCGCGAGATTACGCGTGCCATTGAAGCCAAACACGGGTTTGCAAAACCGACCGAGCCGGTCATTCGCGATGTTGCAGTGCCAGAGACCATTACAGTCGCCGAACTGGCTAACCGGATGGCAGTAAAGGCTGGTGAAGTAATAAAAACAATGATGGGCATGGGTGTGATGGCGACCATCAATCAGATGCTCGATCAGGATACTGCTGTGCTGGTTGTTGAGGAAATGGGGCATCGCGCGACGATGAGTTCCGCAGACGACCTCGAAGTCGAGTTGCAGAACAAGATCACCGCAACCGCAGATGAAGCGCCGACCGAAGGACTTGAAGTGCGGCCGCCGGTGGTTACGATCATGGGTCATGTGGATCACGGAAAAACCTCGCTGCTCGATTACATCAGAACTACCCGGGTGGCGGCAGGCGAAGCTGGCGGTATAACGCAGCATATTGGCGCCTACAACGTAACCCACGACAAGGGCACGATCACCTTCCTCGATACACCTGGCCACGCGGCGTTTACCGCAATGCGTGCGCGGGGAGCACAGGCAACCGATATTGTTGTGCTGGTGGTAGCGGCGGACGATGGGGCAATGCCCCAGACTGTCGAGGCTGTGCAGCACTCCAGAGCGGCGGGGGTACCACTCATAGTTGCCGTGAACAAGATTGACAAAGAAGCCGCAGATCCTGAACGCGTTAAAAATGATTTATCGCAACACGAAGTAATACCGGAAGACTGGGGTGGTGACACCATGTTTGTGCCCGTGTCCGCGATTACCGGCCAGGGTGTTGATGACCTGCTCGATGCCTTGTTGTTGCAGGCTGAAGTGATGGAACTCAAAGCTACACAAGAGGGCCCGGCAAAGGGTGTTGTCATTGAGGCAACTCTGGAAAAAGGCCGTGGTCCGGTTGCCACTGTGCTGGTACAGGGTGGCACCCTGAAACGCGGCGATATAATGGTGTGCGGCAAGGAATTTGGCCGTGTGCGTGCAATGTTTGACGAGAGCGGACAACAAGTTGAGGAGGCAGGTCCTTCAATCCCGGTGCAGGTACTGGGGTTGTCGAATGCACCGAATGCAGGCGAGGATATGCTTGTATCCAAAGACGAACGTGATGCTCGTGAACTGGCCGATCTTCGCAACGAAAAGTCGCGGGATGCGCGACTTGCAGATCGCCGACCGGCCAAGCTCGAAGATGTGTTCTCGCAGATCAAGACCGGTGATTCGAGCACGCTGAACCTGCTGGTAAAGACCGATGTTCAGGGTAGCTTCGAGGCACTCAGGGAAGCGCTTGAAAAAATGTCTACGGATGAGGTAACTATCCGTGTCATCGGCGGAGGGGTCGGTGGAATTACCGAGTCGGATGCGCAACTTGCCTCGGCGTCGAACGCGGTGATGATCGGCTTTAACGTGCGCGCGGATAATGCGGCCAGGCGCGTGATCAATGAGCAGGAAATCGAGCTGCACTATGACAGTGTGATTTATGAGGTCATCGACCGAGTGAAAGCCTCTGCCAGTGGCATGCTGGCGCCGGAAATCCAGGAACGCATTATCGGTCTGGCGGAAGTACAGGACGTGTTCCGGTCACCCAAGTTTGGATCAATCGCCGGAAGCATGGTTGTCGACGGAGTCGTTCGCAAGAGCGAACCGATTCGTGTGCTACGCGATAACGTCGTCATCTACGAGGGTGAGCTGGAATCATTGCGGCGCTTTAAAGACGATGTCAATGAAGTTCGCATGGGCACCGAGTGTGGTATTGGTGTGAAGAACTACACTGACGTTCGACCGGGTGATCAAATCGAGGTGTTTGAGCGCAAGGAAGTAGCGAGGTCCCTGTAGCGAATGTCAATGTTCTCTGCCAGCGGAGTCTTTGCCAACAGTAGTCTCATGCCGTTGCATGGTTACCTGTTCGCAGGTACTGAATAGCTGTGGCGAAAGACTACCCTCGCAGTTACCGGGTTGCTGACCAGATTCAGCGAGAGCTTGCGGTGTTGATTCGAACAGAAGTAAAAGACCCGCGTGTACCGTCGACGATTACGGTCGCCGGTGTGGAAGTGACGCGTGACCTGTCCAACGCAAAAGTCTTTGTCTCAATGTTTGATATAGACAGCGATGCGCAAATACAGGAGGAGGCCGTTGAGGCTCTTAACAAGGCAGCCGGTTTTTTGCGCCGTCAACTGGGTAACAAGATGCGCCTGCGTGCGGTGCCAACGCTTCAGTTTCGCTACGATGTGGTGCAGGAAAATGCTTCTCGCCTTTCGTCATTAATTGATCAGGCAGTGATGACCAATACCACGCCGGATGAAAACAGCGGCGCAGGCGAAACCAATAGCAATAACACTGGCGAGCGATCCGCTCACCACCCGGAAGATCGCAATACGGGGCAGCAGTAAAGTGCGTCAGCTCGACGGAGTATTGCTACTGGACAAACCGCCCGGGTGCACATCGAATGGTGTCTTGCAGCAAGTACGAAAAATGTTCGGCGCGCGCAAGGCAGGGCACACAGGTAGTCTTGATCCATCGGCGACCGGCATGTTGCCCATCTGTTTTGGTGAAGGGACCAAGCTGTGCGGCTACTTGCTTGATGCTGAAAAAACCTACGAGGTAGAAGGCCTGCTAGGTGCAGCGACCGACACGGAAGATGCCGACGGCACTGTTGTCAGTGAAGCGCCGGTTCCCGAACTGTCGGTCGAGCAAATGCAGGAAATAGTGGCGGGTTTTTTGGGCGATTCGCTGCAAACCCCCCCGGTTTACTCGGCGATCAGAAAAAACGGTGTTCGATCCCATTCGCTGGCCAGACGTGGTGAGTCGGTGGAACTCGAACCACGCGCTATCAATGTGCGGTCAATTGAGCTGTTGCACTTTAGTCTGGATCGGTTCGCTTTGCGATTGTGCGTCTCCAAGGGGACGTACATTAGATCGATTGTTCGTGATATCGGGGAGCAGATTGGTTGTGGTGCGCATGTGACTGCACTTCGGAGAACTTCGGTATCTCCATTTGAACAGCATCCGATGTATACGATCGAGCAAATAAATGAAACCGCGCAGCAGGATTCGCTGTTACTGGCAGTGGACCAGGTGATTAGTGACTGGCAAAGTCTGACCCTTGATGCGGAATGTGCGATGGTTTTTCGAAATGGCGCCAAACCGCAACTGGATGACTCTATACTTGAGGGATTAACGCCCCGTTGCAGCGTAACACCCCTCAACTCAGGCGCTGATTTAATTCGGGTCTATGATCCCACCGGTAAGTTTCTCGGTCTAGGCAAGATGGCAGGACAACGCCTTGAAACCGTTCGAATCATTGGCGGGCAGCTACAGTAGTATGCGCGCCGCTACACGAAATTTTTACGAGCCGCTGCATTTGTGGCGGCACACATTCATCACTGGAGATGACATATGGGTTGTTTAAGCGCCGAAAAAACGGCGGAGATTGTTGACGAATATAAGAGAGACTCCTCGGACACGGGGTCACCAGAGGTACAGGTTGCATTGTTGTCCGCGAGAATTACCCACCTGACCGAGCACTTTCAGCATCACAAACATGATCACCATTCCCGACGTGGTCTGTTGCGCATGGTCAATCAACGCCGCAAGCTCCTGGATTACCTGAAAGGGAAAGACCAGTCCCGTTATCAGGATCTCATCAAACGACTTGGCTTGCGCCGCTAGATCTGGCCCATCACACAGAACTTCGAGGATATAAAGTGAATCACGTAACCAAAAAATTTAAGTTTGGCGACCATGAAGTCGTCATGGAGACCGGGGAGATTGCACGCCAGACCTCCGCGGCAATTATGATCAGCGTTGGCGATACCGTGGTGCTGGTATCAGCCGTAGGCAAGAAGGACGCGAACCCGTCTGTCGATTTTTTTCCGCTGACGATTAACTATCAGGAGCGTACTTACGCTGCCGGTAAAATACCGGGTGGCTTTTTCAAACGCGAAGGACGCCCGGCAGAAAGTGAAACTCTGACTTCGCGGCTTATAGATCGTCCATTGCGACCGCTTTTCCCGAAAGGTTTTCGCAACGAGGTACAAATCATTGCAACCGTGATGTCGCTTGATCCGGAAATTCAGGCCGATATCCCGTCTCTGATCGGTGCCTCTGCAGCGCTTGCCTGTTCTGGTATGCCGTTCGCGGGCCCTATAGGCGCGGCGAGGGTGGGTTATCTGAATGGTGACTATCTACTCAACCCCACAGCGAGCCAGGTAGCCGAATCGCAACTTGATCTGGTAGTTGCGGGGACTGACAACGCAGTACTTATGGTTGAGTCCGAAGCCGAAGTCTTGCAGGAAGAGGTAATGCTGGGCGCGGTCATGTATGGCCACGAGCAAATGCAGGTAGCAATTACAGCTATTCGCGAGATGGCAGCCGAGGTCGGTGCCGAGCAATGGGTTTGGGAAGCACCTGCAAAAGATGAATCTCTGGCGGCAAGTGTCGCGGCGGCGGCTGAGGCGGGGCTGACGGAAGCTTATAGCACAGCGGATAAAATGGAGCGACAATCAAAAGTTGGCGCTGTTCGCGATGCGGTGGTTGAGCAACTGGCAACCGGTGATGATAACGCGCCAGGTGCAGGGGATGTGAAGGGCGCTTTTTCTGCACTGGAAAAGAGTCTGGTGCGTGGCCGGATATTATCCGGAGAACGCAGAATTGACGGTCGCGATACCCGCTCGGTACGACCTATATCGGTAAAAACAAATCTGTTGCCGAGAGTGCACGGTTCAGCGCTGTTTACCCGCGGTGAAACTCAGGCCATTGTTGCGGCCACCCTGGGTACAACGCGAGATGCACAGATCATTGACGCACTCGAAGGCGAACGCCGCGATGCGTTTATGCTGCACTACAACTTCCCTCCGTATTGTGTTGGTGAAACCGGCTTTGTCGGTTCGCCAAAGCGTCGCGAGATCGGTCACGGCAGATTGGCTCGTCGCGGTGTCGCAGCGGTGATGCCCGATGACGAAGTATTTCCCTACACCATTCGGGTTGTATCTGAAATAACCGAGTCCAACGGATCGAGTTCCATGGCAAGTGTCTGTGGATCAAGTCTCGCCATGATGGATGCCGGTGTGCCGTTAAAAGCGCCGGTGGCTGGTATTGCCATGGGTTTAATCAAAGACGATGCGCGCTACGCCGTACTCAGCGATATTCTGGGCGATGAGGATCACCTTGGTGACATGGATTTTAAAGTCGCCGGTACTGAAGACGGTGTGACTGCATTGCAGATGGATATTAAAATTGACGGTATCACACGCGAAATTATGGAGGCAGCGCTTGAGCAGGCCAAAGAAGGTCGCTTGTTCATTCTTGGCGAAATGAACAAGGTATTGTCGGCGCCTCGTGAGGAATTGTCCGAACATGCACCTCGCTTCATAACCATAAAGATACACCCTGAAAAAATCGCAGCGGTCATTGGCAAGGGCGGTGCGGTTATCCGTGCATTGACTGAAGAGACCGGTGCTACTATCGATATCGGAGACGACGGGGTGATAAAAATCGCATCCAGCGACAGGGTTGCCGGTGAAGAGGCGCGGCGGCGTATCGAGCAGATCACCGCTGATGTTGAAGTTGGCACCATTTACGAGGGCAAAGTACAAAAGATTATGGACTTTGGTGCATTCGTGAATATCCTGCCCGGCAAAGACGGGCTTGTGCACATTTCGCAGATCTCTGAAAGTCGTGTGCAAAACGTCGCTGACGAGCTAAGTGAAGGGCAGACGGTTCGGGTGAAAGTCCTTGAAGTAGACAAGCAAGGTCGCATCCGGTTGAGCATGAAAGCGGTGACCGCTGAAGAGGCGGAAGCCCCCGCAGCAACCTGAGCACAGCCCGTTCAGGCTCGCGCCATCAGATGGTCAGCTGTGGCCATCTGATCGAGTTGCGGAGCCCTTGATTACCATTTGCGGATGAGTTCTCAATGTACCTCCGAAGATGAGGAATGTATGCGTCGGTGTTTGCAACTGGCGCAACAGGCTTTTGACAATGGCGAAGTGCCAGTGGGTGCCGTCATCACCCTCAATGGCAGAATCATTGCCGAAGCGTGCAATCAGCCGGTTGCGGCTTGCGATGCCACTGCCCATGCAGAAATTTGCGCGATTCGCGCTGCGTCCAGGGTAGTCGCTAATTATCGATTACCTGGCTGTACCCTCTACAGCTCAATCGAACCTTGCCTGATGTGTGCCGGTGCCTGTCTGCACGCACGTCTCGACAGAGTAGTTTACGGTGCCGCAGAGCCACGCGCCGGGGCAGTGAGTGGCGCGGTGAATTATTTCGACGAGTTGCGCCGTTTGCATAAAACCGAGATCGTTGGCGGGATTCTTGCAAACGAGAGCCGTGAAATCATTCAGAGGTTCTTTAGACAACGCCGTTAGCTGCCATTCAAGAGCAAAGTTCCCTTTCTAATTGGGAATACCGTCAGAAAACCTCCGTGTCATGCGTCAAGGATGTTGAATCACTGACGCTAGATTTCAGTGCGCCGCACAGTGTGTGGCTTGCTAACTATCTCTGGCTTCAAGGTGTTTCTAGTGGGCGTAACTACTGAGCGATCCGAAAACGGCGACGAGACTACCGTCTGTGTTGCCGGGCGCTTTGATTATCGCGTTTACGATTCATTCAAGGCTTGCTATCAGTCTATTCCGGAAGAAAGCACTTGTATAAACGTGGATCTAAGTGCCACTGAGTACATGGATAGCAGCGCGCTGGGCATGCTTTTGATGCTTCGTGAGCATGTGGGAAGAGCCGCGCGGATTCTTTTGGTGAATCCAACCCCTGATGTGAGACGGGTGCTCGCCATTGCTAATTTCGACAAGTTGTTTTCAATCAGATCCTGACTCAGCGTATGCAAACCCGGGCCGCACAAGCACAAGCCGTTCAAACACCGGCCATGCAATCACAGACCGCACAAACACAGGTCATCCAGGACACCTGGCATTGGCGATACAGCCATCGCGACCTGAATAGTATTGATCTCGTTGCCAACCTGGTGGAATCGATCTGCCGCGTGTGCGGGCTGGACGGTGAACGTCCGCGACTGCACATGGTGATGGGCGAGGTAATGAGTAACGCCATAGACCATGGCCTTCTCAGACTGGATTCCGCGTTGAAGAACAACACTCGCGGTTTTGAACACTATCTCGCCGAGCGGACGTTACGACTTGAACGCCTTACCGTGGGCAATGTGCGAGTGACCGTCGAAAAAACTGCTGAGCACATGTTGCGTATCGCCGTGCAGGACAGCGGTAGCGGGTTCGATTACAGGCAATTGGCACTTAAAGGTGCGACTGTCGATTCACTTGATATCAGCGGCCGTGGCTTGTTAATGCTAAAACATCTCTGTCGTTCGGTAACCCACTCAGGCTGCGGCAATTGCATTGTGGTTGAATTTGAAATCGGTTCTATGTCGGGTCTATAGACCTGTCTTGTCACATTATTCGCCGGCTAATTGGCCGAAGTATCCGGCGCCGCCTCCACAATAAGTGATGCACCATCGATTCCGGTAACGGTCATTGACGCGTTTGCCGGTGCGTCCGGACCTACGACGCGCCAGCGACTTTTACCAATGATGGTACTGCCGACACCATTGCTAATGGGCTCGGATAGTGTGATGCGTCTTCCGACATAGGATTCCCCGCGGCGGTTTAGCGATGGTTGGTCGGTGTTGTTATGATCCCGTTTGAAAAACAAACGGCCGATCACAGTGGTAGACACTGCAAGAACGGCAAATATCAAGACCTGTAGTTCCCAGCCAAGTGCTGGCATCATCAGCGTGATAATACCGGTTAGAATTGCAGCGGTGCCGGGCCATAGCAAAAATGTGGTCGGCGCAAAAAGTTCCAGCGCACACATCAGCACGCCAATGGTCAACCAGTGCCATGGTGTTAATTGGCCTGTGAGTAATTCCATAAACACGTTTTACTGTCCTTTTTACTGTCCCTGATCACTGCTTTTCAGTTGCATCGTTGAACGAGGTTTTTGCAAGCTCGGCAATTCCACCGATGGAACTGATCAGGCCGCTTGCCTCTAACGGCATGTAAACCGTTTTCTGGTTAGGCGAGAGCGCCATTTCACGAAGAGATTCTACATACTTTTGCGCAATAAAATAGTTGAGCGCCTGTGTGTTGCCGCTGCCAACAGCCTCGGACACCATCGCTGTGGCCTTGGCTTCTGCTTCTGCTTCCCGCTCACGTGCCTCGGCATCCCGAAACGCCGCTTCCTTGCGTCCCTCGGCCTGCAAGATAGCAGCTTCTTTTTTACCCTGGGCAATAAGAATTTCCGCTTCACGTTCACCGGAGGCGTTGAGTATGGCGGCTCTTTTCTCGCGCTCCGCCTTCATTTGTTTAGCCATTGAATCCACAAGGTCGCGCGGCGGTGCAATGTCCTTAATTTCGATACGGTTTATCTTGACGCCCCAGGGGGAAGTGGCATCTTCTACGACGGTTAGCAGGCGGGTGTTAATCTGGTCGCGGTGTGAGAGCAATTCGTCCAGCGTCATCGATCCCATGACCGTGCGGATGTTGGTCATCACCAGATTAATGATTGCAGATTCCAGCTTGTTGACTTCATAGGCAGCCTTGGCCGCATCGAGCAGTTGATAGAATACGACACCGTCGACCTGAACCACTGCGTTGTCTTTGGTGATTACGTCCTGCGATGGTACCGAATGAACCTGTTCCATCATGTTCATTTTGTAGCCGACGCGATCGAAGAAAGGCAGGATAATATGCAGGCCGGGTCGTAACGTTCGGGTGTATTTACCGAAGCGTTCGACAGTGTATTCCTTGCCCTGGCGGACAATCTTGACTGCGGTGGCGACGAGAACAAATGCAAACACCAGCAGGGCGAGTACAAATCCCGAGAAAATGTTCACCGACTCTCACTCCGTTCTTGGTAGTAATTAGTGTATATCATGTGTTTTGATGCCTACATGGAAAAACAACAATGAATCTTTCGCAGATGGGTATCTCGGCCATCACATTTGACCTCGATGATACTCTTTGGCCCTGTGCACCTGTACTCAGGCATGCCGAGACGGTCTACCATGACTGGCTACAGGCGCATTGTCCGGCGGCTGTGATTCAATATAGTTCCGATGAGCTGCGTGCAAAACGTACGCAATTGCTCGAGAGTTTTCCGCAATTGCGCAACGATGTAAGCGAATGGAGACTTCGCGCTACTCGTGAGTTGCTCGCAGAATTCGGCGTTGACGAGGGGCGTGCCGAAGAGGCGTTTAGTGCTTTCCTCGGCGCTCGCCAGCAGGTCTGCTTCTACGACGATGTGATGTCCGGCTTACAGGATTTATCGTTTCACTATCGACTGGGTGCACTGACAAATGGCAATGCTGACCTGCAGCGAATCGGGGTGAATCAACTATTTGACTCAGCGTTGTACGCCACTTTAGAGCTACCGGCGAAACCTGCACCGGATATGTTTTTACAGGCCTGCGAAGAGCTGGGTGTCGCACCTGCGTCGCTTTTGCATGTGGGTGATAATGCCTATACCGATATTGAAGGAGCACGGTTGGTCGGTTGTAAAACTGCCTGGATGAATCGCACTGACCTGGTCTATCCTGACGATGTTGAACCTGCCGACCTGGACATTTGCAGTGTTGCCGACCTGGTCGCACTGGCGCCGGACATTCTTCGCAAAGAGCCTCGATAAGACAAGGTGATGTTTTGTCGGGTTTATGGTGGTAGTGCGTTGTCCGCACCTACTGTGCAAGTATGAATGTTTAACCGCTTTTAATTCGTACAGTCGGCTACAAGCGCACGAGTAACAGTTTGGAGAAGCTCTAGTTGGGGTGGAGACGATAGCCTGTGGTCGCCGTTCTTAACCAGGGTAAGTTGTGCGTCATCGCATTGCAGGGTGTGTAGCAAATCTATGGAACACTGATGCGGTACATCATCATCTGAGGTGCCGTGAATCAATCGAACAGGTATATCGAGTTTAAGCCGGGAATGCAGAATACAGTGCTGACGGCTTTCTGAGATGAGTTGAGGGCTAAGCGGATAGGGTGAATCGTCGTAGGCGGAATGCATAATCACGATGTTGCCGTCTACCAGTGCCTGTTGTTGAAGCTCGTTTAGCCGACCGGGCAACAGGGTTTCGGTAAAATCCGGAGCAGCGGCAATGGTAATCAGACCGGCTATACGGTCAGGGCGCTTTTTCGCTGCCAGAGTAGCGATCCAGCCTCCCATACTTGAGCCCGCTATTATGTGTTTTCTATCGGTGTTTAACTGATCGATAATACTCAGCGTATCTGTTAACCATCGATCTATATTGCCATCGACAAAATCGCCATCTGAAACACCATGGCCCTGATAGTCAAATCGGGTGAATGCCAGTTTCTCTTTTGTGCACAAAGCGTCAAGGGCCAGCGCTTTGCTACCGTCCATCGTTGAATTAAATCCACCGCAAAAAATCACCCCGGGTCTGCTGTCACCCGGTGTTCCAGGCCGTGTGTGATACGCAATGCGTTGAGGTTTTTCGTTCAGAAATTCATGGGTCATATCGCTGCCTTCATGGCTGGCTGGTGTCCAGTGGGGACTGCGTACCGGTTATTGCACGCTGAGCTTTTCCAATAGCGGTTCCAGTACATCCCAAACATTGTCCAGCATCACTTCCTGAGCGGCTTCATTCGGGTGAATACCATCCGATTGAAACCATTCGGCTGAACTTTGCAGGCCTTCAAGAAAGAACGGCACCAGTCCGGCGTTTGTCTCTTTGGCAACCTTCTCATAAGTGTCTGAAAACAGGCGTGTATAGGCCGCGCCGTAATTGCTCGGGATCTGCATTCCCAAAAGGATAACCTGTGCCCCGGAGTCTATTGCCATTTCGGTCATCAGAGTCAGGTTTTCATTGAGCTTCTTAATCGACAGGCCGCGCAGGCCATCGTTACCGCCAAGTTCTATTATCACTATCCCCGGACTATGGTCGTCGAGCAGTGCAGGTAACCTGCCCAGACCATTGGCGCTGGTGTCACCAGACACACTTGCATTGACAACCTCAATCTCGTGGCGGGTTCCCTGCAGTTGGTGGTCAAGTCTTGCCACCCAGCCTTCTTCGGTAGCAATACCGTAGGCTGAACTGAGGCTGTCGCCCACCACCAGCAACGCTTGCGACTCTGCACGAGCGACCCCGGTCACAGCTAGTATCCAGACAATGAAGACGTAAAGTATTGTCCGGTAACGTATTGAAGATCCGGGATCGAGTGCACACATGGCGGGGTCTCCGCTAAAGCTTGTTATTTTCATCTTTACCTTCATGTTGTTGGATTGGCCAAATTTCAAGGCTGCGGCCTGTGTTCTGTTCCCTGTGATCTGTCAATTGCGTGGCCGACGTATTGATCGATATTGTCTCCGGATTTATTGTCTATGAACCCTATTGAAGCGCGCGGAGTGACCAAACGGGTTAGCACCGCTGGTGGTGATTTGGTGATATTGAATCAGGTCGATGTGTCGCTGTCGCCGGGAGAGGCAGTGTCGGTTGTTGGTCCGTCCGGATCTGGCAAATCCACCTTGCTGGCGCTGCTGGCAGGGCTTGATTCGGCTAGCGAGGGTGAGATCGAACTACTCGGCCAGCCGCTGCATACACTAGACGAGGACGGTCGTGCTTCAGTGCGCGCTGGCAAGGTTGGATTTGTGTTCCAGTCCTTTCAATTATTACCTGGTTTAACCGCGCTTGAGAACGTTATGCTCCCGCTTGAATTAGCCGCCGTTGACGATGCGCGGCAGCGAGCTCGGGAACAATTGACCGATGTCGGGCTTGAGAGCCGGCTTGATCATCTGCCGTCCCGGTTGTCCGGTGGAGAGCAACAGCGCGTGGCTGTTGCCAGAGCATTTGTGGTGGCGCCCAGGGTGTTGTTTGCCGATGAGCCTACGGGCAACCTGGATCAAACTACCGGCGACACTATCGTTAATCTGATGTTTCAAATGCGCTCGGAACACGGGTGCGCACTTGTACTGGTGACCCACGATCAGCGCCTGGCGGCTCGTTGCGACCGCGTGTTGACGATGGCAGACGGATGTTTGCAGTGAGCATATTTAAAGATCAGCTGGTTGTTGTTGGCGCACTAGAATGGCAATCATGACTGTCACCGGGCTAAAAACGGAAACCAGCCTGGCGCTTCGGCAATTGCGTAGAGAATTTCGCCTGTCCGAATATCTGGTACTGTCGTTTGCATTGGTGCTAGCGGTTGCAGCGGTGACTTCAGTGGGTTTTTTTGCCAATCGTGTCGAGCGAGCAATGGCCTCACAGGCGGCGACCCTGCTCGCAGCTGATGCACAGTTGCGTTCACCGAGGCCGTTAGAGGCATCGCTGCGAGAGCGGGCACTGAGTGATCGATTGCTGATCGCCGATGTCATCGAGTTTCCAAGTGTAGTGCTTAACGAAGAAGGTGATACTGCGCTGGTGTCGGTTAAGGCAGTCAGTAGTGAATACCCGTTGCGCGGCGAAGTACGCTTAAGCCGTGAAATTTACGGTGCGGACTTTTCCGCCGAAACCGTACCGGCAAAGGGTGAGGTGTGGCTGGATCCGAGACTGGCAGGGTCTTTGTCACTGTTGGCAGATAGCAATCTGACGTTGGGCGAAATAACGGTTAAGGCGAGCAGTTTTATTTCGTTTGAGCCCGATGCCGATGGTGATGTCTTTCAGATGGCACCTCGTTTGATTATGAACGTGGAAGATCTTGATCGCAGCGGTTTGCTTGGAGAAGGCAGCCGTGCTCGCTATAAATTGTTAGTCGCCGGAGATCCCGCAGACGTTAAAAAATACTCGGACTGGATAGACTCGCTGCAGGACTCGGGTGTGCAACTGCAGACACTGGAACAGGGACGCCCGCTGGTGCAGTCGGCTCTGCTGAATGTGCGGCGTTTTTTAGGACTGGCAGCCGCAGTAGCTGTGCTGCTGTCCGGTGCTGCGGTGGCTTTGGCCGCTCGACAGATAGCAGAACGCGATATGGATACCAGTGCGCTGTTACGTGCCTTCGGTGGACCTTCATCGTCCGTAATCCGGATCGTATTGATCAGGCTTGCGATAATTGCGGCGATGGCGGCCTTGTTCGGCAGCGCTATTGGCTATCTGGTGCAGTTCGGTTTGTCTGCGCTGTTGGCGCAATGGTTTGCTACGGTGCTGCCGGCGCCATCCCTGTCACCTTTACTCGGGGGTGCCGCGTGTGCGGTTCTCGCGCTGGCCGGCTTCTGTTTACCTGCGTTGGCAAAGGCCGCTACGTCCCCGGTAGTCAGAGTATTGCGTCGTGACTTACCGGTAGCGCAACCATCGACCTGGCTACTTTTTGGTTGCGCGTTGCTAACGATGCTGGTGTTATTGATCTGGTTGACACGCGATGTATTTCTGGGCGGGTTGCTGGTTGCAGGTTTAATCGTGGTGGTCGGAGTACTGTGGTTAATATCGAGGGCGCTCATCGCTGTCTCAGGCAAAGTCCGATCACCTGGCTTACGCCGCGCTCTTGAAGGTATTCGTCGCCGGCCCAACAGCGTGAGTCTGCAAATTTCGGCGTTTAGTGTGGGTTTGCTTGCGCTGTTGTTGTTGGCCATTGTACGTCTGGACGTGTTGAACGATTGGCAGGGTCAGATTGCCGACGATGCGCCCAACTTCTTTATGGTCAATATACAACCCGATGAGGTAGCAGCGGTCCGACAATTTCTTGCAGACCGCGGTGTCGAGAATGAAACTTTATACCCCATGATTCGCGGCAGGCTGGAATCGATCAATGACAGGCGCATTGGTCTGGATGACTACTCCGATGAGCGCGCCAGGCGCATGTCCGAGCGTGATTTTAATTTGTCCTATCAGAATGAGCTTCGAGGTGATAACACAGTTGTGGCAGGAGAGTGGTGGCCTGCAGATACCAGTGAACGCTATTTCTCGGTGGAAGAGGATTTTGCGGATGAAGTTGGAATAGCACTGGGAGATACACTGAAATTTCGTGTGGCTGATAAACAGGTCGAAGGTGTGGTGTCCAATTTACGAACCGTTGAGTGGGAGTCCTTTGCGGTTAATTTTTTCGTCGTGAGTTCACCTGCCGCACTGATTGACAAACCCGCCAGCTTCGTGACCAGTGTGTTCGTTGAAGAAAACCAGGCAAGCTATATTCGCGACGTAGTGCAGCAGTTCCCGGGTGTCACCGTGCTTGAAATCGGGAGAATGATAGAACGTGTAACCGGCATACTTGATCGTGCTGCGCTGGCAGTGCAGTACGTATTTATGTTTACGGTGGTGGCAGGCATACTTGTCCTGGTTGCCGCCGTGCTGGCCAGCCGGCGGGAGCGTTTTCACGAAGCCGCAATACTGCGCACACTCGGTGCGTCACGTCGCTACGTTGCACTTGGAATGGCCCGCGAGTTTGTGTTGATTGGTTCAATAGCGGGTTTTATTGCCTCTACAATGGCGTCTGCACTTGCCTGGGTAATAGTCGAGAGAATTATGAAGCTTGACTATAGTTTTAACGTTTGGTTATGGGCGGGTGGCATACTGGCAGGTATCGCAGGCATCTGGCTTGCCGGCAGTATGGCGAGTGCACCGGTGTTACGGCAATCACCAATGGCTGTCATCCGTAGTCAGGTATAATCTGTGATGCATAATACTAGCGGCTGAAACATGCGTCATTCCTACGAACCTGATGTGAGTCGACTGCACGACATCGATTCCACCAAGAGTTATCTGATGGAGGGGTGCGCGCCTGCGCAGGCATTAAAAGTCGAAAGTGCCGTTAATCAGGTGTGGGAACTTCGCCGTGGAGATCCAATCGTACCGGATCCTTTCCATGTTTCTGCTCAACTTAAGGAACTGGGGGCAGACAGTTATTGTATTGTCGCGGCGCTACTGGGTTGTCATGCCGCGAGAGAAGTGGTCTCCAAAGAGGTCTTGCTTGTTGACTACAGCGAGAACCAGTGCCGTCTGATAGAAAGCGTGCGTTGGCTGAACAGTTTCGAAACGGGAGGAAGTGCTTCGCTCGCTGCAGAGGCGAAGATGGAAGGCAGTATGCAAGCGGAACGTGTACGGCAGTTAGTTCTGGTTATGATAGAAGATGTTCGGGCGCTATTAATAAAGCTTGCGTTTCGCGTAGAGCGGCTGAAATTACTTATTGCTGCCAACAGCGAAAAATCGCAGCTTATTGCTCGTGAAACGCTTGATATCTATGCGCCGCTCGCCAACCGCCTGGGTGTGGCCCAGCTTAAGTGGCAGCTGGAAGATTTATCATTCAGGCTGCTTGAACCCGATATCTACATGCGCATTGCCAAATCACTGGAAGAAAGGCGAGAGGATCGCGAGATCTATATTGGCGAGTTTGTGACGCTGCTGTCGCAGCGTCTGGTTGAGGCAGGTCTGGAGACGGTAGAGGTAAAAGGCCGACCCAAACATCTGTACTCCATTTGGAAAAAAATGCAACGCAAACGGGTTGAAGTTACCGACCTGTACGATGTACGAGCCGTGCGGGTGCTGGTGGACAATTTACAACACTGTTATACAGCGCTGGGTGTGGTTCACAGTGGTTGGCAACATCTGCCCAGAGAGTTCGATGATTATATCGCCAACCCCAAAGAAAACGGCTACCAGTCTTTGCATACCGCGGTAATCGGTCCGAAGGGTAAAGCGCTCGAAGTACAGATTCGAAGTCGCGGAATGAATGATGATGCAGAACTCGGGGTGGCTGCTCACTGGCGCTACAAAGAAGGAGCCAGCGCAGACTCGCGCCTGCAAAAGAGTATTAATTCATTGCGCGCCGTACTCGATAGTCACGGTGACGACGATGAACAATTGCTTGAGGTGTTTAACACAGAAGTTTTTTCAGATCGCGTCTATGTATTTACGCCGAAAGGAGAAATTATCGATCTGCCGGCAAACGCAACACCGCTGGATTTTGCTTACCATGTACACACGGAAATTGGTCATCGATGCAGAGGGGCGAAAGTCAACGGACGAATTGTGCAGTTGGGCCAGCAGTTGCACAACGGCGATCAAGTAGAGATTCTTACCGGCAAGACCAGTAACCCAAGCCGCGACTGGATGAGTAAAAGTCTTGGTTTTCTGCACACCAGCCGCGCCCGTGGCAAGGTACGAGCCTGGTTTAACGTAAGAGACCAGGAAACCCATCTCGACGACGGGCGGCAAATTGTCGAGCGGGAAATCAGGAGGATGAATGCTCGCGAGCTTTCTCATGGTCTGCTCGCAGAAAAATGCGGCTATGAACGCGGTGATCCGTTCTATATTGCTGTCGGGCGTAACGAAGTCGGCCATAACAAACTTGTGACCGCAATCAATGCGTTGCAGGCTCCCGAGCTGAGAATAGCAGAGCGAATACCGAAGCGTTACAAGCCGCGCAAGAGTGGTGATGATATAGAGGTCAGGGGCGTGGGTAGCCTGCTTACACAAATGGCAGCATGTTGCAGCCCGGTGCCGTACGACTCTATCGTCGGGTTTATTACTCGCGGCAAGGGTGTCACGGTGCATCGAACGGACTGTTCCAACATTCTCAACTTGAGGACCCACGAGCAGCAACGACTCATTGAGGTGGATTGGGGAGCTGAGACTCTGGGTGAGTATCCGGTTGTACTGGAGCTGGTGGCCTACGACCGCCAGGGTCTGTTGCGTGACATCACCGTGGTAACTGCCAACGAAGGTGTAAATGTCACCGCAATGAATACGTTGACCGACTCGGTGGAATTGACAGCCAGTATGCGCATAACGCTGAGTATCAACAGCATTGAGCAGATGGTATCAGCGATGGAAAAGTTGCGACAACTGCGCAACGTGATTTCGGTTGAGCGCGTTGGAGAATAGCGTTGTGTTACCGGTGTATGTGCGGGTGAAAGTATGGGTGTGTTTTACAGAATGTACGCAATTACATGCTGCCTGCGACTATTGACACTGAGAGGCTTCGGCTGAGACGTCCCCTGGAGCGTGACGCAACTGCTATATACAAATTCAGTTCAGATGTAAAAGTCACTCGCTGGCTCACCTGGCCCACCTGTGATGACGTTGATCACCTGCTAGCAGATATCCGCCTGCTGGATACAAAATGGCGCGAAGGCCGAGAGTATTACTGGGTGATTACCGCCGCTGATGACCAGGCGTTGGTTGGTAGTATTGCCTGCCGGGTTAGCAATCACACCGCAGACCTCGGCTTTGTCATAGACGCAGATCGCTGGGGCGAGGGTTTTGCCAGTGAAGCGGCGGCGGAAGTGCTCGGTTTGTTGGCAAAACACAAACACTTTCACCGTGTAGTTGCGGTGTGCGACATTGAAAATACGGCGTCTGCCAGAGTGTTGCAAAAGATAGGCATGCGGTGCAGAGGTACGGCGCGTGAGTTTATGGTTTGTCCAAATATCTCTGACCAGCTTCGGGATGCCCGTCTATTCACGTATGACTGCGACTCTGGAAAGACAACGAGTTGATCGACGAAGCCAGGAATTGATTGTACTGTACTCGCGATTGTGCAGTTTCCCTGTTGTGACTTTGCCCACACTTTGAGCAACACCTGGTCGTTGTAACTGCCTGGCAATTTGTATTGGTACAAAGCCTGCGCTTGCGATTGGCTGCACACCAAAGAAATCGCTAATGGTTTTGATCACTGAACTGGATACTACCTGGTTGTTGTTTTGTGCGTTTCTGGTGATGGTAATGCAAGCCGGTTTTTGCTTGCTTGAAACCGGGCTTGTGCGCGAAAAAAACAGTATTAATGTCGCGTTTAAAAATTTGTCCGACTTTACCCTCGCCGCTATCACCTACTGGTTAGTCGGTTACGGCTTGATGTTTGGGGAGTCCTTTGCCGGATTCTTCGGAACTGGCAGCTTCGCCTTTAATCACGAGTCCGGTAACAGCGCCTGGTTTCTTTACCAGTTAATGTTCTGTGGTGCGGCAACCACAATCGTTGGCGGTGCGCTCGCTGAACGCACCCGGTTTTCAGCCTATTTAATAATTAGTGTATTGATTGCCGGGCTGTTTTATCCGCTGGCGGGACACTGGATTTGGGGCGGCGTTATCGAAGGGCAAAGCAGTGGCTGGCTTGCCTCGCTCGGGTTTATTGATTTTGCCGGCGGCACCGCTGTGCATGGATTCGGTGGCTTGCTGGCGCTGGCTGCTGTCCTGATAGTCGGCCCGCGCCTTGGCCGATTTACCACTGATAAAGACACTACAAATAACTCGACCTGCAGGATCAACGGCTGCAACTATCCGGTTGCAACGGTAGGTGTATTGCTGCTGTGGTTTGGCTGGTTTGGTTTCAACGGCGGCAGTGCTATTGGCTTTGATGAGAGTATTCCGGCGATTGTCGTCAATACATCGCTTGCTGCAGCATCGGGCGCTGTAACACTGCTGGTCTGGTTTTTATTTCGAACCGGAAAACCCGATATTGGCGGTGTCCTTAATGGCACACTGGCAGGGCTGGTCGGGGTTACGGCCGGTGTGCATTTGTTCAGTGCGGTGGATGCGGTTATCGTAGGCGCAATTGCCGCGGCTTGTGCTCAACTGGCGACGACACTGCTGGAACGCGCAAAGATTGATGATGTGATCAGTGCATTTCCGGTGCATGGCGCGGCAGGTATAGCGGGTACATTGTTGTTAGCTATATTCGGGGATTCCAGTCTTTTTCCGCTGGGCCACAGTGTGGCCAGTCAATTCGGAGTGCAGCTGACTGGTGTAGCGGTAATCGGAATGTGGGCTTTTTGCGGCGGCTACCTGATGTTTTCGCTCGTCAACAAATGGCATCCACTCAGAGTAACGGCCGATGATGAACGAATTGGCCTCAACGTGTCCGAACATAATGCTTCGACAGAGATTCTTGATTTACTTGGCGATATGTCTGTGCAGCGCGAGGCAGGTGACTTTAGTCAACGGGTTGCCGTAGAACCGCACACCGAGATTGGCCAAATTGCAGGTGAGTACAACAAGGTACTTGATCGGGTTCGGCTGGAGATGCAAACGCGGGAAGAAGCGTATCGACAACTGAAAGAAGCATCGCACTTTCAGTTTATTTTTGAAAACACCCGGGAGGGTATTCTTCAGCTGGATGAAGAGGGTAACGTTCTTCAGGCCAATCCGGCTGCTGCTTCTATATTGGGCTATGCGTCAGTTGATCGTCTGGTGTCAGACATCGGGGCTTATCTGGAAAATCTGCCAATGACCGATCAGAGTGTTCGGAAGAACCTCATGGAGCAACTTGCTACTCGTGGTCAGGTGGTTAATCTGGCACTTGAGTTCACGCGTCCGCTGGATGATGCCATTGGGGTTGCCGAGTGTTCTGTGCGGCACATGGGTGCGACGAAAGAACAGCTTGCCTGTTATCTGGCTTCATTTGTCGACATCACCGAAAGACGGGAAAACGAACAGCTTAAAATGGAGAGAAATTCAGCAGAGGCTGCCAATAAGGCGAAGAGTCAGTTTCTCGCCAATATGAGCCATGAAATTCGCACACCGTTGAACGGTGTTACCGGAATGCTGGAGTTGTTGTCACGCACCGAGCTTCAACGATCTCAAAGCAGGTATATCGAAATTGCGCAGAATTCTGCGCAGAGTTTGCTCAGTGTTATTAACGATATTCTCGATTTTTCCAGAATTGAAGCCGGTAAAATGGAGCTCGACGAAGTTGAGTTTCAGTTGCGCGGTTTAATGGCGGATGTCGTTGATATATTTGCATCACAGACTTCTGCCAAACATATCGAATTGATTGGTAACATCCAGTCGTCGGTACCTGAATGGGTGTCAGGTGATCCGGAACGTTTGCGACAGGTTCTGATTAATTTGCTGGGCAACGCCGTAAAGTTTACCGACACCGGCTTCGTTTCATTAAAAGCAGTCTGTATAGAAAATACCAATGGTACAGCCCGACTGGAAATTGTAGTTGAAGACAGTGGATGCGGAATCAGTGAGAGTGGTCTGACCGGGCTTTTCAGGTCGTTTACCCAGGCCGACTCCACTAACACGCGAAAATATGGAGGAACCGGACTAGGGCTGGCTATCTCCAGACAACTGATCTCTTTGATGGGTGGCGAAATAGAGGTTGAAAGTGCGCTCGGTAAAGGGTCTGCGTTTACGGTGTCCCTGGAGTTGCCGGTGGTGCAACGGGAATCAACTGACAGTAACCAGCTGCCACCGACAGTGGCGGGAACCCGGGTATTAGTCATTGATGATCATCTGGTCAATCTCGAGCTAATATCCGAGCTGCTGATCCCGTTTGGTATGCGGGTAGATTGTGCATCGAGCGCCGATAAGGCATTGGCATTACTCGATAGTGCCGGCAAAGATAATACGCCCTATGAGTTATTGCTGGTGGATTATCAAATGCCCGAGATGGACGGTATCGAATTCGCCCGGCGCGTCCGCACCAGTTCCGCGGGTAAAAAATTCAAGCTGATTATGCTGACGTCTATTGATCAACTGAGCAACAGCGATCCGGGAATGGAACACTTTGATACACTCCTCGTGAAACCGGTAAGAGCGTCGCGACTATTTGACTCAATAGCTACTGTGCTTGCCAGTGCCCCGATTGTTGACCTACCTCGAGAAAAGCCTGCGGCAAAACAGGTAAAGAAAAAAGCTTCGCCCAGGAAAGTAGTGAATAAGAAAGTCGCCAGGAAGAAAGTTGGTAAAAAGAAAGCTGCTGGCAAAAAAACCAGCGCTAAAAAATCCTCTGCGAAAACGGCGGTCGTGACCTCGATAAAACCGGAAAAGGCGCGTTCAACAACCTCTGATTGCACTGTTCTGGTCGTGGAAGATAATCCGGTTAACCAGATTGTAGCGTGTGAAATTCTTGAGCAGGCCGGTTATCAGGTCGATGTAGCAAATGATGGTCAGGAAGGTGTGTCGCGGGTTTTGCAGGGCGGGGTTGATCTGGTTCTGATGGATTGTCAGATGCCCGTGATGGACGGATTTTCTGCCACCCGAAAAATTCGTGAATACGAAGCCGATAATAACAATGGCGGGAGCGCACGGCTTCCAATAGTGGCACTTACCGCAAACGCTTTGAAAGGAGACCGTGAATTGTGTATCGATGCTGGTATGGACGACTATATAACCAAGCCTATAAAGCCGGAAATACTGTTTAATACCCTGTCGCAGTATATTGCAGTGCCGGCCAGTGAACTAAAAGATACCGGCACCTAGTGTGTCGCTTGATAAACAGGGTAACTAACTTTTCACAGTTACAGTCGTCAGTGCAAGGCGGAGAAACGCAGGCCCGTTGTTTAATAAGGAAGGGGTCATACGTCGAGTTTTCTAACGCAGCAATGGCGGCTGTAGCTTCGGTCCGTGTTACCTTGTTTATCAAGCGGCCCGCCAGGCACTACGGCTTTGAAATATTGTTATCGCACAGATAATTGCAAAAGCAGACAATAGAAATGGCGCAGAGGGCAAGTAGTAAGGGGTGTCTGTACTGGTGAAGTAACCGAAGGTCTGGGTCATTACCAGCGGGCTTATTATAGTGGCCAGTGCAGTCATCGAACCCATAGCACCTTGAAGCTCTCCCTGCGCGTTTTTTGCAACCTGGTTGCTCATCAGACCTTGCAACGCCGGCACTGCAACCGCACTGAAAACACTAACGGGCATGAACGTGAAGACGTGCCATGTTTCACTCATAAACGGATAGACAGAAAACGTTAGCAGATGCGCGCACATACCGAGCATAGCGGTATTCGCCTCCCCCAGTTTTTTTAGAATCGGCCTGATTAGCACGCCCTGCACAATGACAATTCCAAGACCATAACTCGCCAGCGAGATGCCAACCATGCGAGCGTCCCAGGCAAACTGCGCGCGGCCAAAGTAGGCCCATATCGACGGGTATACGAAAAAAGCAATAGAGAGCAGTAAAAACACAGCCAGCATGGGCGCGATGCCCGGTAATTTACGCATCTGTATCAGCGTGCCAAGTGGATTGGCGCGACGCCACTCGAACGGCCGCCTGAGGGAATTGTCAACGGTTTCGGGCAACACAAAATACCCGAATAACATATTAAGAAATGCCATAGCTGCCGCTGCAAAAAACGGAGCACGCAATCCGTACTCTGCAAGCATACCACCGAGCACAGGGCCAATAATGAAGCCGACGCCAAAGGCTGCTCCCAACAAACCGAAATTGCGCGCCTTGTCTTGTTCCGTTGAAATATCAGCCATGTAGGCAGCTGCTGTTGATTGGGTTGCCGCGGTAATGCCACCGACGAAACGACCCGCAAAAAGTAACCAGATCGATTGGGCGTAACCCATGACGACGTAGTCGATCGCCATCACCAGTAAGGCAATCAAAAGTACCGGACGTCTGCCAAATGCGTCAGAGAGGCCCCCGAGTGTCGGTGAGAAAATAAACTGGTTGACCGCAAACACCACAGTAAGAAAGCCGCCGAGAACCGCGGCGTTACCAAGATCGGTATTGCCAACTTCCTTGATCAGATCGGGCATGACCGGCATGATGATGCCGATGCCGATGGAATCGAGCACAACAGTACAAAAGATAAAATAAACCGGCAGACGCATGATGGCTCAAGGATGGTTAGTTTACGAACAAGCAGTATTGCACAGTCTTTCTACATGAAGCGTATAACCGGACTTTCGGTGTGATGAATTTCGGGTATTACCTGGCCGGTCAGCGGTTTCCCCCGGTGCCAGTGGCATCCGCCAGATTTGCCATGCTGGTATCAGGTTCTACCCTGTGACAGTATTGCTTCTCCCCTCAATAACGTCTTTAAAAAAATAGTTGGAGTGGCCGTAGATGACAACATTATCGCAGGCGCAAGGTTCGACTGAAGTCGCGTTGCTGGAAGAGACTATAGATCAAAATTTCAAACGGACCGTATCTGTATGGGGTGACCGTGAGGCTATTGTGGTGCGCCATCAATCAATTCGCTGGACCTATGCGGAGTTTGATCAACAAATAGAGCGTGTAGCCTGTGGATTAATAGCGGCCGGCATAGCGCGAGGGGACCGTGTTGCATTGTGGTCGCCAAACCGAATTGAGTGGGTATTGGTGCAATATGCCACCGCAAGGATCGGCGCAATAATGGTGTGCGTAAACCCGGCTTACCGAACCGTAGAGCTTAAATACGTGTTGCAACAGTCCGGAGCCAGAATGATATTGGCGGCACCCGGTTTCAAGAGCAGCAATTACGAGCAACAGGTAGCGGAAGTCGAGGCCGAGATCGGCGCGCTTGAATCGGCTGTTTTTTTTGGCGAGCCCTCCTGGGATGAGCTTCTGATGGCGGGCAGCCGAATTGGCGCTGAAGCGGTCGGTGAACGCGCCGCCTCCCTGCATCACACAGACCCGATCAATATTCAATACACCTCTGGCACAACCGGTCTGCCCAAAGGCGCGACACTGACCCACCGCAACATTTTAAACAATGGTTTTTTTGTCGCACAGGGCTGTGGTTATTCTGAAGTGGACCGAATCTGTATTCCGGTACCGTTATATCATTGCTTTGGCATGGTGATGGGAAACCTCGGAGCAACGACGCATGGTGCCTGTATGGTGTTCCCTGACGAGGCATTTGATCCGCAGTCGGTGTTACAAGCGGTTGATGAGGAACGATGCACCAGCCTTTACGGGGTGCCCACTATGTTTATCGCAGAACTCTCGCAGCCCAACTTTGATTCATTCGATTTGAGCTCACTGCGCACCGGAATTATGGCGGGTTCACCGTGCCCGGCTGAAGTGATGAAGCAGGTCATAGCACGTATGCACATGGAAGCAGTGACAATATGCTATGGCATGACGGAAACCTCACCCGTTTCTACACAAACCGGTGCACACGATTCGCTGGAGCAGCGAACCACTACCGTGGGAACAGTACATCCGCATGTGGAAATTCGAATTGCGGATCCTGAGACCAATGCCACAGTTGCGCGTGGAGAGCACGGTGAATTTCAAACCAGGGGCTATTCAGTGATGCAGGGTTACTGGAATGAAGCGGAAAAAACAGCGGCTGCTATAGACAGTGACGGCTGGATGCACACTGGTGATGTGGCCGTGATGGATAATGACGGTTACATTGACATCACCGGTCGCATAAAGGATCTGATTATACGTGGCGGTGAGAATATATCGCCACGCGAAATCGAGGAGTTTCTCTTTACCAGCCCGGAAATTGAGGATGTTCAAGTGGTGGGCGTTGTCGATAGCAAATTCGGAGAAGAAGTCTGCGCGTTTGTGCGCAGTGCCAGCGGTGCCAGCCCTACCGAAGAATCAATCCGGTCGTATTGTCAGGGAAAAATTGCCCACTTCAAGGTGCCGCGCTACGTCATGATGGTAGATGAGTTTCCGCTGACCGTAACCGGCAAGATTCAAAAATACCGCTTGAGGGAAATTGCGATGGAGCGTTTAAAACAGGGCCGTTCATCGTGAAAAGAAAAATTACGAAATTGTGCGTTTGTTAGATAGAGAAATCGGTATTTCTACCTCGGAAACCGGGAATAGGTGATTCCGCTTTGAGCGCTTGACAGTGTACACTCAGCGGCATCAACCCAATCACGGACACGGACTTGAGCGGATCATCGGAGTACCGAAACGCGTTACCCGAAAACTACACTTTACACTGGTACGCCATTGACAGTGTGCTGGGACGCGGTGGTTTCGGGATTACCTACCTGGCGCGAGACACCAATCTGAATCAGCCGGTGGCGATCAAGGAATTTTTACCGACCGACCTTGCCTTTAGAGCATCTGACGAAACCATTCAGCCTCTGTCAAACCAGCACGCCGAAACGTATCAATGGGGCCTCGGCCGATTCCTTACCGAGGCACGGACTCTCGCCAAGTTCAAGCATCCGAATATTGTTCTGATTCACAGTGTTTTTGAGGCCAACAACACCGCCTACATCGTGATGGAGTACGAAACCGGCCAGAGTCTTGGTGAGGCCTACAATGGCGGTCGTATAACTACCGAGGAAGAGTTCACCCGGCTGCTGCTGTCTTTGATGGATGGCGTGGAGTGTATGCATGCACAGGGTTTTGTACACAGAGATATCAAACCCTCGAATATATATTTACGTGAAAACAACCACCCGATCCTGATTGATTTTGGTTCAGCCCGACAAGCGCTGGGAATAGAGACTCGTACACTGACAACACTGGTATCTCCGGGGTACGCGCCTTTTGAGCAATACAACGCCACCAGTGAAAATGATGATCAGGGTCCGTGGACGGATATATATGCACTCGGGTCGACTATCTACAGGGGTATTGCCAAAAAGGATCCGTCAGATGCGTTGACACTGGCCAATAAGCGTATTCAGGGAATACCGGAAGAACTCGAACCGGCTACGATTGCAGGGGCAGGCCGTTTTTCCAGGCGGTTTCTGCAGTCTGTAGATCAGGCGTTACGATTTGATCCGAAAGACCGGCCGCAATCAATTGCGGTGTGGCGCGACTATCTGCTGGGCAATACACCTTTGCCAGTTGCAAATAATCTGGCAAATAACCATGGAGGGGATACTGTAGACACTGCGGAGACCGTGATAGCGCCGGGAAATCTCGACCAGTTCAAGGCGTTGCCGAAAGGAATTACCGCCCCGCCGGGTGTACCTGACACCGGCGGATCCGCAGGCAGTCCGGAGGCGGTGCAATCCGGTGCCGCAGACGCAGCACCGCCAGCTGAAAAGAAAAGCCGTATGCCGTTGGTCCTGTCAGTGGCCGGACTTTGTGTGGCTGGTGCTATTGCTGCGTGGTTTGTTAATGACAAGGGGGGTGAGGTCGCGCCGACTGATGACGCGACCGGTTCGGTGCAAGAGGACGTTGCAACTAGTGAAAGTGCTGATAGTGTCTCAACCGAAGAGGTGGTATCTCTGCAGGTCGAGGACGAACCCGTAACACCAGTTCCGGTTGTCCAGGCGCCGCAACAACCGGCAGAACCGGCAGAACAGGCAGAACCCGATCCACTGCCTGAGCAAGATTCATTGGCAGAGGAAGCGCTTTCTCCCACGGAAAGCCGTTCGCCTCTGGAAACGCTCGGAGTACTTCGAGAGGCGACGCTTGTGAGCTGTGGAAATCTGGGTGTGTCGCAAAACGGCGACCGCTACGAGATCGGCGGTATTACCACTGTGACCGAGTGGACTAAGGTCGAATCTTCTCTGTCAGACCTGGTCGATGAAGATGCACTGCTTTACAGTCAGACGGTGTTGCCAGACAATTTTTGTTCAGCCCTCACCCTTCTTACGCAATACAGACAGAGTGATTCCGGTACCGACATCACCACAGTGAGCCGGGACGGCAAGTTATCCGGCGGGGATCGTTTGGTGGTTAGAATTAACGCCGGACCTGCGCCGGTAAACTACCTGTATGTCGACTATTTTTCGCAAGACAACAACGTACTTCATATGTTGTCCAGTGAAAGCGAACAAGACCACGAGGTACCGCGCAACAGCGAACTGCTGTTGGGAGAAGAAGGGGGAATAGAGCGCTGGGATATTGCCCCGCCGTTTGGCACCGAATTAATAACCCTGCTGAGCACTGATAAACCGTTGTGGGCGACGCCTCGTCCCGAGGCTGAATCCACAGCCGCTTATCTTGAAAGCCTGCAGCAGGTACTTGAACAATTTACCAGTGATGGTGGTCAAGTCAGCTCCGCACTAATTCGTATAGATACGTCTGAGTAGCGTTTCGAGCCGTTGAAAATGCAAGGGTGGCCAGGCGGCAGGCGGAGACAGCCTCCCTCGCTGTGGATAGATCAGTATGCCAATGCGTGCTTGACAACACACCTTTAGACCGTAAGGTTTATTGCATGAAGTCGTCGGCGTCCAGCACCACCCGGAACCCGTTGGTTACGTAGCGAACGTTATGGTCGTAGTTGAGACGACTGGCAGAGTTGAGGTAATCGCTATTGCTCCGCCATGAGCCACCGCGTAGCACTCGCTGAATGCAGTTATCACGCTCTATTGCACTGCCGTCTTCGGGGGCAGACTGATAGTTGGACGACCAGCAATCCTGAACCCATTCGGCAACACCGCCGCTGGTGCCGGACAGGCCAAATTCGTTGCCTGCGAAAGCCTCTACAGGTGCTGGCAGTTTCCGTCCCCAGTCACCTCCACACTCGCTGCAATTAGCGCTATTGGCAATAATTTCGTTGCCCCACCAGTAATTTGTCTCGGAGCCGGCACGGGCAAAGTACTCCCATTCAGCCTCGGTGGGCAGTCGATATGGTCGGTGGGTATATGAGGCAAGCCACCCGACGTAGTCATGGGCATCTTTCCAGCTTATGTTGATCGCTGGCAGGTTTGCATCGAGCCCTTCGTTTCGGGCATTAGGCATGCAGCCGCCGTTGCTGACACAAAACTCCCATTGCTCGTGAGTTAATTCAAAACGCCCCGCAGCGAATGGATAGTCGAGGCGAACCGTGTGCGCAGGGGCCGAAGTGGCGTCTCCTTCGTTACTGCCCATCAGAAATTCCCCTGGTGGAATATCCACCATTTCGGGGCAAAGCGTGCAGTCCCTGAACGGTTTAATGGAGGAATTAGCGACAGGGCTCACAGAGCTTTGAGATTCGTCGTTCGTCGACTCAGCGGGTGTTTCAGTCGCAGCGGTTTCACTATTGGACTGCGGCGCTGGTGTGGGAGTGGAAGCCGGCTCTGGCGCAGTCTCGACGACTTCTGGCTCGGGTGCCTCCACCGCAGGCTCGGGTGTCGGCCGGGTCACCGGGGCTGGCTGAGAACTGCTCGAAGGTGTGGATCGTTGCAGTGACTTCAGGCGAATCCGTGCAAGCGGGGCAAATTTGCCTTTCGGAAAAGATTCCAGATAGGCGGAGAATTCGTCCGGGTCTGAGCTATCCTTGATAGCACGCCAAAACTCCAGTTCGAAGCGCTCCGGGGTTTCTCTTGGAACAATGGCCCCGTGCCCTTCAATGCTGGTAAGCAAACAGAGACCGGCCATCAACAACGCGAGAAGAAAAGAGGGCATTGCCCTTGCTGAATTCAAACTCATAATTCTTGAATATCCCTGTTTGATATTGGATTGAAACTATAGCTGGAGCATAATAAAACAGATAGCGAAATAACAGTTTCACGCGTGTTTGTGTCGAATTGACCAGTATAGTTCTGCGCATCACGAAACTTGTTATGTATAGAATGAGTACAGACCCGGAACTTTCGTTTAGAATCGAGACCGGCGGCGGTCGGCGAACCAGTGATTTTTGGATACGGCGATACGCAGGATAGTAGTTCGTGTCAAACGGGTCGAATTAACCGGAATCAGGATAAAAACATCATGTGGAAGATATTCGCAAACACCGGGCGATCGGGGATGTTCGCAATAATGTCGGTATTTGTTGTTGCGTCAGCCTTGCAATCAGATCGTGTCCAGGCGGGCGATTCGCCCATTGCCGAGGGTGCAGAAGTGTATTTCATCTGGCCCAAAGACGGGGCCGTAATGAAGGGGAGATCCTTTCGGGTTCTGTTCGGATTGCGCAATACCGGTATTGCACCGGCGGGCACTGAAAAAGACAATACGGGTCATCATCATCTGATTATAGATGCCGAATTGCCACCATTCGACGAGGAAATTCCGGCGGATCGCAATCATGTGCATTTTGGCAAGGGGCAGTCAGAGACGACAGTGGAACTGTCTCCAGGTACACATACGCTGCAACTGCTATTCGCCGATCATTTTCACATACCGCACAGCACTCCGTTGTTTTCGGAAAAAATAACCATCACTGTTCCTTGATGGCTCTGTTGCAACACAGCAAACCACACACGACGTATGAGGGGGGCACACCAGTATGGACACTGAGGTAACTTCAACAGAAATAGCGATCCTTTTTGCAGATATTGTCGGAAGTACCAAGCTGTATCAGGATGTCGGTGATGCCGAAGCACACCGCATGGTCGTGCATTGTCTGGAGACAATGCAGGAAGCGGTCGAATCGGTCGGGGGCACCCTGTTGCGCACCGTTGGTGATGCGGTGCTCGCCAGGTTCGACTCATCTGATGACGCGTTTCTGGCGGCGATTAAAATGCAGGAACAACAGCAACGCAGCAAGCTCTCCATAAGAATAGGATTTCACTGGGGAGAAGCGATTCCTAACCAGGGCGATGTGTACGGCAATGCGGTGAACGTTGCTGCACGTGTAGCCGGGTTGGCCAACGGCAATGAAATTGTCACGACCAGCGAAGTTGTTGAACGGTTGTCGGCATGTCATCAGGCAAACACCCTTTATTTAACGGAAATAAACGTCAAGGGTATTAGTGAACCTCTTGAACTTTTTCGCCTGCGCTGGAAGCAGGAAACACAAGATGCGGCTACCCAGATTTTTACCCGCCGGGAAGTCGGGGGCAGGGCAGTGGCAAGAATGATTCTGGAGATCTCAAGCGGCGGCCGCTCTGTGACACTCGCGGACCATGGAGACAAATGTTCGATCGGGCGCGGCAGCGAGAATGATCTACAAACAACACACGAAACCGCGTCGAGATTACACGCAACAATAAGCTGCAAGCAGGGTAAATTTTTCCTCGAGGACGCAAGCACCAACGGTACCTATGTCATAAAAAACCAGCAGCAATCAGTGTTTGTCCATCGGGAATCCATCTCCCTTGACGGGGTTGGGGTGGTAACCACCGGTTTCCTGCCAGAAGACTCTACTATCGAGCAAGCCGGTGTCATCAATTTCACCGCGCGTTATCCAACGGCTGTGGACTAGACCACCGGGAGTGCGTTCGCCGCGATCATGGATTGAGAATCATGTGCGACAGCTTTTCACCGATCATGATGCAACCGGCGTTGGTGTTGCCAGACAATACCACGGGCATGATGGAGGCGTCGGCCACCCGCAGGCCATGCAGTCCGTGGACACGCAGTTGTTCATCAACCACTGCCATATCATCGCTGCCCATTTTACACGTCCCGGCAGGATGGTAGATGGTGATACCTTTTGTTCGGATAAACTCCAGAATTTGCTGATCGCCGGATACCTCGGTGCCGGGTATTTTTTCCGCCTTTATATAGGGTTGCAGGGCCGGCGATTCGGCAATTCTGCGAATTAAATGTACGCCCGCGAGCATCGTTTTTTCATCGAGCTCGGTGGCCAGATAATTTGCATGAATTGCGGGATGCTGTGTCGGCCTGGCTGACTGGATATGAATAGTGCCACGGCTCTGCGGCCTTAGCTGGCATACCGAGACGGTAAAGCCTGAATAGCGGTGCAGACCTTGTCCGGGACCGGCAGCGCTAAACGGAATAAAGTGCAGCTGCACATCGGGAGAGGGAAGATCGGGTCGTGTTTTAGCAAACACCCCGACTTGCCCGGCACCAATCGTCAGCGGTCCCTTACCTGTTAAGCCGTAGTGCAAACCGGCTTTAATACGTCGGGTAATACTGTGGGCAAGGTCGTTAAGTGTAATTGGTTTTGTACACTCGTATACCACCCGAATCTGATAGTGATCTTGCAGGTTTTCTCCAACACCTGGCAGGTCTTTGACGAGTTCAATGTTGTGCCTGTGCAGTAAACTGGCAGGGCCGACCCCCGAAAGTTGCAAGAGCTGCGGGGAGTTAACCGCACCGCCACAGATGATTACCTCACGATCTGCAGTGACGTCTGTGAAACGGTTGCCTTGCTGGTAGCGCACACCGGTAGCGCGACGACCCTCGAACAATATCTTTTGTGCAAGGGCATTAGTCACAATAGTGAGATTGGTTCTTGATCGTGCAGGCTTGAGGTACGCGACACCGGTACTGGCACGGCGGCCTTTGCGATTAACGGTTAGTTGAAAGTAGCCGGCGCCCTCCTGCGATGCGCCGTTGAAGTCATTGTTTCGTTTTATCTGTGATTGCTCGCAGGCACTAATATAGGCATCCGCGAGCTCGCCCTCCATGCAGTTGCTTATTTGCAGAGGGCCGCCTGTGCCGTGAAATTCATCGGCGCCCCGGGTTTGATCCTCGGCCACTTTGAAGTAGGGCAGAACATCGTCCCAGCCCCAGGTGCTGTTGCCGAGTCGCTGCCATTCGCGAAAATCTTCCTGTTGACCTCGAATATAGAGCAGACCGTTTATCGCACTGGTGCCTCCCAGGGTACGCCCGCGTGGCCATGCAATGCGACGATTACCAGTGCGAGCCTCGGGTTCGGTTTGATAGTTCCAGCTAAGTTTGGGGTGGGTGACATTTCTATAGTAGCCAATCGGAATGTGAATCCACAGGTTTCTATCCGGTGGACCGGCTTCCAGTAACAGCACCCGGTTCGCAGCGTTGGCCGACAGTCTGTTAGCGATCACTGCGCCAGCAGAACCTGCACCTACGATGATGTAGTCAAACGAAGTGTTATTGGCCATAACAGGAAATACCCGGAAACTGGAAATGATTATGTCACAGGCGGCCGGCTCGATACTTTGTGCAAAAGTGAGCAGGCTGCGCAGGGCGTGATGAATGAAGTATGGCAATCTTAATTGAGTGATCAATTAATAAAATCGATATAAAAATAAAAATCGATTATATTGAGCGCTGGTTTTCGGGGAGGAATACAGTCATGTTAAAAGTCAGCGGCAGGCAGTTATGCAGATGCATTGCGGCAGTAGTGGTGTTGTTGTCGAGTTTTGTTGTGAAGGCAGAGCCATGTCTGGTGGTGACCCTGACGGGTACCCAGGGCGGACCACCGGTTTTTAACGGGCAGGCCGGCAGCGGAACGCTGATTCAATATGGCGATGACGCCAACAACTGCAGCGATGTGCAGTTGCAGTTTGATGCTGGCCGCGGCACAACCCAGCAACTGTCGAAACTAAAGGTGCCTGTGGGTGCGCTCAATGCAGTATTTCTGACTCACCTGCACTCGGATCATTCGGAAGGCCTCGCTGATATGATGCAGCTGCGATGGCACTTTAACTCAGCAGGACCGAAGCTTGATCTTGTGTGTACTGCTGACAGTGACGCAAAAAAAGGCCATACGCTCAGCTGCGAAAAATTTGCTGCACACATTGGTGATCCGCTAATTCACTCCGGAGAGATGGCACAGCGGCTTGCCGAAAATCCTAAACGTTTGGCCGGAGGTCCTGCGGAGTTGTTTAATGTTGCGGTGTTTAGTGGAAGCAACGAGCCGTCGGTTGTTTGGGAAAGTGGTGATGTCAAAGTAAGTGCTGTTACCTCCCGGCATATTGCCGGCCATGCCTCTTATCGTGTTGATACGCCTGCAGGCAGTGTGGTTATAGGCGGAGATGCCGGCAATGATGTGCCTAAGCCACCGCGAGATTCTTCAACCTCTGCGCAAGTAGAGGCGCTCGCAAAAGGGGCCGATGTGGTAGTGCACTCAACCATTCATCCAGTGATGGGTCCCGATGGCGGTACCGGTTTTCCTCCCCCGGTTTTCTGGCGGCAATCGACAGCAGCTGATCTGGGCGCTCTTGCAAAGCGTGCCGGAGTGGGTCAACTGGTTCTTACTCATCTGATACCACCGCTAGGGACTCCCCGTCAGGGCCCGTTTAAGCTTCCGAAGGGACCATTGTCCGAGGCAGACTATATGGACGCAGTGGCGACTTCCGGCTACGAGGGGACTGTGGTTGTCGGTACCGATCTGGCCTCGGTAAGAATACCCGCGCAATAGAATCAGCGGACTTCGGGTGCGCCTGTTGTCCTGGCATCTGGTCATCAGGCCAGGTTGGCATTGACGGCGTCGATGAAGCCATGCATGTCGACGATTGTCTCATCGTCAGGTACCGTGGTTTTACCTTTAATATCTCCGGTTATTGTGCCCTGGTCAACCGTGTCTATCAGTGCCTGCTTGAGTGCATGAGCGTAGTTACTCAATGGCTCGTTGCTTTCGCGTGTAGCGAGCTCTGCCAGTGCATTGGCCAGCGCGAATATCAGTGCCGAAGAGTTAAACAATGCAGTCTTACCGTCACTCTCGAGGTACTGCAGGTAGAGGTCGTGGGCGGTACCGTGCGGGGCCTCGTACAGCATAGTGCCGTCTTTGCTCTCTATGATCGAGCTTGCAGTCGCAAGGCTGCCGCCAAGAGCTGCTGATATATCTGAAAAAATATCTCCATCCAGATTCTGCGCCGGGTATAACGCATTGCGCGGCGGATCGGTAATCATTTTTATGAGCTGTCGCGAGGGGCGCATGATCATAAACGACGGTGGCGGCGTATCTGCTTGTGCCAGCTCCCGCCGAACTTCGGCAATAACGGTACTAAACACATCGTCGTACTGCATGTACTCGCGTTTCAGGCCGAAATAAACTTCCTTGTCGTTGCGCGATGCATCTCTGAAAACCTGGCCCACCCAATCCTTGATGGCGGCGCGGTCGTTTGACATGAATAACACCGGGTCGTTTTTTTTCACGCTACGTGCGTGCTTCTCTACTCCGTCAACAATTACCTTGAGGATACCGTCTTCGCTTGCAGGTGCGTTGAAGCTACCGTACTGATCGCCGCCACCTGCACTCATACGAGATATGGAAACCTGTGACTCTCTTGTGGGCATGCCAAATTCTTTCAGGCTCCTCACCAGCTTGTACAGCTTTCGCCCTGTGGTGTTGTCCGGTACTCCCCAAAGTGCACGTTCGGGTGGATTGGCTACAACCCTTGCCGCCTGCGCATCTATCAGTTCGTAGTGATAGGACAAACCGAGACGGTCGATTTCCGCTTTGTAGTCAGACTCGAATATAGTTTCGATCGCCTCACGCATTACTCCGTCATAGCCTGGAATAACTGTGTCCTTTAAGCCGAGGTAGACATCGCGTTTTTCATCTATTGCGCGCTTGAAAAAACGGTGTGCCCAGGCCTTTACCTGATCGAGGTCGTTGGTGGCCAGCAACCACGGATCGCCGAGGTTTAGTGCTCGACGGTGCAGTTCAACCGGATCTCCACTGGCGCCAACAAAGACCAGTTTGGCGATACCTGTAGCGGTTGAGAGCATGTTAAAGCTCTCCTTGATTCCGCCCGTGTCCATGGTATCCACTTCGATATCTCGTCCAATCCAGTCAGGTTTGCGCACGCAAATGTTGCGAAACCTGATATCTTCGCGCGTTATATTGCCGCCAATACCCTTGCGTATAGCGCCGTTTGGTGATTTGGTGGCCAGCCGATCCAGTTCGCTCTCCTTGATGTGCGGGTGCTTCTGCAGCAATTCGTCAAGTTGATCGCGGTTTACCGTCATGCCTGCGTTCTTTATACCGACGCCGTGTTTTTTTAGTGCATCGATCGCATCGACAACAGCATCACCGTTGCTTAGCAATCTGTTTTCAGCGGTTAGATCAATCTCTATCAGCTCCATATCAAGCCGTGCATGCACAAACGTTGAGAGTATCTGATCGAATGCAATCTGGGCCATTTCGTCCCCGTGCAACACGACCAGGGGCCTGGATACTTTAATCTTTTGACTCACGTTTTTCTCTCTTGTGCCCGGTAGTTAAGTCGGAAGGTTATTGTAGCGCAACCCGGTAGAGCAGGTGATGCAGGTCGATGGTCGGTCAATAAATCGCGCCGGCGGACACAGCGCATGCTGGTTGTGCTAGTGAGCGGAGATTTATCCAGAGTGTGAAATTCTGAAATACCGGTCGGTCAGAATCTTGCTTTGTAGTGTGATCCTGTGTCTTTGATCTCGTTAGGTCAATATGCGGATTCACGGCTTACTGTGAACTGAAGAGTGGTGATGGTTTGCGGGGTAGAGCTGGTTCTGCAGAGGTTGCGACGCATATCGACAGAGCGAGTATTGAAGTTCCTTCCCGGGGTCCTGCCACTACGCTTTCTCTGTTGTACACGAATGGCCTGTCTGAAGCAGCGAGCCTCCGCTGCCGGCAATACGCCTGAATCACGAAAGGCAGTGTGTTTTACGCATGTCAGTAAACAATCCCAGGTTGCTGCAGTTGTTCAAGTGGCGGCGAAAACATGCGATGGCGGTACGGCGCTGGTTGCCCGGATTAATTACCTTACTCATGCTTGCCCTTGCGTTGGTGTTTTTACATCAAGGCCTTCGCGGCATTACCCTGGATGAAGTGCTTGAGCAGGTGCGTCTGATTGGAGGAGGTACCATCGCCTTTGCGATGATGCTAACCATTTGCAGTTACTTTCTTATTACCCTTTATGATTTTCTGGCACTCAGACATGTAAAGTTCCCGATGACCTGGCGACGCATGGCGCCCACTGCCTTTACGGCGGCGGCTATCGGCCACAACGTCGGCTTTGCTGCATTGTCTGGTGGTGCTATTCGGTATCGGGGTTACACACTGGCGGGTGTGGATGCTTTGCGCATTGCAGGCGTGGTGATTTTTTGCACAACAACCTATTTCGTTGGTGGAACACTGTTATTGGGTATTGCCTTGCTGATGGAGCCGGATAGTCTGCTGCGTGTATTGCCAGTGGCGCCGACTACGGTGAAATTGCTGGGCGCGGTGCTTATCGGGTCGGCGCTTGCTTATCTGCTTTGGGCTCTGTCACCGAGTGCTGTGTTGCGGTTAGGCTCATTTAAAGTCACACCACCGCGTTTCCTGGTGGCATCATGCCAGTTATTATTAGGTGCCGCCGATGTGTTTTTTGCCGCTTTAATCATGCATTTAATGTTGCCTGAGGGAATTATGATTGGCTATCTGTCTTTTCTCGGAATTTACTTATTGTGTATGGCAGTGGCGGTCTTAAGTAATGTACCAGGTGGCATTGGAGTATTTGAGGGAAGTATGCTGTTAATGCTGTCTGATGTGTCCACGCCGGAACTGGTTGGTGCCTTGCTGGCATTTCGGTTGGTCTATTACCTTTTTCCGCTATTGATCGGGCTCATCGTATTCTTGGCCCAGTTATTTGCTGAGCGTCGCAATTACCCCGCTCGCACCGGTCAAAGTTCGCCCGGGTAGCAGCTGGTTACCTTGTGCAACGGGCCGGATTACCTCGCAACCAGATTACCCTGCAGACGCTTCGTTGTACCCTGACAGCGTGTACAATCGGCAACTGTACAAGGAAGCGTGGTGTGGGCTGCTTAACAGTTTGTTTGTAGTCGCGATAACGCTAAGGCGGGCAATTGCGGTTGCTGGCGCCGCATCATGTACCCATTTTGCCAATTTAGGCTAGCATAAGAAAGCGGATGGTGTAGCGTGGTGAACGAAGTTGATGACAATGTATCAGGTGATGTTTTTATCACCGCGGTCACTGACTGGCTGATGTTACAGGCGCTTGGGCATGCGCCGGTTGAGGTGATTTTCGACGGCTGTTGTCAACGGCTGTATGCTGCCGGCTTGCCGATAAGTCGTGCGATGCTAACATTCAGAACACTTCATCCGCTCTACGCATCGACCATTATGTACTGGCGGCGTGGTGAAGATGTTAGCTCATCTCGAACACGTCATGAAGATGCGTTTAGCTCGGAGCAATTTCAAAGCAGTCCGATCCATCGCCTGATGAAATCTCGAACTCCGTTTTTACGTCGCCGTTTGCGCGGTAGTACCTCATTGCTCGATTTCCCCGTACTGGAAGAACTAAAAGAGCAGGGTGCCGCTGACTATCTGGCTTATAAGGTGGGATTTTCCAGTACGCCTGATCAAGACGACTATCAGGACGGAATTATAGGATCGTGGACAACAGACCGGCTAAACGGTTTTACCGATCAAGAGTTAAACTGGCTGATGCGGGTGCAAAGCCGGCTCGCTGTTGCCTGCAAGGTGCAGATTCAACACGTGGCTACCCATGATGTATTGAATGCGTATCTTGGGCCTAATGCCGGGCATCGAGTAAGAGAGGGTCAGATTAGGCGCGGCGATGGAGAGCGCATCGAAACCGTGATCTGGTACAGCGACATGCGTGACTCCAGTCGCTGGGCCGAGGCACTTTCAGCCGATCAGTTTCTGAAGGTAGTGAATGGCTATTTCGAATGTACGGCCGGTGCGGTCATTCTGCATGGCGGCGAAGTACTACGTTTTATAGGCGACGCGGTGCTGGCTATTTTCCCGGTGTTGGAAAACGACCGGGACGGACGTAGTGCAGCAAAGCAGGCAATGCTGGCCGCCGGTGAGGCCGAAAGACGTTTGCAACACCTCAACGGCAGGCGTCTAGAAAATAGCGAAGAGCCTCTGGATTTTGGTTTGGGGCTGCACATTGGTGAACTGACCTTCGGCAATATCGGAATTGCAGAGCGCCTGGAGTTTACCGTGGTGGGTGAGGCGGCTAATGAGGTATCGAGGCTGGAGTCACTCAGCAAGACGGTGGGTCGGCGAGTGCTGGCCAGCGAGAAGTTCGCAGACCTGGTCGATATTGCGTGGGAATCGGTCGGTGAACATAAATTGCGCGGGGTGAGTAATCCGGCAATCGTGATGTCACCACGTGAAGGCGCTGCTCTTGAATTCGAGGCTTAGTCGCAACGCTGCAGTACACCCCGATAACCGGTTTTCACCTGGCCGGCCGGCCAGGTGAAACTAACAAACTTACAGTGACGAACTCTGGCCTGAACAGATACTCGCGCAGGCAAATTTTATTCGTCAGAGCCGCTGATCACACCGCGCTGTCGCAGTATACTAATGACCCGTTCGGCGCATTGCTCTGCTGACAGCGAGGAGGTATCGACCAGTATCTCTGGCGACTCCGGCGATTCATAGGGTGAATCTATACCGGTGAAATTTTTAAGCTCTCCCCGGCGTGCCTTTTTGTAAAGCCCCTTTGGATCACGCTCCTCCGCTACAGACAGAGGTGTCTCAACAAACACCTCCAGGAACTCACCGTCTTCCAGCAGGCTTCTCGCCATCTGTCGTTCTGTACGAAAGGGTGAAATAAAAGCGGTAAGCACAATGAGTCCGCTGTCGACCATGAGTCGGGCAACCTCACCGATACGCCGGATATTCTCAACACGATCGGCGTCAGTGAAACCGAGATCTTTGTTGAGGCCATGACGTACATTGTCACCATCCAGCAGATAAGTGTGTCTGCCCTGTGCGCTGAGCTTGCGCTCAACTATATTGGCAATAGTGGATTTACCCGAACCGGACAGGCCGGTGAACCAGAGCACGCAGGATTGCTGCGCTTTTAAATCCGAACGCAGTTTCTTGTCTACGTCCACCGCTTGCATATGAATATTTTGTGAGCGGCGCAACGCAAAGTTGAGAGTACCGGCACCGACAGTGTTGTTGCTTATTTTATCAATCAGTATAAAGCTGCCGGTGGTCTGGTTTTCTTCATAAGGATCGAAAGCGATTTGTCGATCAAGGTTTAAATTACATACCCCGATATTGTTTAACTCGAGTTTCTTTGCCGCGGTTTGCTCCATCGTATTGACATTGATCTCATGCTTGATGTCGGTAATCGTCGCCGTGGATGTAGACGTGCCGCATTTCATAATATAAGGCCTGCCCGGTAGCAGTGCTTCCTCGTCCATCCACACGACAGTACTTTCGAACTGATTGGCAGTACTGGCAGGTGTTTCGGTTGTCGAGATCACATCGCCACGCGAGATATCAATCTGATCACTAAGGGTCACCGTGATCGCCTGACCGGCGGCGGCCTGTTCAAGGTCGCCGTCAGATGCAACGATGCGGTCAATCGAACTGGTTTTTCCGGAAGGCTGGATACGTACCGAATCGCCTTTTTTAACAACGCCACTGGCGATGGTTCCAGCGAAGCCGCGAAAATCGAGGTTAGGGCGATTGACCCACTGCACAGGTAATCGGAAAGGCAGTGATTGAGCCAGTTCAGAATCAATCTTCACCGTTTCCAGATACGACAACAATGTCGTGCCGTGATACCAGGGCATCTCTACACTTGGCTCGATTATATTGTCGCCAACCAGCGCCGACATTGGAATGGCAGTACTATTTTTGATGTTTATTTGTGCAGCGAATTCCTCAAAGCTCTCAACAATTTCGTTGAACGTATCTTCGGAGTACTGGACCAGGTCCATCTTGTTGACCGCGAGCACAATATTATTGATGCCGATAAGAGAGGTTAGATAGGAGTGTCGTCTTGTTTGTGTCAGCAGACCCTTGCGTGCATCGATGAGTAATATAGCGACATCTGCTGTGGATGCGCCGGTGATCATGTTGCGAGTGTACTGCTCGTGACCCGGGGTATCGGCGACAATAAACTTGCGACGGTCAGTGTTGAAATAGCGATACGCCACATCAATGGTAATGCCTTGCTCGCGTTCGGCTGCGAGGCCATCGACCAGCAGTGCAAAATCGGGGTTGCCTCCCTGAGTGCCGAACTTCTTTGAATCGGCTTCTATGGATTCAAGCTGGTCTTCGAACAGTACTTTAGACTCATAGAGCAGTCGACCGATCAGCGTACTCTTGCCGTCATCGACACTGCCGCAGGTTATAAATCGCAGTAGCTCTTTATTCTGATGTTGATTGAGGTACTGCTCAATGTCGGACTCAATCAGTTCGTTTTGCATTTCCATTAGAAGTAGCCCTCTTGCTTTTTCTTTTCCATTGAGGCGGTACTGTCGTGGTCGATCATACGACCCTGTCGCTCAGAGGTGTTGGCCAGCAACATTTCCTGAATAATGCCGGGCAGCGTGTCCGCACTGGACTCTATCGCGCCGGTCAGCGGGTAGCAGCCAAGGGTTCGAAAGCGAATGTTTTTCATCATTGGAACTTCCCCGGGATTCATCGGAAGGCGATCGTCGTCCACCATGATTAACGTTCCGTCGCGCATCACTACTGGTCTCTCTGCTGAAAGGTACAATGGCACGATGGGTATTTTCTCAAGATGTATGTACTGCCAGACGTCCAGCTCTGTCCAGTTCGAAATAGGGAATACGCGAATGGATTCGCCTTTTTGTTTGCGTGCGTTGTATAAATTCCAGAGCTCAGGGCGCTGATTCTTGGGATCCCAGCGATGCTGCGCGTTGCGAAACGAGAAGATCCGTTCTTTCGCACGCGACTTTTCTTCGTCGCGTCTGGCGCCCCCAAAGGCTGCATCAAAACCGTGTTTGTCCAATGCCTGCCGCAAGCCCTGGGTTTTCATAATATCGGTATGCAGAGCAGATCCATGGGTAAATGGATTGACGCCCTTTTCCAGCCCTTCCGGATTGGTGTGAGTGATAAGCTCCAGGCCGTAATCTTTCACCATATTGTCGCGGAACTCGTACATCGCCTGGAATTTCCAGCCGGTATCGACGTGCAGCAGCGGGAACGGCGGTTTGGCGGGATAAAACGCTTTCATGGCAAGGTGCAGCATTACGGCGCTGTCTTTGCCAATGGAATACAACATGACGGGATTGTCGGCATCGGCGACAATTTCTCGCATGATGTGAATGCTTTCTGCTTCCAGACGTTGCAGGTGCGTTAACGAAGGCATGGCCTGTGGTTTCCTTTGGATTCGCGACGAATCGCGTTTGTTAGCTATAAGTGGAGATGTTGATTTTGTACTTTCAGAGTGTCTGTGTTTTTGTTGACCAGGTGGATTCAGTTTCGCGAATTGCGCTGATCGGGTTCTCGGGTTGGGTATGAGGCTGACCGACGGGGTGTTGTCTATCCAGCTGCTGATCGCCTGAGTCTGTGACACATCCATTCCGTGCAGAATGACGCTGACACTGCCTCCGGCGTGATTCGCCAGCCGGAAAAAAAAATCGGTCAGCCGGTCTACATCAGACGTATAGTCGCCGGCCAGCCAGCAATACTGGCCTTTTGTACCGTGTGCATACATAAATCGGGCTGCACCTGCGCCGCTTCCGGCGTCGATTGACGCGGGTTCCGGCGTGCTAACCGATTTAAAACCTGCCCAGAAGATATCGGTTTCGGATTTTCGCGCGCTTGCCACCAGCGGTGCGTAGATTTGCCGAAACCAGTCAATTTGCTCGTTTGATTGTTTGCACTCGGTGAGCAGGTTACTGGCCCCGTAGCCTAGCTCGTCGACGTATTTTCCAATTGTGCGTGGGCTGCTAACTGCAGAGCCTGATTGTTTAAGGTACTGGTGCAGATTGGCAAATGTCCAGACTCCCCCGGGCATTTGGCAATCAGACGGAGGAGGGGCTGAAATTGTGCGCAGCAGCGTAGCGCGCATCGATTCGGAAAGTCCCTTCTTGTGACCGGCCGGTCTGCCCCGCGGTTTTGCATCAACTGCAGGCCATCCGCCTTGCAGAAACATTTTGTGTGCTGCAATGATCGTTGGTGCTGACAGGTCAACAGATTCTCTGATGTCTGCGATTTTCTGCCCTTGCAGACGCATTTGAACTGCCTGTCTGCGTCTGGCATTGAGATCTGACTGGTTGTCGCGCTTATCCGTCATACCGAGTTTTAGCGGTTCAAAGATTAAACATTTAAATAAATTAACACGAATTAAATATTTAATTGCAAGAAATGTTCTCGAATGGGAAATGAGTCAATAACGACTATCGTTCAAAGCAGGGATTGCTCAATTGAGCAAGCGGAAGCCAGAACCGAACCGAATCGTTAATTGTTGTGTCAAATCGTCCTTTTGATTGTTACCCGGCCCGAAATATTGTCCTTTTTCACTTTTTCGAAATTTTTTTTACCGTAGGCTCTCGTTTTCAGGCTGTGTTAACAGCGCTTGGCAGTAAACGTAGAGTGGCTTCAATGAAAAGAAAGTGGGATCGGCTGTTTTTTACAGGCCTGGTTTGTACCGCGTTTTACGCGACGACTTCGATGGCCACCGGCAAGGTGGACAGCGATGATGACGGACTAACGGATCGACAGGAATCGACCTATGGCACGGATCGTCACAACCCGGATACTGATGGTGACGGATTGACAGACGGTGAGGAGGTAAACAAATACCACACTGATCCTCTTGTACCGGACACGGATGGCGATGGTTTAACGGATGGAAGGGAAGTGTCAGACACGATGACATCGCCCACAGAACCCGATACGGACGGTGATGGTTTATCTGACGGTGACGAAATCGATCGAACGGGAACCGATCCTCTATTGCCCGACACCGATGGTGACGGCATCGGTGATGCTGATGAAGAGGGTTCTGCAAATCCGGACGGCGGCAATCCGGGTGATGATGGAAACGGTAGTGACAGTGACGGTGATGGCTTGTCGGATGCCACTGAAGAAGAGCTGGGTACCGACCCGGGCAACCCGGATACCGATGGAGATGGAATTAGCGACGGGCAGGAAACCGGATCTGCTGACGACGCGGCGGTTTTTGATACCGATAGCGACGGGGTGGTGAATGCTACTGATCTCGACAGTGATAACGATGGCATTCCGGATCAAGTCGAAGGTATAGAAGATGCTGACGGCGACGGACTGGCCAATGCCTATGATCTTGATAGCGACAACGACGGAGTCGTCGATTTGCTTGAGGCCGGTGGAGTAGATTCTGACCTGGACGGCCGTGCTGACGGTTTCGCAGACGTCAATGGAGACGGATGGGACGATGCAATCGCCGCAGCCCCGTTGTCTATCCCGGACACCGATGGTGACGGAGTAGCCGACATCCTGGACCTCGATTCTGACAACGATGGTTTACCCGATATCCTTGAAACCGGAGGCAACGATGCCGATGGTGACGGCCGGATTGACAATTTCGCAGACAGCAACAACGATGGAATTGCCGACGCCGCAGCGCAGCGTGGCGATGTCGATACCGACGAGGATGGTGTGCCGAATCGAATCGATCTCGATTCAGATGCCGACGGCATCAGTGACTTGATTGAAACGGGTGGTGTGGATGAGGACAACGACGGTCTGGTGGACAACTTTGCGGATGCAAACGGTGATGGTCTCGATGACGCGCTTGCGGGCATTCCGCTAGTCCTGGGCGACGCCGACGGAGACGGGATCGCGGATGTATTCGACAGCACCGAACTTCCCCCGCTTGACGATGATGATGGCGACGCAAACAGTGACGAAGGCCAGGTGCTTACCGGTCTGGACGGCTCACCTTTTGGCTGCGCTATATCAAGTGGTTCCAGTAAGCTTGATCCCGTTTTGCCGATGCTGATGATAGGCGCCGTAGCCGGTATGTTCTGGCGACGTCGAAAGGTTGAAGTAGGCGGGCAAATATAGCTCTTATCGGGATGACCTGACTGCAGAGGCGCTCATTGTGAGCGCCTTTTTGCGTTAGGCCAGACGTTAACGCCACCTGGCAAATAATTCCGCTCTATTGCAGCCTGGTTTTTTCACTATGCGCGTGCCTGAAAAATTGTGCGACAAGCTCTGCCATTAGCGATGAGTTTGTTTTGCCTTCGAGCAGCGATTTGTCGGCCTGTCGAGTAACATCGGCGGGTAGTGATTCGCGCCGGGCGTTCAATAGATGGTGCATGTACTCCGGTGAAAATTCAGGGTGCGGTTGCACCGTAAATGCCTTGTTTCCATACCTCAGTGCGGCGTGTTTGCAGAACGGGGTTGAGGCAACTGTAGTTGCATCTGAAGGAGTATCGATCACCTGGTCCTGGTGCCAGGCGTAAAGAGGTACCGGCTTGTCGATTTCTTCAAAGTGATAGTCCACCCGTCCAATTGACCAGCCTCCTTCATATTTTTCCACTGTTCCACCAAGCGCTTGCGCGAGTATCTGGTGTCCGAAGCATATCCCCGCTATAGGAACAGAGTTTTCGTAGGCGCTGCGCAAAAACGATTCGAGCGTTGGTATCCATGGCAATTTTTCGTAGGCACCGAATTTGGATCCGGTGATCAGCCAGCCGTCGGCACTGTCAACAGACGGGGGAAATTCTCCGTCAAGGCAGGCCCAGTCGGAAAATTCAAACTCGTACTCGCTTAACAAGCGTTTGAATGCATCGGCATAGTTGCCAAACGCGGGTCTGGCAGAATCGGGTGGGTAACCGGTTTGGAGAATGCCAATTTTCATTTCTGTTGTCGCAGGCCTTAGATGAGCTGAAGGGATTGTGACTGTTTTTTGTTACCCCGGGCAACTACCGGCGGTTGCGCCCCGTTTTCCGTTGCTATTGCAGACCCGTAGTGGATCGTTCATATTCACCGATCCGAATAAATGAGGAATCAGCATGCAACAAACCCGCTTTGATCTCACTGATAGAAGAGCGATCGTCACTGGTGGAGCACAGGGTATCGGTCGAGCGATCGCGGAACGATTCCTCAAGTCAGGTGCCCGCGTTGCGTTGTGGGACATCGACCCGGTACTGGAAGATACTTGTGAGGAGTTGGGCTCATTGGGCGATGTTTCTCACTACCGGGTAGATGTGTCGGATTTTGCAGAGGTGCAAAGCGCTGCAGACGCGGTGGCGAGTCAATGGGGCGGGATCGATATACTCTGCTCGAATGCCGGTGTCGCCGGTCCGACACATACGGTTTGGGATTACCCGGTAGATGCCTGGGATCAGGTGCAAAAGATTAATGTTAATGGTGTGTTCTATGGTGCCAAAGCCGTGGTGCCCCATATGATTCGGCAAAACTACGGCCGCATAATCAACACTGCTTCTATTGCCGGCAAAGAAGGTAATCCAAACGCATCCGCGTATTCCACATCGAAGGCTGCCGTAATAGGGCTAACAAAATCTCTGGGTAAGGAGCTTGCAGAGTACAACATAGCGGTCAATTGCATCACCCCGGTAACCGCCGATACCCGAATACTTGATCAGGTAACGCCAGACTTCATTGAATACATGCGCAGCAAAATTCCACGCGGACGATTTATAACGGTCGAGGAAATTGCCGGCACTGTCTCGTGGATGGCTTCGGAGGAAAACGGTTTCACCACAGCAGCGGTGTACGATCTGTCTGGAGGAAGAGCAACTTATTGACGAGAATGCGGTGGAGCCAGCGCAGCATAAATTTTGTGACGGCAGACGGGTCGTTATGGTGCTGTGTTTGTCTATAGGTTTCACTGCATTGGCTCTGCCGGTTTAAGGTACCCGCATTTCGTTCATGGATAAATTGTTATCGCGATTGTGCGAGCACGAAAAGGCAGTCGCTTATTGCAGTGAAGCAGCTGAAAATGAAACCTGGTTCGACATACGGACGGGCGATCACCCGGTTCTTGTCTCTGCGCCACATGCGTGCATACACCATCGAGACGGGCAGCCCAAGCCGCAGGAAGAGTTTACCGCAGCGTTTGTGCTCGCGCTTGCAGAAGACACCGGTTGCTCTGCAATTTATGTGAAAAATAAAACTCGCGAAGACCCTAACTGGCAGCCCCGGGGAGAGTACAAGCAGGCGGTCTGTGAACTGGTGGATGATCGAGGTATCCGTTTACTGGTCGATCTGCATGGAATGACCAACCGGCACCGAATGGGAGTAGCACTCGGTACGATGAATGGAACTTCCTGCACAGGCCACGATGTAGTGGGACCATTTGTCGCAGAGGGTTTTGAGCTTTTTCCGATCGACAAGCTTGATGAGTCCGGAGACACTTGCTGGCGTCGCCTGACCGTAGATCATCCCCGATTTACCGGCGGGGTTCGCAACAGCACCGTTACCAGATTTGCCGTCAGGCAATTGCGTATTAAAGCGCTGCAAGTTGAATTATCGTCCGCATGTCGGGTGGTTTATTCGGAGGCCACTGCTGACTGGCCTGTTGAATACACGGGTGAACACTCAGGCATTGACGGCGCCTATCGGGCATTGCGCAATATTGTTGATCAGGTAATGGCAAATGAATACTGAATTGTTGCTGATTGCTCTTGCTGCGTTCCTGGTCGCAGGAATAATCAAAGGCACAATTGGTATTGGCTTGCCAACAATCACCATCTCTCTTTTAGCGCAGGTGACCGATCCGAGAGTTGCCATTGCGCTGTTGTTACTACCCGCTCTGGTGACCAATGTGTGGCAGGTTTATCGTGGCGGAAGGTTGCGTCAATCGGTGCAATCACTCTGGCCGTTTGGAATTACCATGCTGGTTTTAATCTATGTGTCGTCTCTGTACGCTGCTGTCGTCGACGTTGATTATCTGGTCGCAGGTATAGGTTGTATGGTCGTACTGTGGACGCTCTCAAGCCTCATCAAGGCGCCACCGCGTATCCCTGCAAAACTTGATCGCCCGGTTCAATTTGCGGCCGGGGCGATTTCCGGGTTAATCGGAGGGCTTACCGCAATCTGGTCACCGCCAATGGTGATGTATTTGCACGCGCGTCGTATTGATAAAGATGAGTTTGTAGCATTCACAGGCTTTCTTATACTGTGTGGCACAGTACCATTGACACTCGGCTATTTAACAAACGGTTTGTTGACGACTGATCTTGCATTGAGTTCATCACTGATGATCGTGCCTACGTTGCTGGGTTTTTCGATTGGTGAACGTTTGCGTGCACATCTCAACGGCGGTCAGTTTCAAAAGATGCTGTTAATAATATTTTGTTTGATGGGACTGAACCTGATTCGCAAAGCCATCTGGTAGCTTGTCGAGGTACAAGGCTTCAACAGCATGCTGGCCGGCCAGCGAAACGAGCCAGCCAGTCTGGACAGCTATCGAAAAACACCATCCCACGGGCCGCTTTGCAAGGTCGCGTTTTTGCCATCTTCGTCGACTATCGGTCGATTCAGACTGAACATATTGCTTTCGTTGACGATCGAATAATCCATGTAGCCCAACCGTGCAAGCGGTTGCATGGAAGCAGTGTCGACGAGTCCGTCGACGATATAGTTATCGTCTATGAAAACCGCTACTACGTGCACAATAGCCATGGTGTAACCGGTATCGGGCCGGTCCTTGTTAATCGGTAGCTCCACCGTTTTCCACAATCGGCATTCAAATGCCGCCGGGCTTTTGGCAACTCTTGGTGGTGCGACAGTTTCAGACCTTGTGGTGTCCAGCCCGGCAAGGCTGTATTCGTTCACACTGCTGTCCACCGGAGCGCTGGACATGTTCATTTCGTCTACCAGAGTATGGCTTGCGAACGAGCAGGTACATTCTTCTGTGGCCTTCAGGTTGTTGATGGTGTCTTTGCCATTCGCTACCGAAAACATCAACATCGGCGGGTAGTCGGAAATACCATTGAAAAAACTGAACGGTGCGAGGTTGACGTCGCCTTTGTCATTGACGGTTGATACCCAGCCGATGGGGCGGGGAACAATCAGTGCCTTGAAGGGATCGAAGCGTAAACCATGCTTGCGTGTGTCTGTGGTATAGAACATTACCTGGTCATATGTCGCACAAGGAAAAGAATTGTAGCGCTACCAGCGCATAAGAGGAAGTCACGGGTCAATTGCTGTGTTCTAATCACGCGGTTGTAATGAGCTTGATGCTCCTCGCTTGCGAGCGGCTCCTCCGGCAGGTAATTTCCGGGGCTGTATATGAGGCTGCGCGCGCAGTTTGTTAGCTGTTTTCGAATCGTTCCTGGCGGACGAGATTTGTGGATTTTACATTATGTATTCGCCTGAAATAGTGTTATCGCCCCGGCTGCGGAGCACGCCGTTTGAGCAGCGGGTTTTCGAGAATGGTATCAAGAGCCTGACTATCTACAATCATATGATCTTGCCGGTGAATTTCTCTTCGACTATCGAGGAGTATCATCACCTGCGAGAGCATGTGCAATTGTGGGACGTATCCGCTGAACGGCAGGTTGAAGTCTGTGGTCCTGATGCACTTGCGTTGCTGGAACTCATCACACCGCGTCACATTGCGCCGTGTCACACTGGTCAGTGTATCTACGCACCGCTTGCCGATGAGAACGGCATGCTGGTGAATGATCCGATTATTCTGCGTCTGGCAGAAGACAGGTTCTGGATATCTATTGCGGATTCGGATGTGCTGCTGTGGATTAAAGGAATTGCCTATGGTCGCCGGATGAACGTAGCGGTGGTTGAGCCTGATGTGAGTCCGTTGGCGGTTCAGGGGCCAAAGGCAGATGATTTGATCGCCGAACTCGTTGGTGAAGATACACGCGATATAAAATTCTTTCGGTTTGTTGAAAAAGAAATTGCCGGTACACCGGTATTACTGGCTCGCTCCGGCTGGAGCGGACAGGGGGGATTTGAAATCTACTTGCAAGACGCCAGTTGCGGGCTTGCGTTGTGGGATGCGGTTTGGCAGGTCGGGCAAAAATACGGAATCAGAGCGGGGGCGCCCAATCAGATTGAACGCCTTGAGTCCGGCTTGAAATCGTATGGAAGCGATATGACGCTTCAGGATAACGTACTTGAATGTGGCTTTGAGCGATACCTCAATCTCGACAAACCGGCTGAGTACATGGCACGTGATGCGCTTGCGGCCATTGGCAATGCCGGTCCGCTTCGACGTTTGTGCCATCTGCAGGTAGCAGGTGAACCGTTAACACCGTTGCGGCAACGGTGGGATGTAGTGCGAAGAGATGACAATGGGGAATATGGCAAAGCAGGGCAGGCAAGCAGTTGTGCCTTCTCTCCCAGGTACAACGCCAATCTGTTGTTTGCGATGCTTGACATCGAGGTGTCTGCACCCGGTACCGAGCTTTCACTGCTGATTGACGGCCAGCATCACAAAGCCATTGTCCGCGATGAGCGCTGGAAGTAAATGAGTGGTGGCGATATCATGCGGTCTACCCTGTAAGGCTACCCGTGTTCAATGCCGCCGACTCTCACTATCCGCCGTCCTGATGACTGGCACTTGCACTTGCGTGATGGTGCAATGCTGGCTTCTGTGTTGCCAGACAGTGCCCGCTATTTCGCGCGCGCGTTGATCATGCCTAATCTGGTGCCACCGGTAGTGCGCGGTGATGATGCTCACGCCTACCGGCAACGCATTCTGGCTAATCTTCCGGAGGGCGCGCGCTTCGAGCCCCTGATGACACTCTATCTTACCGAGTCCACCAGTGCGGATGATGTAGCGGCTGCAGCGCAATCAGGCCTGGTAACAGCGGTCAAGATGTATCCGGCCGGGGCGACCACCAATTCGGATTCCGGTGTGAAGGATGTGAACAAGGTGATGCCGGTTCTCGAGCGCATGGCAGAGATAGGCTTGCCGCTTTGCGTGCATGGTGAAGTGACCAATACAGAGATAGATATTTTTGATCGCGAGGCAGTTTTTATAGACACCGTGCTGGAACCGCTTCGCAAGCGTATACCGATGCTGCGTGTGGTGATGGAGCATGTTACCACCAGTGATGGAATCAGTTATGTGCAAAGCGAAGAAGGTAACATCGCAGCTACCATCACCACGCATCATCTAATGATAAATCGAAACCACATTTTTGCCGGAGGTATTCGACCACATTATTATTGTTTGCCGATTGCGAAACGTCAGTCACATCAACTGGCCTTGCGCGCAGCAGCGACGTCCGGTGACAGCCGCTTTTTTCTTGGCACCGACAGTGCCCCGCATATTGATGGTGCAAAAGAGTCTGCCTGTGGTTGTGCGGGTATTTACAATTCGCCTAATGCAATTGAATGTTTGGCGCATGTATTCGAAGAAGAGTCTGCTCTCGACAAGCTTGAACGATTTGCGTCGGTTAATGGACCAGCGTTTTATGGCTTGCCGGTTAATACAGAGCAGCTAACGCTGGAAAAAAAGCGGATGCCGCTAGAGACTCCTGCGAAGATCGATACACCGGAGGGCCCGGTGACTGTGTTTGATCCAGGTTGTGATCTTCACTGGCAGGTCGTGTGACATACAGCAATTCATTACCGTGGTAATCACAGAGCGACGGCACGAGCATTATGTTTCAGAACACATTTCCCGATTCCGACACCATGGCAGCACTGGCTGCAAGGATGCTGCTTGAAATAGAGGCGGTACATTTCAGATCGGATCAGCCGTATAAGCTCACGTCCGGGCTGGCAAGCCCTGTATATATAGATTGCCGAAAACTGATTTCCTATCCGCGTATTCGGTCAGCGCTAATGGACTTCGCTGTGTCGAAGTTACTCAGGGATGTTGGTTTTGAATCTTTCGATGCGATAGCAGGTGGTGAGACGGCCGGAATACCTTTTGCTGCATGGATAGCGGAGCGCATGG
>CAYPCS010000034.1:0-99 GCA_964409275.1 uncultured Granulosicoccaceae bacterium
TGGCAGCCTGAGGTTTAGACTGTTGAAGGTGTTTTTTCAGCGCAGGAGGCTGATTAGCGTGTCCAATGGCAGCCTGAGATTTAGACTGCTGAAGGTGTT
>CAYPCS010000034.1:199-51268 GCA_964409275.1 uncultured Granulosicoccaceae bacterium
TTTTCAGCGCAGGAGGCTGATTGGCGTGTCCCATGGCAGCCTGAGATTTAGACTGCTGAAGGTGTTTTTTCAGCGCAGGAGGCTGATTGGCGTGTCCCATGGCAGCCTGAGATTTAGACTGTTGAAGGTGTTTTTTCAGCGCAGGAGGCTGATTGGCATGTCCCATGGCAGCACTGGATCTAGACTGCTGAATATGTTTTTTCAGTGCGGGCGGTTGATTGGCATGTCCCATAGCTGCCTTAGGCGAAACTTCTTTTACGGGGGGAGTGATGTGCATCATAGCTGTTAGCTCCAATGTTTACTGCACCAGAGAAGCCTGGTGTAACAGGAAGATTAGTAGATAAAAGCCTGATGTCTTTAAAGTACTGTATCGTGAATGTTTCTGGTATGTGTCCTGTCCGCCTGGTGTGGATTACTGCTTCGAGTGGCCGGTCTTTATTGAACTCGCAATGGACGGTCGATTTTATTCAGGAATTTCCAGGGCGTGTTAGTATTTACTGAAGGAGCTAATTTAGCTCAAGCGATGCAAATTCGAAGGCAGGTCCGGAATTTTTTATGCGAGCTTGCGGCCTGTAACCTGAAGTTGGGCGGTAAAAGAATTCTGGTCGAGCGATTATTTTCAGATAGTTTTAAACTGGTAACTTTAATTTCCGGAGGAAAAAAGCAATGACGCTAGAAGATAACATGTGCGCGATAGTACCTTATTTACGGTGCAAACAGGCAAGCTTGATGAGTTCAAAGCGCTTGGCGGGCAAATGGTAGAGCGAACAAAATCTGAGCAAGAGTGTCTGTTTTATGGCTTTAGTTTCAACGGCGAAAAAGCGTTCTGTCGTGAGGGCTACACGTCTGCTGAAGGGCTACTGGCACACCTCGAGAATGTTGACTCGCTGTTGAAGCAGGCATTGGCGATTGCCAGTCTGCACAGACTTGAAATTCATGCGCCTGCTACCGAAGTAGCGAAGCTCAAAGAGCCTCTTGCCGGTCTTAACCCGGATTTTATACAATGGAGACCGGCTTTCGAAGGTAGGGAATAGCTTCAGAGTGTGCAAGGGGCTTGTGTGTGGTGCATGTCTGCATGGATTCGGACTGTGACATTACTGCTCTGGCTCCTGGTAGCTCTCTTAAGTTAGTAAGACTCCTGTTGAGCCCAGTTAATCACTTCGCTTGAGTTACCCTCAAATAGCACGATGCGTTGTTTGCTTTTCAGCTGGTAGTCGTACATGGGATCGTAGTATTCGGTAAGTAACGTTTCAATGTAAGGGCGAAAGGTATGAGTAGACTCTGTTTTCAGGTATCGGGATAGCCCCGATTCGAAAAGTAGCCGCGCGCGCTCGACTTTCTGGTGGCCAAATCTTTTGCGAATTCGATGTAGTGCTTCACGATGGTGATTTGCAAACAGGGTTACCCCGTTTTCAAGGCCATGTCGGGCTTGATAGAGTGCAATTAGATCAATGATGTAGTCTTGTTCGGAGATTGAAACTCTGTGATCCAGCGGTTCAGTCAGCAGCACTACGGGAAGATTCAGCATGCGATCGCGCAGTTTCTGAGGGATGCACACCCGACCTATCAACCGACCTTCGTCCTCAAGAAAAATTCGACTGGCGGGTGCTGTACTCTTTTTTAACATCTCTACAGCCAGTGAGTTTTCGAAATCGATATTGCCTGGCTGTGCAGTGAGTAACCCTCCAAAGCTTGACCCGCGGTGCATTGCTAACCGCTCAAGGTCTATATAGTGTGGCAGACTTTCGAGTAGTCTGGTTTTTCCGCTTCCAGTGCGCCCCCCGAGAAGTGTAAATGGCAGCGTCTGCGAGTGGCTGTCCAGCTGCTCAATCAGAAAAGTGCGCAGGGCCTTGTAGCCTCCTTCTATTAACGGAAAGCTCACCCCTGCCTCTTCTAGCCATTGTTGGGTAAATTTTGATCGCAAGCCACCCCTGAAGCAATATAAGTAGCCCTGCGGATTTTTTGCAATAAATGATTTCCATGCGCTAAGGCGTTGCTCCCGAAGTTCGTTGTTCATTAGTCGAAGACCGGTCTCTATTGCCTTATTTTGTCCTTCCTCCTTATAGCACTTGCCCACTTGCTGACGCTGCTTGTCTTCAAGCAGTGGAATATTAATCGATGCAGGGAAAGCACCTCGTGCAAATTCGCCCGGGGAGCGAACATCCAGAAGCGGAGTATCGCTGATAAACAGGCTGGTTGGGTCAGGGTACATAATCTATGCAATCAGATGCAGTGATGACTGTTTCACGATGTTCTGTATTTCGTAAAATTTATCAGCCGTGCGTCGGCTACTGCCGTTTCAGTTTCGCGCCAACTATTTCTTCGGTGATTTTCGTGACACTCCAGTTGTCGCTGTCCGGGTATTTGGTGATACCCGCCTGGAAAAGTTGCATTGCTGTGGCCGCCGTAAACAGCGGTACCCCGAGCTCACGGGCGAGATCCATGCTGATGGTAAGATCCTTATACATGGTCGATATGTGGCTCCCGGTGTTTTCGAACTGCCGGGCGATGATGTTTTCAAGCGATGTTTTAGTGATGACGCTGCCGGCGCTTGATGTATTAAACACCTGCTCCAGTACCGCAGCGTCTACGCCGGCTTTGGCAGCAAGTACTGACGCTTCAAATGTGGCGCTAAAAATTGATCCGATTAGCGATTGCAGGCATGCCTTGACGGTTTGGCCCATACCGATTTCAGTGCCGACATGATGGATGGTTCCGCTGACGGCCTGCATGATGTTAGCGCATTGATCGAGAGTTTCTTGTGGACCCGACGCCATAAGGGTCAGTGTTCCCGATTGTGCACCCGGATAGCCACCGCTAACGGGGCTATCAATTAGCTTTAATTCACTACCACTTAAACCCTGTTCGATTTCCCGCGCTTCTGATGCATTTATCGTTGCCGTGAGCAGAATAACACTGCCGGGTTTTAAGGTAGAGAGCAAACCTTCGCCCAGTATGACTTCTTTAGCTTCATCACCGGTCATTACCATCACAAACACGGCATCACATTTAGTCCCCACCTCGGCGCTCGAAATCATCGGCACTCCACCAAGCTCTTTAAAAGCTTGCAATCGATGCGGAAGAAGGTCGTATCCGTAGACATCAAAACCCGCTTTAATCAGGTTTTTTGCCAGGCCGGATCCCATATTTCCAATGCCAATAACGCCAATTTTTTTCATAGCGAACACCACTGTAGTCAGGTGGAACATGGTAACGCTGCGGCGTGGTAACCACCACTCCCTTGGTTAAGCAATCCCGTACCACACTGGCAATAGTGGTTCATCCAGACTACCTGTTGAGGCGGTCTGGCTTTAAATCATCTAAATCTGTGCAGGTGGTGCAGAGTAAAAACTCTCAGCTCCCTGCCTTTGCTCGTTGGCAGGTGATCCCGGTTTTACAATCACATGGTGGTTTGGTTGATGCGCGAACTTTGAATTCGCGGTGTTACCAGTTTCGGGGCAACGGTTTTAGAATGAAAATGGTGCGGTCACGCATTTCAATATATTCGCCCTTAATCAATTCGGCCATTATCTTGCCGACCATCTCGCGCGATGCGCCGATCATATTGCCTAGATCCTGGTGTGAGTAACGTTTTGGGAGAGCGACATCGCCATTTTCGCGTTCTTCCGCCATTTCGACCAGTTTGTCAGCCAGTCTGCGGTACACATTGTCCAGCGCCAGGCTGCGTATTCCGTCGGTAGCGCGCCGTAAACGTCTGGTTAGAGTACGCATTATATTCAGCGATATTGTCGGATTATCGAGAATGCACTTCAGGAAATCCTCTTTAGAGACAGAAAGCACTTTGGTTTTTTCCAGCGTGACCACCGATGCCGATCTTGGGGCATCGTCGAGTAAGGAAATGTCGCCAATGTAGCTGCCAGGGCCTTCTTCATAGAGCACAATTTCCCGTCCGTCAGAATCGCCTACGAATACCTTTGCAGAACCGCTCTCGATAATGTAGAGACATTCCCCAGGCTCTCCTTCGGGCATCATCACGGTATTTCGTTTGAAGGTCAGGTGACGGCATTTGGAGGCGAGTTGCTCCAGTGCATCTTCGTCCAGATCTGCGAAAATGGGTACTACCTTTAACATCTGTACGGTGTCAGACACGAGATTAATTCCTCAGAGTTTCAGCTGGTGTGCCGCCCTCGCGTTAGTAAGTACTTCCTTGATCGGGCAATGATAGCAAACGCAGTTGAATTGTTCGCGAATAATGAAAGATACGTAGTGGCTAAACGGTGGCTGTTTCGGCGTGTCACTTTGGCGACAGGAAATCAAAAAGGACGTGCTTTGTATTTACCGCGAAACTTGCTCCAGGATTGGGAAAATCCATAGCCAGCACAAAGCCAGACCCGGGGTGCCGGTCGAGGTCAGAGCGGCATTGCCCGCAGGATTGTTGAGGCCATTGACATGGCAGCTTCGGCAAGAATCGGGATGGGCAGAAGCCGCGAACCGATCTTCCCATAGTTCAATTGTGTTGCCAGGCGTAGATACGTGTACTACGACGGTTCATAGTCCCCGGCTTTTTGGGCGTTGGCGAATTGATTTACGCGTATTTTTTCCGATTTTTTCCGATTTAAAGCGGAAAATCAGCCCGCTAAAATGAAAGTACTATCGGGGTAAATACTATATGTTCCGTTATTTTTTTACTCTGATCACCATATAAAGGTTTATCGATTGAATGAGTGTGCCGGTCGGTAGATTCGCGAAAGTTGGTAACGTATTTTTTACACCGTTGTCATATAATCTGGGCGTCAAGAGCAGCAAAAATCCGCCGGATACAGACCAGATACCGACCCAGCTTTCATAGAAGAGACCGGATCTGTCACTAGAGAAGAACAATGGCTGAAACGCAAATCCTCAATGATCGAAGCGATTTTGATCACCTTGATCTGGAAGAGCTTCCGAGGCGATATCCCGAGTCCAGGCTAAGAACTGTTTTTATTACCGCGGCTGTGATTGTTTTTGTATTGGCATTTGCAGTTTTTATGATTCGGGGCAGCATGCCGGAGTTGACACCCGAACAAATCGTACAGATGAAAGGTTACGAAGGGCAGCAGGCTCCACGCCAGATATTTAACCTGTACAGTCTGCGTAAGTATCAGGAACAAAATGCTGAAGCAAAGCTGACAGCAACAGCAAACAGGACTTCCCTGTCCGCTGGTAGTTCTGACTCTATCATTGAACCTGACGGAGATAGTACTTCGCAATCCGGGCATGCTGATACGACGGTGGTACAGACGACAGTGGAAAGCGAGAGTCGTGAAGCCGGCTCGACGAAGCGGGAGCAGGAAGTAATTGTCGCGGCCAGTAACAGGGGTGCAGTGCCGCGTGTAACGATAATAAGCGACAAACACGGGGAAGCGTCGACAGCAATGCCAGTCAAGCTGCCGGCAAATTCGAAAACAAAGACGGAATCCGTGACCAATAAACCGGCAGCAAGAACCTATGAAAAAGCTGAATTGAAGCGTCAGGGTGAGTTGCCTGTGCTGGCGACAGGAAGTTCGAGGAGCGACTCAGAAAACCGGCAAAAGGCGGAAGTTTTGCCGGTCGGTGTGGTCAAGGGCGATCAAACCAGGCTCAGGTCAGGTCCTTCGCGAAACAGCGATATATTGTTGTTACTTGCTAAAGGAGACTCGATTACCATTTTTGATACCGTTGGTGAGTGGACTCATGTTGGTGCAAATGATGGCTCGTCCACCATGGGATACGTTCACAATTCTCTTCTGGATAACTCTGCAGAACAGTAAGTAACCACAGTTGCGTCTGGCACGGAACAACGGTTATTTTTAAAGGTTGCGCAAATTACCCGCGCATGCTTTATAAAAAACGGTTCTAGTAATATATAATTCAGTCTCCTAGCTTCTTTCCAGCAGCCAGCCATCCTGCGCCACAAAATGACCGTTAACGAATAGCTGACGGTCGATTTTAAGTGTATTGTTTTCGATCTTCACTTTGCGAATCTCATGTAATAGCCGAGTCGCACTGGTTACACCGGGTGCTGCAGTTGCAGCGGCAAGGAGAGGGGATAACGGGAAATTGCGAACCCGATACTTATCGACCATCACCAATGTGTTTTTGTCAGAGAAATCCACTGTGTAACTTCTCCACCCGACTTCGCGGCCCAGGCGGTATTTCTCTATTTCCGGCGAAAAAAATACTTTTTCAATCTTTAGTGTACGATCAGACTCTCGTTCTTTCTCGGCCTCCAGTCTTATTGCACCATTAAAATGTTGTGAAATTTCAGCACTGATACGATATTGATTGTAGTCTTTGTAAGGAGAGGTATAGTGTCCCTTACAACTCACTTCAAGTTGTGTGCCCCACCATTTACCTGCTAACCGTTTCGCGAACTCGCGCGTTAGTTTAATTGTAGGTGCATCAATGGCTGGTTCATCAAGGTGAAAGTACTGATCAGACTGGCTGTCGTTGCCCGGAGCAAGATCATTACACTCAATAGCGTACACAGATCCTGAGGCAACTAGAAGAAAAGCAGCGCCTATCTGACTTGCAAAAGTTGTCGTACGCATTACCGCGCTCCATCAGCTATATGGCGAACTCCTTAGCGAGAGCCATTTGACAGGACGCATGTTAGAACTTTTTTGAAGTGAATGCGTTGATCGCGTTACCACAAATCGCGAAGTTAGAAAATTTTGATAAAATTTTCATCGTCGATCAAATTGTGATGTGGTAACCGGATCAGGTTTTTCAGCTAACAATGGCCTGACTGAAAATGAACCACTGCCAAGTGTTTCAATTTCTTTACCGTTGAAATTGCCTACACTGGGGGTTTGGCTAAAACTACACAAGCAAGGAGACTAATATGAGCGAGGAATTTCTTGAGCGACTGCGAAAAAATCGTTTGACGAATATTGAGGAGTATCAGCGTATGAAAGAGGCGCTGGCCGAGATGAAATCAGAGGATGAAGGTCAGGCAGATTCGCCATCTGATGAGTGGAAATCGTGGCAATTGTTGCCAGCGTCGGCAGGTCTTGAGGAAAAAAAACAATTGAATCTAATCGATCCACTGTCGAACAGTGCGCGCAGTGTGCACCGTGCTATTTCAATTCTTGATAAAGATGCTTCGTGAAAAGAAAATGCCGCAGGCCAGGGCCTGCGGCGTACTCAACCAATAATTATTTTTCAGTCGCGTTTACTTACTGTTGCTACTTTTTTGAGTGCTAACTGCGGCAGCATTGGCTGCAGTAGTTCGGCTTCCGGATTTCCAGGCAACCGTTGTTACTTCCGGGATTTCACGCAATTCAGCTGCCTTGCGGCGTTCGGCTTCGAGCATTGCTTCCAGTTCCTTGATGCGTGACAACAGGCTGTGACCTGCCAGTCTTCTTTCCTCTGCAAGCCTGGTTTGCAACTCAACAATCATGGCACGTAATTCAGCGTCAGAAGTTTGATAGCCTGCCACCTTTTCCTGTAGCTCAAGATTCTGATTGAGAGCGTTCTTTAGCTCTGCGTCCTTTCCCTTAATCTCGGCATCCTTGCTGCCAAGTTCACGGTCAACGCGCTGCTCGGTAGCACCCGCTTCGGCGGCTCTGCGCGCCAGTTCGGATTCGAGCCCGCTGATCGTTTTTTCGGCCGCCGCGATTTTTTCGTCACGTCGTGCAACGTCTTTTTCCGTATTGTTTAACAAAGAGGTCGAGTTGGCAGCCAGTTCTTTCAGGTTTAGCTTCTCTTTGCTCAGTTCCGCAAGTTTGTCTTCGAGGCTAGCTGCAATCGAGTTGGCTTCTGCTGCTGCGCGTTTTTGCTGCTCCAGCTGCTGGTTAGCCTGGGCGTTGTCATTGCTGGCAGACGCACGTGCATCTTGCAGATCGCGTTGCAGTCGATCAATATCCTGCTGAAGCTTGCCGTTGAGCTTTGACTGGTTGGCCGCTTCGTTACTCGCGGTTGCAGCTAGCCCGGATTGCCTGTCGAGAGCATGCTCGAGATCGGAAACCGCTTTCTGATTGCTGGACTTAGACTCCGCAACGTCTTTTTGTAGCTGGTTGAGTTCTCGTTGAAGCGCCGCAATTTCTTGCTGTTGTTTTACGGTTAGTTGTTCAAGCCTGGCACGCTCGTTTGCTCGTTCGGCCAGCAAGGCTTCAAGGCCTCTGATTTTCTCTTCACCGGCAGTGATTGCCTGTCTGGCAGTAGCCAGACTGTCTTTTTCATTGCGCAGATTTTTTTCCAGATCGGCGATCTTCTGGCCATTCAATGCTTCGCTGGCAGCAAGTTTTTGTTCCAGCTTATCGATATCTCCAGCTAATATCGCCTGTTGCCGGGCGGCTTTCTCGGCAGCCACGTTTTGCCGTGTAATATCCTTGTTAAGGCTCGCTATTACCTCTTCCAGATTACCGACAGCGGCGGTTGAAGCACGCAATTGTTCCTGGTGGTCAAAATCTGACTGTTGCAGCTGCTGCACCTCCGCCTCTTTTTGCGCTTGTGCATTTAGTGCGCGCTGGAGTGCAGCAGCGGCATTGGCGCGTTCCTGCTCGACACGGTCCAGTTCCGCAGACGTCGCCTGGTAGTTGCTCTCCAGGCCACGCATTTTTTCAAGGTCTTTGAACAGACCGTTTCTTTCCGCCTCTGCACCGTCTATAGCATTTCGGGTGTGATGAAGCCTGGAGTTTAAATCGGCCACCTCAGAGTTGCGATCAGTGAGCTCTTGTCTCAGATCATCAATCTCTGCAACTTGTCGTCTACCAGCTCGCTGGTGACTGCGGATTTCATCGGCATGGGCACTATCAGAGACAAATCTTCTACACAACCAGCCGATCGCTGCGCTCAGGAGCGACGCTATTAACAGCAGCAACAGCACCTGTGAAATGAGATATAGCATGGTTAAAGCTCCGGTAAGTCAGGAATGTTTAGTCGTCAGAATTGGTAGAAAGCTGAACGTTTTCGATAGAAAGGTGCACTTCGGTACGACGGTTCATCGCGCGTCCTTCGAGTGTTTCATTGCTCGCTACAGGACGAAACTCTCCATAGCCGAATGCCGTTACTGTTTCCGGTTTCAAACCTTTCTCTACAAGATAATCGTACACAGTGCTGGCACGTCGCTCACTAAGTCCCTGGTTATAGCCCTCACCTCCTGTGAAATCAGCGTGGCCTTCCACCAGCACCTGGGTAACCTGATTTGCACATACGCCGCTTACAACTGTGATGATTTCATCAAGTTTTGCGGTATAGCGATCTTCAATGGCGTAGAAATCGACTTTGTAGTTCAGCACGTTATCCCGCATTGAAGTGACAATAGCCTGTCTACAAGCGTGAGTGATGCCAATGTACGGATCGACTTCTATATTTAGAGAAACATTCAGTGGCTCTAGAACTGGTTTGCGGGTGGCAATCAGTTTTTCGATTGCATTGCGTCGCTCTTCGTCACTGACTATCCCCTTAAGCCGAAAGTCTCGATCAGTAATAGCCAGATCACCGCGGTTTAACTGTGTTAAAGCGGCTATTCCGGTTTCTATTTTGGCGGGACTTTGTGGCAGCTCGGCAGCACCGGTGGTAATAACGCCAGTGGTGATACGGGTGCTCGGCGGCAGAGCGTTTGGAATGTTTTCTATCATTGCCACCGCGTCGTCGGTATCCAGCTGTCCAGACATATGCAGCTGTTGATTTTCGTAGTCGGCTTTGAAATCAAATGACGGCAGTACCGGATCAGGCTCGTTGATGGCCAGCTGGTTTTGCGTCTTGCGCACACCCCGGACCCCGTCCGCAACAGACGCCACTTCGTGCTTTTTGGCGGTTGACGGCACTTCACCTTCGATCGTCACGTCTCTGCCGTCCACCGAAACAGAGACGCCGGGCTGGTAGCGTGCGAGAGCCGATGAAGATCGGTCAGTGATATCCTGTTCAATTCGATCAGAGTAGACAGTAGCGCCGATCCAGTAGACCGCCGCAAGCAGACAACCAAGGACTGCTAGTGATAGTAAACGCATACTATTCAACCAATTACCGTAGATTAGTGAGAGACAGCTTTATACAAGTAACGGTTGAGCGAAGAATTACTTTACGAACTATAACCAGCTGAAATGATAACGATTGAAACTGTGATTAAGTGTTCGTTTTGGACCGGTATGATTGTGGCCAGCGCACTGTTTTGCCGGCAGTTTTATTAAGGCGTCGTCGGTTCAATTCAGGTGGCGGTGGCAAGGACAAATTTCACCAGCAATCCGAGTCCGATTATAAACACGAGTGTTAGAAGTAAGCCCGCGGCCAGGAAGTGAGCAGGTTTTCCGGTGGTGAAGTCGCGTTCCCTGTTCGATTGCGATTGCACGCCGAATGCAGCGGAAGCGGCGCTCTTTACAGCGTTTGCAAAGCCGGGCTCGCTTTTTTTGACTGGTTGGTGATCCGGAGACATGCTTCTGCGTGGAATATTATAGAGTGTTGATTCAGTCAGTTACCGCGAAAAAAGAAGTGCATGCAGTTGTCCTGCCAACTCGAGCACAGGTACAGGCTGGCGGTATAGAGTTATTGCTCCAAAGAATTGTTCTTGTTACTTCTCTTGCCGCCGACGATGGAGAGTTTATCTTTCATTTGCAATAGTTTCGGTACCGTGCTGCCAAGCAAAAGCAGCCGTTGTAGTTCGCCAGGTTTGAGTTTCTGCAACTCGTGTGACCAGTCTGACACCTGCTCCATGAGATCGCACATCTGCTGCATGCGATCATGTGCGTGCTGTTCTGCAGAGTCTGATGCAGGTTCCATGAGTGTTTGGCGCAGAAGAGTCAGGGTTGGATCCAACTCTCGTTTGCGTCTCTCTTCCACAAGGGTTAGTGCTATTTCCAGTATATCTTCGGGTGTAGAAAAGTAGTCGCGCCGGTCGCCAGGAAAATGCTGTGATCTCACCAGCCTCCACGATTGCAGTTCTTTGAGCCCCATGCTGACGTTGCTGCGGGAAACGCCGAGTGAGTCGGTAATTTCTTCGGCGTTCAACGGATCTTTACTTAAGTACAACAGCGCGTATATCTGCCCGACGGTGCGGTTGATGCCCCAGTGGCTGCCCATTTCGCCGAAATGCAGTACGAAAGCCTGTACAGAGGAAGTGAGTTTCATTATTTCAGATGTTTCAGTAATTTCTGAAAATTATAGTGACAGATGACAGTGCAGGCAAGCGCGACATGCATTTAGCTGTCCGGAGTTCAAGGTAATGATTGTCTAGTCATCTAGTGGTTGCGGTGTCTAACCGTAAAGTGCCTGGTTCTGGCGATGTCGTCACAGTTTCAGGCTTTTTGAGCCCGCCCCGAAAAAAGCCTTTTTCACCCGCTAATATTTAAATATCAATAAGTTAGGTGATAGAACCAAACGGTTGGCTGTATCGCCAATATGCTCTTTTAGAGCAAACTGGTTGTCAGCATGATCCCTTATTGGCTGACAGTTCGCTTGTAATAGTGCTTTGCCGTTCTTACTATAATCGGCAGGGGTTTATATTAGAGTGTGGTTGACATGAAAAACTGGTTAGCGAGCGTGATATTGCTGTTCGGCACTTACTCAACAGTCGGACTAGCGACAGAGGATTCCGTTCATGACATAGAAGCCAGAATTGCAGTTAATGGCGAACATGATGTCAGCCGCGGCACTGTGGATGCTGCCAAACCCGCGAACGCTTACCTGCAAGCTTTGGTTGCGATGGCGGGCGCGGTTGTCGACACCCTGTTGGACAGTGACCCGGCACAGGACAACGTAGCAGCAAACGATGGTGCGGAGGATATTCCTGCAACAGATGCTCAAACAGTAGAAGTTGATCCATTCGAGAAATACAATCGTGTGATGTTCCGGTTTAATAATCGGCTAGACGATCTGGCGTTGCGACCTCTTGCGGAAAACTACCGCGAGTATACGCCTGCAATAGTGCGTCAAGGGGTTAGAAATTTCTTCAGCAATATTGGCGATGTTGGTGTGTTAGCCAATAGTGCCCTTCAGGGTAAGTTTGAGCAGGCTTTTTGGGATACCTCCCGCCTCACCATTAACTCAGTAGCGGGACTGGGTGGCGTGATTGATGTGGCCACCATGTTCGATATAAAAAAGAATAACGAAGACTTCGGACAGACCTTTGGTGTATGGGGAATTCCTGAAGGTCCGTACATTGTATTGCCCGTTCTTGGACCGCGAACTATGCGAAGTGCGGTGGGAACAGCCGTTGATACCTACATCCAGATGGAAGCGCTAGGTGCGGTCAGTGAGGTAGCCGCCGGTCAGGATCTCGTAACGGAAATGCTTTCACTTAATATCGTTAATCAGCGTGAGGGCATGTTGGGCAAGAAGTCATTGCTTGAGGAAGCTGCCATTGATCCCTATGTTTTTACCCGCGAAGCCTATCTTGCCTACCGCCGCTGCCAGGTAGAGGACTGCGATAAAATAGACTACACGCCAGCGTCACCGGAAGCCGAATCGAAAGGCACTGAAGAAGAACCGATGCTGGATGAAATTGACATGCTTGACGAGCTTGATTGAGGCTATATCTTCAACACTCCAATGCTTGAGGTGACGGCAGCGGTCTTTATAAGAGGCAAAAAGGTACTCGCTTTTCGTCGTAAAAAGGGGCGAACAATGCAAGGTCGCTGGGAGTTTCCTGGTGGCAAACTTGAACTGAATGAATCACCGGAACAATGCCTGCGCCGTGAAATTCTGGAAGAACTACACATAGATATTGTTTTGGGTGAATACCTTGGTTCGCAGAGCAGTCATCGCAACGAAGCACATATCAATTTGCACGCCTTTATCGTCAATGAGTGGAATGGCGAGATGTCATTAACGGATCATGATCAGATGATCTGGCTATCGGTTAACGAGCTAGACAATGTCGCGTGGTGTGACGCTGACATTCCTTTTGTAGAAATGATGAAATCCAGACTGGATTAACTGCCGTTTCGGATAGCGGTTTTGGGCAGATCTGGCATTTTAACCGCCGACCACTATTCTGCTATATCTCCGAGAAATCCGCTGGTTTGTCGATTCCACAATGCCGCGTATAGCCCGTTACTGGCAATTAATTGCTGATGAGTTCCCTGTTCGACAATTTTTCCCGCATCCATTACCACCAATCTGTCCATAGCGGCTATGGTTGACAGACGATGCGCAATGGCGATCACTGTTTTATTCTGCATCAATGCATACAGGCTATGCTGTATCGCGGCCTCCACTTCGGAATCGAGGGCGGACGTGGCCTCGTCCAGTACAAGAACCGGTGCATTCTTGATCAGCACCCTTGCAATGGCAATACGCTGTCTTTGGCCGCCTGATAACTTTACCCCGCGCTCGCCGACCTGTGCATCGTATCCGGTGCCGCCATGCGGATCGCTAAGTGAGTTGATAAAATCGTGTGCCTGGGCTTTCTTTGCAGCGTTGAGCAGGTCCTGCTCTGACGCATCCGGGTTACCATAGAGGATATTTTCACGCACAGTTCGGTGGAGTAGCGATGTATCCTGGGTGACCACGCCGATGTTACTGCGCAAGCTATCCTGGGATACGTCTCTAATGTCCTGTCCGTCAATTAATACGCTACCGGATTCGACGTCGTGAAAACGCAGAATGAGATTTACCAGCGTCGACTTGCCCGCGCCGGAACGCCCTACCAGGCCCACCTTTTCACCGGGCGCGATTGTTAAGTGCAAATCTTCTATGACGCGTTCATCTCCGCCGTAGTTGAAGCCAGCGCCTTGAAACTTTATTTCTCCGCGGGTTACCGAAAGTGTAGAAGCGTTTGGCGAGTCAGTTACCATCAGTGGTTTTGCCAGAGTGTTCCTGCCGTCAGCCGCCGTGCCGATGTGTTCAAATAGCGCGCTCAACTCCCACATAATCCAGTGAGACATGCCATTAAGTCTAAGCGCAAGGCTTACCGCGATGGCAATTGCACCAATTCCGATTGCGTCTTGCATCCAAAGCGCTATGGAGAGAGCGGCAAGAGCAAAAACTAACAGGTAGTTCAAAAAGCTGACAGCGATTTCAAGATAGGTGGAGTACCGCATTTGCAGATACACAGTCTGCATGAAATCATCCATACCCTGCCGCGCATAGATTTCTTCACGGTGAGTGTGTGAGAAAAGCTTGATAGTCGCGATGTTGGTATAGCTGTCGACGATTCGGCCAGTCATCGTGGAGCGCGCATCAGCCTGTAGTGTGGAGATTCGCTTGAGTTTTGGAATGTAGTAGCATTGCACAATCAGGTAGCAGCACAGCCATACCAGTAGTGGCAACATTAGTAATTTGCTCGACTGAAAAACGATTCCCAACATTGAAACGAAATAAACAACTACATAGACAAAAACATCCAGCAGCTTTAAAACAGCCTCTCGAATAGACAGAGACGTTTGCATAACTTTGGTGGCTATCCGTCCGGCAAAATCATCCTGATAAAATGCCATGCTCTGACGCAGTAAATAGCGATGGGAAAGCCAGCGGATGGCCATTGGAAAGTTACCGAGCAGCGTTTGGTGAGTAATCAAGGTATGAAACAGCGTCAATAGTGGCAGCACCAGTAACAGCACCAAACCCATTTTCCACAATGTAGCGCTCTCTTCCGCAAGCAAGGTGTCCGGGTTTTTTACCGACAGCCAGTCGACCAGTTGTCCAAGAAAACCGAACAACATCACTTCGAATACCGCCATCGCTGCAGTCAGAATCACCAACGCCAACAAAGGCCACTTCATATCCCGACTATAGTAATAGATGAACGCAAGCAGGTTTTTCGGAGGTGTTTCCGGGAACGACGATGGAAAGGCGTCTGTCAGTTTTTCGAAGAAGTTAAACATGACGTTGCTAGGACTCACCCATGATTGCTGTATTGTCTGGTTTAGGCGATGTCGGCAGGAAAGCTATTGAGACTTGCGTGCCTTGTGTGGCCTTGCTAAAGTTTCGGTCTATTCGCATTTCGGTGTGTGGCGCAGCCTGGTAGCGCACTTCGTTCGGGACGAAGGGGTCGGAGGTTCGAATCCTCTCACACCGACCACTGTGCGAAACTGTCTCCGGGTATCTTCCCGGCTAGTTGGTGGTTTATTACCTCTGGCAAAGCTGAGTATCCAGAGCGTTGCAGTTTTTCTTCCTGCTACAGTGATTGCCTACCAGCATGATAGTGACAGATCATCTGTCCAACAAGACCTGTGTATTTTTATTGCGCCGGGGCCTGTTGGTTATCTTGCCAGCCCCAATACCACGGTACGCCTTACAGTTGGCTCAGTGACAGTACTGCCGTTCTCGATCCGTCACAGATTTACGGCATTCGTCCGGCTCGGAATTTGATCTACAATAGGTAGCTGAACAAACCAAATGCACATTTGAGTCGACAGAATGTGCTTCAAATTCAATGTGATTCTGCCAACCCGGCTGTGAGCCTGCCTGCTAACCGGAATACTATTTTGCAATCCGTAAATCTTCCAGACAACAAACAGTCGGTGCGTTTTTTTGATAGCCGTGAAAAGTACCTGTTGTTTGTCACGACCACAAATGAAAAATGGTCTATTGCCCAACGCATCAATGAAGAACTGGTGCGGTTGAAACCGGAGCCTCCGGCATTGCGGGTTTTTGACGCGGGGATGGGAGATGCAGCGGTAGTGTCACATGTGTTGCGCGCTATGCACGAACAGTTTCCACAAACTCCGTTTCTGGTCGCCGTCAAGGAAATCAGTATGGAGGACGTGAGGCTGGGGCTTGAAAAAATGGCAGATCGTTTTGCCGAGCATCCGCAAATGGTACTGGTGATAACTAATATGCGCTATGCGGAAGCGCCGCAGTTATACCCGGGGCGTGAAACTGACCAGCCAAATTTCAAACGATGGGACATTGAATTGCAAGGGGGTACCGCAAAAGACTTTGATCGCCAACTGCGCGATCTAACGGAGATAGTACGTGAGGGTTGGCAGACCACACCAAGCAAGAAGACCGGCAATCCACTTTACGTGAACCCGTCAATGATGGTGATCTATCGGGAAGATCAACGTTTTGCCCTGGACGCAGTAATTCCGAAAGAAGGGCCAATGACGGATGGATATGATCTTGTGATTTGTTCTCAACCCTACCGCTCACGACAGCCAGCAGATGTGAAAGCGCGGACCGTGGTGGCACCGTTGGCGAAATCCTTGAAATCACATGGCCGCATGGTGATTGTTCAATCGACTGGCTACGATCCGGGTATGGAAATTATACGCAAAATCTGGCCTGACGAGCGTCCGTTTCCAACACCACGGCACGACGTAATAGAAGCACTAAAAAATGAACTGTACGCCGAAGACAGGCTGCAATGCAGTGGTTATTCCGATGAAGGCGCACTATTTAAATACCATTTACACAGTTTGCCGGAAGAGATGTCGCACATTGGAACCTCATCGCTAATGGCTGCATGGAATGCCGCAATCTATGTGGCACAGATTCCCGATGATCGCATTGATGAGGCGATGCAGGACGGGCGGTACCTTGAAGCAACTCGCGAGGTGTTAAACAAACACGGCGGACTTTGGTTCCTGAACGAGTCATTTGTGGTGCTGAGGGAATAGCAGCGATATTAAAAAATAACCCGGAATTTTTAAAGCAGATCGAGTAGTAAATCGAAACGATTGATTTTTACGTCTGTCATTTCCGACCAGGGGTATTTTTCGGTTACATCTAGATGAACCGTTGTGATATTTGCATTGCGACCTGACTCAAGATCAAACACGTAGTCTCCCACTATCACGGATTCATTTTTGCAGGCCCCCCATAGTTTTAAAAGCCTGTAGATACCTTCCGGGTCCGGCTTTGGTGCACACTTTTCTCTGCCAATAATTGCCTCACTGGAAAAAAATTTCTTTAGCCCGGCCGCTGCCAGTGTTTCGTGCGCGATGTCCTCGGCATTTCTAGTGAGTATGCCCAGTGAAAATCCGCGAGCTTGTAGTTCACCCAGTGTGCGCGCTGTGCCCTCCTGTGCTGTGGACTGGCTGGCAATTTCCATTTCCATGACATGCAAGGCCCGGCTCGCGCTCAATGCGTCGGCTTTTGGCATTGCATTGATTGCTTCAAGTATCGGCACTCCTGATTCCATGCCCAGTGCGCTTCGTATCGAGTCGAAGTCATGTATCGCATTAGTTAGAGTGCCGTCCATATCGAATATCCAGTGGCGGCAGTGAGACAAACGTGACATTGACAATCCTTCAGTGTACCGCGAAATCAGGCAGATGATTATTAGCCGAAACCTGTAGTTTTTGAAAGGGATTCGCTTTCGGCTATAGTAGCTGCATTTTACAGTGATGGTAGTCGTGCATGAGCATTAACATCGGTATTATTGGCACCGGACGAATAGCCGAGACACAATTGGCGCCCGCCATGCAACACGTCAAAGGTGGGCGGCTGTGGAGTGTATTAAGTCGTGACAGCCATCGTGCTGCCAGTTTTGCAAACAAGCAAGGCGCTTCGGCACCTGTTAATGCTTATTCGTCGCTCTCGGCTTTTCTCGCTGATCCAGGTCTTGAAGCGGTAATTATTGCAACGCCGGATGCATTACATGCGCGCCAGTCGATTGCTGCGGCACGGGCGGGCAAACATGTTTTGCTGGAAAAACCGATGGCGACTTCGGCCAGCGACGCGGCAGAGATTAACGAGACTTTTAGGCAAGAAAGAGTAAAGCTGGGTATTGCCTACCACCTGCGCTGGCATGACGGTCATCAAAAGATTGCCGCAATGCTGCACGATGGATCACTGGGTTCACCTAAATACGCTCGCGCCCTGTGGACATGGCAAGCCGAGGATAATTCCAACTGGCGCGCGCATGAGGAACTGGGTCGCTGGTGGGGACTAGCTGGTGTAGGCACGCATTGCATAGATTTGATGCGCTGGATGTTGTTACCGGTGTGCGGAGAGGTAACTCGCTGCTGTAGTGTTATTGACAAGAGCACCTTTGGAGGGCCTCATGATGAAACGGCCTGTGTCTCTTTACAATTTGGCGATAAAGTGCCGGTGGATATCACCACCTCTGTGGTGTTTAGTGCACCATCGAGATTTGAGCTGTACTGCGATGAGGCAATAGTTATTTGTGAAGGAACACTGGGACCCGCTGGTGGTGGCCGAATCTCTATTAATAACACGCCACTGGAGTTTGACTTAAGCAACCCCTACGTCGGAGAAATACAGAATTTTATAGACGCCATTGCCGGTACTACGCGTATCGGGGTGCCAGGTTCAGAGGGTCTGCGAAATGTAGAGCTTCTTGAGTCTGCTGCGAAGGAGCATGGTCACCTGTGAAAGATGTAAATAGCGAAATAACTCGACGCATGGATCTGGCACGCGTTGTGGCGGATCAGGCAGCGCAAAAGGCGATGGAACATTATCGAACCATTGATCAGTTGCAGATTGAAAAAAAAGGGCACCAGGATCTCGTTTCCAACGCAGATCGGGGGGTGGAGCAGCAAATACGCGCCGCGTTGCAGGCCGGTTTTCCAAATGACGGGATTGTTGGAGAAGAGTATGGCAATGAGGAGTCGAACAGCGGATTTACCTGGGTAATCGATCCGATAGATGGCACCGCAAGTTTTGTTCGCGGGAGACCCGGCTGGTGCGTGGTGATTGCCTGTGTCTGTGAGGATAAAACGGTTTTAGCGGTTATCGTCGATCCGGTCGCAGATGAAACCTTTCGGGCAGTCAGAGGGCACGGCGCGTTTTTAAACAACTCCCCCATTGCTGTTTCGACGTCCGTCAGTTTAGCCGATGGATCGGTCGGTGTCGGATTTTGTAATCGCTTTCCTGCAGAACTGGTGCTGCGTTTTTTGCGTACTTTACTCGTGGAAAAAAAGGGGGTGTTTTACCAGAACGCATCGGGCGCACTGATGCTTTCCTACGTTGCCTGTGGTCGTTTAATCGCCTATGCGGAACCACACATGCAACCCTGGGACTGTATGGCGGCATTGTTAATCATCGAGGAGGCCGGTGGATTAGTGCAGAACAGAGACCAGCGAGCAATGCTTTATGGCGGAGAGCGTGTAGTCGCTGCCTGTCCTGGAATAAATGACGAATTTACCACCATGGTCGATCAGGCCTTTGGAGATTTCAGGGTGATTACTTAATTATACATTGCCAGTATCCGCTGATAATCATCAAGCAAGGCCTCCCGATCAACTGTTGTAGCCACTGATTTGTTTGAAGTATCTGAATTGCCAGACAGCGTTGTTCTGCCAATTTCCTCTCCGCTGGTAGTTACATCCAGCTGCCCCTTCTTTATGCCAAACCACTCCGGGTTTACGGTATAGGCCACGGCCAGAAGGTCGTGCGGGCAGCAGCCATCGAAGTTGTGATTTTGCTCGTAGAAGTTGATATAAAAATCGCAAGCATCGCGCAGAAAACCTCCGACGGTTTGCGAAGTACTGGCCAGTATGTCCAGATAGCTACGGCTAAAATTGATCTGGTAGGTGACGTCCAGTCCGAGCATGGTCAGCGGCCAGTCTGCGCTGAGTACCCGAAGCGCCGCGTGTGGATCATTCCAGATATTAGCTTCGGCAAATGGTGTGACGTTACCCTTGCCAAAGAAAACACCTCCCATTACCACTACCTCTTTAACCCTGGTGCTGATTTCGGGAGCCAGTTCCAGCGCCAGTGCCAGGTTGGTCAGTGGTCCGACCGGTACCAGCGTAATTTCGCCTGGCGTCTCCAGTACCTTGTCTACAATGAGTTCAGCCGCGCTCTTGTTGCTGATGGTGTGGGTAGATGCTGGAAGAGATATATTGCCGAAGCCGTTTTTACCGTGTACGAAATCGGCAACCGGCTTTGATTCAATACAAAGAGGTGCATCTGCTCCTTTTGCTACCAGGACCGGCTTTTCTGTCAAATCGCACAAACGCTGCGCATTGTCGGCAGCGAGTTGAGCGGACACATTGCCAAAAATACTGGTCAGTGCAATAACTTCGAGTCGGGGATGAGCCAGCGCATAGCACAGCGCGATGGCATCATCGATACCGGGATCAGTATCAATGATTATCTTTCGTTTTTCAGGCTTGCTCATACTTCGGTCCATGCAGAGAGGTGGGCTTACTAATTCGGATTCCGGAGCCTGCTTACAAGGCAATCGCTCCACGATCCAGAGCCAGTTTCAATCGCAACAGACCAGCCACGGATATGCAATCCGTTATTTCGTTTATCATTGCCAATTCAATTGCCTCTGTTAATGGCAGGCGTTTTAACATTAGCTGTTCTGTTTCTTCAGGTTCTGTTTCACCCATGATGAGATCTGAGGCAATATAGATAAAACCTGATTCGTCGGATACCGAATTGGACGGGTGTAGTTTCATTAGCGTTTGCCATTTTCCGGCGGTTAGACCGGTTTCTTCGCGCAGTTCACGGATTGCGCCCTGCATCGGATCTTCATTGAGAGGGGATCCGCCCATTGGAATTTCCCATGAATATTCGTCGATGGCGTAGCGATATTGGCCCACAAGCCAGGTGTGTTGCTCGTGGTCGACAGGAATAATACCGATAGCGAGATTCTTGAAATGCACTACACCATAAATACCGGCACCGCCCGAAGGATTGATAACACTGTCTTCCCGGACTTTTATCCACGGGTTTTCATACACGGGTTTGCTGGTCACTGTCTGCCAGGGGTTGTCGGTGGAATTGGTAGTCATTGGATTGGTACTTGTCGAAGAATGGTTGTCAAACAGCTTACGGCAATCTGGCCGGATTATTCGGACGGCGATGTACTACACACAGTGTTTCGCGGCGAAGCCCGGGCTTGCCCATTCTGGCCGCGTTGCCAGGTGAAGGCGGTGAGCGAGTCGTGCCCAGGGAACCGGTTTGTTGTAAACAGGTGCTGTTGTTCGTCGAAAGTCGTTGACCGGCTGATTATCGGGACCGCGAAAGTAGCGCATTGCCCCTCCGGGTTCAAGGGGCTTATCTGCTCAATGTGGCTTCGCCTGTTGCTGACTATGAGTCAAAAACAGAACTTGTATATGTGCAGGCAAGATCATTTTGTTGAAAAAAATTAAATTTAGCGGTTTCGGACTTTACTGCGGTTTGCTGCTGAGCATCTCCGCTTTCTCCACCGATATTGTATTGCCAGTACTGTTCGCTATCAGCAATAGCCTCGAGGTTTCTGTACAGCAGGTACAACTAATTATACCGGTTTATATGTTGGCACTTGGTCTTGCCAATCCGTTTTATGGAGGATTTTCGGACAGGACTGGCCGCAAGCCCGCCATCTTTGCTGGATTATCCATCTATCTGCTGGGCACGCTTGTTTGCCTGTTTGCGGACAACATCAATACAATGCTGGCGGGTCGGTTTCTCCAGGGCTTTGGTGCCGCATCTGCGCCTGTCGTTTGCCGAGCCATGATTCGTGACAGATTTGAAGGGCTGGCGCTGGCGCAGAATATGGCGGTTGCCAGTATGTTTTTTGCTCTTGGGCCTATGCTGGCGCCAGTGGCAGGGTATTTATTTTATGCGCTGTTCGGTTGGCATGCAGTATTTGTTGCCCTGATATTGTTTGGCACGGGCATGTTTATAGCGACCATACGGCAACCCGAAACGTTACCGGCTGAAGCGAGAACACGCAGACCGCAGCGGTCAATGGTTGAAGACATTCTCATTGTGTTTACCCACCGTCAGTCGCTATATTTTATTGCGTTGTCCTGTTTATGCATTGCGATGATACTGTCGTTTCTGTCGCATGCACCGATCGTCTTCGATGAACTGGGAGCGAGTCCAGGTCGCTTTGCAGCACTGTTTGCCATGTGCTCTATTGGCATAGTGGCGGGTCAGGTTATTAACCACAGGTTAATCAGCCGGGTTGGGCCGTCGCGAGCCGCGATGTACGGGGCGCTGGTCATCGCAATGACATCGTTCATCATTATGCTTTGTGCATATACCAAAACGCTAAACGAGGTGGTGTTTACCGGGCTAATGTTTGCCTTTAACAGTTGTTATCTGATTATGTATTCTAATTTTGCCAGCTTAACGCTGGAACCTCACAAAGAACTTGCCGGTACAGCAGCAGCAATGTTTGGTTTTGCGAGTTACGTAATCGGTTCCATGCTGGCCATACTGATAACGCTTGTGACCGATACCAGCATATTCAGATGGTCGGTTTGCTTTCTGCTATTGGCATTGATGGTTGCGGCCGGTGCCGCACGCTGGAACGCAAAGCATATCAACCCGACAGAGTCTCATGGTGGGCCGCTGCGATAAATTAAGGTAATACGGATCGAAGCTACAGCCGCCATTGCTGCGTTAGAAAAACTCGACGTATGGCCCCTTCTCAATTAAACAATGTGCCTGATTAAACAATGGGCCTGCGTTTTTCGCCTTGCACAGACGCCTGTAGCTGTGAAAAGTTAGTTACCCTGTTTATCAAGCGATCCACTAGTTGATCGGTTTGGTTGAGATCGCGAAGTTATCAAAAAGTATCTGCTGATCGGTAGACGGTGCCCAAGAAGAATCGTTGCCGCCAAAGAAAGTGCTAAAGTAAAAAAGATTTATTCCTATTGTGTCCGTTTTACGATAGATAAAATTATTTACGCTTAATACTTTCTCACCATCAAACCAGGCTTCCAGTATTCCGTTGTTCTGGCCGACGGTGTTCATCACCACCCGATGCTGAATATTGTGCCACTTCCCGGGCTGCGCTTTAGCATTCCATAATTCGTCATCACCGTAGAAATTTCTCTGCCCCGAGTGGTAAACATAGTTTTCCATCGCACCATCAACACGCCACATTGAACGAGCACTCCAGCCATCGTAGCCGGTGGGAAACCCTCCGCCGGTATTGCAGCCCCGGTCCGGTGCCTGATTGACGTCTGAACCGCACAGACCGGGTAGTTTGCCACCCAGTACAAACTCAAAGTCATCGCCAAACTTGATGTCGTAGGAAAGATAGAGCTCGTTGTAACTCTTGGGTAAACCCATTCCGAACTGGACGTCAGATAAAAATGCGCTGGCGCCGTTTGCACCGTAGGCACCGGCAGGATAGGTAACTTGCATTACCTGACCATGCTGCGCCGAGTCGCGAATGATGCTGACACGGCCTTGATCAAACCCCAGGTGCCAAAACGGGGTGTTCCAGCCGTCATTCAATTGATCTCCCTGATATAACCCCTCACTCGCTGTGGAGAACTGTTGCCGGTAAATAACACCAGTGTCGTCTTCCAGTTTGTTTCCGGCTGGTGATTCGTCCGGGTCGTTGTTGCTGCTGTCTTGTGGGCTATCGTTATCTGTAGCATCGGCATCGGCATCGGCATCGGCTACAACAATGCAACTTCGGAAGTCTTCAAACCCCCAGCCGTCACCATCTGGATCAGACACAGCACTGTTGCAAACCGGATGTTGGCCCGAGTATGCGACATCGGTGTCGTCAGCGGGATCGTTCAAGTCGACGGTGGCATCGTCGGTATCATCAGTATCACTGTCGGTGGGCGGAATAGTGCCTGCGTCGTTCGCGGTACCCTCTACAAGACAGCTTTGTTGGTTCTCCCACCCCCAGCCGTCACCGTCCGCATCTGCTTCGGAGCTACTGCAAACCGGTATAACGTCAGAAGCCCGGGCCGCTCTGGTTTCCGGAATCTGCGGGGTATCGTCGTTTGGAGCCACATCCTGACTGTCACTGGACACGATGCACGAGCGATGGTCTTCCCATCCCCAGCCATCTCCGTCACTGTCGCTGCTGGCGGAAAGGCAAACCGGGGTAGCTGCCGGTGAGGGTGAGACGATGGCGCAGCTGGCCACCAGAGAGGCGATGACAGTCACGAAAACAGAGGGCTGAAACGCAATTCTCATAGAGTAACCTGTGGCATTAGTCTGGCGATGCCAGGACATGATTTCGGAAAAAGTTTCACTGCAAACAAGTATTGTAAGAGAATGAGTTGAGGGATCATAGGAAAGAAAATTCTATCCACCTGCCTGGTGAATATTGTGACTGTGCGGTAACCGGGTGATTTTTTCAGCGTCGAGTGTCTACCAAAAGTTGATTTTATCTGCCATTGTCGGGCGCCGGCGCTCGACTGGCGCCTCCGACTTTCCACCAATGTGAATAAATCCTGCGATCAGATCTGATTCGGGCTCGCCGCCCAGCGCCTGAATTACACGGGCATCATAAGCGGGCCATTCCGTGAGCCATTGGGCTGCATAATCGAGGGACTGGGCGGCAATCAGTAAATGGCAACACACGGCACCTGCAGATAGTTGTTGCTCCCATACCGGGATTTTGTGCGGAACGACCGGTGTTGAAAGGACCGCCAAAACTACCCCGCCACGCACCATGCGCGATGATTCCAGTTCAATCGCAACATTGTCGGATTCCCGGTTTTCTCTGGTGGCGCGAGCCCGGGCTGCCGGCAGAATTACCTCTTCGGTGAATCGGCTCCGTGCGTCGCCACTGAAAACTGTGATCGTCCACGGCTGAACATTGGAATGATCGGGAACCCGGAGACCACATGCTAGTATTGACTCGAGGTCCGCGTCGGAAGGCGCCTCGGATATCATTTTTTTTGCCACAACACTGCGGCGTTTCTGCAGAAACTCAATTACATTGCTTGTCATAAATCTGCCCTGAATTTGTACTGCCCACGATTAATTTGAGGATTATATTGTGCCATCAGATAAGCCCGTTATCAGCCTGGATCAAATTGATGACGCCTGGCGAGCAGTTGACATCGCGACACTGGTTTTTGTGGTAACTGGCGGGAAAATATTGTTGATTCGTAAAAAAAGGGGGCTTGGCGCCGGAAAAATTAATGGCCCCGGCGGCAAGCTGGAAAAAGGCGAGACGCCGTTGCAGTGCGCTGTACGTGAGGTTAAGGAAGAGCTTGGAATAGTGATCCGCAATCCGGTGGCCCGTGGTGAGTTGCGGTTTCAGTTTATCGATGGTTATTCCATACATGTGCACGTTTTTCTGTCTGACGATTTCAGCGGCGAACCGGGTGAAACAGATGAGGCAACACCACTCTGGTTTGATTTGGCAGACATACCGTACAACGAGATGTGGGCCGATGATGTGTTGTGGTTGCCTCGACTTCTTGAGGGTGCCAATGTGAGGGGGCGTTTCATGTTTAGTGGTGACACCATTCTTGAACACGAAGTCATGTTTAGCAATAGCTCCTCTCCTTAATGCTACTGCAATCGCGAGCGCACCGTGACGGCGCTCCCTGCGTTATATTTGTCGAACTGACGAGCTAGCCGGTGGGCTCGGGCCCAAGGTAGCAACGCAATTCCTCCAGACGTTCTATCGTACCTGCATCAAACCAGCTCCCGCTATGAATGAGGCCGCTTACCTGTCCCTTGCTAATTGCAGGGTTGAGTACATCCCGGAGCGGAACAATTTGCCGGTTGAGATTTCGGAACAGTGCCGGATCAAACACTCCGATGCCTGAGTAAGTGTAGGTTTGACCATTATTTTTAGAGCTGATGATTTCGTTTTCGAGGCCGAAGTCTCCTGCCGGATTATGTGGCGGGTTTGAAACCAGTACCAATTGCGTGCGGGATTGCCGGCTGCCTCGGGATTCATTATCTGAAGGTGAGTTGTCCGGGTCGTCTGAAGTAATTAGTATCGGTAAGGCAAAGTCTGTCCAGACGTCAGCGCTGATGACCAGAAAAGGTTGATCACCGAGTAGTGGTAATGCGTTGGCGATGCCTCCCGCAGTTTCCAGCGCAACAGGCTCATAGCTGTATTGAATATTCAATCCGTAACGGTAACCGCTGCCAAGTTGATTGGCTATTTTGTCTGCCTGCCAGCAAGTATTGATGACTACGTGTCGAATTCCTGCTTGTTGCACATTGTGCAGATGATGTTCGATTAGCGAGTATGCGCCGGCTTTGAGTAGTGGTTTGGCCGTATGATCGGTAAGAGGTCGAAGTCTTTCTCCTCGACCGGCAGCCAGCAACATTGCTTTCATGATATTTCCGGTGCGCTCGGTAGCGCCCGAAATAGCGTGCTGAAATTTTCCAATTCAGGATAGGAGTCCAGCACCCGAAAAATATGCCGCCTGACAAGGGGCAGGTCTTTTAGGTAGTGTGATTTTTCATCACGATGATGCAGGCGACTGAAAATTCCAAGAATCTTCAGGTGGCGCTGAAGTCCCATTAAATCAAACCACCGTCGATAAACAGCTCGATCCGGAATCGGATTCAGTGAATATCTGTGGCGCTCCATCAGACTTATCTGGAAATCGATGGGCCAGTCGAGATAGGCGTCTCGAAGCAGTGAAGCAGGGTCATAGGTTGCCGGCCCGCAAACAGCGTCCTGAAAATCAATAACACCGATATGGTTCTCTGGCGTAAGCATAATATTTCGACTGTGATAGTCGCGGTGAACAAATACCTTTGGTTGCTCCAGCGCGCTTTGCACCAGGATATCAAAGGCGTCATCGATCGTCCGCTTTTGATCGGGGGTTGGATGGAAGTTGAGGTGGTGTTGAAGATACCATTCGGTAAATATCCCGAGCTCCAGAGTTAGAAAGTCGTGATCGTAATGTGGTAAGTCACTCGCGCAGATGTTTTGTTGAATTGTGATGAGAGTGTCGAGAACCCGATTGTATAAAGTGCGGCTGTCACCTTCGATTGTATTTTGTCGTGTAGTATCTGATCGGTTAACCAGGGCTTGTAGATGCGAGCTGCCAAAATCCTCTATTAACATAAAGCCGTTTTCCAGGCTGTAACAATGTACTTTCGGCGTGTGTATTTCACCGAGCTCGAGCCTTTTGGCAATCTCTATAAATTGCTTTGTATTTTCACGCTCTGGAGGGGCATCTACGGCAATTAGTGAATTGCCGTTAAATTTAACGCGGAAATAGCGGCGAAAGCCCGCATCGTTTGAAGCCGGAATCAGACAATTCGAGGAAACACCGTTGTCTTTCAGCCAGATAAGCAACTGGCCAAGTCTGTCATCATTAACAGAATTGTATGGAATTATAGTCATGTTATAAGTTTCAGTTTACAAGTCTGTCCGGTACGATGCATTGCTTGGCAATTTCTTTGATTGCCCAACCGCTTCCGCTGAGAGTGAACACTGCTGCGGGCTCTGTAAGATGATATCCCATTGAACGGAAAAACCATGCGCAAACTATTACCAGTCGCCGCGGCCGTTGGTTTGATTATTGGCAATCAGGCTAATGCCGCCGGCATTGATTTATCTTTTAGTAACGAGACTGCCAATCTGGAACTGCTGGCTCCGATCAATGCGTTGATCGAGAGCGGCGGAATATTATCCGTTGGAGCATTCTACAACGATCTTGATGATGTCGCTTTTCACGCAAAACTGCTGGCTGTGGGCGAGCAAACAAGTACGCGAATACCCTATCAGTTATCCTTTGGTGCGAAAGCCTATGTAGGTGAAATAAACGATGCATCGGCTGACATTGGAGCTATTGCCGTTGGCGGATCGATCAACATTCAGTTTTCTGATGGATATAATCCTCTCGATTTTACGGTTGAAGGTTTTTTTACCCCCGGCATAACGACGTTTGGGGACACAGAGTCACTTATTGAAATTGGCGCGCGTTTGTCGGTAGAGATTGTTCCTCAGGCCAAAGCATTTGTTGGTTATCGATTGCTTGAGGTTGAGGATGATCGCAATCTGACCTTTGAAATTGACGACAATGTTCATTTCGGGATTCGTCTGTTGTTCTGACTCGGCTTGACTCTTTTTTACTTTTGTCCGGTCAGGTAAACACAGTAGCGATGGGTTCCGCCGAGTTCGGTAAGATTCGCGTGGCTACTACAGATGCACCACAGCAGTCTGGCCGGCTGAGTAGATAGCATGGAGGAAATGCGCGAGCTTCTGGCTATAATGGTCCGGCTGCGAGATCCCGAGGCCGGTTGTTCGTGGGATGTTCAACAGACTTTTGAAACCATTGCGCCCTATACCATTGAAGAGGCTTATGAGGTAGCAGATGCGATCGCGCGCGGTGATTATCACGAGTTAAAAGGTGAGCTGGGTGATCTGTTGTTGCAGGTGGTTTTTCACGCCCGCATGGCGGAAGAACAGGGATTGTTTAACTTTCAGGCGGTAGCGCAATCGATCTGCGATAAAATGGTCCGCCGCCATCCACATGTTTTCGGCGATACAGTGTTCGATACTGATGAGGAACAACGCCGTCACTGGGAACAGCTTAAACACGAGGAGAGATCTCGACAATCGACATCACCGGTATCTGCAATTGACGGGGTCGCATTGGCACTTCCCGCGTTGTGCAGAGCGGAAAAAATTCAAAAAAGAGCGGCAAGGGTCGGGTTTGACTGGAGTTCGATTGATCCGGTTATACAAAAGGTTGAAGAAGAGCTTGATGAGTTGCGAGTAGCATTATCTAATCATTCGTCGCAACAAGACAGAGAGACATCGATAGCCATCGAAGATGAACTTGGCGACGTTTTCTTTGCGGCAACCAATGTCGCAAGGCACCTGCAAATTGACCCTGAACAGGCGCTAAAGAAAGCAACGGCCAGGTTTGAGTGGCGATTCCGGCATGTTGAAGAGGCAATGCTTCAAGGCGGATTGAATATGACATCTGCATCGGAAGAACAGATGGAACACTATTGGCAGATGGCTAAGGCGGCTGAACAGGAATGAGTGGTGAAGTCTCGATGCCGATAGTGGCAAGATTCAGGCAAAACCCAATACCGGAAAGACTATGATGAAAATTCGCCGAGCTAGTATTCTGATCATGTGGTTGATGGCTTTACTGGTCGGAGGGTGTGCTTCGGTCACGCCGGCAACCGTCCCGGCTGACGCTAATGCCTCGACAATAGTGGTGCCATTTTCTATCGACTTGTTGACCGTCGATGGTGCGTCACCTGACCTGCCGTTAACCCGCTCCGATTCCTACCAGTACCGCCTTCCAGCTGGCAAGCATGTACTTGAACTAATTTACAAAAGAACCTGGGGTGCCGGTTCAGGAAGTGAATTGGTGACCAGTGACGTGTTCGCCGTAACCGTGGATACCCAACCCGGTCAGTCGCTTGAGGTTGGCTATAGTGACGATACCAGAGGAAGAGCGGCCAACAACCCCGCAGCGTTTAAAGAGAATTTCGCGCTGTGGTTAACGGATAGCGCCAGTGGAGAGAGGATTGAAGGATCTTTTTCCAGACCATTCCGTGGCATTCTGGATACGTTCGGTTTTTCATTTGGATCCCGTTCAAACGAGCCAGCGCCAGCTCAGACCAGCGATCCGCAACCCGTTGGTGTAGCGGTGCCTGTTAGCCCGGAAGATTCTGGTTTGGCGAATACGAATGGATCATCGCTCGAGCAACTCAAACGGTGGTGGACTAGCGCGAGTCCGCAGGAACGTGCGGATTTTTTAATCTGGAGCACAAGCCAGAAGTAACAATGACCGGCTAATCCTCATGTATCTGATCGTGGGCGTATGACCTCTAATCGGCAGTTGATATTGCTCGCGCTATCTATCTTTCTTGGCATACTTTTCCCGGTACTGGCGAGCTATGCCCGGCCGTTTTTAATGCCAGTTATATTTTTACTTTTTACATTTGCTATTTTGCAGGTGCCGTTTGGTGACGCTGCTAGGGTGGTTAGACGAGAGCGCTCTGCCTGGGTAATACTTTGCTGGCAATTGATGGTATTGCCGATTCTGGTTTTTGCTGTGGCCACTCTGGTGCTGAAAGATCAGTGGTTTGTTTTTGCGGTCGTTTCGATGTGTACCAGTTCAATTACTGCAACTACAGCATTATCCAGGATTCTGGGCCTTAACGATGCGCTGGCATTAGTTGTATGTCTGGTTGGTACGCTGTTTATGCCTCTTCCGTTGTTGTTGTTTTTAGGCGTTACCAGTGGTGCTGAGGCGAATATAGACTGGTGGAGTTATATCAGTCGTATTTTGCTCTTTATAGTGAGCCCGTTTGTACTGGTATATGGGTTGAGGCGTATCATTTCTACGGCGCTCGATGAACACCTGCGTGAAGCAATGCCTGCATGCGTTCTGGTACTCCTGATGGTTTTTGGCCTGTCAGTGATGGATGGGGTGCAGGAACTGTTGCTAAATGACCCTGTATTGCTTGGGTCATATGTGTTACTTGCGTTTATGTTGAGTATAGGTGTGCAGGTTGTGACAGTGTTGTTTCTGTATTTTCTCGGGCTCCGAAACGCTAAAACCGCAAGCTTGTTGTGTGCCTATCGCAACATGGGTTTGGTAGTAGCTATTGCTGGAACGTCACTGGATAATCATTTCCTGATCTATGTCGGAGTGTGGCAATTACCAATGTACACATTGCCGCTTTTGTTGCGCAGGTTTTATGAATCAGGTGATGAGCTGGCTGCGATCCAGTAGTAGAGAATACGCCCCTGAGCCTCCCGGGTAGAGCGGAGCAGGCAGCAGAGATCCGGCAGCATAAAGAAAAGATAATCCCCTGAATCAGCGTCGAGACGCAAGTTCTCTGAGTAGAGCCATGTATTGTTCATTGTCAGGTTCGGTGCCACTACGCTGAGCTTCCCATAGAACCTGGCCGAGTATCTCCATCATCCGGTGTTCCATCTCGTGCCCGTCACGATACTGTAGTAATAAACCGCGAGTTAGATCGGCAATTCCCGGCGGGCGATCTGTTGCAACCTGTTCGCGCAGAGCGATGTGCATTCCCATATGCAGGAACGGATTGGTTGTACCGTGTTCAGGATAGAACTCGGAATCAATGGCTGCATCAGGGTTGCTGAGCAGTGGATGGTACTCTGCATGTTCGCGAATGACGTCGGCGATAAGCTGTTCGAGAGGCTGTAGCGGGCTATCGCTGTTGGCTTTTTGCCAAACGTTGATAAATTCCTGTCGAATTTTAGTTCGATCTTGCGAGAAAATCACGAGGGCAACCTCTTTATATCGGGTAGCTGACGGGCATCAATCATCCGGTGCGAGTGAACTACCGGATCAGATGAAATCTCACCAGCTAACGTTTCGTGTGTGCGGGTTTGGTTTTGCCGGACAGTCAGGTTTCTAAGAGCGAGTAGCAAGCCGAGCATGATAAATGCCCCGGGTGGCAAAATCACCACAAGTAAACCGCGATAGCTTGATGGCAGGGTGAATGTCCAATGAAGTGCACGCTCGCCGAAAAGCAGATGAGCGTTCGCCAAAAACGAACCGCTACCGATTAACTCGCGGACAGTACCGAGTGTTATCAATGCCAGAGCAAACCCTGCTCCCATTGCAAAGCCATCGATCAGCGATGGCAACACGTTGTTTCTGGAGGCGTAAATCTCGGCTCTGGCCATGATTGCGCAATTGGTGATAATTAGCGGAATGAAGATACCCAGCGTCAGATACAGCTCATGAGACCAGGCATTAATCAACATTCCGGTTACGGTGACAATACCCGCGATCAGCAGTACAAATACAGGAATTCGAATCTCCTGCATTAACCACCGCCTTGTTAGTGAAACGCATCCATTCGATACAACCACTGTAACCACAGTAGCAAGTCCCAGGGTTATGCCGTTGATGGCGGTGTTACTCACTGCCAGAAGCGGACACAGCCCTAATAGTTGCACCAGCGCCGGGTTTTTTCGCCAAAGCCCGTCTATGAGCAGTGAAAATAGCTCGGCTGAGTTGTTTTTATTCATTCTTTTAAAATGAGTGCCTTGTGATTCTCAAAATATACAAGGGTTTGCTCTACTGCCTGTACTACCGCTCGTGGTGTGATTGTGGCGCCAGTGAGTTGATCGAATGTACCGTTGTCGCGTTTTATTGCCCATTGTCGGGGGTTGTCGAGGGACGTGTTGTCAAATTGCAATATCCAGTCTGATTTGCTGATTTCGATGTCGTCTCCAAGACCCGGTGTTTCCTGGTGGCTGGTAACTCGCACACCGGTGATCTTTTCATCAGCGGTAATGCCAACGATCAGATGGATATCACCTGCGTAGCCATTATTGGCAACGGCAGTCATGATGATAGCTGGCAAATGACCCGGTGGGCTCACCGTATAGACTGTACGACTGTGCGAAGAGCCGGATTCTTCGAGTTCCCTGATCTCGAAATCTGAAAGCAGTGCTTGATGCGTGCGCGGCAATACCTCACTCAGTGTATTGGACAGATGCAGCGATCGATTTGATTCGATGCGTGCCGCAGTAAGCCAGTTCAGTGTGGCCAAAGTGCTGCCAATCACCAGTGCAAAGCTGCCAAGCACCAGAGCATGCCGGTTAAACAGATAGTTCACTTTTTTCAGGTTCATCGCAGCCCACCGTACCGCAGGTAGGGTTCGATTCGGTCAATCGCGGGAACAACACAATTCATTAGCAACACGGCAAAAGCAATGCTATCAGGGTAGGCCCCGTTGGCCCTGATCATATACGCCAGCACTGCTATACCCACGGCGTAAATAATACGGCCGCGTGTGCCTGTGGCTGCGCTGACGGGGTCGGTAGCAATAAAAAAAGCGCAAAGCATCGTAGCTCCGCTAAACAGATGAAAACCGATGCCGAGTGACTGATTACTGTCGATCAGAGTATGTAACACCGAACAGAACATGATGGTTGTTAAAAAAACCAATGGTATGTGCCAGCTTATAACGCGGCGCCACAGTAGCCAGAGCCCACCACATAGATAAGCCAGATTCGTCCACTCGCTTTGTCTGGCGCCAAACCAGCCGGCGACCTGATCTTTCGTTTGCCGTAAACCTGTGTTCTGCCGTAGTAGATTGCGTGCTTCATCCAGTGCAGTGGCACCGGTTACAGCGTCCCAGTTATTTTGTGTCACCAGGCCGCCATTAGAAACAATGCTGATTGCATCGGCCAGTGGTGTCTGGAACAGGTCGGGTGCTAAAGACCAAAGGCCCAGGTCGCGAGGAAAACTGATTAGCACCAGTGCATAGCCCGCCATAGCAGGGTTGAATATATTGTGCCCGAGACCGCCATAGATGTGCTTTGCTAATAGTATCGCAAATGCGGAGGCCAGCATTGGTAGCCACCAGGCGACCAGTGGAGGCAGGCAAAGCGCAATAAGCAATCCAGTGACCACTGCCGAGAAATCGCTCAGAGTGAACACCGGGTTTCGACCTCGCAACATGGCTGCTATTGCTTCAAAAAGACAAGCTCCGAATATTGCCAGGAGAATGTTGATAATTCCGCCCCAACCGGTTTGATAGATGAATACAGTAATGCCCGGTAGAAGAGCGTAAAGCACTATCCTCATCACCTGAGGGACATCTGTAGGTAAATTACCGACAGAGTATTGAGTACTCACGGTGTGGTGTCGCTATCAGGTGATGCCGGTTTGCTGGTTGATTTTCGTTTCTCCTTTGCGCGACGCAGTGCCTCTTCGACCAGACGTCGCTTGGGGTCGTGTATGGCTGGTCCTGCTGTGGTCAGTGTGTCCTGTTTCTCGTTTAACCGGTGCGATTGTCTTGTCTGGCGCTGTGTTAACCGGTGCTCGCGTTTTTCAAAACGTTGTTGAGCCAGTTCGGCTTCGTATTGGGCGGTTTGGCGGAGTTTTAGTTTGTTTTTAGTTTGTTTAAAAAGTTGAGTTAGCGGTATGTTACTTGGGCAAACCGAATCGCAACAACGGCATTCAATGCACTGGTGAAGCTTGAGCAATTGCATCTGTGTACCGTTGAGGGTCCTCGAATGTGCGTACAGTTGTTGGGGTAACAGTTGCACCGGGCACACATCGGCACAAGCACCGCATCTAATGCACTCCCGTGCGGCCTTGACGGACGGTTCAATCTGGAAGCTAATACTGTTGCACGATTTATCTATAACACCACCCGCTTCGACCGATGTGCCCATCATATGCCCGCCGCGACGAATAGTACTATAACCGGTTGAAGCGCCTGGAGTGACACGCGCAAGTTCGGTAAGTGGCGTACCAAAAGGCAGTTCCAGGTTGCGGGAACTACCATTGATATCGCGTACGGTGGTAATGCGCGATATCAATGGCTGTGCCTCATAAATGCATTTGTACATAGCAATACAGGTAGCGATGTTGAAGCAGATCAAGCCGGACTGTGTAGGGTGTACACCAGAAAGTCGTGCAGAGGCACTCAAGCCCGGTTCCATAGTGAGTGAAAACAGCAGTGACTCGGCACCTCCCGGATAGACGGCAGGTATGCCAACAATTTCGACATTGTCGAGCTTGATTTTTTGCAGGCTATTGGCAAGGCCTCTGAAATCAGGCCGCCGGGTTTCTTCTATCCCTACGACGCAGCGCCGGGCACCACTTGCCGACATAGCGATGGCGATTCCCAGGGCAATATCATCAGGACACTGCGCAATTAGTGCTTCGTCACATGAAATATGGGGATCACACTCGACAGCATTTATAAGCAGCACATGCGCAGCACCGGGTAGTGAGTTCAGTTTTGCTGCAACCGGATAGCAGGCACCACCGAGTCCTGCTAATCCCGCCTTGTGGAAATGTTGAATAAACTGTTCCCGTGACCAGGCTTGATAGTCGGGCGGGTTAATGCATTGTGTAGTTGAGCCTGTGTAGGCAGCGGTGTCTATATTCACAGTGTTGTCGGTGACTTTGGTGACGACTCCAGCGACGCTTGCATGCACGGGAACCTGCATATAACTTTCACCGGCAGTGAGGGCCTGTCCCCTGGTTACCCTGTCACCCTCGCGAACCAGTGTTGTACCCGCGCAACCCTGGTGTTGTTTAAGTGGAATGCACACTTTTTCCGGCAGAGGCAGGCGCTCTATGCCAGGGGCGATCTCATGCTCAAATATAAGTCCGCCACGCGCAGTTTTGGGAGATCTTGCAAGTCTCAAAACGAAGCCGCTTGTGTTTGATTTTCAGTGCCGTCGGGTGCGTTTAACAGATCGATGCAATCAACCGGGCAGGGTGGCAGGCAAAGCTCGCAACCAGTGCAGTGATCGGTAATTACAGTGTGCATGAGTTTGGCGGCGCCGGTGATGGCGTCAACCGGGCATGCCTTGATACACAGTGTGCAACCGATGCAGTCTTCTTCTCTGATAAAGGCAATGACTGGTGGTTTTTCAAGTCCGTAGTGTGTGTTGAGTGGAATCACTTCTCTGCCGAGAAGATCGGCCAGTGCAGCAACGCCTTCCTGGCCACCGGGAGGGCATTGATCAATGTCTGCTTCCCCTTTTGCGAGGGCTTCTGCATAGGGACGGCACCCCGGGTAGCCGCACTGGGCACACTGGGTTTGAGGTAATAAGCGGTTTATCTGATCGACGAGCGATTCATCATCGGCAATCAACCAGGAAGTGGCGAGGCCAAGTAAACCTCCTGTAATAGTGGCCAGTAAGGTAATGGTGATTACGCCAATCATGGTGAAATCATGTTCGGGAGCAAAACCCCACAATGGCGCCAGGGTTCGCGCCTATACAAATGTTGGCGGTTAGCTTGCCTGGGGTACCCATCAGGCCATACCACTGAATCCCATAAATGCGAGGGACATGAACCCCGCACTTATCAGCGCGATGGCGCTGCCTTTGAACGGTTGCGGTACGTCGGCGTCTTCAATTCGCTCTCGCATCGCGGTAAAAAGTATGAGCACAAGAGAAAATCCAAGTGCCGCCCCAAACCCGTAAAACGCAGCGTCGACAAAAGATTCATTTTCGCGAGCGCTGAGCAGGGCAACACCAAGGACGGCACAATTAGTCGTAATTAAAGGGAGAAAAAGCCCTAGCAGCGCATGTAGCAGCGGACTTGACTTGCGTATAAACAATTCGGTTAGTTGAACCAGTGTGGCAATTATAAGAATGAACGAGATAAGTCGCAGGTACTCAAGGTTGAGTGGAATTAAAACCCATTTGTTTAACAGGTAGCTAGTGATTGAAGCGAGTGTTAGCACGAAGGTGGTTGCCAGACCCATACCGAAAGCAGAGTCGAGTTTTCGTGATACGCCCAAAAAAGGGCACAGGCCGAGGAAATTCACCAATACGAAATTGTTCACCAGAATCGTGGCGGCGAGTATTAGTAGAATATCACTCATGCTAAAACCTACTTCACTCGCATTCCGGCTTTGGCGCCGCTGTCCGGAGTGAGTATGAATAGTTCGCTGCCGCCTGGTCCTGCCGCCAATACCATCCCTTCTGACAGCCCGAATCGCATTTTTCGCGGCTTTAGATTTGCCACCATAACCGTTTGTCGGCCAATCAGCACAGACGGATCATACGCTGACTTGATTCCGGCAAATACGTTTCGCTGTTCGCCGTCCAGATCAAGGGTAAGCTGCAGTAGTTTGTCTGCCCCTTCAACGTGCGTGGCTGCCGTGATTGTCGCAACCCGCAAATCGATTTTAGCAAAGTCATCGTATTCAATTTCGCTGCTGAGAGGATCATCAGCTAACGGGCCACTGGCAACTTTTGTCTCTTCAGATTGCAGATCTTCCTTTGAGCTGTTGACCATCGCCTCGATAGTTTCAGGGTCAATGCGTTTAATCATTGGTTTGAATTTGTTTATTGGTGTTTCGAGCATCGGTTGTTGCGAGTGCTGCCAGAGAAAAGCGTCGGTGTTCAGGAATGATTCGGTCTGGCTTGCGATACCAGGCAACACTGGTTTGAGGTAAATAACCAGGTTGCGGAACAGGTTGATCCCCAGTGTGCATATCTGTTGAACCTGTGCCTCGTTGCCCTCCTCTTTAATCAGTGTCCATGGAGCGTGTTCGGCGATGTACTGGTTAGCCTTGTCTGCCAGAGCGACGATTTCACGAATAGCTCGACTGAATTCGCGATTGTTGTAGGCATTGGCAATAGATTCTGCCGCTGCAGCTGATTCCCTGAAAAGCGCGTCGTCCGACAACTGGCTAGCCAGTACACCGTCGAATCTCGAGGTGATGAAGCCGGCGCAGCGACTGGCAATATTGACGATTTTACCGACCAGGTCAGAGTTTACGCGAGCAACAAAATCTTCCAGATTGAGATCAATATCCTCTACCTTGTTGTTCAGTTTTGCTGCGTAGTAGTAGCGAAGGTACTCTGGAGGAAGATGATCGAGGTAAGTGCGGGCCTTGATGAATGTGCCTCGCGACTTTGACATCTTCAGGCCGTTTACGGTTAAAAATCCGTGGCAGTGGACAGCCGTTGGTTTGCGAAACCCGGCGCCTTGCAGAACGGCAGGCCAGAAAAGTGTGTGGAAATAGGCAATGTCTTTGCCTATAAAGTGGACGAGTTCGGTACTGGAATCCGGGCTCCAGTAGCGATCAAACTCGGCATCGTCACCCGCGAGCAGATGTTTGTGGCTGCCCATATAACCTATCGGCGCATCGAGCCATACGTAAAAATATTTACCTGGAGCGTCGGGAATTTCGAAACCCCAGTAAGGTTTATTTCGGGAAATATCCCAGTCGTTGAGGCCACTGTCGAACCATTCCTTTAATTTGTTACTGATTTCCGGTTGCAGGTGGTCACCGCTGGTCCATTCCCGCAACATGGCTTCAAAGTCGTTGAGCTGGAAAAAAAACTGTTCTGAATCTTTTTTTACCGGAGTTGCACCCGTAACCGCAGAACGAGGATCGAGGAGTTCTGTCGCGTCGTAGGTTGTTGCACAGTTTTCGCAGGCGTCGCCGTACTGATCATCGGTGCCACATTTCGGACACTTGCCCTTGACGAAGCGATCCGGCAAAAACATATCGGCTTCCGGATCGTAGAGCTGCTCAATGGTACGCGTGGCAATGTGGCCGGCAGATTTGAGGCGCTGGTAAATTAGCTCGGCACACTCGCGGTTTTCACTGGAATGCGTTGTGTGAAAATTATCAAAGCTCAGCTGAAAATCGACGAAATCGTTTTCGTGCTCGATTTTCATCGCGTCGATCAACGTCTGGGGCTCCACTCCGTCTCTTTGAGCTTTGAGCATTATGGGCGTGCCGTGTGCATCGTCTGCCCAGACCCACACCGCCCTGTTGCCATACATGCGCTGGAAGCGTGTCCAGATATCGGTCTGAATGTACTCCAGCATATGACCGATATGAATCGATCCGTTCGCATAGGGCAGGGCACTTGTGACCAGAATATCCCGAGGTGGTTTGGCCTCGGTGGCAGCGTTATTCATTTCACTCGTTGCTAGTTCGACGGGGAACAGAGTATAGCGTTTATAACCCGTCTGTCCGAGTCTTGCGGTAGAGTTTTCGCTTGTCCCGGTCTGAATCTGCACGCCCGCGGAGCTGGTGCTGGTGTATCATTGCCGCATGGTTAACAGTAACCGCTGAGAACGCGGAGGTTGGAACAGATGGCAAATACAGATCGTGCGTCGATTGAGCAGGCGCTTGGAGAATACACGGACCCGTACACCGGTAAAAATCTGGTGGCGGGCAAATACATCAATGACATAAAAATTAATTCGGCTGAAGTAGAGATTGATCTGCTAATGCCTTATCCCTGCAATGGAATTCACGAGGCAATGCGTGCCGATCTGTCACCACGAATTACCGCACTTGATGGCATAGACAAGGTGTCTATTCATATAACGTCGAAAGTGATAGCACACTCGGTGCAACACGGTGTGAAGCGTATGAAAAACGTCAAGAACATCATCGCCGTAGCGTCGGGCAAGGGAGGGGTTGGCAAATCGACCACGTCAGTCAATCTGGCGCTGGCCTTGTCCGCAGAAGGTGCCAACGTCGGTTTGCTTGATGCGGATATCTACGGGCCCAGTCAGCCTCGCATGATGGGTCTCTCGGGGCAGCCTGAATCATCAGATGGCAAATCGATAGAGCCAATGTGCAACTATGGCATCGAGACCATGTCGATCGGTTTTTTGATCGATGAAGAAACACCCATGATCTGGCGTGGCCCGATGGTCACTCAGGCACTGGAGCAGTTGCTAAATGATACAAACTGGTCAGATCTCGATTATCTCGTTATCGATCTGCCTCCCGGAACCGGTGATACCCAGTTAACCCTCGCGCAGAAAGTGCCGGTCAGTGGTGCTGTAATTGTCACAACGCCACAAGATATAGCGTTGCTGGATGCCCGCAAGGGGCTCAAGATGTTCGAAAAAGTGGAAGTGCCTATTCTTGGCATTGTCGAAAATATGAGTACTCACGTATGCAGTGAATGTGGCCATGAGGAACCGATTTTCGGCTGCGGTGGTGGAATTCAGATGGCGGATGACTACGATATTGAATTGCTGGGGTCATTGCCGCTTGATATGTCGATTCGGCAGCAGGTAGACGGAGGTAAGCCAACTGTGGTCAGTGATCCGGACGGTGCAATTTCGGCCAGGTATCGGGATATTGCGCGAAAAACGGCAGCGGCACTAGCCAAACAGGCAAAAGACTACAGCGCCAGCTTTCCCAACATTGTGATTCAATCGACCTGATGGCGGCACCGGATGTCCATTAAATCTGATCGCTGGATCCGCACCATGGCGATGGAACACGGCATGATTGAGCCGTTTGAAGCTGGCCAGGTCAGACACAGCAACACGAATGAGAAAGTCATCTCCTACGGCACTTCAAGCTATGGCTATGACGTGCGTTGTGCTGCCGAATTCAAGATCTTTACCAACATCAACCACGCGGTAGTTGACCCGAAAAACTTTGATACCAACAGTTTTGTGGACGTGAACAACGATGTTTGCATCATTCCTCCCAATTCCTTTGCGTTGGCCCGAACGGTTGAGTATTTTCGTATTCCTCGAAGTGTACTAACTGTTTGTCTGGGTAAATCAACCTACGCCAGGTGTGGAATTATTGTCAATGTGACTCCGCTGGAGCCTGAATGGGAGGGCCATGTGACCCTTGAATTTTCCAACACGACACCACTGCCCGCGCGCATTTACGCCAATGAAGGGGTGGCACAGATGCTGTTTCTGGAATCGGACGAGCTTTGCGAAACCAGCTACGCAGATCGTGCGGGTAAATATCAGGGCCAGCGCGGCGTCACTTTGCCAAAAACCTAGTGGGCGGTGCAACAGATAAGCGCTTGTAAAGGGCCTTATTGAAATAGACTTGGCCATTATTGGTCTGACGACAGTAGCTGGCGAGTGGTTTTACGATAACGGCGAGCCATGGGCACGAAGTCGGGTATTTCGTGGAAACCGCGTTGAAGCCTCGAAAGGTTTGTGGAAGAATCCTGAAGCAATAAAGAAAATTTCACTGGTAACAGCATGATCGACTCTGATGGATACAGACCCAATGTAGGTATCGTCCTCAGTGACGGCAGCGAAAAAGTGTTCTGGGCACGGCGCTCCGGAAAAGACTCGTGGCAGTTTCCGCAAGGGGGTATCAAAAGATCCGAGACCCCGGAACAGGCGATGTACCGGGAACTTCAGGAAGAAACCGGATTGCTGCGTACTGATGTGGAAATCATGGGTTGCACACGCAACTGGTTGCGCTATCGGTTGCCGTCTCGCTACATTCGAAAACACCAAAGCCCGCTATGTATCGGGCAGAAACAGATCTGGTACATGCTACGTCTTATCGGTGATGAATCCCACGTAAAGCTCGATCACAGCGAACGGCCCGAGTTCGACAGCTGGGAGTGGGTCGACTACTGGCTACCAATGCGAAAAGTGATTTTTTTCAAACGCGATGTCTATCGTGGCGCGCTCGAGGAATTGGCCCCGCTTCTTTTTCCGGACGGGTCTGAACCTGGTTAATCGCGAAGGTGCAACTGTTGCCCGTTTTTTCGGTAGTGCCTCTCGGCGTAACTTATTCCACTGAGAGCGTCTGAATGGCGTTTGCGATCTCACGGTTCAGGTTTTTCGGCATCAGGCGGCCGGTGTGGCGCCAGATAATTTCCCCTTCGCTGTCGATCAGAAAGGTCGTTGGTGTAAAGCGTACCTCCGGGAATGCCCGACTGATCTCACCGTCTGTGTCCAGCGAAACCGCGTAATCAATCTCGCTGCTTTTTTCAAATTCTTTCACCGCATGCGAGCTGTCGTACGGCATTGACACAGCGATAACCTCAACCTCACTAGTGCTTTGATGGTGAACTGCGTTCAACGTTGCTACGTCGCGTTTGCTTATCGGGCAATCCGGTGAAAAAAAACTCACAAGACGAGTTTTGCCAGCCGACTTTGCAAGGTCGAAGCGTTGACCGTCGAGTGACTCCAGAGTAACTACTGGTGCAGCACTAAGACCTGGCGGGCTCGCAAGGTGAAAAATGATGGTGGCCGCAATGCTGATGGCAATCAGATAGGGGATTTTCAGGGTCACTTGATTGGCAATTCCGGGAGAGACGATGCGCAGTATATGTCGTGTGGTTTACCCGGTTAATTGCGATCAATTAACGCTTGTAGTTCAGCATGTCGATTAATTGGCAGTTGATACGGAGTGTAGTTATTCGAGTGTTTTGTATAAAAAACACGAACCTTGACGTGAACAGTGGAAGTTTACTCTAAAGTTTGGCGGCGTCCTTGCCGTCCCAACGGGGAGAGTGACGGTTCCTGCAGCATATTGCCAGCCGGCAATATCCCGGCCACAGGACCGGTTACTAATAGATAAAACCGAATAGACAGAGAGCGGAGATCCTCGATGAAAAAGACACTCGTGACCACTGCGGTATTTCTGGCAACAACTTGTGCCGCACAAGCTGGTCCGCTGGATTTCCTGAAAGGCTGGAATAAATCCGACTACTACCTTGGCCTGTTGATTTCCAATAGTGATATAGATGGTGAAACCGGTGCCGGTCAGGACATGAGCACCATAAACGGTACATTTGGCTACGTCCTTTCAAACAGCCTGGCGGTGGAAGCAAGGCTCGGAGTCGGTTCTGATGATGCAAACAGTTTGATTCAGGATCCTGTCAGTAACTACACGGCGGGTATGCTGCGTTACCACTACACGTGGAGCAACAACATCATGGCGTACGCGTCAGTTGGTGCAGCGCTTCGTGTTCACAGTGACGTGGTTGATGCTGGTACTCAAGCGGGTGCAGCGGTGGCCGTCGGACTGAATTTGTTTGGCAGTGATCGTACCGCTCTGAACATAGAATATTTCTATATGGGTGGTACGGAGCCGGTCGAATCAATCGGTATTGGCTTTCATCACTACTTTGGCAAGTATTGATTCGAATGACGATGAATGTGTTGCGGTTTGCAGGTATAGGTTCCGAGAAAACAACAATGAACAAATTAATACCTTTGGTTTTATTGGCGGCGATGGTGGCAACCGGGTGCTCAAGTCGCTCTGATGATGCCACGGATTCTACTGACGGGGCGAATGCAGGGACCGATGGTTCCCTTGACATTGGCGCCGCCCAGTCCGCGCCGTCCCAGGTGCGCATTCTCAGTTCTAGCCCAACACTGATAACTGGTAGTGCAGGTGATACTGCGCAGATAACGGCCATAGTCACCGACGATAACAATCGTGTTGTCTCTGGACAGGAAGTGGTGTTTTCATCCGATGGCGGGGTATTGCAAAATATACTTTCGGAAACAACAGAGTCAGGCGAGGCAACAGCGCAACTGAATCTTGCCGGTGACTATCGAAATCGCAACATCACAGTGACCGCTACCATCGGGGAGAATACGGCCACCGTATTGGTCGCAGCAACCGGTACCATACTAGAAATGGAAGCACCGTCAGACCTGGTCATCGGCCAAACCGCCGATCTGGAGTTCACACTTCTGGCCGGAGACGGATTACCTATACCGAATCAGTCAGTATCATTCAGCTCTGATGCAGGCAATACTTTCAGCCAGAATTCCGTTGTCACCAACGCGCTTGGCGTCGCAGCCGTTGCAGTGAGCACAGTTGCGGGTCCCGATACAATTACCGCGTCTGCGTTTTCAAATTTTGTCAGTGACAATTTTCCACTTGGCGTGGTTGATAGTGTACAGAATCTGGACACCCCGGTGAAAGTTCGGGTAATCAGCAATGAGTCATCGATAGAGACTGGTGGTAATGACATTGCTCGTATTACGACACTTGTCACTGACGAAAGTAACCGCGTACTCAGCGGTAAAGATGTGCAGTTCTCTTCCACCGGCGGTGTGTTGCAAAATATTTCGGCAGTGACCAATGAGGCCGGCCAGGCGACAGCGGAACTCAGTCTTGCCGGTGACTACAGAAACCAGGCCATCACGGTGGTTGCGACTGTTGATGAAGAAGAAGGCGATGTGCTTATTACTACCAGTGGCAGCGCACTGTCAGTGGCTGGGCCGACCGCACTCGTCAATGGCAATACGGCGGAACTTGAAATTACCCTGACAGGGGGTAACGATCAGCCTATTTCCAATGAACAGATTTCTATTACTTCAAGTGCCGGTAATACCCTTAGTATTGGTAGCACGAATACCGATGCGTCGGGTAAGGCACTGGTTGTCGTAGGTAGTGAAGCCGGAGATGACGTCATTAGCGTATCTGCCCTTCAAGGTACCGTCACATCAAGCCATTCGATAAAGGTTGCAGCAGATACACTTAATGTTGTTGCCCCTGAGGACTATGATGCGCTGGAAGTGGATTCTTTTTGGCCGTTGCAGATAGAGTGGAGAAGCAGCGGTGAACCGGTTGATGGGGAAGGCCTGAAATTCTCGATCACAGCCGGTCTGGTAAGAGCTCTGGGTGATACCGGACCGGGATCCAGTAGCGCGACTGCGTTTACGAATGCGGATGGCATAGCGACAATAGAGATCAAGTCAAACAGCGCCGGGCCTGCCACAATTGCGTTTGCCGATGCCATCGATTCAGATCCTTTTTCACAATTCGATGTTGAGTTTGTCGCGTTTGATATTGCACAGATTGATGTGGGTGCAGCTCCAGCCAGTGTTGCCACCGGAAATCCGAGTACTGTGTCTGCCGTAGTTACTGACGATTTTGGCAATCCGGTTAAAGACGTAGTAGTAGAATTTAGTAGTCCTGATCTAAAAGGTGGTGTGCTGTCACCGGTAACAGCGGTAACTGATTCAGACGGTCGTGCGAGAATTACCTTTACAGCTGGCAGTTTGTCCACGGAAATCGATGAAATAGAAATTGTGGCAACCGCTTCTGACGAGCCTGATGTTTCCGAGTCGACAAGAATGACGGTAACCGAGCGGCAACTCAATGTGATTATCGGACTGGCCGGTGATCTGTCAGAAGCTGATACTGATACGCGCTATCGTAAGGCCGGTATAATCCAGGTGACCGATGGTGCAGGTCGACCCGTACCAGATGCGACAATTCTGGTCAGCATGGTGCCGACTATCTATCGTTACGGTCGCATGGTACCGGTTGATACCGATGGAGATAACGAGGCTGATGCATGGGGACCAGCTACTGAGTATGTTGAAGGTTTCACCGAACTGTTTGAAAATTTTGAGCAATTCAGTTACTCGTACTCATGCGTTTCAGAGGACAAAAACGGCAATCGTGTGCTGGAAAACTCGATCGAGGAAGATCTGAATAGCAATGGTATTCTGGATGCCGGAGAAGACACCAACGGCAATGGCAGACTGGATATCAATGAAGACGTCAACGCAAACGGTATACTTGACCCAAGAGATCCGGCGCTTGTGGATGAGGATTTAGTCAATTTGCCAACCGTTATCGGGGGGCAGATAACAACCGATAGCAATGGCGTTGGTTTTTTCTCACTCGCCTACCCCCAGAGCAATGCCTTGTGGTTCGACGTACTGATTACGGCCAGAGTGCAGGCGCTTGGTACCGAAGCGGTAGCAGAGTACGAATTCGGACTACAGGTCCTCGCGGATGATGTGGACGAGCTCAGTGACAGCCCGCCAAACATGTTTTCGCCATACGGGGTTGTAGATGTATTCAACCTGCCGGTTTGCGAGCGGCCTTGAGTGGACTGACACCATCTTATAGCGGGTAACGGTATAGCTGTTACCTGATGCCTTCTGGCGTAAATGCAACGAACCCTGCTATGGCAGGGTTTTTTGTGCCTGTTATGATGAAGACTGTGCAACATCGTTTTGGGAGAACATAATTAAATCTCTTTTAGTACAACCTGGCCTGATGGTTGTAATGTTGCTTTCGGGGTGTGCGGGATCGGCACCGGATTTCAGTGACCGAACAACTGGCGGAGCGGCACAGGAAGCAAAGCTGGCAGATTTGATCTCCCAGTCCAGGGCTACACCGGCACGGAGTACGCAGCTAAAAAGAATAGTAGCGCCGGTGTGCGCAACCACGGTGCCCGGAACTCCAACGGGCTGGGCGCTAAACCGTGGTGACTGGTGTGTGATCGCATGCCCGCAAACACTGGCCGGAACCGAAGATAGCCGGTGGGTTAGCGGAGCGAATGAACGCTGTCTGGCGCGCGCACATAGCGATGCGTCGGTGGTTCAGGTGGACTACCAGCAATCTGATCTCGATCTCGACAAGCAAGCGGTTTTTTCCGGGCTTGATCATGCATTCCTGGCCAACACTGAATGGCGTTGCCAAACTGTTCGATATGAAATTGATCCGGATACTAACCTGGGGTTTTGGGCACCAGGAAGTGATAGCAAGTCGGGTGGCGAGATAGTCTACCGGTTTCACTCTGATGGCAGGTTGTTGTCCGGACCTGACGAATCTGCTTTGGCGCTTGCCGGAGGCTGGCGCATAGAGGATGGTGGTCGCGTCTTTTTTAACAGCACGCAAGTCTTTGCTCACGCGGTTAAATACAGTGGTAGTCAATTTGACGATTTTCAGCAACCGCTGCTCAAACGCGAGTGCAGGTTTATTGCTGAAGCCGGGTGAGATACGGCTGTATATTTCACAGCCGGTGCTATAGGGTTATTCGCTTCATGGACTGTTGTCAGGCTTTATCGAGGCTTCAGAGAACCCGAATATAGATTACCAGATCACTGATTTGTAGCGTCACTGGCTCTTCAGGATTCCGGGCAATCTATATAGATTATAGCGGCGGATACTACAGAGGTTTCCACATCACGTAACCGCCCTTTTCAATGCTCTGTTCCAGCAACTTCAGTAACGGGCTTGCACGTGTTTTCAGACTTACAGCCGGCTCATCGTCACTGCTATTGCTCGTATTGGTTTGATCAGCAGGGAGCTTGTCGAGTGCTGTTGTTAAGGAAGCGAGTGCTGCCGGGACATCACTTTCCCGTATCGCGCCCTCAGGTTGACCGCTTTGGCCCATCATCTTCAGTAAGGTAGTCGCAACATCGCCAAACATGGTGATGTTGCCCGTGCGTTCACCGCTTATTTCAAGTAACACAAGTTTCTCCATTGTGATCGACGAACCAGGAATTCGCGCCTGTTAGCATCGGATAGTGGATTGCCACAGCGGGTGTTTTTCGGAACTGTATCATGATCTTTACGTTTACTGTGTGCATAAATAAAATTAGAGTAAACTTGTGACAAATGATACACTTGCGCTCACAAATCAAGGTGTGCCGGGCAAGCCGGAAGGAAGATAGTCCAGCCTCTGGCATGGTATTGCCCATGGGTACTACAGGGTAAATAGTGGCACACATCGATTGGGGGTGGGGCAGCGCATAGACGTTGCCCCTTTTTTTTGTCCAATCGAAATTCCCTTTGTGAGAGGGATTATCGTGAGATGGATAATCGTGATAGCCGGGCATCCGGTTCCTGGTGCGCCACCAGAGCTATTGCAAAACAAATTATTGTTGTAGTTTGGTGCGGGCGATTATCCGTAGCCACCGCAGAAAAGCGACTATGAAAATTCACCTGGTCAATCCAAACACAACTGCTTCCATGACGCAAAAAGCGGCTGAGGCAGCACGTACTGTTTGCGCAGCGGATACCGAGGTGGTTCACAGTCAGCCCGAGTACGGCCCGGAGAGCATTGAAGGGTACTATGACGAGGTCTTTTCAGTGCCCGGTATGATCGAACAAATTGTAGCTCTTGACGCGTCAGTTGACGGGCACGTGATTGCCTGTTTCGACGACACTGGACTCGATGCAGCAAGATCCATAGCAAACGGGCCTGTTGTCGGGCTGTGTGAAGCAGCTGTGCTAACGGCATCGATGGTATCCAATTCCTTTTCCGTGGTGACTACCCTCGAACGATCTGTACCTGCCCTGCGTCATTTGATGAGCAAATACGGGGTTGAGCGGAGATGCGTCAGTGTGCGAGCAAGCGATGTCCCTGTTCTGGATTTGGAAGACAGTACTTCCTCTGCACGATCGCTTATTGAAAGCGAAATTACCGCCGCGATTGAACAGGATCGTGCGGAGGCCATCGTGCTGGGGTGTGCCGGAATGGCTGATCTGGCCCGGAGTCTTGCGCAACAATACCGCTTGCCTGTTATCGATGGCGTATGTGCTGCGGTGAAACAGGTCGAGGCCCTGGTGAGTCAATCTTTGACCAGTAGCCGAGTCTGCGGCTATCAGCTCCCTGGTGCCAAAGCCTACACGGGCAGGTTTTCCGGGTTTGCACCTCAAAACCGGCCACGATAAAGCGATCGGTACCACATCGCGAATAAGTCCGGGCAGAAAACCGCCAATAGAATTTCACTATCAGTCAACCCCGCATCATTGTTGCTTGTACAGGGTGACCGTTTATTGGTGCTACAGCCGTCCAGAAGGGTCATTTGTGTACAAATGTAAACCCTGCCAGAGTGGCGAGTCTTTACATTCTAATCTCCGGGTCTGTCTGGCATGCTGTCAGGTGCGAGTGACATGAGTTTTCAGCCAGCGAATTACTAGGCGGGTTGCAGACCATGGAAAGAAAATTTCCCAAACGCGGCAAACAGCAGCCGGATATCGGCCAAAGCGTCAGTTGGTCTATTAGTAACGTATGATCCCAGACAATCATCAGCAATTTGAAAACGTCGTTTCTGTAGCGCCGGGTGGCTACCATTGCGTTGCATTGCAACAGGACGGGAAAGTTATAGCGTGGGGTAGCAACACCTATGGCCAGCTTGATGTTCCCATTGGCTTGCGTGATGTAACTGCGGTCTGTGCGGGGCGCCACCACTGTTTGGCGTTGACTGCGGATGGCAATGTGGTCGGCTGGGGAATGAACCGCTATGGCCAAAGTCACGTGCCTGAAACGCTAACGGATGTGGTGATGATTGCTGCCGGCAGGCGTCACAGCATTGCTATGCGTGGTAACGGAGCCGTAGTTGCCTGGGGATGCAACAAGTTTGAGCAGTGTGTCGTGCCGAAAAACCTGGAGCGTGTGGTTAATATCTTCGCGGCGGAGTATCACAGTATTGCACTTAAAAGTAACGGCACTGTGGTTGCCTGGGGCGGTGTAGGTCTGGCGGGTTTTGAAACTTCAATACGAACAAACTCCGACTCCGGTGCCATTGCTGAACATTCTGTCACCGCTGATTCCCGTTATTAGCCTAATAATCAGCGGCTACATTACCCCCGGAACGCTTTTCACTGCAAACAATTACTGCGTCGTTTCCTTGTTTCCATTAGAGCTCGCTACCTGATTTCCTGTCGGTAACAGCAAGATCTCCACACGCCTGTTCAGTTGCCGACCCTCGCTGGTCGAATTATCGCCAACCGGCTTGCTGGCACCAAAACCGCTTACACTTATTTGTTCGGCCGGAATTCCCGAACGCTCGGTTAGAAAGCCTGCTGTGGAAAGCGCACGTGCCATGGATAAACCCCAGTTGTCCTTGAATTTTACTGAAAGCTTCTCACCCAGTGGTACGTTATCGGAATGGCCTTCAATCATTATTTTTCGGTTATTAATGGTGCCAAACGTACTACCCACACTTGCCAATACTGACTGACCCGTGTCAGTAAGAATTGAGCTGCCAGTTCGAAAGAGTTGATTCGAACTGACTTTTATCGCGATAGTCTGATCATCGCGAGCAGTGACTTCCACGGTATCCTGGCCATCGTCGCGCAGCTGATCCTGAATAGTCACCGCTAGCTTTTGAGACTGGTCGTTGTAGTCTTTGTAGGCTTTTTGTAACGCTGCCTTTTCTGCTATAAGCGCATCGAGTTCTTGCTGTCTTTTAGTGAGGCGGTTCTTCGATGCACCGAGCTCTGCGCGCACCTGCGACAGATTGGAGGAGGTGGTTTCATTGCTCATTCGGCTTTGCTTCAGCATCGACTCAAGTGTAATCACATCGCCTTCCAGTGTGGCTACTTTTTGAGCGGCTGTAACTTTGTCACTGGTGCTCAAGTCGAGTGCCTGTTGCAGTGTCAGCACATCGGTATTCACCGTTTCCAGCTGTTGCTGCAGTTTGGCGATGTCGTCGGATAATTCTGCGTTTTCCTGGTTGGCGCTTGCCAGACTTGCCTTGATGGATACCATTTCCGGTCGGGCAACATTCAATTCGGCGGCGAGTTTGTCTCGTTCGCCTTGCAGGGAACTCAATTGGGTCGAGAGTCGGGCTACTTCGTCCGTCAGTTTGGCACTTTTGGCTGCTTCCGTTTCGTTGCTCGAGATCAGTTGATCTCGCTGTTCAGTTATGTCGGTAAGGCGGGATTGCAGGTTTTCTATGTCACGGCTGTACTGATCCAACTTCCCGGACTGCTGTTGCAGAGTTTGCTCCGCGCTATCCGAATTTAATTGCATTTGCTGACGCAGCTCGTTTTTTTCAGCGCTGGCTCTGGCGATGGATGATTGCAGGTCTTTGATTGTTGAGTCTAGACCGGAAATGGTGTCTTTGTGTTGTTCACTGCTGGCGACGATATTGTCGCGCAGGGATTGAGATTGCCGGCGTGCATCACCCAGCTCTTTGGTGAGGGTTGCAACCTGTTCGTCCAGTTTTTCTATTTGTGCGTTACTCTTCAATGAGTTTTGTTTTAGATTGGCCAGAACTGTATCGTTGTTACTGAGCTTACCAGCGAGGCCGTCGCGTTCTGCAGAGAGCTGGTTTATCTGCGCGGTAAGTTCCGCGGCTTTGAGTTCATGAGCCCGCTTTGCATTGCTATAGGCGGATTCCGCGGCAACAACTTTCTCGCTCAACTGCATTCGGGATTCGGTGAGCTGCTTAAGCTTCTCATTCAGGCTGGATATGTTCTTATCCCTGGCAGCAACAGTGGCCTGAAAACTAATAGATGTGTGGTTGATTGATGCGTCCAGTTCGTCGCGCTCGCTAGTCAGCGAGTTTATTTGTTGCTCCAGTCTGGTATTGCCCGATTTCATTTTTGCAACGACGGCAAGATGTTTTGAGGTAGCCTTCGCAAGCGCGGCTTCCTGTTGCTCGCGTTCTTGTCGGCTCTTTAATAGTTGTGCTTTGAGTGATGCAAGTTCCTCCTGCTGATTTTGCTCTGACCGTGCGCCTTCCAGTAGCTGTGCTTTTATGGTGCGGATAACTCCGTCCAGTCGGTTTATTTCAAGCTCTTTTGATTCCGCCTGACTGACAAAATTCTGTTCAGCAGTGGTGCTTTTTTCGATCAACTGTGCCTGGTCAATTGAAAGTTGATCCAGTTGCCTGGTCAGTGACTGTATTTGTTTGTCTCTCGCTCCAATAGAGGCTTGCGAGCGAATAGTTGCTTCGTTTACCCTGGCTGTCATGGCTGCCTGCTCACTGGTCATCGAATCGATTTTCTGTGTAAGTGATTCAATCTCCGTGTTTAAACTTTCGACTGTAGCCTGTTGCTCCTTCTCAGCCGAAGAAAGCTCAGCCTGGAGCGAGTCCCGCTGTTCATTCAGTACTTTTACATCACGCTGTAACGTTGCAACTCGTTCGCCCTGTCGTTGGGAAAGCATAGCGTTTTCGAGAAGCTGATTCTTCATGCCAGCCATGTGTTTGCTGGTATTCTCTATATCGCCCGCAAGTTTTTGTCGACTGGTGTTCAGGTCAGCGATCGTTTGTTGTAAAACAAGAATTTCATCTCCGAGCGCTGTTATCCTGCCTTTTTGCCGAACGGTCTCCTGTCGGAGTGAATCTCTACCGCTGTCAACCTCGGCAAGCTTATCCCGCAGAGCTGCGTTTTCGGTGGACAGCTTAATATAGGATTGCGAAAAACTGTCAAACAATTCGTCATCGGGTTCTCGTGACAGATCCTGTGTGTGTCCGTCTGACAACAGGCCAACAAGCTGCTCTCTGAGTTCTTCGCGCTCTCTAATTAGCGTGCGGGTTTGATTGACCAGATCTGCTGTGCGTTCTTCCAGCGCCTGAATCGAGTTCTGCCGATCAGCGAGTTGTTGCTTGTAGGTGTCAAGCCGGGGATTAACGTTGGCGATTTGCTGTCTGAGGTCAGTGCGTTCCGAGAGTAGATGATCGATTAGGTCATTTAACCGCGTTACGTCCCGACTGTAGCAGGACATCCGCATAGAAATTGACTGTTCATCCAGTGCAACGCTATCGTTCATGGCGGCGCAGTCGGCACTGGTCACATCTATGGTGGCAGTTTGTGCAGTAGCGCTACTGACCACTACCGTGCAAAAAGCGAAGAAAAACAGCTGACGAGATT
>CAYPCS010000035.1:0-32909 GCA_964409275.1 uncultured Granulosicoccaceae bacterium
GGGTGTGCACACTGCCGTCGAGCAGGGTGGCCCGATAGTCGATCGAAGTAGCAATCACAACCGCAGCATTGCCGCCCGAACCAAAGTCCAGTTCCAGGCCTCCTGACGGCCCGTCAATCGTCAGCGAAAATTCATCTTCGCTGCCGTTATGATAGGAAATAAAGGTTGGCTCACTGCCGTTCTGTGCCTGATCGGCCTGAAAGCGAATCTCGACGGTCGTTTCGGTCAGGTCTTGTGATAAGCCGGACCGGGATAGCAGGTAGGCATCGTCTCCTTCGCCTGCGTTCAAATCGATGCCGCTGGACAGATTTGTCGGCGCACTAATGTTTGCGCTCTGAATGGTCACGATGTCGATGTCCGATGAGACACCGTCACTCACGGTCACAGCGAAGACAAGCTCACCGAGAGTCAATGGAGCGGTAAAAGAGGCACTGGCGGTGCTGGCGCCAGTGAGCGTTACCCACTCGCCCGATAATTGCTGCCACTGATAGGAAAGCGGCGCGCCTTCAGGATCTGAACTATCCGCAGCCGTAAGTTCGACTGTTGCACCGGGTGCAACGATCGCGTCCGGTCCGGCATCCGCGTCAGGAGCCTGGTTTCCGTCAGCGGCTGAGTAGATAAACTCTTCCACCGCATTGTGATTGATAGTGAACGTTCCACCACTGACCGTAACTTCGATTGTCGAGCCATTTATTTCATTAACGTTCGCGGCACCGAATTCACTGAGGTCGATCGTGTCAAGTTCATTGCCGCCATGAATTGAGATCACATCTCCTGCCTGGGCGCCAGTCAACAAGAACCTGTCATCGCCGCCGTCTCCTTCAAGAATGTCATCGCCACCACCAGCGATCACGATGTCATTGCCTGTCCCGGCCTCGATAATGTCGTCACCGGTTCCACCACTCAGGATATCGTTGTCGCCTTTACCGGTGAGTATGTCGTTACCTGTACCTCCGAGGATGATGTCGTTACCCAGGCCACCATCCAGAATATCGTTTCCAGCGTGGCCGTAGAGTACATCGTCGCCTTGAGCCGCATTGCCTGGTACATTATCACTGGCATCACCAACGTAGATATTGTCAGTGGAGTTCGGATTAGCTATTGGAATTCCTGTTGCCCGATCAAACCACTGATCAGTGGAAAACGTGCCCATGTAGGTCGATTGAATCGTACGGCTAAACGCTACGTCGGTTTCAACAGTTCCAAAAAAATATTCGAAATCCCAGTCGCCTCCAAGGTCTTTGTGCCCGGTCAGATCGTCACTTGCAGCAACGCTGGCGTTGGTTAGTGCGCCAATGGCATCTACCAGGTTCTCGCCAGACTCGTTTCCGGCAAGTTCGCAACCGTAGAGCAGTATGTCTGCGTCATTAGCCAATCCCTGCTTCCATGACTCAATCTGATTTGCGAATTGATGTAAACCGGATGTCGTGAGGACAGTGTTCCCCAATCGGATCTCACCTTTATCGCCATGCGAAATTATATGCAGACCGGAAATTTTGCGACCTTCGGTCAGGAGTGTTTTGCTAATCTGTTCAATCCCGTCTTGTGCTTTATCAAGTAGCAGGACCTCTGCGTTAACTCCCTTGTTCTGCCGCAGATCGTCAATAAGCTGATCCGCATTGTCAATTCCGCTATCTATGACGATCAGCTGCTTTGGACCTGATGCTGCAGGCTCCAGGGATGTGATGTCCAGAGGGTCAAAGAACCGGGTGTCATCAGCTCGTTGCTGGTCACCCTGGTTGGAGTGGTGACCAGGAGGAGGAGCGGAACCCTTAACTGAAATAGTGGAAGTTTCAGGTGTCACCAGACCGTCGGTCTTGCCAGTCAGGCCAGACGTCCCGGTGTTTGGTAATATTGATGAAGCCGGGTAGGCCGCCTCGATTTCCGGCACAACAGGGAGCAGGCCGGCCAGGATGTCGGCTGAAAAAAGAACCCTGTCTTCCAGAGACTCTACAATTGGGGGGTCAGCGATATGAATCGCCTTGCGCCTGACTTTGTTAATTTTTTCCCCCGTACTACCGCCGGTGCTGCGGCACACAACAGAAAAATAAACAATGATTTAACACTTTTTTCAGGTGAAATTCAGAAGAAGTGAATGCAGCGCTCTGGATGCAGGTATAGAGGCAACGCAGCGGTTCCGGGTCGGAATTTTATGCAACACCAGGGTTTGGCATTGTTGTTTTCATCGCTCCATCGATCGCTGGCGTTTCTGGATCTCAAAGCCCCGGGTAAGGCACCAAAAACGGTACCAGTCGACACAGTACGAGCAAACAGTACCTGCAAAAAACATAACACCAGGTAGACAGAGCTACGCAAAATGCAGGCCGACCTGTGTTTCCTGCCTTTAAATATCGTCTGTTTTCCCCGGTCACATCAAACGTGCCGGAGAGTGCTTTCAGTAAACAAGCGCTTCTTGCAAAATACGATCATCTATACAGATAGAACGTTTCCACTGCTGTCTTGTTTCCCTGTTTTTCATACTGAAGAGATGTAGTAAATACGTCACTGTGGAAATTGTTATCACCTGCCACGAGATTGCTCGCGTCGCTATAGTAAACGATGGATTGTTCGTTATTTGAAAACTGCGGGTAAATACTTCGATTATTTCCGCCATTTTGATCGATACCGCGACTAACAAGCACTGCGTCTCGTTGAGTGATGTCTAATGCATAAATATTCCAGTAGACATTGTCTGAAGTGACCGGTGATTGCCCGTCGAAAAGAACGCCGTAGTACAAAATTGTCTGACCGTCCGCGCTTATTTCCTCAGGGCTCGCTGTCTGTCTAAACTCGGGTCCGGCCCAATTTGGCACCAGAGTATCTATATCCGGTTCTACCCTGATGTTTTGTTGCAGGTCGATCCATACAACAGGTCTTTCTGTGGAGTCGCTATTTTGGGCGATCAGGTATCGCCCGTTGTCACTAATCCTCAGTCCAAATTCTGAGGTGATGTCGTCTGGAACTGCGGTTAAATTGTTTGTGGTACGGTCAATTACAAAATAGTGAGGGGTGTTGCCAGAGATGGTCTTAAACAGGATAAACCGTGCGTCCGGAGAAACATCGATTCCTGTGACAAAAGGAAGATTGTTAGCCAGAGGCTCTAGCTCAAGCTCGGTAGTTATTCCGGTGGCGACGTCATAGGTGAAAATAGAAGCCGTTCTTCCACTGAAAGCACGGTTAATGTTTTGAGCACGAGAAGTGAAGACTATCGTATCTCCGTTTGCAGTTATAAAAGGCTTATCCGAGTTTCCTCTTCCGGCATCTCCGGTCGGAGTACGGCTGATTAATGTACTGGATTGTGACAACGCGTCGTACAAGTAGACCTGATTGCTGCCGTTGGCCTCTGGATGGATGCCTGTTGAGAAGCTGGTAAAAACGGAATACCGGCCATCGTCACTAATATCCTCGCTGAGGCTTCTGCCATCGTTGCTGCGGTCAGCAATAGCCTGACTGATCTTTGTGACGGAACCCGCAACAGTATCTCTTAAATATACATCGGTAAAACTGTCTGCACTATCGCCAGTGGCTAGAACGTTACTCGCCGTAGTGGAAAACAAAAGATATCTATTGTCATTGGTTATCGCGAACTGACTACTCGTTGATATATCTGCATTCAGTTCTTGTTGATTGTCGTTGAATGTGAGTCTTTGAGTCCCTGAATCGACTATCACGGGATCTGATATTTCAATAATTTCATGTTCAGTATCATCATCGGTGTCACTGATTATATCGGTAGGCGTGTCGTTTCCCGCAGTAACTTCTTCCACATCTATATCGCTGCCATTACTACTGCACGCGACTAACAAAAATGTGCACACTGATGTCAGGACAGTTCTGCTGATACAAGTCATACTAAAATGATCCGTTGGAAGGCAAGGCGTACTTGTCTATGAAAAATGGAATTCGCAACAACGAAATGGTAGAAAACATAAAGATTATTTGCCATCTCATGAATCAGGGTTGGAGCGATAAAGTTTAAATGTCATGACATGATAGTGTGTGTGGGATGGTTTTGCAATAGGCTGGCCAGGGATGATTTAAAAGAATTGTGGTGTGTTTGCGGCTGGCAGTGAGCCGGAGCCTCGGACGGTATAGCCCTGGATCCCGGTATGTTCCAGGACGTCCTGTATTCGAGTGTCATGTATGGTCGTATTTGAAGGAGGCTCAGGGTGCCCGTTACAGCCCATCGGGTAAAAGGCCTGTTTGAGTAGCCAGCACTTTTAAATCATCGTCGTTCCATGAACGGGATTTGATGAGATGCACATGTACATAAGCGCGATTCAAAAGCTCAAGGCAAAGCTGCTGGTAATTTGCCCAAAATTCCACAAAGCCCGTTCTTCCCTGTAGACGATTAGCAACACCTGTTGGTGTACGTTCTACATAAGTGTAGAGCTTGCGTGCCCACTCATCCCCACGCTCTGCTAAAACGACGTCGTAGTGTTGTGCTGGATTTTCCACCGGGAAATAAACCAGTGTCGTTTCAGGCGCCAGCTCTTGCCATCTGTTGAAATAGTCTTCTATCTGTGTTCTTGCGATACAGTTTGCATAAAGCAGGCGTACGGTGCTCTGAAGGGCATATCCGTCCAACACTACTGTGCTGTTTGATGATTTGAGGAAGGTCAGCCAGGCGTCCAGACAAATCTGCGGAAAATCATGCTCACGAGAAAGTGCGCGCTGTTCATTGCGCATAACAGGGTGGTTAGACGCTTCCTCCAGCGACCAGCTCGCGTCGATGCCGTTGCTCCTCAATATTGCACAAAACCGCCCGGAAGCAGTGGTCTTCCCGGAGCCGGGAAGACCTTCGAAATGAATAGTGGGGCGCATCTAAAGATACTAACCCGGGCGTGTGTGTCTGATCGAATCCTGTTTTTTACTTCCGTCTTCTGTCATCTGTCCGTCTGCCCTCTGAATGACGTGCGTACCTCAAAAATAGTTGGACTTGAGGTACGTTAGTCATCTAGACTGCAGGCAGCTGGAATCGACGTGTTGTCCAGGCTTTGTTTTGATGTCAAACATCACCTACATATTCGGAGGAATTATGAATCAACTGAAGCTGGCATCTGTCGGGGTATTGTCTCTGGCGGCCGCTGCGGTAGCCAATACTTCACAGGCTGACGATCTGACGCTTTGCTGGGCGGCGTGGGATCCTGCCAATGCGCTGGTGGAACTCAGCAAAGATTTTGAAGCACAGAGCGGGCACACGATGAATTTCGAATTTGTGCCATGGCCGAATTTCGCGGACCGAATGCTCAACGAGCTGAACTCGGGCGGCAAACTGTGTGATTTGCTGATCGGTGACAGCCAATGGATCGGTGGTGGCGCCGAGAATGGCCACTACGTCAAGCTCAATGACTTCTTTGACAAGGAAGGCATCAGCATGGACGACTTTGCACCTGCCACAGTCTATGCCTATTCGACCTGGCCCAAGGGCTCTCCAAACTACTATGCGCTGCCCGCAATGGGGGACGCCAACGGCTGGTTTTATCGCAAGGACTGGTTCGGTCGCGATGACATCAAGGCAGCCTACAAAGAGGTTACGGGTGAAGAACTCGGTGAGCCTAAGTCGCAGAAAGAACTTCTGAAGATTGCGCAGTTTTTTCAGGGCCGTGAAATAGACGGCAAGACGGTTTACGGCGCTGCTATTTTTACCGAACGCGGATCAGAAGGGATCACCATGGGTGCTACCAGCGCGCTCTATCCCTGGGGTTTCAAGTATGAAAACACGCCGGGCAAGTACGACATGGAAGGTGCGGTAAATTCACCCGAAGCGGTTGAGGCGCTGGAGTTCTATAAAGAGTTCTACAAAACGGCGACCCCTCCGGGCTATACCAACTCCTATATGGGTGAAAGTCTGGATGCGTTCAAGTCCGGCCAGGTGGCCATGGCGATGAACTGGTTTGCGTTCTTTCCGGGTCTCTATGCGGATGCTAATACCGGCGGCGACAAGATTGACTTCTTTGTTAATCCGCCGCAAAACCAGCCAGGTTCGACGCTAGGCGGCCAGGGTATTTCAGTAGTCTCTTACTCCGAGAAGAAAGACGCTTCACTGGAGTACATCAAGTGGTTCTCAAACCCGGATGTACAGGCCCAGTGGTGGAGCATGGGTGGCTACTCGGCGCATAACTCTGTGTTAAACAGCGATACGTTTAAAGACAGTGCTCCGTTTGCCGGTGACTTCCTTGAAGCAATGGAAAACGTGCAGGATTTCTGGCAGGAGCCTGCCTACGCTGAACTTCTGCTGGCTATGCAGAAGCGGGTGCACGACTACGTCGTCGCTGATCAGGGCAGTGCACAGGAAGCACTGGACAAACTGATTGAAGACTGGACAGAAGTCTTCGAAGACGAAGGCAAGCTCTAGCAGTAGCAACTGATCGGTGGTTCCAGCGAACCGCCGATCAAGCAATCATCCCGTCGCCCGACGCTTATAGTCGGGCCTCTCGACTCATCCCTAATGGATACGCGGCATGTCTGACAAGACGGTAGATCGCCTCGCCAGGAAAACGCCTGCGCGTGTCGCGCGCAAAATCAAGGGCTTGTCCGATCGAGCCATTGCATGGGTGTTTGTTGGACCGACGATATTCCTGTTGTTGGCGATCAATATTTTTCCGCTGTTGTGGACTATCAATCTAAGCTTCACCAACTACAAAGCCAACCGGATAAATCGTGAGGTTAAATACATCGGGTTGCGCAACTATGAGCGCATTCTCGGCGATAGCGATATCTGGCTGTCGATGCAGGCAACCGCCCACTTTCTTTTCTGGACGCTTTTTTTTCAGGTGTTACTCGGGTTTGCACTGGCGTGGTTGATAAACCGAAAATTTCGCGGCAATGATTTATGGACCACCATTATTGTACTGCCGATGATGTTGTCGCCTGCTGTCGTGGGTAACTTCTGGACGTTTTTATACCAGCCACAAATAGGTCTATTCAATTATATCGTAGCGTTTTTTACCGGTGCCGATCCATCGAGTTTTGAGATGCTGGGGTCAGTAGATCTTGCGCCCTGGGCTATTGTGATAGTTGACACCTGGATGTGGACGCCATTTGTCATGTTGATCTGTCTGGCCGGACTGCGAAGTATACCCGACTATATTTATGAGGCCGCCGAGATAGACAGGGCTTCAAAGTTACGCCAATTCTTTACTATTACGGTGCCTATGGTATTGCCGTTTTTAATGCTGGCTGTGTTGTTTCGCGGTATCGAAAATTTCAAGATGTTTGATCTGGTTGTCCAGCTTACCGGGGGTGGTCCCGGGTCTGTAACTGAAATGGCATCGATCAATCTGAAACGCGAAGCTTTCGAGAAGTGGCGAACCGGTTACTCCAGTGCGTTTGCCATTATTTTGTTTGTCACTGTGTTTGGTCTGGCGTCGATCTACGTCAAGGCACTAAACAAGGTGAAAGAGCGATGAGTTATTCGGTAACGGAACCATCGCCGCTGCAAAAGCGTATTGCCGGCACACTGGTGGTGTTGTATGCCGTAATTACCATGATCCCGCTGTTGTGGATCATGATGACAAGCTTCAAGACACCGCCGGACAGCATCAGTTATCCGCCCAAGGTGTTTTACGAACCATCGCTTGAAGGTTATGTAAACCTCTTTACCACGCGCACGCGAGTGAGTCCCGAGCGGCTGGCCAGTCTGCCGCCGCCGGAGAATTTTGCTGAAGAGATCGTTCGCAGTCGAGACATGGTGATAGCGGGGCCGTCTAAATTCGGCGGTCGTTTTTTAAATTCAGTGATCATTGGTTTCGGCTCGACTTTTCTCAGTGTGTTTCTGGGCACACTGGCCGCCTATGCGTTTTCGCGATTCAGAATTCCGTTTGCCGATGATTTGCTGTTTTTTATCCTGTCAACGCGCATGATGCCGCCGATTGCTGTGGCGATACCCATTTTCCTGATGTACCGGCAACTCGGTCTTAGCGATACCCATGTCGGCATGATTCTGCTTTATACCGCGGTAAATATATCGCTTGCGGTGTGGTTGCTTAAAGGTTTTATCGATGAAATACCACGCGAGTACGAAGAGGCCGCACTGATTGATGGCTATACGCGCTTTCAGGCTTTTTACAAAGTGGTGCTGCCGCAAGCAGCAACCGGTATAGCCTCTACTGCAATTTTCTGCCTCATCTTCGCATGGAATGAATACGCCTTTGCCGTGTTGCTGACATCCGGCACAGCGCAAACCGCCCCGCCGTTTATACCGACGATTATTGGTGTCGGCGGCCTTGACTGGCCTGCGATAGCGGCTGGAGCCACTCTGTTTCTGCTGCCGGTGATGATCTTTACCGTCATGCTGCGCAAGCATCTGCTGCGTGGAATAACCTTTGGAGCCGTGCGCAAATGATCCGGTTTTTAAAGGGGCTATGCCGTTTCAGGCGCGGACCATGGGAAATGGTTGCCACCCTGCTTATCGCTGCCGGGGTGTTTATGTTGATGCAACCCTTTGTGCTTTGGGCCTATACCTATTCCTTTATTGTGACTCTTGTTGGCACGGTGATGTTCATAGTGGTCAGTCATTTTCCGGAGCAGGACTGATGGCCGAAATCGTCATTAAAAACCTGCGCAAGGATTTCGGTGAATTCACCGCAGTGAGAGAGTCGTCTTTCACTATAGAGGACGGTGAGTTTTTTATGTTGCTGGGGCCGTCCGGCTGCGGAAAAACCACCACCCTGCGCATGATTGCCGGTCTTGAATTACCCAGCTCTGGCGAGATCTATCTGGACGGCGAAGAAATCAGTCAGCGCCCGCCGTCGAAACGGGATATCGCGTTTGTGTTTCAGATGTTTGCGTTATATCCGCACATGAATGTACGTCGCAATATCAGTTATCCGTTGATTAGTCAGGGCATGAAGCGCCGCGATGTTCGCGCGAAGGTTGCAGAGGTCGCAAAGATTCTGGGCATAGAACATATGCTCGACAAACCGGTGGGGGGGTTGTCTGGTGGTGATCGCCAGCGGGTGGCACTTGGCCGCGCCATCGTCAGAGAACCCAAGGCGTTTATGATGGATGAGCCGCTCGGTGCGCTCGATGCCGAGTTTCGCGAGCATATGTCGCTAGAGCTGCGTGCGCTGCATGACCGCATGGGGGCGACCACGGTTTACGTCACCCATGATCAACTCGAAGCGATGCAGATGGGCGATAAAATTGTGGTGATGAACAATGCCGTCGTCGAGCAATTTGGTACACCGCAGGATATCTATGACAAACCGGCCAGTCTGTTTGTGGCTGACTTTATTGGATCGCCCTCGATGAATTTTCTGGATTTCACCGGATCGGTTGAGAAAGGTCAGTCTGTTGTATCCGTGGCGAACTATAGAATAGAAACTCCGATACAACAGCAGGATGTACAGGGCGATCTGGTGCTCGGTGTGCGGCCAGAACATATTCTGTTATCCGATACCGGTGAATTGCGAGCTCAGGTATCCGCGCTCGAGTATCTGGGTACCACACAGATTGTGGTGTTACAAAGTGATTTTGGTGAATTGAAAGCCCGGGTAGATGCCTCTCGTGCGATTGCTGTTGGCGATCAACTGGCGCTTGGTTTCAGATCAGATACCATCACACTGTTTGATCGCGGGAGTGGTCGGGCGATACGCTCGTCACTAAACGAGGGAGTGCACGCCCATGGCTGAAGTTGAGCTGCAAGGTCTGTGTAAATCGTTTGGTCGCGAGCAGGCAGTGACCGACATGAACATGACCATCGAGGATGGCAGCTTTGTTGTGCTGCTGGGGCCTACCGGGGCGGGTAAAACCACAACGCTGCGATTGATCTCGGGTCTTGAAAAAATAGACAGCGGAAGTGTTCGTATAGACGGCCGGGTGGTAAACAACGAAACCCCCGCTCAACGCGATGTTGCAATGGTATTTCAACAGTATTCTCTGTATCCGCACTTAAGCGTTCGCAATAACCTGGCGTTTCCGCTGCGTTCGCCAATTCTGAATACATCGACTGCAGAGATCGATCGCATTGTTCACGAAGTTGCGGAGATATTGCACATTACCGACAAGCTCGATAACCGCGCCACTGAACTGTCCGGTGGCGAAATGCAGCGCGTCTCCATTGGTCGCGCGCTGGTCCGGGACCCGGCAATCTATTTGATGGATGAGCCACTGAGTTCGCTGGACGCGAGGTTGAGGGCTGACCTGCGGATTGAACTCAAGCGCATTCAGTCCGAACTTGGATCAACCCTTTTATACGTCACCCATGATCAAATTGAAGCAATGACTATGGCTACCCATGTTGGAGTTTTACAGGAAGGCAGGCTGGTGCAGTTTGGCACACCGCGCGAGATCTACGAAAACCCCGTCAGTATCTATGTGGCAGGCAGGCTGGGTTTGCCACGTATCAATATTTTACCGGCGGATCTGTTTCCGGCTACGAGTGGCAACGCCACCAGTATTGGTCTGCGGCCGGAACACGTTGAATATGGTGAGGGACAGCAGGCCTCGGTGAAACGCGTAGAGCATTTGGGGGATCAAACGCGTTTGCACCTTGATTTGCAAGGACACGCTATCACTGTACTGAGCCCGACCGGCAACCCCTACGCGGCAGGTACTGCGGTCAAAATCCAGCCTGTAAATCCACTTTGCTTTGATCAAAGTGGCAATCGAATAACGGGGAAAACAGTATGACTCAATTCATCAATGCAAAAGAGAATCTGGTTACTGAGGCAATCGATGGTTTGCTGGCGACATCGGGTGATTCGCTTTGCAGGCTCGACGGCTATCCACACATCAAGGTTGTGTATCGCAGCGACTGGGATAAATCAAAAGTGGCACTGATCTCGGGTGGTGGCTCCGGCCATGAACCGGCACACGCCGGTTTCGTCGGAGCAGGGATGCTGGCTGCGGCGGTGTGCGGCGAAGTGTTTGCGTCGCCATCGGTGGACGCAGTGCTCGCGGGTATTCTGGCGGTGACCGGTGACGCGGGTTGCTTGCTAATTGTCAAGAACTACACAGGTGACAGACTAAACTTTGGTCTTGCAGCAGAACGCGCCAGAGCACTGGGACGCAAGGTGGAGATGGTTGTGGTCGATGATGATATCGCACTGCCTGAATTACCGCAGGCACGCGGACTGGCCGGAACGCTTTTTGTGCACAAGATTGCCGGCGCCGCAGCGGAAGCAGGGCAGTCCCTTGAACAGGTCACAAAAGCCGCGCAGACGGTGATTGCCGGCACTGCCTCTATTGGTATGTCTCTGGACACATGTACCGTACCGGGTTCTGCAAAAGAAGATCGCATTGCCGCAGGCAAAGCGGAACTGGGTCTGGGCATACACGGTGAAGCGGGTGTTGAGCAAGTGCCGTTCGAAAATGCGGCTGCTGCCATGCAAATGGTGCTTGATAAACTCGCACCGCATCTCGGCAAGGGCCGCGTAGTAGCCCTGTTGAACAATCTCGGTTCTACAACACCGTTAGAGATGTCAGTACTTGCGCATAACCTGGTGAATGCAGATGCCACAGACAATATAGCGTTTGTAATTGGTCCGTCGTTGTTAATGACGTCACTCGACATGCACGGTTTTTCAGTGTCGGTAATGACTGTTGACGACAGCCAGCTTGCGGCATTGAAAGAACCCGTCACGATGTCGGCCTGGCCTGGCGTGCAATCGACAACGGCCGTACGAATTGAAAAGTTGCCCGACGGACTGGCACCGGTTAAACCCATTGCTTCTGAAAACGCAGAAACGCGCAGCACGCTGGCTGCCATCTGTGAATTGCTGATCTCGTCAGAAAGTCGATTGAACGAACTTGATGCCAAATCAGGTGATGGTGATACCGGTAGCACACTGGCAACTGCGGCGCGCTCGCTAAACCAGAGCCTCGATAAAATGCCGCTGGCTGATTTGACCCAGTTGATGCCGGCCCTTGGAAATGAACTCAGCCAGACAATGGGTGGGTCTTCCGGAGTTATTCTTGCCATTTTCTTTAACGCTACCGGTGATGCCTGCGCGCGCGGGCTGCCCATCGAAAAAGCCCTGTCTGAAGGACTAGAACGCGTCAGTCAGGTTGGCGGGGCAGTTGCCGGTGATCGCACCATGATCGATGCGCTGCAACCGGCATTGCAGGCGTTGCCGTCAGGCATCGGAAAAGCGGCAGCGGCTGCACGCAGCGGTGCGGACAACACAGCAAATATAAGGCGTGCCAAAGCGGGCCGGGCGGCCTATGTACCGGAGGAAAATCTTATAGGCCACAACGATCCCGGGGCCGAGGCAGTGGCCCTGGTGTTTGAGGGGCTGGCCAGCATCGAGTGATCGCTTCGCCATGAGTAAAGCCTCGTTAGCCGGCGGTGTAAAGCCGGCGGTTGGCATTAAGCCAACCGTTAATGACATCGCGCGCGAGGCCGGTGTCAGCCTGGCCACAGTTGACCGTGTGTTAAATTCCCGCCCGGGCGTACGAACAGTCACGATAGAGCGCGTTCACCGGGCTATTGACGAACTGGGCTACATTCGTGATACGGCCGCAGCCAATCTGGCGCGCCAACGGGTATACCGGTTTTTGTTCCTGTTGCCTGGCACCCCGGGTGAGTTTCTGGATGCGCTACAGGCGCAGATAGAAAACCAGTCCGTAGCGCTCGCCAACGAACGCACGCATTTGCGAACACAGCGTGTCACACATTTTGATTCCACCGAGATTGGTAACGCGCTGGATCAGTTGCAACCGGACAGCACCGACGGGGTAGCGGTTATAGCGCCCGAAACCCCGACGGTACGCGATGCTGTGGCGCGGGCTCGTGAGCGCGGCATCGCGGTGGTGGCACTGTTGACCGATTTACCGAGTTCGCCACGCAATCATTTTATCGGTGTCGACAACACTTCTGCCGGTCAGACTGCAGCGAAGCTCATGGGCTGTTTTACTCGCGCACAACGTGGCAGCGTTCTGGTGCTGACCGGATCGCGTCTGGCTCGCGATCATCTGGAGAGACGGCATGGATTCGACACGATCATTTCGCAGCAGTTTCCTCACTTGCGAGTGCTGCCATCGATGGAAGCCCGCGACGATGATGATCTTGCCGGCAAGCTGCTACCAGAGGCGTTTAATACGTGGCCGGATATACGTGGCATCTACTCCTCTGCAGCCAATAACAACGGTCTGATCCGGTTTTTGGATACGGCATCAGACGAACTTATTGTCATTGCTCATGAGTTAACACCGTTATCGCGGGCTGCTCTGCAGCGCGGAACGTTCACTGCGCTTATCTCGCAGGATAGCGGACACATAGTGCGCAGCGCGGTGCGTTTGATGCGCTCGACGGTGGACGCTGTGCCGTTTAATGCGCTGCAGGAACGCATTCGTATCGAGATATTTTTAAAGGAAAATCTGCCTCCCGGCTAATTTGTCAGGTTCTTTTGTGGCGCGCTGTTAAGTGAGACGACAATCCCGTTTATACAAGACCAGGGAACATGCATTCGCTGATCAGAGATCGTTCTCGATGCCGCACTGTCGGATCAGCCTCGCCAATTGTCAAACAACGTTTAAGCTGGCCAGCTCTCGTACAGATTTGATATAATGTCATGACGTGAGCGCTGTATATAGCGAACGAAACAGCACATTTGCAGTCGTATTGGTTGTAGTATGCATTGCATTCTGTGGTGCGCGTGAACATACGATATCGAAGAACTGCAGCGCGTTGCGGTTGGGAAGGCACTTAATATGATGAAAAAAGTAGTGAAAAGCGTTCTTCTGGGTAGCGCAGTAGTCATGGCGCTCACTGCTTGCGACAGTGAATCGACTGTACAGCTGGACGGTGATCAATTAACTACTCCAATTCCGTCTCCAATTCGCCAAATTGCGGCACTAAGTGCGCTTCGGCTTGAATTGCAGGTAAGTGTGAACGGCGAAATACGTCGTGAAGTCCCGGTCTCCGGCAATGAAGACCAGATCACTACCATCGTCTTGCTGCCCGCTGACCAAAACAATGAAGTAGAACTCGCATGGAATGCAATTATCAGTGGACAGGATGTGCTGTTGGCTGATTTCTCCACCGTCGTGGCCGCCGGCACTTCGCAATTAAACGTCTCCAACTACAACAGCACCGGAGCCCGTTTCGATGCTGATTCGGACGGACGGACCAATCTGCAGGAAGCGCGTGATAACCGAAATTTGCTGTCGCCCTTCGACTTGCAAGTCCCGCTGCAGACAGGCTTTGGCGGTGCGTTTGCCAGTATCACGGACGACGGTATTGATATGGATAACTCCGGTGACGCGGAGAATGAGGACGAGCCAAGTACTTTCAGTCTCCGATACGATGGAAACGACCTTGTGGTATACGTGTGCGGGAAGGATGAAACTCTGCAGGGAGATAATCTTGGTACTGACGGGCAATACTGGCACGACGATACCGTGTTTGTTTTTCTGGATGGTGCAGACAGTGACAACAGCAGCTATGACGGCGTTGACGACTTTCAGCTCGCCTTTGTGCGAGACACCGGTGAAATGATTGTCTCCAAGGGATCGAACAATCAGTTTTGTCCAAACGGTGAGTGTATTTCGCACTCTTTCTTTAGTAACAGTTCCGCCTGTGAATACGAACTAAACGTCAATTTGCCGTTGGCAGATTTAAATATCACACCTGGTTCTCCTGTTGGATTTGATATCGAGATCACCGACGATGACAATGGCGGATTGCGGGAAGGGGCGAGTGCCTGGATCGGCTTCGATGATCGCTCTGATCTGAACCCGGCGACATTCGGCACGATTAATCTGATTCTATGAATAGCTTCGAGAATATTCGCTTCGACATCAATGACGGGCTAGCCATACTCACCCTGAACCGACCCGATCGCCTGAATGCCTTTACCGTTGAGATGCATGCGGAAGTTAAACAGGTCTTTAAACAAATAGAAAAAGATACAACGGTCCGCTGTCTGGTAGTAACCGGTAACGGCCGCGGCTTCTGTGCAGGGCAGGATTTAAGCGCGCGCGCGGTCGCACCGTCTGGTGAAGCGCCTGATCTGTCAGAGTCACTTGAGCAAAACTGGAACCCCTTGATCCGCAGTATAAGCGAGCTTGAAATGCCGGTACTGTGCGCGGTAAACGGGGTGGCCGCAGGAGCCGGTGCCAACGTCGCCCTGGCCTGCGATATTGTCTACGCGGCGCGTTCAGCCAGTTTTATACAGGCGTTTAACAAGCTTGGTCTGGTACCTGATGCCGGCGGAACCTGGAATCTGCCAAGGCTTGTTGGTCAGGCGCGGGCGATGGGGCTGTGTTTGCTGGGCGATAAAGTGATGGCGGAAGAAGCTCAGGCAATGGGAATGATCTATCAGGTGTGCGACGATGATCAGTTGTTATCCGAAGTAACGGCTGTCGGCAAACGACTGGCCAGCGCTCCAACCAAAGGGCTCGCTTTAATGAAGCGGGCAATTCGGGAGTCCTCCGGCAATTCACTGAATCAGCAACTGGATCTTGAGCGAGACCTGCAAGGCGTTGCCGGGCGCAGTGAAGATTACCGCGAAGGGGTTGATGCGTTTATGAACAAGCGCGAACCTGTATTCAAGGGCAAGTAACATCGCCTGCTTTTTTGCCCGCAATGGTTCAATAGGTCCCTCTGTTATCCGGTAATCGGGCCGGCGATGACACCGGCATCGTGGTAGCGGCCAATTTCACCACTATCCAGTTTCAGTATTTCAGACAATATTTCATCGGTGTGCTGCCCGAGTAAGGGAGCCGGGCTCACTGCACGTCTATTGACGTCAAAATACAGCGGGTTATGCGGCATCAAATATTCGCCTATTCCCGATTGGGTTACCTCTTCGAACAACGGGTTGTCGGTTGAACAATCCGGGTCGTTGTTAACCAGTGTGGCTATTGTCTGATACTTGCCCCAGCAGACGCCGGCCGCATCAAGTTGTTCGCAGAGCGGCTCAAAGTCACGTTCGGCAAACCACGGTTCGAGCAGTTCGCAGATTGCCTCCCGGCCGATATAGCGATCGCCTTCACGGTTAAAGTCGAGACCCATCGTATGGCTGAGGTCTGTGATCGCTTCTTCGAGCTCTGTTGCCACGAGTATAGACCGCCATTGATTCGCGCTGACGCCAACAATCATTAACCGTTGTCCGTCACGGCTTTTAAAGTCCCTGCCAAACGTGCCATAGATATGATTGCCTACAGGTTCCCGGGCGGTGTTATTAACCATCGCTTCGCCAATGTAGCCAAGGTGACCAACCGTTGCGAGTGCGACATCCGCTAATGCCAGTTTTACGAATTGTCCGCGACCCGAGCGTAGCCGATGGCGCTCTGCAGCCAGCAAGCCCAATGCGATGTGCTGCCCGGCGATTACATCCCACGCAGGCAACGGAGAGTTGACCGGCTCTCCCGTAGATGATGTGCCGGTCATGCAGGGAAATCCGGCTTTACTGTTAACGGTATAGTCGAGTGCGCTGCCGCCGTGACGATCGCCAGTCAGGTTGAGATAGATCAGATCTTCTCGATGAGCGCGAAGGGCGTCATCGGCAAGCCAGCCACGCGCCGGAAAATTCGTTAGAAAAAGGCCGGCATCATCTCCGGGTGCGGTAATCAGACGGGTTAACAATTCACGTCCTTGTGGATTTTTGAAATCGACTGCTATTGATCGCTTGCCCTTGTTCAGGCTGTGCCAGTAAATGCTGTTGTTATCTTTGGTCACTGGCCAGCGCCGATAGTCGATGCCTCCGCCAACAGGATCAAAGCGAATTACATCGGCGCCCAGTTGCGCGAGTGTCATACCACCTGAGGGTGCTGCAACAAAAGCGCTTCCTTCGACCACACGCAACCCTGACAGAACTTCCTGCATCAGTGGCTTGCTCTTAAGGATGAAATTATCATTTGAAGAATGCCTTCTGTGCGGCCGGGGGCAGTTTGATACCGGATACAGATGCGCGCTGCAGTATTTCCCAGTAGTAGCGATAGGTTGCCCGGTCGTGCAGTTCATCCTTGTACTGGATCGGACCCCAGTCGGTGAGTTGCGCCTTTAACAAAATGGCTGCAGCGTCTTCGACTTCTGTGTAGTCCGGTTGCATAGCTCTTACGATGGGCTCAATCTGTGCCGGATAAATACTCCACATACGCAGGAAACCGAATTCGTGCCTGGCGCGGCTGGCGTCTGCGAAGACTACGTCGGTATCCTTCAGATTGAGGCAGACGCTGTGGCAGGGCACCACGCCGTTGGCAAGTGCGGCGGCGGCGAGTTCAGCTTTGGCGCGGGCAATAAGACGGTGTTCAAATTGACCGGGACTGCGCATGGCGGATGCCGGAATTGCGCCGTGATGGGCGCTGACAAAATCCATTTGCCCGAAATCCAGTACCTGCAACCACGGCAGCGCGGCAATCTTCCAGATGTCGGCCAGTGCGCCATGCGTTTCTATTAATATATGAACCGGTATCTCTCGGTTGATACCATACTTGTTGCAGCCTGTTTGCAGGTAATTGATCACAGTTGCCGCCTGCTCGGCACTGGTGACCTTTGGGATAGTGATGTGCGCGAGTCGCTGGCCGCAACCGTCTAGAACAATATCGATATCCTGTTGCCAGTGCGGGTGAGTCGGGTCGTGAATACGTACACCGGTTTGATTGTGGTTGTTGCCACCGGATGAAATCAGTCTGGCTACCATAGAGGCATGTTCATGCTCCTGTCCGGCGGCAGCCCCGTCTTCGCAATCGCAGGTAATATCGAAAATCGGACCGTGCGACTGCTGCAGCTGAAATGCTTTAAGGATTAACTTCTCGCTGCCCGCGAAATGCTCGCAACCAGTGATAACAGGGAAGGGTTTCTCGCCCTCGAAAAGAGCCTTTGCTGGATGGACGACAGCGCTCATACTGGAGATTCCGGCTTGTTAACGTAAACATTCAAAAGTATATAGTTCAAGGTGATTTTGTGTTTATGTTGGCGATAAGGTCACGAGCGATTACTTTGAGCGCAAGTGTTTCCTCAGCCCCTTCAAATATAGACAGTACTCTTGCGTCGACAAAATAACGACTAACGTCAGATTCTTCCGCATAGCCCATACCGCCGTGTAGTTGCAGCGCCTCACGCGTCACCTTCTCGGCCGCGCGGCAGCTGAACAGTTTAACCAGGCTCGCCTCCATTTTGCCGCCACCATTGTCCAGCAATCTGGCGACCGCATAACCGAACTGGCGCGAGGCGACAACTGCAGCCCACATGCGGGCCAGCTTGATTCGGGTGAGTTGGTAGTGCCCGACCGGTGCGCCAAACACCACACGATCGCAAGCCCAGGACATGGAGCGATCCAGTGCCGCAGCCATCACCCCGCAGGCACGTGCGGATGTCTGAATGCGCCCGCCTGACAAGCCCGCCATGGCCAGGTAGAAACCCTTGCCTTCGCCAGTCTCGCCGCCAATCAGTGAGTCGCCAGGCACAAAATAATCATCGAAGGCCAGATCGAATGAATGCATGCCACGGTAACCGATGGTAGGAATAGCATTGCCGCGCAACCGACCTCCGCTCGGGTTTTCAACCACGAATTCGTGTCCGCTGAAAGGCGGCTTTTCGATGAGAAACATGCTTAAGCCGCGGTGCCCTTGCTTGCGATCGGGGTTTGTGCGAGCGAGTATCATGATCAGTTCTGCACGCCCTGCAAACGTACACCAGGTTTTCGCTCCCGAAAGTGTCCATCCGCCTTCGGTCGGTGTCGCTCGCAGCGACAGAGATGCTACGTCGGATCCGTAGTCGGGCTCGGTGAAAGCAATGGCGGCCAGTTTATCGCCGCTGGCAAGTTGAGGCAGCCAGTGGTTTTGCTGCGCCACTGTGCCGCCCTCCAGCAAGGCTCGAGCAGCAATCTCCGGTCGTGTGATCAGGCTGCCGGCGGCCCCCAGTGAGGCGCGTGACAGTTCCTCGGTGATGATCAGCATGGTGACACTGTCGTGTCTGTTGTCAGTCATCAAGCCGCCAAATCGTTCCGGTATGCTTGAGCCAAAACAACCCGTCTCTGCGGCGCCGCTGATTATTTCATCCGGAATGTCAGTATCGTTGCGATGAATGTGTGCAGCCTTCGGCATGACCACCTGGTCTGCGAATCGTGCGAAGTTCTCCCTGACGAGATTTTTTTCGTCGTCGAGTCCGTTGGGTAGCCGTGCCTCGCCGCGTTCGAGCAATTGCTCGCCGATGCTAGCCAACCGGCTTACGTCGCCGTGCGTTTGCAGAAAGCTATCGAGCGGATCGCGGCTCATGACGGACAGCAAGCGACGGCTGCACAGACCTGCATCATTCGCATGGTTAAAAAGCCGAGCCCAGACACTTCGTAGTTGATCGGCGCAAAATGTTAGTGCGAGTGGAGCGACGACGGGGTCTTCGGACATTGTATGACCGGCATATTCGAGCAGTACCTTCGCCGCTGCCAGTTCCGCTACACAAAATGCCAGTTCGTAGCTAACCTGCTGGTGTGCATCAAGTGCAGTTGTTGATAACTTGCCATCGACAGTACACAGCTCGCTGAGATGCAGCAGTGCGGTATCAATTTCTGCTTGCAACGTCTTAATGCACTCTGCGGCGTTATCCATTACCTGATGTGAATTGTCGTTCATGACCAGACTCCGGCAATCACCGGGCATGTCGCCATTTCAAGAGAGCGTTGAATCGCATTGAGCTGTCTGCAGTAGTCATCGTTCAAAGGTATTTAACCAGATTGGAATATATTCGCGGCTGCCTCCCGGTGATTACTGACATTTCGGCAGCCGGACACCGGCACAGGTTATTGTACGTGAACCGCTGCCCTGATGAGCGGGTTCGTTGTGTGGGATGAACTGTACAAATGCCGGCGATAGCGAGAGGAGTTTTATGTCATAGTGAGTAATCGGTCTATGCGTTGTAGAATGTGGAGCAGACGGTTCCCGGGCGGGAGCCATACGGGTGCTACTTGCCGGCTACTTCGATGGATAACCAATTGGACCGACGATTTTACCTGAAAGCTTCATTGGTACTGGGCACGGGTGTAGCCTTGCCTGTGGGGGTGCACACGCTGATTGGTCGTGCCGGTGGTCATTCAACAGCGAAGGCTGGCGGGTTCGATGGTCGTGTGATGGGCACAACCTACAGTGTACGGTTTGGTGAAAGTGCTGATAGTTCAAGACCTGATCGTGACTCAATCAAACGTCTTGGCAATCACGTTCAGGCGGTGTTGCAGAACGTCGATCAGCATATGTCCACCTGGCGTCGCGACTCGGAATTATCGGTGTTCAATCAAAAGCCGGATACTGACTGGCAGGCGTTGACGCCTGCGACGACCCGGGTGATTGATCAGGCGCTGCATACCAGTAGCCTTAGTGCCGGTGCTTTCGATGTCACTGTCGGACCGCTGGTAGATCTCTGGGGTTTCGGCGGGGGATCAGCTGGCAGCGCTGACGGCAAGCGCCGGAAACCACCGGTGCGGACCATTCGAAAAACACTGGCACGGGTAGGGCACCAGGCGGTCGAGGTCGATATTGCAGCCAGCATGGTTCGCAAGCACGTGGCGGAGGCAAACCTCGATTTATCAGGCATTGCGAAAGGTTATGCGGTAGATCGGGTAGCGAAGTTTCTGGATGACAATGGCATTGTTAACTACCTGGTGGAGGTGGGTGGCGAGGTTCGGACACGCGGGCGCAAGAATGATGATGCTCTGTGGAAAGTGGCCATAGAAAAACCCGTTGTCGGTAAGCGTCAGGGTTTGCGAATATTGCATTTGCAAGATCAGGCGATAGCGACATCCGGTAACTATCGAAACTTTTTTAGCGAAGACGGACAACGCTATTCGCATTCGATTGACCCACGTACTGGCTACCCGGTACAAAATGGAGTGGCGTCGGTCACTGTGGTGGCCGGGTCGGCGGTCACGGCCGATGCGCTTTCCACGGCCTTGATGATCGCAGGGCCGGATAGTGCTATGGATATTGCCGATCGGCATCAGCTGGCAATGCATATGATTTTCAGACATGGCCGGCAATTACATGAGATTCAAAGTCGGTCTTTTGAATTTTTTTATGGCTGAGCATTTATGCCAGCTGGTGTAAGACCATCCTCAGATGGCACACGCTCGTTGCGTAGAATTTCACTTCAATAAGTAGACATTATTTTTTTCCGCAACCGGTTGTTTTATCGCGTAGTGTTTCACAAGCACGCTGGTGCTTTCGATGAGACTACGGTCGATGACTATGTGCGAGTAGTGGCAGATTGTGATGTGCTCGATGGTGTCTTCAGCGTGGTCAGTTTTGCCAGTAACTTCGCATTGCAGTGCGAGTCAAAAAATAAAATGGTACTGAATTAACAAAAGTGAACTACCCGTTCTATGCAAAATAGAAGGGATGTATTAGGCTGGGATTAGCTTGTGACAGTGACTAAATAAAGAATCTGGTGGCTGATCTACCATAAGCGATGAATGGTTGTAACAACGTTTAGAGTGCCATGCGAACTGATGAAGTCCAGGGACACCTGGTCGACAGTTCGTGAAGGGGGAGCAAGGGAAGTGCAATATACCGGTTTTAATTACAAAGGATGGATATATGTGGCGCTCCGTACCGGTATAAAAAACCAAAAAGTATTTGAATCTGTTTATAGGGTGACGCAAGAGGTGTCTGTATCCTTGATTGTGTTCTCAATACTGTTACGTTTTCAGTCCGCGCATACCACTATATAAACCAGTCTTCATGTCGTATTAATACGTGCATTTTCGATGCATCCTAAAACACAGAGTGAACCATTATGCGTGTTGGAAATAGTTTTAAAGTCGGGAATTTTCATAGTTCTGGAAACCTGATCCACAATTTTTCTATGGAGGGAAGGCTATTGTTGATTGTCGTTTGCTCTCTATTAACACTTGGTTGCGCAGGCGTTCCGAGCTACGACACAAGCGGCAAAGACGAATACAGGCGGCAGGAATTGAAAGTGCCAATTGATATTCAGCGGGTAGACTTGACAAAAAGTATGTTGGCCAATCGAACAATTGTTATGGCGCAGCCCTGGGCAAACACCAAACAATACAACATCAACAAGGTCCCTATATTTCTTAAAGCAAACGGCAGCGCGTATTCCCGCTTATGGTCGGGTCACTCGTGGGTGATCTGGAATGGCAAGCTATGCATTCAATCATCGTCATCCGAGGAGTGTTTTGTAGCGAACCAGAATCCGGCAGACAAGCAAGCCTATCTGTTTAGTGAAAACAACAAACTCTACTCACAGGTTATTGGTATTGAGTCAGGTGATAGCAGGCGGGTTATTCAAGCCTATAAAGATCGACAGGAAAGAATCAGACAGAGACAACAACTTGCGCTCGATCTCACTTCAGCGGTCCTCAGTAGTCTCGCTGAACCAGCCTGCTATAGAACGTACAGTGGAAGAGTTTATTGCGATTAGTTACAAGATCGTTCCACCAGGTTTTCGATGTGCAAAATATGCAATCCAGGAAAAGAAAAATATGAACTTCAAGATACTGGCAGCAGGGCTTATTAGCATTGCGTTTCTCACGACAGGCTGTGCCTCATCTCCAGGCACAGTACAAAAATACGCGACAATAGCGGGTACGGTGCTTGGTGCTGGCGCAGCCTGGTCGGCGAGTGAGGATTTAGACCCGGGCGATGACACTGCGGAAGAGTTCGAAAACAAGAGGGCTCTTGCCTCCGCGGTTGTTGGTTTGGGGGTAGGGTATGCCTTTGGTCTGATCGGAAACTCTGTAGATGATCAACGGCGGGATGGTCGTGCTGCGCAAGCGCAACAGCAACTTGAACGAATGGATCGAGTAAGCTGGTGACAGGGATTATTTAAATATCGACGCGCCGGTGCTCCCCCATTTACTCAGGCTCAAGAATAGTCAGGACGAGGAACGCTCCGGTCAAAGCACTTACCTATACCCGGATTTTACATATCGTGTCAGTGCTGTCAGGATAGACGCCTCTCATGGATTGGAGTTGCCTGGTGAAAAACCTTGCCAGCGGTTTGTGCCTTATATTCGGTTGGTTTGCAGTATCGGTATGGGCAGAGGAGGTTAAAACTCTTATCATCTATGACAGCTCGAATTCCATGTGGGCTGAAATGTCGGACGGAGCGCGTCGCTATGAGGCCAGTCGCAGAGCACTGGCGGATGCGCTTGGTTCAGATCTGGAACAGCATAGTGTCGGACTGCGTGCTTATGGGCACCGGCGCAAGCAAGATTGCGCTGACACGGAACTGTTAGTCCCCTTCACAGCGGCCTCAAGCGCTATCCAGTCTGTGCAGGATGCGGTCAACCGCATTCGGCCAACCGGAAAAACGCCTATTACACGCAGCCTTATTGCCGGACTCGAAGATCTTGATGGTGCCGGAAACATCCTGCTTATAACTGACGGAATAGAAACCTGCGATGCTGATCCTTGCCAGTTAACACGCCAGTGGGCCGATCAGGGAATTGATGTAAAAGTTCATGTGGTGGGTGTGGGATTGACTTCTAATGAACGGAGCGCCCTGCAGTGTATTAGTGAACCCGGTGGCGGTCTTTTTCTCGATGCTAATTCGATGGATGAATTTGCCGGAGCAATGAGTGAAGCAACCAGCGAGATCTCTGCTACTCCTGAGACTGCACAAGCGGGTACACCAGTTTAGCAATATCATAGATATACCCGTTGATGAACCGGCACGTGTCCAGGCCCTGTTTATATTGAACGGTCAGGAGGTTGATGGCAGCCCGATCTCCGTTCAACAAGATGGTAAAAAAGTATTTGGCCTGCTTCCATTCGACACTCTGTTAGCCCCGCCTGGTGACTATCTCTTCACCGCTTCACCAAACAACGACAATGAACTGTCGGTGAGTGCAAAATTGATCGCGGGTGAGAAAACAGTAGTACGCTTCGAGATGACCGAAACAATAGACGTGCTGGTGCAGATGGTCTATCCGGATGGTGTCGTCTTTAAGCCTCGAAGAAATCCGGAACTATGGAAGGATGGCAAGCGAGCCTATGTTGTTCCACCGGGCCGGGACCTGACAATGCTTGCCGGTGTTTATGAGTTAAGGCTAAAAGATCCGTTAATCCCGCTTGTCATCGATGGTCTGGAGATACTGAAAAACGGCTTGTTTAAAGTCAACGTCCGCTTTGGTCATGCAGAGATTGCAACCCCGAAATCTGATGACTTTTTAAAACAGCCTGACCGCGCCTTCATTGCCCCTGTCGGCAAGCGGAGATACCAGGTGGCGTTAAACAAACCCGTGCCGTTGTTACCCGGTCGCTATGAACTCACGGGATCGGACAGCCACGGTTTTTTTGCGCCCTTTGAGTTTGACGTCAGTGCCGGAAATACAACGGAACTTACTCTTGAACCTCTACCAGTCGGGTCACTGGAGGCAGGCTATGCACCGGGGGAGTACCCACAAACCCCTGACCGCGCCTTTGCCCGCAGGCTTGATGACGAAGAACCTGGAGGACGAATCTATCTGCGCGTAGACGAGAAAGTCCGTCTTCCGGAAGGGCAATATGAAATAACAGCCAGACCCGGGACCGGTGATATCGAGCCTGTTATTGTCACATTAAAAAAGCGTGAACCTGTTCGTGTTGTGTTTAAACGAAGGTGATGTGCGCAACGGGCACGCTCGTGTAGTGTGACCTCCAAAGTATGCAAATGAGTCAATCGATCAAAGTGCAAACCTTTACATAGCGAGATTCTTGTCATTGCAAAAATGCTGCGACACTTGCTCGAGGAATTCGAGCCCCGCGGCAAGTTCTTTAACTTCGATATACTCGTCAGGCTTGTGTGCGCGATTGATATCTCCGGGTCCGAAAACAACGGTTGAAAAACCGGCTTCACTAAAATAGCCGGCATCAGTCCCAAAGGAGACCACATCACGGCTGTTTATCCCGCTTATTTGGCTTACAAAATCGGCCGCTGCAGATGAGCGGGAGTCATCCAGTGCAGGAACAGGGGCTTCAGTGACAATCTTTATGTCTGCGTCTGTATGTATGGCTCGCATGTCTGGAAGCAATTCCGTGTTTGCGAAATTCGTCATCTCGTCAATTACGCTCTGTCCGTTTTCACCCGGCATGGGTCGGAACTCCCAGTTAAAGTTGCACCAGCCAGCTGTCGCGTTACGGGCAGTACCCCCCTCAATCGTGCCAACGTTTATCGTACAAAATGGCGGATCATAGGGAGAATCGATGTGGGGGGCGTTGGCAAACCGCGTTGCGATTTCCTGCAGGCGGGAGATAAACCGGGTGGCGATGTTGATGGCGTTGACTCCCGTGTGCGGGTTGCACGAATGCACCGCGTGACCGGTTATTTCGGTTCGCATTTCGTAGCCTCCCTTGTGACCTGCGACGATTTTCATCTGTGTTGGTTCACCCACAATGACAAAATCTGGCTCGACCCGCATTTGCTGCATTGAATCAAGCAATACCGGCATACCGTAACCACCGATTTCCTCGTCGTAGGAAAACGCTATATGTATTGGCTTAACGAGATTCGCTGCCACCCAGGTCGGTACGCAAGCGAGAACACAGGCTAGAAATCCTTTCATATCTACCGCACCGCGACCGTACAACCGGTCGCCGTTGCGAGTGAGCTTGAATGGATCAGTTGCCCAGTGCTGTCCCGTAACCGGTACTACATCCGTGTGGCCGTTGAAAATCACTCCACCGTTGGTCTGCGGTCCGATGGTGGCAAAGAGGTTAGCGCGCTCTCTGCTGTTATCGAAACTGAGGGTGCTTGTAACCCCGTGTTCGGACAGATAGTTCTCTATGTAGTCGATAATCTCTCGAGTGGGCGTGCCCGAAATGCTCTGAAAGCTCACAAGTCGCTCCAGTATTTCGATAGCCGGGTTCAACAACTTAGTCAATTGTCTGGTACTCACTTGAATTGGTTAGCTGGCAACAATTCCGGGATATAGCCATTGTCTTTCATGGTTGATGGTGATGGAAATTATCCCTCTCGTTAAACTCCATACGTGATTCCAGAGAGCTAATTGAAGGGTAGCGTTACTATTTATTGCAGGTGCAGTTGTCAGTGTAATGTGAAATATATCAAATCTCTTTGCAATCAGAGTATGTGTTTTTAACTCAATCAACCAAATTCCCGAATCAGGGGAACAATGTAGTGGTAACAGTAATAGAGAGTGTTTGAATGTGTTAAACAGGTCACGGGAGGAATGTGAAACGATAACAGAATTCGCCGTCACTAGTTAATCTCCGCTACGAAGAATGCCATTTTGAGTTCATTTAAATGACTGTAATTTCAGCCTGATTTTAATTGGTATACATTGTAAAATCGTTTGTATAGTGCTGGCCAGAAACCCTGTGAGGGTATGATCACACTATCGACAATTGGCGATGTCACAAGGTGTAACGATTATATTTTTGCGTGTATGATACGGCGCATTCGAGGAGGTAATATCCAGTCTTTCCGAGGGCCTCGAATAGACAATGTAAAGTGGATTACTTAGCTGGTTTTAGTTTATGAGTAAAAAGTCTGCTTCCAGTAACAATGAAATTCGAAGGATTAACACATGAAGAAATATCTAGCTATCGCAGCGTTGGCCACTATCGCAGGAAATACTGCTACTGCTGCAAATCTTGAACTTACTGCTGAAGTCGACAGTATTTGTGCCATAACCTCCACTGGTGGTGTATTAGACCTTGTCTCTGATAGCCAGTTTTCCATTGAGTACAGCTGCAACGTTCAACCGGTAATGACACTGACATCGGCAAATAAAGGGCTGGTTGCAGAAGGCTCGGACAGTGTTATCTCCTACCAGGTTAATGTTGGAGCCGGCGCAGACGGTCTGTTCAATTCTTTTGAATTTATAAGTTCTGATGAAACGACCACCCAGGACGGTTTGATTCCAACTGGCCTTGTTACTACCAGTTCAACAATTGGTGTTTTCGAAAACGCTGAAGAAGCCGCAGCCGCTGCTCCAGGCACGTACAGCGATATACTGACATTTACTGTTGAGGTGAAAGGCTAGTCAATATCGAAAACGGGGCAATCAGACACGCCAAAACAATAAAAATACAGGTCTGATTGTCCCTGGTCTTCTGTTCCTGCTCAGGTGGTGTAAACGCGCATTTCCTGAGTAGAAACAGCATGGTGGGACACTTAACCCGCTGTCATTATTTATGACCGGGTTCCCCGGCTGAGTGCCAATTCTTAAGTACAACAATTATCCACATCTCACGCTCGTGAGTACTGCCTGGGAACTACCCCTGTTTCCACCCTCAAGGATGGATTGCCCGAATTCGTACTGTTCATAGTGCTATGGGTCCCACAAGGTATTCTCTATGGTCTGCATTGTGGTCAGTTGTTTTCATTTTTCAGGTGGGTTCGGTTTTAGAATAGTCTCATCAACCTCGCGAAAATAACATTGTCGATTCAACAAAAGGGTACATATTTCAGCGTATCCCGACTGATTGGTGTAGCTGGTAAGGAATCCTGGATAAATATCAGTTAGCGCGCCTGTTTCCGGAGCGCTAATCGGCGTTGTTTAATTAAGATAATCCGGTAGCTCGAATAATCACCAGGTTGGTGTGATATTCGCTAGGGAGCGTATGGTGTCTACGCGTTGAAACTACGATAGTTTAGGTCATAAGATTGGATAAATTCACAACGATTCGTATCTCCCTGTTTGCAATTCTGTTTTTCTGGATGCAGCAGGCATTCGCTGTTTCTGTTCAGCCGATGGTGTCAGAACTGGAGCCAGTTGGTAGTAGTACCAGAGGACAGCTAACTGTCAAAAATGACAGCGCAGGAACGATCACGCTGGAAGCGTCGTCCTGGCACTCGGCAATGGCGAAGAATGGAACGGAGTCGCTCTCACCAGCAGATGATGACATATTACTTTTCCCGCCTACCGCTGTAGTTGGACCCGGGAAGACTCAGGTGATACAGATTCAATACATCGGGGATCCGGAGCTTGGGATTTCAAAATTTTATCGGGTGCGAGTGGAGCAACTTCCAGTGAAGCTGAATAGCTCCAGTGAAGGGGTCGCCGTAGCCTTTCAGTTCGACACTATACTCAATGTGGTTCCGCGGCAGTCTAAAACACAGTTATCAGTAAAAGCGATCAAGCCGCTGGACAAGCCTGGTGTCTACGAAATTGAGATGCAGAACAGCGGAACGCGCTATGCCAGTCTTTTTGAGTCGAGTTGGGTGATTAAATCGCCAGGTGGCAACATATCACTTAGCGCCCGTCAGATAAAGGAATCAGTAAGTGGTAATTATGTTCTACCTCAATCAACCCGGTCTATAGTTTTCACGCCTCCGGATGGTGTGTCTCTAAATAATGCGTCTCTGATAATTAGTAGCAACGATTAACCGGGTAACAGACTTTATACTACAGCAGCCTTTGTGAAGCAGCAGATTGCCGGGAAAATCAGATATTGATCTTGACTTTTTTTGGTTTGCTATGGCGAAGGGTGCTCAATAGGGGGACTCCGTTGCAACCGCTTTGCAATCTGATATTCGGGTGTCTTTGTTTGACGCTGGCTGTATCACCTGCCGTTGGTTATGAAGTGCAGCCAATGATACAAAAGGTGGATGTCTCCAGTGGCTCTGGATATTCCTCAATCCAGATACGCAATACCAGTGATCAAGCGCTGCCGATTGACATATCTGCGTTTCGTATGGAATTGCACAATGGAAGTCCGCGTACCGGCCGGGCCGCTGACGATGATCTATTGGTGTTTCCTCCCAGTGTAGTAATCCCGCCTGCTTCCACACAGGTAGTTCGAATTCAGTGGCTACCGGACTCTATTCAGAATACGGATACCTCCTATATTGTTCTCGTCGAGCAATTGCCAAATCGCGCGACCAGCGAAGGAGTGCAGATGCTATTGGCGTTCAATGCCATTGTTCATGTGCACGTACCATATGCGAGTCCGGCACTGGTTGTTGCGAAGAGCACAATCCGGTTTGACGAATTGGAACCTGTACTGCAGGTTGAGTTGCACAATACCGGTACAGGCAATGCGTACGGCCACGAGATCAGTTTACAACTGAAGTGGGAATCGGGAATTCGTACGATAGCGGCGGGGGAACTTTCACGTTATGTCGCTGATCTGTTTCTACCCCCGGACTATCGTCGAACCATTGAAATACCAATGCCGGAGATTGATGCCGATTCGACTGTCGAAATTGCTGTTCGTACAAGCAATGATTGAATGGAAGTGATGAGTTCGTTGACTCTGTATTTTCTTCCCCCGACTGGGTTCGCAAGACAAAGCGCTGCGTGAACGCTCGCGTAAAAAAAGTACACCTGTCCGCATGGGTGCGACAATTGTCTTTGTACATCCGTGTGTTGGTATTGGCTACAGTCACTGTGGTGTCTGGTGTGCAGGCACAGACCATCAATCCAACCGGACGTGTGCTAACGCTGCAAACGCCGCTGGAACTCAACGGCTCTATAGTTGGAAACCTTTTAACAACTATTGATCAAGAGGACTCCATATCGTTTGAGACCAACGCAATCATTGCGTTTCTGGCTGATCGCGTGTCCCCGGCTTTGCAAAGTCAGCTGGCGGTTTTTGAAGAAAAAGAACGCATTACGTCAGAAGATCTCGCGAGCATTGGTATAGTGACGAGTTTTGACATGGGTTCTCTCGGGATAGCGCTAAAGATACCAACGGATCAGCTACGAGAGCGGGTTATTACGCTACGGGAACAAAGATCCGTCACGGAAAATCTCGCCGAACCGACCAGTGTTTCCGGATACATGAATCTTCGAGGTTTATTATCTCGTCGTAGTACAAACCAGTCTGACAATGCGTCAGTGGATAGTTTACTGGCGCTTGATGGTAAAATCAGATTTGCCGGGCCTGTCCTTGATTTTGCTTTTGAGCTATCCGATCGCGAAGGTCTGGCGAGTACCTCAGGGCTCGACAGGCAGTACACGCGTTTGATAATTGACAGACCAGGCACTGAAACCCGGATGACGTTCGGTGATATTGAAATCGGAACCGGGGTTCTAACAGGCTCGACACCATTGGTGGGGTTTTCGATACAACGTGACTATGCACTCACTCCTAACCGAATTGTTAAGCCGACAGGACAACGCAAGTTTTCTCTTGCGAGGCCCTCCACGGTCACACTGGTAGCGAACGGTCGACGGCTGCGCAGCTTTAATCTCGCTGCGGGTAACTACGATATATCGGACATACCATTGGCAGAGGGATACAACAACCTCGTGTTGGAAGTGGAGGATGAAACAGGCAAAGTTGAAGAGATTGACTTTTCGACCCTCTTTACCAGTGATTTGTTAGCGACCGGTGAAATTGACTATGCATTCTCTGCGGGCTGGTTGTCTACGTTCGAGGCTGGTGAGCTTCGTTACCGAACCGATGAGTTCGTGACGAGCGGGCTAATTCGATACGGTGCGCTTGATTCATTGACACTCGGTCATTCGCTGCAACTTTCAGATTCCCTGGCAATAATTGAAACCGATGGTGTAATGGCGACTCGACTTGGACCATGGTCATCTGCTATCGGCTTATCATTGGCAGATGACAGAGAAGTCGGCTGGGCGGTGAGCACTGCGATTGCAAATAACGCTTCAGCAAATATCGATCGGTTTAGATGGAATGCCGGATTTGAGCTGCGTGGTAGAAAGTTTCGGCCATCACCGGGTAATTTCAGTGACTCGGAGGGTTCCGATGGAAATACTGTTTCGGGTTTTCTTGGGTTCTCCACGAGTCTTGCACGACGAAAGCAGTTTGACGGGGTGTTTAATTACTTTAGTCGCGATAGAGAGAATCGAAGTACGATTACCGCGACTCTATCAGGTGATCTGTCGTTTGGCCGCGGTTTGTATTGGTTGGTGCGCTTGCGACACGAGAAATCAGATACAGAGCCCGAGTCAAACAACGTTACCCTGGCGTTCAATTATCAGTTTGATCGTGAGCAACGGATTGATTCGCTGTTTAGCAACGCTGGACCGTTTGCCGAAGTAGGAGCTACACGGAAAAGCAATCCTGGACTCGTTGGCGGTTATAGTCTTGATTTTGTGAGCCGTATAGAAGCTGATGAGAAAAGTCTGAGTGAGTTAGCAGTAAACTATACCGCAAATCGTTTTGAGGGACAGGTTAGCCACAATGTGCAAACTCTGCTGGAGAATGATGTCGAAAGCGCTGTAACTACAGCTCGTTTGAGCACGTCGCTTGTAGTGGCCGCAGGGAAAATTGCGATCTCTCGGCCAATAACAGATAGCTTCGCTATTGTTGAAACTCATACAACGCTGGGTGATCGAAGATTAAGATTGTCACCGACCGCTGACAGCGAACTGGCGCGAAGTGACTGGCTTGGGTCAGCAGTTATTCCTAATCTCGGTCTGTACGAAAACAGATCAATTAGCTATAACGTGGACGATCTGCCCATTGGCTATGACCTGGGAACAGGTGTGTTTTTTGTGGCACCTCCACGTGGTGGCGGTTACAAGCTGAAAGTGGGTTCGGCCGCGGTGATTACAGTTATTGGAACTCTGGTTGATGCAAAAAGCGGTGAAGCGATTACCCTGACAAGTGGCACGGCCAGTTCTACATCCGAATCTTCGTTGGAACCTGTTGTGTTCTTTACCAATCGAACCGGAAAATTTGCGCTGTCCGGAGTGGCACCCGGTGAATATAGTGTTGAGCTAAACGGTGATAGCGTGCGTCGCTTTAAGCTGGTCGTTCCGGAGGACTCAACGACGTTGTATCGTACCGGAACCATATCGGTTCCTTAACGGAGCGGCTCAAAAGATGCCTCGAAGATCATTTTTAACCACGAATAATCTATTGCCGCCTGTCTGCTTGCTGCTAGCCATATTGGCAGGGGTCGCTGCGTTTCCGGTGATAGCGTGCGAGTTCAGAATCAAAGGTGTCGAGTTTTCGGGTACTCAGGATATTTCGTACGATGTGTTTGACACTGGTGACACCAGAAAAACAGTGATCGTCGAGATTGAAAGAATAGATGACATCGTGGTTGCGGAGCCAGTTGCAAGCGCCGCCATGCCAGCATTGCAGACGAGTGACGTAACGGGGGAATGTACAGCGAGAATTCGCGTACAGCCATCCAGCGTTGCCGCTCTTACAAAAGCAGGAGCGCGGCTCGAGTACCTGTTGGCAGGAACCGGCAATTCCGGGGTGTCCTCCACGTCGCAAGGTCTTGAGGGGCTGGTTCGAAATATACCTCCTGGAGGCACCGACCTCTGGGAGTTTATCATTGCTGTTGAATCCGGCCAGATAGTCGGTAGTGGTATGTATACCGATTTTCTTCGCGTTTTCGCCGGAGCCGATGCCAACGACGGGATTTCCGATGATGAAGAATTGGTCAGGTTGCAGTCAACGGTGGGTTCCAGCGCGAGAATTGCTTTTGCTGGTGTGCAGGGACGCAACCGAATTGTTGATTTTGGAGCGATAGAAAACGGATCTACACCGGTGTTCCAGCCGGCGTTGCTGGTTCAGTCAACGGCCGGGTACCGCCTCAGGTTTCGTTCTGACAATAAAGGAAAATTGCTGAGAGAGGGCAGGGGAGTGGCTTCAGCAATAAGCTATCGTCTCGAGGTTGAGGGCGAGTTGGTAGATCTTGCAGGTACAAATACAGAAGTGCTATTCAACAATGACGTCAATCTCCTGAAAAGACGAATCCCTCTGGAGTTTTCCATACCCGATGCAGATTCCAGAAGAGCCGGTGTATATCGTGATCGTGTGATAGTCGACATCGTACCGATGATTCGCTAAAAGACTGGCGGCTCAGTATATTCAGTGCGCTTAGCGATTTTCTAAAACTTTGTGTGGACTACCGGGGCCTGGCAGTTGAGCCTGATCAACGGGGCAGTTCACGATACCTGCATCACGATATTGTGTTATCTCTTGCAGGTGGAGTAACGGGTATTTTACTCAAGTAACTATTCGGTCAATGTGTGACTGACTCGTCATTGTCAGGTTACTCCATTTCGACGATGTTGAATGATTCGCAAATACATGTGCAAAACATTGATACAGCTGTATCAATA
>CAYPCS010000035.1:33009-40738 GCA_964409275.1 uncultured Granulosicoccaceae bacterium
GATGTTGAATGATTCGCAAATACATGTGCAAAACATTGATACAGCTGTATCAATAAATGTACACTCCGTCGCCTCACGGTCGGCAGGTAAATACAGTGCGCTGATCGTTACTGTATTGATCAACCGCTAATGGTAGCCGAATGGAGTTCTACAAAATGAAATCAACCGTTTTCACCGGACTGCTTATTGTGCTCTTTACCGGGTCCAACGGTAGTTTTGCAAACGAAACAGAACTAACACTGGATTTGAGCGGTACTATCGAGCCTCGATGTGAGTTGAAAAACCTTGAGAAAAACGCGGCAACTTTCAAGGAAAATCAAAACGCGCTGATAGCATTTAATCTCTACTGCAATCTGGATATGTCAATGCGCGTTGAATCGCTGAACGGTGGTCTGCTTAATTCGAAAGCTGCAGAACGTCTTGGATTTAGCAACGAGATGTTGCGCAGCTATAGTGCCATCATTAATATCGACAGTGTTGGTTTTGGAAAAACGGTGTCGAGCAGTGACATGGTTGGCGGAGCCAGTTTTCCGGTCACCGGTGGTGTAGTGTTTGAGTCGACAGGCAGCATAGAAATCGAACTTGATGAAGAACTCGGTGAAGGCCATGCCGGAGATTATGTGGATGAAATCAGGATCTCGGTATTCCCGTCGTTATCCGGATTCAACTAGTGCCAGGCCACCGCTCACAGGCCTAACATATCACTGGCAGCCATAGCGCTCATTCCTCCGTCAATGACGAGGTCCTGGCCCTTAATCCAGTGACTTTTCGGGGAGGCCAGAAATACGATTAGCTCGGCAACTTCCGCGGGCATGCCTGGTCTTCCAACACGCGCGATATTCTTTGTCACCCGATCTCCAAAAGCCGCGGTGAAGTCGTCAAGGATACCTGTGCTTACTGCCGCCGGACTAACGCTGTTCATACGTAATTTGCGTGCATAGAGTTTTTCTGTGTCCGCCATCGTCATAACGATGACTGCTTCCTTCGACAGATTGTAGGCTCGCTCCGGGTTGATACCGCGGGTTGCTATAAAATCTTTTAGATCTTCAGGGTCAAGGGCGAACAGTGCCTTGACTTCATCAATGTTGTCCCGCCACATGGCGCCGGCTCGCGAGGCAGTGTTTACGATGGCTGCATCGGGTTTTAGCTTGTCGAGCATGCCGTTAAGAAACAAGCGAAGGCCGAAGAAATTTACCTGTAGAATATTTTCCTCGAGGTTCTCTCTGGGTGGAAGACCGGCGTTGTTTATCAATGCGTCGAATTGCCCGGTCGCATTTTCGATTGCCGTTGCAATAGAAGCGGGGTCGCTGAGGTCTGTCTTTATCCAGTGACTGGTATGTGCCGATGGTTCGGTAATATCAAAGGCGATTACTTCGTGCCCGTCTCGTTCCAGAATCGCTGCGACTTGCGCACCTATTCCAGTGGATGCGCCGGTTAGTGCAACACGCATATTGGGGTTATCTCCGCTAATGTGAACGTTGTAATTGTAAAGAATGGCCCCTTCATTGTTAAACCCTGCTTTTTTAAACCCTTCTTCAATAAACAATGGGCCTGCGTTTTTCCGCCTTTCACTGGTGACTGTAGCTGTGAAAAGTTAGTTACCCTGTTTATCAAGCGGCCCGCCAGATCACAGGATCATACAATCGCCTGCCCGTTTTTCAGCAGATCGAGAACGTCATTCATATTGTTGCAAACGCGGTGACCGATCTGCAATAACTCTGGTGTCGGTGGTGTACGATCGGGTATTTGAATGACTTGCAGCCCTGCTGCATGAGCGGCACGCACGCCATTGGCGGAGTCTTCCAATCCCAATGATTGTGACATATTCGCACCTATCGCTTCGCCGGCCTTGAGATAAATATCCGGGTGAGGTTTGCTGCGGGCCACCTGATCGCCACAGATAACGGTTGAAAAGTATTTTCGAATATCGGCATCGTTCAGTTTTTTCTCACCGGCGGATGTTGTTGACGACGTGGCGACGGCGCGCTTGATATTTTCCTGTTCCAGCCATGACAGCATTTCCGGCACACCGGGTAGTAAACCCGGAGGTTCGCTTTCCATTGACTGGTGAAAGTGGTCAACCCAGTCGCGTCGAAACGCAACAGGGTCTGTGTAGTCACTGAGTTTCTCAGACAATGTGGTGCGATGGGTTTCCTCATTGGTGCCCACCAGTGACAGAAACAACCACCCCATGTCGAGTATGCCGTGGTCTGCTGCTGCCCGATGAAAAGCCAGTTCCGAGTGATGCTCAGTGTCAATTAGCAATCCGTCAAGGTCGAAGATAACAGCATCCAGACTCATTTTTAAACTCCTGGTAGTGATCGTGTGATAGTCGCAATGTTAGTGCGGAGATTGACAAGCCGTTTTGTCCCGAAAGCAAAACGAGTGTCTGTGACCTGTACGTGTTTAAAGGAGGGCAGATCGAGAAGTTTATTGGTGGCTAGTCTGTCTGAAAAACTCTGCAATCTGTCTGGCGTAGAGCGATTGCTGAACGTTGTCGTCTGTCATAGACAGTCTCGACGATTGTGCTTCAGCATGAGTTAACAGATCCCCGTCAAAGACTTCAATCGCCTCGTTGACGAACCCGGTCTGGAACTCCGGGTGAAACTGAACTGAACAGGCTGGAAAATTGTAACTTAGAGCAGCCACCGGGCAATAGGGTGCACTGGCGGTTACCGTTGCGGATTCTGGTACCTCCACCACCTGGTCTTTATGCATGGCATAGGCGCTGTACGTGTTGCCTCGCATCGGGTTTTGCGGGTCAGGTGTCCGGGAGTCGAGCTGACGCGCAGATTCGGTGTAGTCACGCGAGCCAACCACAAAACCATGCTTCGCCTTCTCTGCTTTACCACCGAATGCCTCGGCCATAACCTGATGACCAAAACAGATGCCAAAAAGCGGTACCTGTGACTCTCTCAATAACCGCAGATAACACTTCAGCGGTTCCATCCAGTCACACTCGTCGTAGACACCCTTTTCAGAACCGGAAACGATGACACCATCAAAACCGTCATGCTCTGGCAAGGTATCACCGGCAGCTACATCTACTTCGGTAAATATGGCCTCTGAAAAATGTGGCGACAACCAGTTCTTTATGATGTCGGCGGTTGAACCATGGTGCTCAAGCGGTTTAAAAGGGGCGCTGCAATTCAGGATGGCAATTTTCAATTCTTTTTCTTTTCCCGGTGTCAGGTCCGGTAGTTTAGTCCAGTAGCTTATATCCGGTTAAGTAGCTATTTTACCTGTAATTATTGCGCCGGCTACTGAGTGGCCCCGCTTTTGCAGCAACGCGCAATTTTGCGCGTCAATTTGCGCAGTCTGCCGGAATAGCGGGAAATACACGGATGGTAGTTCGAACAGGGAATCGAGATCGTTTTAACCCTGTTGCCTCAGTGCGTATTAAGGATAGTGACAAATCTGATCCCGTCAGTCTAAACTCCATCAATGATTCGAATCATCTGGTTATTGATAAAAAGCCTGTTGTTGCTACTTCTGCTATTGGCTGTGGTGATCGCGGGGTTTTTGTTGTTTGCACCGGTGTTGGGCGGTTCACCTGACAAGCAAAGTATCGCGCTGATTGATCGATCGACAAATTATGATGGCAGGAAATTTGTCAATCTGATTGAAACAGTCGTCAGTACGCCAAATGCCGAAGAGCCAATGGACCTGTGGGGCATGATCTCACCGCCGGAGGGTAAGAATCCATCTGCCCCTCTGCCATCAAAGCGGTTTGATCGGGATACTTTTGCAGAAGGAAATTTTGTCTGGTTTGGTCATTCAACCGTTTTGTTTAAAATGGAGGGTCTGACAGTTTTGACAGATCCTGTTTACTACAACGCATCACCAATACCATTTACGATTAAGCCCTTTGCGGTAGAGGTAAAAAATACAATTGAGCAGTTACCATCGATTGATGTGGTTACCATATCGCATGACCACTACGATCATCTCGACTACAAGGCAATTGTAGAGCTTGATGCTAAAGTCGGACGTTATCTGGTGCCGCTAGGCGTGAAAGCGCACTTGCAAAGGTGGGGGGTGGCCGATAACAAGATTACAGAGATGGACTGGTACGACAGTGTTGAGCATCAATCGTTGTCATTTACAATGGCACCGTCCCGGCACTTCAGCGGACGAAGTATACGACGCTCCAAAACATTGTGGGGCTCGTGGATAGTCAAGTCGAACGCTCTTAATATATATTTCAGTGGTGATAGCGGCTACTTTGAGGAATTCAGGGATATCGGTGAGCGATACGGGCCGTTTGACCTGGCGTTTGTTGAAAACGGTGCCTACAACCTGAACTGGACGCAGATTCATATGATGCCGGAAGAGGCGGTTCAGGCAGCGATTGATCTAAATGCGAAGGTGTTCGTTCCCGTACACTGGAGTAAGTACGACCTGGCATCTCATCGCTGGTCTGAGCCGGTTATCCGTGCAAAGGCTCAGGCAACAAAGCGTGATGTCGAGCTCGCAACCCCCTTGATTGGCGAAGTATTTACGCCGATTGATTATCCTGTCAGTGAGTGGTGGCTAAACCTGTAGGACAAGCACACGATGGTGCATGTTCCAAAACACCACCTGGAGCGAATTTTTGAGATTCTCTACTTCCGCTAACGGCAGCTATTCCATGCAGTCACTGTCATCACGGCGAGAAAAGGTTTCTCCACTTATCAATTCCGCCCTGCCAGCTTGTCCGAAAGCAAGATAAAGATTCACCAAATGCATTGCAGCGGCGGCAAAGAACATCGTTGGACCAAACAACCGAATCATAAAAAACTCTGGCCATGGATTGGTTGTATGAATGATAAAAGCAGACATCGCATCCCAGATCGCAATCGCGTTCCAGACGACGGCCGAAGCCCAGACCCAAAGCCCTCGGTGCCGAATAAGAAGGTATACCACTAAAAACCCGCTCAAGCCGATCACAGCATCGCCAATCAGTGGCATTAGCCATGCGACCGGTGGATCGCCCGGGCCTTCCTCGCCAACGCGATGGATGAACGCCAGTGTCATAGCTCGCCCGGTCAATAGCAACGTCAGGACAATCATTACTCGTATCTGCATGATAGATTTCTCCTTGCATTCGGATCATGCCGTGTGCATGGGAACAAATCGCCAGCTATTGCCGTAACGAATGGGGGAAGCGCTGTTTGTCAGTTTGTTGCGGAACTGGATGATCGAGCAGCAACCACAGCACGGGCTGCTCGCTTCACTCAATGATGTCAAACTGAGCCGTGTACTGACTCACATACACGAAAACCCGGACCAGGAACTCGACCTGGACAAACTCGCGGCTTTCGCCGGAATGTCACGCACGGCATTTGCTACCCGATTCAAACAAGTACTGGGAATTCCGCCGGCAACCTATCTGGCTGATTGGCGCATGCTGACTGCCCGCCGAATGTTACTACGCACAGAACTACCGACAGCGCACATCATTGATCGAATTGGCTACAGCTCGGACGCAGCTTTCGTCAGGGCATTTAAACGAAAATTCGGGGAAACGCCTGGCAGCCTCAGACGCAGGTGCAGCACTGCTGGTAGTGTATGATCCAGGATGAACGCACAGGCTTCCGACAACTGAATGGATACTGCGGTCATAACCACACTCAACAGTTACGTTACGTCAAGACTCAGTATGTTGTGTAAATCTGTAGATCGCAATGTCTACGGCGACAGGTCCGTTTTTTCCAGTGATTACTTGCTCTGATTGAAGTGCTTTATTGTCTATTCAAAATTGATTTTCTCTGAGACGGATCAATCTCGATTTGTTTAACAATAGACTGGCTCAGATTTTCCAACGCTGCCGAAAAATAGTTGATGAGTACTTCGACCACTAAGAAACATATAATAATTTCAACGCTGGCTTCCTTGTCACTACCCGCACTTATATTTGTAATTGCGTGTCTGGTTCGCGATATTGACAGCATTGAAGATGGTTTGTTAGCTTTTATGTTTTTGTCGGGTCTTGCGGTATTCCTCTTTTTGTCGTACTGGCTCCTGGGTGCAATCCAGACAAAGCAAGAGACAAGATCTATAAAGACAAGTGTGTGGTATAGCGCTATGTGTTCTGTGCTTTTCACATTCTTGATGGCAGGCTTCGCTGCTTTTATCGGCGTAAAGCCCATTCAAATATTTTGGGCTGCAATCTTTGTATTTCCGTTGTCGTGGTTAGTACATCTCACCGGCTCGCTCACGCAGTATGTTCAAATGTCAGGAAAAACATGATTTTCTACGCAGTGATATCGAGAGTGATGTGACCGCTGGTTGCGCTGCGCAGACCCGGAGGTACAGTTTTCCCGCATACAGTTTCTCGGTAACGGTCGCTTTCGCGCGCCTTGTCACTATCCGTTCCATGGTTACGTCGCTACTCTCGGTGCATTGAACCTTGTCGTGATTTTGTAGCGCGATAAGCTGCTGAAAAGGCAGCGTTCCGGTAACTACCAGACTATTCACGGATTGCGAGTGAACCCTGTGAATAGTCCGGGTTTGTCTATTTAATTGTTGACAAAGAAAACGTTGTCCTGCAGTTCAGATCCAACTGTCGAGTTACTGCAGATAATCTCCGCGAGCGAAGTATTAGCTACCTGATCAAGCTCTGCGCTGGTCAAATAGTTTTCATACCAGAACCTGTCACCGTTGCGCAGTGCAACAAATTGCCGAACAACTATTTCCTGGAACAACTCGCCGAGTTGCGATCCGCTAACAGGGTCTTCGGCCAAACCGCCAATCCAGAGATCTATTTCATCTACTGAGTTATAGATATCCTGCAAATCTGCAACTACGTCAGAAACGGATGAAATATCAGTAAACGAATTTACCCGACTTAAGCCGAATGCCTCGCGTGCATCATTGTATGATGCCAGGCCGTGATCACGCCCGCGCTGGATGTTAAGCGCTGTCAGGTCGAAGCCGCCGGAGCCAGGCTGGCCAAACAGGAAATTGCGCAATGTATCGACAATTTGCAAGTCGACTTTTTGATGGCGTTGTGCTGCCAGACCGCGCAGAACCGGATCGATAGCACTTTCAGTATTCAAAATAGCGGGTGCGGTGGAGAATGCCTCTCGCAGGCTGAGATTCCCGTCATCGATTGTTGTTCCGTCTGCGTTTAGTCTCTTAATGTCGTCATTCACCATGCTGTGGCCAAGGCGATACGCTGCCGCGGAGAACTCGTTAAAAATGGTGCCATTAACATCGGGTCTGTAGCCCGGGTAGGGAGGTATGGCATTGGCGCCGATTAGTGCCGGAAGATGTTCGTTAAATGTGATTATCTGAATTTTAGCGGCCACCGGACGACGTGCGGATTCGAAGACTTCCTCGCCGCTTGCCTGCGGTTGATCCTGTTGTATCAGCGCTGCAAGTCGATTGTGTTCCCGAACGAACAGTGTGTGCATAACGGCAAGGCCTACTTGCTCGTTAACTCTGACGTCGCCGGCGATAAAAAGGCTGGCGGGCTCCCTTATAAATCCGTTGGCGTTGTTTAGCGCGTTTACATTGAAGGGGAGCAGATTGCCATCACTGGTTTTCAAAAACGGGCTACTAGGTCCGACTCTCAATTCATCCCGTCGTTCGATGCTGGAGCCGTAAATCATTGAACCATCTATCCAGCTGGTTATTTCGTTTTCCTGTTGACGAGGGTTGCTAAAGTCTGTTCCGGTTTCGGGGTCAAACAGCGCTCTGCTGAAAGGTATAACAACGTCACCGGTTCCGGATGGGTCAAACCAGA
>CAYPCS010000035.1:40838-51266 GCA_964409275.1 uncultured Granulosicoccaceae bacterium
ACCGGTTCCGGATGGGTCAAACCAGAAATCTCCGACAGGTACGACGATATCGGCTGATTCGAAATCGCTGCCGTCTGTCAGGTTGATATCGTGATCTAGAAACTGCCCCCACTGCCATACATAGTCACTGGTACCGAATGTATTGGGTATGTTCTCGCCAGCGCCTTGTGCTGCCAGTGCCGTGCTGATATACCTTGCGTTTTCCCGGCTTTCGCCAGCAAGCGTCGATACGCCATCGGCATAGCCCGCTGGTGCAATGCGTTGTAACTGGCTGAAGCTCGCACCCCAATCGTGGTTTGATTGATTGTTTCCGCTGCCGTTGTAGGTCCGTACTTCTCTGCCCTGAGGTGTTGCCTGAGTCTGATTGTCAACCCGATTGCGTGCATTCTGGCGTCTACGGTTACCATCACCATCAATGCCTTGCGGGGAACGGGTGGTGACCGGGTCATTGCGGCGGTTGTCGTCATTATTGCCTGTGTTTTCTTGCGGTGCATTGTCTGTGAAGCTGTCACCAGGTAAATCGAGTGCACCGGCGCCGGGTATGTTTGCCTCATCTGAACTTGCAGCGGCCGTCTGCACAGCTGAGGCTTGCGTGTTTGTCTCATCGCCGGAGCATGAGGCAAGAAAGAAACTTGTAATGGTCAGTATTAAAGCGGGTTGAATTGTGGTTGGCATAGTTGTTCCGATTTGACGGGTTGTAAATTGTGTACAACCATCGGACAGCTAAATCGGTTGACAAACCTGTCGACCGGTTTCGCAGTTTGTAAACTGCGTCACTCATCACTGAGACTGACAGGTTTTATTTGATTAGAATCAAACGTTATCGTTTACCACCGCCACCGCCACCGCCGCCACTACCACCGCGGTCACCATCCCCTCCACGACCACCGTCCTGGCCATCGTTATTGCCGGAGGAACGATTTGATTGTGCGTCATCTGGCGACCCGCTTTTTCCCCGGCTGTCGTCGTCCTTGCGATTGCTCTGTGAACTCTTGTTTTGATCGTGGCGTGATTGCTGTTGACGAGCCGGCAGTTCCTGGAACTGGCGGTTCGGTGTTGGCTATGGCAACCTTGATCAACGTCACTGGTGATACAACGGGGTAGTTCGGATTTGGTTGACACGATCGCGAAATCGACACTGTATAGCCGGGATTGGTTTGGCGCACGTTGAGATACATGAGCAGCGCTGGCCGGGCCGCAGCCATCGATTTGACCAATCGGGAACGCCTGGTTCGAAGATTGAGGAAAGCCGGCAGTCCGGCAAAACCCGCCCGGGAGCTGACGACGGCGAACGCCGTGTCGCCAGAGTTCATCCGGTTTCTCCAGTCTATTGCGTGCACCGCTCGATGAGGTGCCTATCGATAAACGCTATTTTGGAAACACCGTTTTACGTCGACACAAAAGGCGGCTTGTTCGGACTCCCGTGTCAACTAATAACCGGGTGTGGCGTTGCCGGCGGGAGGCTCGATTCAATAACATCATACCGGTGCTATTTGTTTACGGGTCGATGCCAGCCCGGCTCTCGTTTGGATCGAGTTGAATTACGCGGGTACCACGTCGTTGTTCTGTATTTTGTTTGGTTGACTCTTGAATCGCTCTTCATCACGCTTAAAGAAAATATAATAAAGTACTGGCGCTGCTATTAGTGTTAATACAGATGCAAACGCAAGCCCCGCCATTATAGTTACTGCCATAGACACAAAGAATGCATCACCCAATAACGGGATCATACCCAGTATCGTAGTTGCTGCAGCCAGCATCACGGGGCGCAGTCTCGATGTAGATGCACTGACAATAGCCTCTTTTAATGCAAGTCCGCTTGCGCGTACCAGATCGATTTCCTCAACCAGCACAATCCCGTTTTTTATCAACATACCAGACAGGCTAAGCAGTCCGAGCAGGGCCGTAAAGCTGAACGGCAAGCCTGTGGCCAATAATCCTGTGACAACGCCAATCAAAGACATGGGTACCAGCAACCAGATAATAGTTGGCTGGCGGAGCGCATTGAATAGTAATACTGAGATTATAATCATGATTAAAAAGGCGGCGGGCAGCTGGCGGCCGAGGCTTTGTTGGGCTAACCGGGAGTCTTCGTACTCGCCACCCCACTGCATGCGGTAACCCGGTGGTAGTGACAGGGTTTCCACAGTGTTCATTATCTCTGATTGCACAGCGGCAGCATTGGTATCGCGAGAGATATCCGCAGACACGGTCAACGTGGGCACCCGGTTACGACGATGCACAAGGGTGTTCTGTACCTCGTAGTTAAAACCGTTGATCACCTGACCGAGCGGAACAGGCGCTTGCAAAGATTCGGAATAGGTCGTTTGATCAATCAGCCCAAGGTCATTATCTGCAGCACGCACAATGATGGGAACCTGTCGTTCATCGTCGCGGTACATACCGGCAACGAAGCCTTCTGTCGCAAATCGCAGTGTGTCTGCCACAGCTTCCCGGGTAACACCGGCGGTCTGCGCACGGTCTGTCGCGTAGTCCGGTATGATCACCAGTTCCTGTTCGCGCCAGTTAGTGCGTGATCCGGTGATATTGTCAGTGGCCGATAGCATCAATCGGGTTGCTTCGTCTCCAAGCTGGCGCAGCACTGCCGGGTCGGGGCCGGACAAACGCAGCTGAACAGGGTCTCCACCGCCAGGTCCGAAGAGCAGGCGTTTGGTGCGAAATTCGCCATCGACCAGTGTCGCTTTGCCGAACGCATCAAGCTCGTTTTGCACCTGGGCAATTTGTGCAAGTGTCTCGGTCCGTACAATCAAATGTCCGTAGCTCGGATTCGGGCGTGCTACCGGGTAAGTAAGCATAAAGCGTGATGCACCGTCGCCAGCGAATGCGGTTACTGACAAAACATCTTCTCGTTCGATTAGCCACGCTTCAATCTTTTCAAGGTCACTTGACGTACGCTGGATATCTGCGCCTTGTGGCAGTTTGTAGTTCACGAAAAACAATGGAGTATTTGAATCGGGAAAAAACTGCTGCTTTACCTGAGTGAAGCCAGCGAAAGAGGCGATGGTCATGACTAACAACACAGGTACCACAATCCATCTTGCCCAGAGCGAGAGGCGCAGCGTACTGCCATATACCCGGAACAGCAGACCACTGTAGGCATTGTTGATTGCGCCACTGCCACGCTTGAAAAAATAGTGGCCCAGTAAAGGCGTAACGGTGAGTGCAAGTATCCACGATAACAACAATGAAATTCCAATGACCGCAAACAACGAGAATAAAAACTCCCCGGTGGCGTCCGGACTCAAGCCAATGGCGGCGAATGCCATTATGCCGATAACGGTTGCACCTAGTAACGGTACCTGAGTTTTAGATGCCGCTTCGGTTGCCGCTTCCCGCGATGACAGGCTACGTTTCATTGCTGTTTGCATTCCTTCCGCCACGACGATGGCATTATCCACCAGCATACCCATCGCGATAATCAACGCGCCCAGCGAAATCCTCTCCATCTCAATGGAAAAGAGTTTCATAATTAGTAGCGTACCAAGTACGGTTAGCAGCAGAGTGCTGCCCACAACCACTGCAGCTCTCCAGCCCATAAACAGCGCAAGCACGACTACGACAATAGAAACCGACATGGCCAGGTTGATTAGAAATGCGTTTGAAGCTTCTTCCACCACTTCATGCTGCTGGTAGACGGGGTGCAGATTCACTCCGTGAGGCAGATTGTGATCGAGCTCCTGCAAACGTTGATCTACACGTTTACCAACAGCCACTATATTTTCCGACTGGAGTCCGGCAATACCCAGTGTGAATGCTTCGACCCCGTTGTGGCGGATAATTTGCGACGGATTATCAATCCGGCTGCGTCTAACGCTGGTAACGTCTGCCAAAGAGATAACCTTGCCGTTAACTCCCACGGACAAGCCTGCAATCTCGTTCACACTGTCTGAACCTTTGGGTGCCTGCAATCTGACATCATTATTTTCACCGGCATCAAATACAGAGTTGGCACTGGCTATCGCACCGATAATTGCCAGTGGGGGTACATTCTGGTTGTTCGATAAAACCAGATCCGGTTCAACATAGATGGCTTCTTCCGGCAATCCGGATAAACTGACGTCCGCAACGCCTGGTACGGCTAACAGCTCACGCCGCAAATAGGTAGCCATATCGTGTTTTTCTGCGTCATTGAAACCCTCTGCGGTGACGGCGTAGTACAGACCGAATACGTCTCCAAAACTGTCGTTTACGAACGGTGGCGAGGTGCCATCGGGCAATCGCAGTGCGGCATCTGCGATCTTTGCACGTAGGCGAGTCCACACCTGAGGCAACTCCGGCCCTTTGATCGTCGGCTTCATTTCTACTTCAATCAAAGACTGACCCGGTGTGTTCACGGAGATTATCTTGTCCACTTCAGGCATTTTTTGAATTGCACTTTCAAGTGGTTCTGTTACTTCGATGGCTACCTGTTCCGCCGATGCTCCCGTGTATTGAGTAACTACAGCGGCTGTTTTGATGGTAAAGGCCGGGTCTTCGAGTTGGCCGAGAGAGAAGAAACCCCAGATGCCTCCTGCAAAACAAATCAGTATAAAAATCCAGGTAGAGACAGGCTTTTCGATACTGTTGCGAGCAATGTTCATGAGTTGATGCTCCCGTACCTAGAATGAACTAAAGCGACGAACGATCTGTCCATCGGAAAGCGAGTCAACGCCGGTAACCACAATCTCGTCACCGTCGGAAATACCTGCTGACACCTGAAAATCACCACTGTCATTGACCGTTAGCGTGACCGGGGTTTTTATTACTCTTGCCTGCTTGCCTGTTTCATCAAAACGCATCACCGACACCGAGCCATCTGCATCTTTTTTTATTGCAGTAGCAGGTACGGTGATTCCGACGGGTTGATCCTGCAGAGTAGCGTGCACACTGACAGAGGCACCGGGCAGTAACATAAGATCATCCGGTGGAGCCATGCCGAGGGTTACCGTAAAGGTTTGGCCAATACGAGATGCCTCGGCATTCAATTCACGATACTCGAGTGGGAAGATCCGGTCACTGGCAGGGAATCGGGCGTGCAACTCAACGTTGGGGTTTTGACCAATCTGCTGGAAAAGAATTTCCGGTACATCTATCTCTATACGTAACTCTGATAAATCGTGCAGTCGCACGATAGGTGTGCCCGCCGCAACGGTGGAAAAATTGGCCACAGTGCGACTGGCGACTACGGCGTCGAAAGGTGCATTCAAGGTGGCGCGATCGAGCGCATATTGAGCATCGCGAACGGCAAGCTCGGCAATTGTTAACGAAGTGCTGGCGTCGTCGACCTGCGCGCGACTGGCATTGTCTTTTAGTTGTTTAAGTCGGTTTAGACTGCGATTCGCCTGCTGCCGTGACGCTTTGGCACGGTCAAGTGCTAATTCGAAGGGTTCAAGATCAAGCCTTGCAACAAGTTCATTTTCACTGACAACGTTTCCCTCGATTGTTGGAAATTCGATAATTTGACCGCTTACCTGAAACGCCAGATCAACCGTTTGCCTTGCCGAGACACGGCCGAAGAACGTGCGTTGAACCCCTGTTTTCTCGCTGCTGACTGATAGCAGTTTTACCGGTTTGCCTTGATGGTCATCATTCTCGGCAGCATTCACCGGCTGCATTGGACAGATTAGAGACGCTAAAGCAATCGCTGCAAAACCAGGTAGCGATGACAGGAAACCGCGATGGCGCAGGTGTTGGAAACGTTCTGATTTCATCAGGTAGTCCTTTGTTTGATGGCATTAATCTGAATGTTTTTCAGATTTATACGTTGACTTTTCGACCGAGTCAATATAAAACTGAAAAAAATTCAGGTTTTTAGGAAATGCCAAAATCCACCGGCCGCCAGGACGCCGTAAGAGAACCCCGTCAGGCTCGCAGTCAGAAGCGCGTGGAGCAAATTTTCGACGCAAGCAAGCAACTGATACTGGAGAAGGGTTGCGCTGCATTAAAGATGAGTGATATCGCCGCCGCAGCTGAAATTTCTATTGGATCAATTTACCAGTACTTTCCCAATAAACAGGCTATTGTGGCTGCGCTTGCGACACACTATCTTGAGGTTTTTCGAGAGGATGCCATTAAGGCGCTGGGTGAAACACCAGATGATCTGGATGCGCTATGGCGAACCGCCATGAAACTGCACGATGCCTACTATCGCATGCACCGGGAGGATCCGGTTGTAAGGGATATCTGGATGGGGTCAGCGACCGACAAAGCGCTGCAGGAAGTTATTGAGCACAACCAGGTACAAAGTGTTGATCTGTTTTTCGAGCTTTCCAGACATCTGTTCAAACCAGGTCAGCGGAAAAAAATAAAGCGGATTTTCGCTTTGTTTATCGACTTTGGCCAAATCGCCGTAACGAGGTCCGTTGCCATGAATGACAAGGACGGGGAGCGCAACAATGAGCTTACAAAAGAGCTGCTCTCGGCTTGTTGGGCGGGATCTGTAAAGCCGCTGGCTTTGGCTGGAAAGCGACGCTAGCGGGTCGTAGCGAATGTTCTTTGACAAACATTTCACGGCAGATGTCGTCAGGGCAAGGCGGAAAAACGCAGGCATTGCGGGCTTGCGTCGAGTTTTTCCAACGCGGCCATGGCGGCAGTGCTCGCAGTAGTATCATTGTAAAAAATTTGACAGGTCAAATGTTTTCCATAATGCTGACGTCTATTGAAAGCCCGACAGAAAATATTGTGGACGCTCCAGTAAAAACCGATCAAATTTCAACCTACACAGAATACGTAACGTACCGGATCTGCCAGTTATCCGCCAAATTGAATGTGCAGGCTACCCGGTTGCTGCGCGATTGTGGCTTGAGTGTTGTGCATTGGCGTATGCTCGCGGTAATCCATTATTCGGCTCCGGTTACTTCGGCTACTCTGGTCAAAGCGATAGCAATGGACGCCGGTCAGTTCAGTCGCAACCTCAAATCGCTGATTAACGAGGGTTTGATAAAAAGCAGAGTTGATAAAGATGACAATCGCAGGCAGTTGCTGACGCTAACCAGTGAAGGGGTCGCGCGGTACAATCTTGCTGTACCGGTCATGAAGAACCGACGTGAAACACTGATGAGTGAAGTATCGAATGCGGACAAAGAGGCCTTTTTCAGAGTGCTGGATCAGCTAGACAAAAAACTGTCTGAGCCTCTGATACCACTTGAAGAGAAATGCAGACAACTACAGTGAATAGAATATCGGCAGCAAAGGAAACATTGGCATGAGCAGTAATCTGTTGGTGATTATGTCTGATGAACATCAGGCACGGGCGATGGGTTGTGCCGGCCACGCATTTGTAAAAACACCCAACCTGGACAGACTGGCAGCTCGCGGTATGCGATTTACCAACGCGTATACGCCGTCGCCAATCTGCGTTCCCGCGCGCGCATCATTCGCAACCGGCCGCTATGTCCATAAGAACCGGCTTTGGGATAACGCAATGCCCTATACCGGCACTATTCCTGGTTGGGGCCATCAACTTCAATCGGCCCGGGTGCCCGTTGAGAGCATTGGCAAACTCCATTATCGCGATGAAAACGATCCGGCTGGATTCGATATCGAACACATTCCGATGCAGGTGATCAATGGCACAGGAATGGTGTGGGGGTCTATACGCCGCGAAGACGAACGCATTAGTGCACCTTCACGCATGTTGGGTGAGTACATTGGTCCGGGTGAAAGCGCCTACACGGAATACGATGCAGCGGTGACCCAAACTACAGCAGAGTGGCTGTCGAATTGTGCACATGATTCCCCGTGGTGCTTATACGTAGGCCTTGTGGCACCGCACTTTCCGCTAGTGGTGCCACAGTCGTTCTATGAACTGTATCCGCATGCCAGTTTGCCGGAAGTAAAGCAGCATCCCGATACCGGCTATGAGCAGCATCCCTGGATTGCGAAACTCGATGCCCCCATGCACTCGGAAGGCAAGTTCAAGGATGCCGACGAACGACTTGCAGCAATGGCTTGCTACTACGCGCTGTGCACCTGGATGGACAACAACGTCGGGAAAATAATGTCAGCACTTGACGAGGCTAATCTTCTGGACTCGACGACTGTCGTGTACACCAGTGATCATGGTGATAATGTCGGTGCACGCGGGCTTTGGGGTAAGTCCAATATGTATGAGGAGTCTTGTGCCGTACCGCTAATAATGGCAGGGCCCGACGTTAGCCCGGGGGAGTGTGATACTCCGGTCAGTCTGGTGGATCTTTCTGTGACTATTGCCAACCACTTTGATCAAACCATTTCGGGTGATGAAGCGCATGGTGAAGCGGTAGGTGAAAACCTGTCAGACATAGCTGGCAGACCTTATGATGCGGATCGTGTTGTGTTTAGTGAGTATCATGCCGTGGGAGCTGTTTCCGGTGCTTTTATGATTCGCAAAGGCGTGTGGAAATATAACTACTACGTTGGCTTTGACCCGGAACTGTTTAACCTTGAAGAAGACCCGGAGGAGACAATCAACGTGGCTAACTCGCCTGCCAATGCGGATATCATCGCCGAGTTACATGCTGAACTGCTGACGATATGTGATCCGATTGAAATTGATGAGCTGGCACACGCCGATCAACGTGCAATGATTGAACGCTATGGTGGCCGGGAAAAAGCACTAAAGCTCGGCGCGCCAGGTGCTACTCCCCCTCCGCGGGTTACCTAGTCGGGTTGGTCAGCAGGCCTGTAAAACGAAGCAGTGAAATCCGCTTGTCGGAGTAACCATATACCAACTCGTGTATGGCGGTTTCGTCGTATATCACTATTAACAGAAAAGTATCCACTTCAATGTCTAAACCGAATTTTCTGATTATCTCTGCTGATCAACAGCGAGCCGACTGCCTTGGGGTTGCGGGCAGGCAAATCAAAACACCAAATCTCGATACACTGGCAAAGCAGGGTACGCGGTTTAGCGCGGCAATAACTCCGTGTGTTGTGTGCCAGCCGGCGCGTGCTTCGATACTAACCGGACAACTGTGCCGCACCCACGGCGTGCATGACAATGGTATCGATTTAAATCCCGCTACTGGTGATAAAGGCTTTGCCGGAACTTTGTCACGTGCGGGGTATGACACGGCTTTTTTTGGCAAGGCTCATTTCTCCACCTACCATACGTATGAAGCTACCGGCAGCCCGGAATGCCTGAAGTCATCGGTTAACTATGATGAGAACTGGAATGGACCCTATATGGGTTTCGAACACGTGGAACTGATGCTGGTTGGACACAACTGGTTTTTACCCGAGAAACCACCCGCCGGGCAGCACTATGAACGCTGGTTTTATGCCGACGGAAACGGTGACGAGCGCAATCGTTTATATCGCGAAAATGCACACGATACGAAAGGTGCAGCGCAAACCTGGCATTCAAAATTGCCGGTTGAGTGGCATAACACAACATGGACTGCAGACCGGGCAATAAACTGGTTATCCAGTCAGCAAGCAGAGCAGCCTTTTTGTACCTGGGTATCTTTTCCCGACCCGCACCACCCGTTTGATTGTCCGTTGCCATGGTCAAAATTGCACGCACCTGAAGAGGTCGATTTACCAGAACATCGCCAGCGTGATTTTGAAAATCGTCCGTGGTGGCATGAAGCTGTTTTGTCCAGTGAGCCTGCAGGAAAAAAGGAACATGCCGAAATTCGCAAACAATATAGTCGCATCACTCCGCAAACTGATGAGCAATTGCGCGAGATAATAGCGAATACGTACGGGCAGATCGCGCTGATCGATCATAACGTTGGACGATTGATGGCAGCACTTGAAGAGAATGGTCTGGCTGCAAATACTATCGTTATCTATATGTCGGATCATGGCGACTGGCTGGGTGACCACGGCCTGGTCCTCAAGGGACCAATGCATTATGACGGGCTATTGCGGGTGCCACTCATCGCGCGTGGCCCTGGCGTGGTCGCCGATACAGTAGTAGAAGAGCCGGTGTCAACTATTGACCTGGGTCCGACGCTGTACGATTACGCTAAATGCGATGCCGAACTCGACCAGCACGGCCAGAGTCTACGCGGATTAATGGAAGGTAAACCGGAAAAACGAGACTGCGCTCGCAGTGAATGGGAGCTACTGCCAACTCGTGCCGGTGTTGCATTGAGCCTAAGAGTCGTTCGCACAAAAACCCACAATATAACGCTGGATTCCATTAGTGGGGCCGGCGAACTGTACGACCTTGTTAACGACCCGCATGAAATGCACAACCACTTCGATGATGCGGCGTACTCTGCTATTCGCGATGAGCTTATATCGATGATCAATGCGCGGGCGTCTGATGAGACCGGATTGCAGGTTCAGGTGGGGCTTGCGTGACCATATAGTGCCATCCAGAAACTAGCGCTACTGCGGTCCATTCATGCAAGCGATCTTTCACCTACACTTTTAGTTAATTAGTATAACTACACGCCTAAAAAGGGTAGGCGAAATATCACGCACCAGAGTGAACCT
>CAYPCS010000036.1:0-25858 GCA_964409275.1 uncultured Granulosicoccaceae bacterium
CTAGCTAGTGCCTGTCCAGAAACAGGGGCGTAGCGAGAATCATCCAGGTACATGAGATATCGCCTGCTAGATGCAGGCGTCTAGTCATTCTAAATAACTACATATACGTCGGTGAAAGATCGCGTGCATGCGTGGACCGCAGTAGCGCCTGTTTATGGATGGGCACTGGTAAGTTCATCTGTTTGTGTTTAATCAGTTAATGGTCGCGAGCCAGTCAAGCAGATGCCTGCTTACATCGGCCGGGAATTCCTGTTGCGTCCAGTGTCCGCAGTGGTCCAGCACAATTGCCTTGTGAGACTGGCTGACGAAATTTTTCATCGCGTCAACAGGCCCGTCGGGATACATAAAGCGAACCATATCTCTGTTTCCGATCAGGTATAAACTCGGCTGCTGCAATATGGTTTTGCCTTGCTGCTTCAGGTAGACGGCATCGCGGTGGAAATTCCGGTATCGGTTTAGCGGGCCCCTGAAGCCGTTTTTCGAGAATTGACTGGTGTAGTAGGCAAGATCCTGTTCATTGAACCATGCCCTTGGCATTTCAGGCTCAAGTACCCCGTCAAACAGTTTTTGACCGTGGGTTTTTCGCACCGGCCATGCGTCGGGCAACGCATCTCCGGCGATCGCAGTAAAGAACAAACGTATACTTCTTTCGGGATCCGCTTCAAGCTCTTCCTCGGCAACACCTTCATCCTGAAAGTACACCATGTAAAAGAAATTTCCCTGGTCGGTAAATATACGCTTGAACAAGTCGATAGCCACTACATCGCCAGGTGGTACATGAGGCACGGACATGCCGGCGACCGCTTTGAATTGATCTTCATAGAGCAGGGCGCTGTTCCATGCAATCGGTGCTCCCCAGTCGTGTCCGATGATGATGGCGGGTTCTTGTGGTGAAAGGCAATGTGCCAGCGCTGCCATATCCGCGGTCAGGTTTTGCATGTCATAGGCCTCAATCGGTCCAGGGCAATCAGAGCCTCCGTACCCGCGAACATCAGGGGCGGCCACACGATAGCCGGCATCGCTCAATGCCTTGATTTGATGTCGCCATGAGTACCAGCATTCCGGAAATCCGTGAACCAGCAGGACCAGTGGCCCTTTTCCGGCAATGGCCACACGGAGATTCACATCGCCAATCGTCAGCGATTCAAAATGAGCACCCCAGTCTTCTGCGGTGGTGTTATCAATATTATTCATCTCTGTTCAAGTTTCCTGCTGAACCCGTTTGAATATACCTTGAACAGCCGATTCGGTATCAGTGGTTTTCGGTACTGGATTAACCTGCATTTGCGCGATGCGATTCGATTTGTCGATGTGTAGCGGGTAATTACCGGTTTTGCAGATGGCCTCTTGCCGGCTAGGTTGCAAAATCGTCCGAAAAATGTGGCAGGGTCTTTACCCGGAACTAAACAACTACCTCGCCGGTCGAGTAGTAGGGGATATGGCAGGCACATTTGCCTGAATAAATCGACAGGAGCGTATGTATGCGCGGATTAACTAAAGCAGTCAGGTTCGTATTGCTGCTGGCAAAAGACCGGAGTTTTTACCTGCCGGTTGCTGAATTATTCCATGGTCAGCTATTGAGAGGTAGAGGTAGACATTTTGCATTGGCGGTGATTTTTTCGTTGTGGTCCGGATCCTCTTTGCTGGCACAGGAAACAGTGCACGATATTGCATTGCCGTCGAGTGGTGTCGAAATCTCTCTCGGGGATTACAAAGGCAAGCTGTTGTATATAGATTTTTGGGCATCATGGTGTGCGCCCTGCCTGCAGTCTTTTCCGTGGATGAATGAAATGCAAACCAGATACGCCGATCAGGGATTGCAAATTGTAGCCATTAATCTCGACTTGGAAAAAGCCTTAACCGACGATTTTCTGGCAAAGACAAAACCGCTTTTTCCGATTGGCTATGATCCGCAAGGTGTTATATCCCGACAATTTAATGTGGTTGGTATGCCCAACAGCTTTCTCTTTGACGGTGAGGGTAACCTTGTATCAAGCCATGTCGGTTGGCGATTGAAGGATGTTGAAAAATACGAGGCATCTCTTGTTGCGGCGCTTGCTGCTTTGAAAGATCAATAATCCCCGGCTTTCAACGGCACCGCAGATTTTCAATGGCACATTATGAAGCTGTGCGCGGCGACAGTGGTTGGGACCAGAAAAGGTGTACAACCTACTTCCAGCGAGCAATATAGCGAGTGGTGCCTGTATCGAACCAGGTTCTTGAGTATTCGGCCTGCTGGCCGTGTTGATCCCAGCCCTTTCGCTCGACATAGCCCCACATTGGAATGCCGCGTGAGCCAAAGTGCGTCGGTCGCCATGACGGCAAAGTGCTTACTGACAGTTTGTCCTCGACCCGTGCTATCCAGAAACCAAGCCGGTCTTTGTAAAACTGGTACAGCGAGTCGGACAAGTCTGTTGTGGTGATATTGATGTCGCTGTAGTGAGCATCCAGCCATATTTCCTCCATCGCGGCGTCAATGTCGTTTAAAAACCGTAGCCGTCGGATTCTGTAGTACTCGTTTTTTTCGCTGAAGGTGATTTCGGAAGTGCCGTGTACGCGTGTAACTGAAACGGTGGATGCACCCGGAAGTCCACCTCCGTCGAGGAGTTCGAGGCGAAAGAAACCATATATTGTATTGTTCGCGTCGATGTTTCGAACGTAGTTACCTGATCCCTGCACGCGTTCGAGCATGCCCATTGTGTGAAGTTCCGCCAGCGCTTTGCGCAGTGTGCCGACAGCAATTCCCAAACGCTGTGCCATGGTGCGTTCGGGCTCAAGCCGTTCTCCATCCAGCAACACGCCCGCCTTGATTTCACGGGCCAGCATCTCGCTGATCTCGATATGCAGAGGAAGTCGCTCACGTTTTGCCAGAGTTTGTTCCGTCACGGATTGTCGTGATCGATTGACCGGGTAGAGGGGCATTTTGATATACCATTGATACATTGATATACAAATGATACTCTCTTTTGAACTCAACCAGGTAATAAATGCCCGTGAATGTCGTCCCGGTGAAATCCGCAGAGCTAGATGCCTCCGAGGTGGCCTGGTTCGCACCCCTGTGTTCCGATGATTACCGCTATCTGGGCGTACCGGACGGTACTTTTCGATCCAGTTGGGAAAACACCTCCGGTATTTTGCAGACGGCCGACCAGTTAGGTTATCGCAATATCCTGTGTCCCTCTTCGTTTCAGGTCGGACAGGACACCCTGAGTTTTGTGGCAGCCAATGCACCACTGACCGAAAACATAAATATGCTCGCTGCTGTTCGATGCGGAGAGATGCAGCCAATAATGCTGGCTCGCACCATCGCCACGCTCGACCACATGTTAAAGGGTCGTCTTACGGTCAATATCATCTCGTCCGATTTTCCGGGTGAAGTAGCTGACAGTGCCTATCGCTACCAGCGTTCGCGTGAAGTAGTGGAGATACTCAAGCAGGCGTGGACGCAGGATGAAATTAACATCGACGGCGAAGTGTATAAATTCAGCAATCTCACAACCCAACCGGCGAAGCCGTATCAGCAAAACGGCGGACCGTTGCTGTACTTTGGTGGCTATTCTCCACCGGCACTTGATCTGTGCGGTGAACATTGCGACGTCTATTTAATGTGGCCTGAAAAAAAGGAAGATCTGGCCAACCGCATGAAAGCGGTTCATGCCTGTGCGCGGAAACATAACCGTGTACTTGACTACGGTTTGCGTGTTCATGTAATCGTGCGCGATACCGAACAGGAGGCCCGCGAGTATGCCGAGGAACTGGTATCGAAACTTGACGATGGATTGGGCGGTCAAATCAGGGAGCGGGCGCAGGACGCATCATCGCTGGGTGTTTCATTGCAGGCGCGCAATCGGGAAACTGCCGATGACCAGGGCTACGTTGAACCACATCTTTGGACGGGCGTCGGTCGTGCACGGTCTGGCTGTGGTGCCGCGCTCGTCGGATCGACTGATCAGGTACTCAGCGAGATCGAGGCCTATAGAAAAATGGGTATACGTGCGTTTATTTTTTCGGGTTACCCGCATCTTGATGAGTGCAGGAGTTTTGGCGAAAGAGTATTGCCACAGCTGAAAACCTGCTCGCTTCCACAGGTGTACGGTCGGGTACCGAGCGAAGCGCCATCGGTGCCTCTGGCTGTCGGGCAGCGTGTGTGAGTGTCGGTACCAATGTTGATGCGATCTTTTTTGTGAATGCGGCCGGTTTTTAAGAACGTAGCCATAGTTTGCAGCTGGTCAGACCATTGAGTTTTTGCCAGCTGGTACTTCCATCGGTTAATCTTCGCGAATAAAGAACAGCGGTGTAAGGCCGTAGCTGTGATCGGGGGAATATACCATCAAAAATACAGGACATTTTCGACCTTGCGGAAGGCGGCCTGACAACGGCGGTCTGCGTGTGGTGTCGGCACCCGCGGGCGATGGTCTCCGCGTGGATTGCTCTACGGGACCACGGTAGTGGCATTGTTGCGATGGCTCCTGAAAGTTGTCGGCTGGATTAACAATATCGTACTCAAATTAACGACCGGCCTTGCGATTGTCGCGATAGCGGCAATGGTCGTGGCAATACTGGTACAGGTATTTTTTCGCTACGTTATTGGTAACGCCCTTCCGTGGCCTGATGAATTTGCGCGTTTTTGCATGCTTTGGATGACAGGCCTGATGGCGCCGGTTGCCTATCGCCAGGGTGGATTTGTCGCAATTGATATGTTGCCCGAGTTCCTGGCTCGCCGCGCGGCGGCGGCACTGAGCTTGTTGCTGTTACTATTGTCATTGCTGGTGTTGGTGACGGGCATCAAGCTGGGGCTCAAACATGTGAACAGTGGATGGTTGTTTGCGTCATCGTCGCTGAAAATTCCGTTGAGCCTGGTCGGCTTGCAGAGTGTGAAGCTGAAGCTTGTGTATATGTATGCGTCGTTGTGGATCGGGCTAATATTGTTAACGAGCGTCAATCTGGAGCTTATACTGACCTCGCTGAAAACTTTATTTTCGGCGCATGATAATCCGGCCCCGGAGGCTGCTTCAGACAACCGAAACGCGTCAGGAGAGAACTGATGCTGGTTTGGTTTCTACCTCTTTTTCTGGTCTTTTTGTTTATCGGGTTACCGGTCTTTTTTGGCATGCTCGCCGCTCCCGGAATTATGCTGGCCCTGAATGGTCAGGAGCGTGATCTCGCACTGCTGTATCGCAATGTCTATAACGGTATGGACAGCTTCCCGCTAATGGCAGTGCCGTTCTTTATGCTCGCGGGTGAGCTTATGAACAAAGGCGGTATTACCCAGCGGCTGGTCGAATTTGCACAGTCCATGATGGGCCACCTGCGAGGTGGTCTGGCGCACGTAAACATACTTTCATCCATGCTGTTCGCGGGGCTTTCCGGTTCCGCTGTCGCCGATACCTCGGCGCTGGGTTCAATGTTGATACCTGCGATGGAGAAGCAGGGATATACGCGTCGGTTTGCCGCGGCTATTACTGCTGCAAGCTCTGTCATTGGCCCCATCATTCCACCTTCCGGTATTATGATTATTTATGCGTATGTGATGGGTGAAAGCGTGGCGGCGCTTTTTCTGGCGGGTATCGTACCGGGCATTATGGTCGGCGTTGGTCTGATGTTGATGGTCGGAGTGATGGCAAATCGATATCAGTATCCGGTAGCATCAAAGCGCGCCAGCTGGCCTGAAAAAGGTAACGCTTTTAAACGAGCGTTTTTTCCTCTAATGACACCGGTGATCATACTGGGTGGCATACTGGCAGGCGTATTCACACCAACAGAGGCAGCGGCGGTAGCAGTTTTTTATGCGCTAATTGTTGGAATCTACGTATTGCGAACGCTTCGCTGGAGCGAACTCCCGGCAATTCTCTCAAAGGCGGCACTCACATCCAGTGTGGTGTTGTTGCTGGTGGGTGCAGCAATGGCGTTCAAGACAGTGGTTAGTTTGAGCCATACCCCCGAGACGCTTGCGGCGGCAATTCTTGGCCTCAGCGACAACCCGCTGATTTTGTTGTTTCTTATTAATCTTCTGCTGTTTGTAGTGGGCATGTTCCTGGATGCGGGACCGGCGATCATCATACTGGGGCCAATTTTAGCGCCCATTTTTACTGATCTTGGTGTACACCCTGTGCATTTCGCGATTATTATGTCGGTGAATTTGACTGTCGGGCTGGCGACACCGCCAATGGGGTTGGTGTTGTTTGTCGCATCATCGGTGTCGGGTGAACGAGTACAATCCATTGCTAAAGCCATTCTGCCGTTTTTAGCGGTGGAGGTGGTGGTGATATTTCTGATTACCTATTTTCCGGCGGTATCCATGACCATCCCCACGTTGACGGGGTTTGTTAAATAGGCGTGATGTTGCGCGTGCTGTAAATTTTCACCAACACTCTTGAGGAATCTTATGACCATACTGAAAACGACCATGATGAAAACATCTGTTCTTTTGTCAGCTGCAGTGCTTGCGCTTTCATCTTACACCGCATCTGCGGCCGATATAACGCTGCGTGCAACGGCTAACTCCAATGAAAATGACGAAGACTACGATGGCCTCGTAGTGTTTAAAAACTACGTCGAAAGTGCGTCGAACGGTAAAATTGCGGTTGAGCTTTTTATCGGCACGCAGCTTTGCTCTAAAGGCGCTGAATGTCTGCAAGGTGTAGCGGATGGATCGATTGATATCTACATCTCTACCTCGGGTGGTGCAGCAGGTATTTTTCCCTATGTTCAGGTGCTTGACCTGCCGTACCTGATGGCAAGCGATCGTGTTGCGGAAGGTGTGTTAACCAGCGACTTTACACGCACAATGCGCTCCATGGCGCTGGAAAGCTCCAACGACCAGATCCGGCTAATGACTATTGGCAACACCGGTGGCTGGAGAAATTTCGCGAACACCAAAAGACGTGTACAGAATCCCGATGACATGAAGGGTTTGAAAATTCGAACCGTCGTGGCGGATTTGCCGCAGGAACTGGTTAGAGCCCTTGGTGCAGCACCGACACCTATCCCATGGCCTGAGCTGTTTACCTCGTTTCAGACTGGTGTAGTTGAAGGCTCTAAAAACGGTATTACTGACATTATGGGTATGAAGTTTCCCGATGCAGGTCTCAAGTACGTCACACTTGACGGCCATGCCTATATGGGTGCGCTGTGGTGGATGAACAATGAGCGCTTTACCGGGATGAGTGAAGATCTTCGACAGGTGGTAGTGGATGGTTTTTCATCGCTGCAACAGGCAACCTTTGCTTCACCTAAGCGCAAGTCGATTGCCGCTTATGAAGAATTCGCCTCTGCGGGTGGTGATCTCTATGTACCCACACCGGATGAAAAAGCTGCTTTTAAAGCGGCTGCCGCGCCAGTGTATTCCTGGTTTAAGGAAAACGTTGAAGGTGGACCGGAGATATTCGATGCGTTGACGGCGGCTGTAGCAGACACAGAAAAAGCGTTGGGTGAAGCGAACGCCAAAGATCTTCAGTGAGGAAATCGTAACGTCAACTTTCAGGATAACCTAAGGGCCGGATAAAAAAAGCCGGCCGGGTAAACAGGGCCAGGGGCAAAACGGTGTATACCGGTTTGCCCCAACGCCTGGAGCCTGCGCGGCAACTTCTGCGAGCGAGTTGGCTTTTAATCAAACGGGTATATCCACGATTTGTAATCATCAATTAGTTTATGCGCCTGTTCAATTTCCTCCGTGGTCATTTTTTTAATAACCTCTTCCTGACTGATAGCGGCATCGGGATCTCCTCCGATGGCAGACAGAACATACCAGGTGTAGGCGCGAACAAGATCAGGCGCGGGCATGCCCCTGCCAACTTCATAGTACCAGCCGATACCGGATTGAGCACCGGCATGACCCTTGAGCGAGGCGCGCAGATACCAGTCGAATGCTCGCATATCATCGCGAGCCACACCCAGTCCCATCGCATACATAACACCAATCAGCTCTTCAGCATCGGCGTTACCGGATCTGGCAGCAGGCAGAAGTGCCTGCATCGCACTGGCGAACTGGTTCGACTCCATCAAGTCGCGGGCCTTTTCAATATCAGCCTGCAGCGGCTGGCTGGCCAGAGCCAGCAAAATGCAAATAATGCCAGGCAGATGTGTCACGGATTCACCTCTTTTTGGTGGTCAATATTGACCAGGATCTTCAGAAGCCACAATACGGCGTTTGTCTGCGAGGTAAATATTGTGCCCCGGCTTGCCGTATTACTGCCACTGGTTTTATCTGTGAATGTGCAACCGGTTAGTGCCGGGCCGTTACCAGCGCCATTGACAGAACAGGATTTTCCACCCCAAAGTGAAGCTCAGGCGCGGCTTGGCCAGCTATTGTTCTATGACAAGATTTTATCCGGTAACAAAAATATTTCCTGCGGTACCTGCCATCATCATACTCATTTCGGTAGCGATGGATTGTCGCTCGGTATAGGAGAGGGGGGGCAGGGAGTCGGACCGGACCGGCAGCCTGGAACAGCTGACAACCGTATAAGAAAACGCATTCCACGCAATGCCCCGGCGCTGTGGAATCTGGGTGCAAAAGAGATAAAGCGCCTGTTTCACGATGGGCGCCTGTCGCTGCCAGGGGATTCGCCAGCGGATGATTATGACACCGGCTTTAACTCCCCGGCGGAAGAGCGGCTACCACAAGGCCTCTCCGGTTTGCTGGCGGCGCAGGCACTTTTCCCGCTTGCCGCAAGGTTTGAGATGGCTGGCGACCCGCAAGAAAATTCGGTGGCGCGCGCCGCGTTTGATCGAATAGACCATGTGTGGCCGATAATTACCCGCCGCATTCAGGCTATTCCCGAGTATGTAGCGTTATTTTCGGAGGCGTTTGAGCACATTGCTACTGCGGCGGATATAGATATTGTCGACATCGCTAACGCACTGGCCGCGTTTGAAACCGTTGAGTGGCAGTCATTTGATTCTCCGTTTGATGAATATCTTCAGGGAAATAAAAATGCCTTGTCGGCGACGCAGCGCCGCGGGCTTAATCTGTTTTACGGTGAGGCGGGATGCGACAGGTGCCATCACGGGTCATTGCTTAGCGATCAACAGTTTCACGCTCTGTCGTTACCGGCTTTCGGACCCGGACGTACCAGGTTATATGACCCGATACCCCGCGACACCGGCAGGCTTGGCGAGAGTGACCGGCTCGAAGACAGTTATCGATTTCGCACACCGTCGCTGCGCAATGTAGAACACACCGGACCCTATGGTCACAATGGCGCTTATAAATCGTTGTCCAGGATGATTGAGCATCACTTTAACCCGCATGGTTTGCGTGATCAGTGGCAACGCGCCGATGCAGTCATCCCGGTGATTGCCTGGCTCGACAAACAGGACATGATCGTGCAGCTGGACCAGCGGGAAATGGCCCGGTACCGAAGCAAACTTGATATCGAACCGCAAACGCGTAGTGGTGAAGATATTAATGCCCTCACCAGTTTCCTGCATTCGTTAAGCGGGCGCACTGTTCGCGACACACCGTTTGGTATTCCTGATTCTGTTCCGAGCGGTATCCCGGTTGACAAATAGCGTGGCTAATCCAGCGGTTGTCGATACTGGCGGCCAGTCAGGCTGACCGGGATCAGGTTACCGCAGCAACTTGTCTGTAGTTATCGTTGTCCCACTCTTTATTGCGAATAACCTGTTCCAGTGCCTCGACACCCGCCAACACTTCTGCCTCACCAATATACAAAGGCGTAAACGCAAAACGCATAATATCCGGTGCTCTGAAGTCACCGATAACCTGGTGTTTGTTGATCAGCGCCTGCATCGCTGCATAGCCGTGTTCGAACTGAAAAGATACCTGTGATCCGCGCTCCCGGGCGTTACGCGGGCTGGCAAGTACCAGTTCGGGGCAACGCGCTTCGACCTCGTGGATAAAGAGTTCACTGAGATCAATTGATGCCGAACGCAGCTCATCCAGAGAGATGCCATCCCACAAATCGAGTGCTGCATCGAGAGCGGCCATTGCGATCACCGGTGGTGTTCCTACCCGCAAGCGTTCTATGCCAGGGCCCGCGCGGTAATCGAGATCGAATGCAAATGGTGCTTCGTGGCCGAGCCAGCCGGCAAGTGCAGGCTGCAGCCTGGATTGCAGATGAGGTGCTACATAGATAAACGCCGGGGCACCGGGACCGGCATTCAGATATTTGTAGGTGCAGCCAACGGCGAAGTCGGCACGGCAGGCTTCAAGGTCTATCGGCAACGCACCGGTTGAATGCGCCAGGTCCCATATCACCGGAATCTCGTTCGCGTGCGCCATAGTGGTTAGTTTGTCCATGTCGTGCAGACGACCACTGCGATAATCAACGTGGGTAAGAAGCAGGGCGGCTACGGAATCATCCAGTGCATCGGCAACGTTTTGCGGGTCGACGAGCTTTAGTTGATGGCCTTTATCGAGCTGCCTGATGAGACCTTCTGCCATGTACAGGTCTGTAGGAAAATTTCCGGTGTCAGAGACAATGGTGCGGCGATCGGGTTGCATGTCGAGTGCGGCAGCCAGTGCCTGGTACACTTTAATAGAAAGCGTATCTCCTACCGTCACTGTATTTGCAGACGCGCCAATCAGTTTGCCGATGCGATCACCGACACGCGACGGCTGAGTCATCCAGTCGGCCTTGTTCCAGCCCTGAATTAAATACCTGCCCCACTCGTTGGCAAGCACATTTTCAACCCGCTTGCGCACACTGTCAGATAGCGGGCCCAGTGAGTTGCCATCAAGGTAGATCATTCCTTCCGGCATAGTGAATTGTTGCCTGATGCTTTCGAAGGAATTCATCTTGACGCTGCTCGCTTCCAGGTATTGTGTGCTTTTAAAGGTTGTGCAGATCCGTTTGCCTTTAGCCGGGCACTGGTGCATCGCTGTGCAGCAAGCCGGCGGTTTTAAGGTCGCTCCACAGTGATGCGGGAACCGGGAGATCCCACCAATCGAATATGGTGCTCATCTCGGCGCGAGACCTTGGACCAGGGATAATACTGGACACCAGTGGATGGCCAATGGGAAATTGCAGTGCGGCTGCGGGCAGCGGTATGTTGTTTTCACCACAGATTTCTTTTATGGCCGTTGCTTTTTTAATGACATCAGCAGGCGCTGCGGCGTAATTCCAGGTATTGCCACCTGCCAGAATGCCGGAATTGAAAGGGCCGCCGAGAATAATTGAAGTACCTGCTTTCTCACACGATGGTAGTAAGTCGTCCAGCGGCTGTTGTTCCAGCAAGGTGTAACGCCCTGCCAGCAGAAAGGTATCCCAGTGACCGTGTTTCATCGCTTCAATACACACTTCCTGTTCATTCACACCCAGACCGATAGCCTTGATATTGCCATTGCGCCGCAACTCATCGAGCGCTTTGTAGCCACCGGTCATTGCGTCTTTTTGTAGCGGGGCGTTGGCTTCGGCGCCGTGTTGCATTTCGCCGATGTCGTGCAGCAACAGTATGTCGATATGATCAAGCCCCAGGCGTTGCAAGCTATCTTCATAGGAGCGCATTACGCCGTCATAGCTGTAGTCGTAGACCTGTCGAAACGGGAAACTGCCTGGCCACTCAACAGCTTCATGGTGCGGGGCGGGTCCGGCTTTAAACAAACGACCGGCCTTGGTGGACAGCACCCAATTGTCTCGGCGGCGCAATGCATCGCCGGCAAAATGTTCGGAGCGCCCGAAGCCGTAGAAAGGTGCGGTATCGACAAATGTTATACCTCGATCCAGACCTTCCTCCAGTGCCGCTCTATGATCGGCTTCCGCAACATCGCGGTGGTTGCCAGCCATGGCTGCCGTGCCGAGCCCCAGTTCAGAGACTTGCAGGTCAGTGTTTCCAATAGTGCGTTTCTTAAGCGACATTTATTCTGTTCCTGTTGTTGCGCACCATTTGTTCACATAAAGCCGTTATGGCGACAGATGCATTCCGGACGATCTATGGTATCGGAATTTGCGATAAACTACATGGACCACTGACGAGATACAGCCACCACCTGCCATGCCAAAACAAATAGAGGTTCTGCCGGACCGCTTACAGCAGTCCGGTAATCTTGTGATGCCTGATGTCGCGATTTACGCCTACCAGCGGTCGTTCGACGCTGAGCGGCAACGTCGCGGCGATGATCAACTGGTGCAGGTACTGCGGCACATGATGATACTGCGTGAGTTTGAAACCATGTTGCACGCGCTGCGCAGCAAGGGTGAATATGCAGGCCTTGAATGCATTTACCGCGGTCCGGCTCATTTGTCAGTTGGCCAGGAAGCGGCTGCTGTTGGCGCTGCACTGGCGCTTTCACCCAATGACCATATCTTTGGAAATCACCGCAGTCATGGCGATTTTCTGGCCAAAGGTTTATCGGCGGTGAATTCGCCGGGCGACAATTCGATAACAGATGTAATGATGTCCCACGCTGAAGGCAGGTTGCTAAAAACAGTAAAGCAACATCTCGGTGGTGATGGTGCAGCGCTTGCAGAAAATTTTTTGTTGTTTGGTTTTTTGTCTGAAATTCTAATGCGTGCCTGCGGATTTAACAAAGGCATGGGCGGCAGTATGCACGCGTTTTTCACCCCGTTCGGGGTGTATCCGAACAATGCCATCGTTGGTGCTTCTGCCGGAATTGCCTGCGGCGCGGCTCTGCGTAAGCGTGCCACTGGTAACGGTATATCGGTGGCCATCGGAGGCGATGGTTCGACCGGTTGCGGGCCGGTGTGGGAGGCGATGAACTTTGCCTCGATGGCACAATTCAATTCACTTTGGGACGATGCAAAAAACCGCGCGTTACCTGTATTGTTTTTCTTTAGCAATAATTTCTATGCGATGGGCGGTCAGACATCGGGTGAGACGATGGGGTGGGATCGGTTGTCCAGGATCGGTGCAGGGATCAATGCCGACGGCTTGCATGCCGAGACAGTAGATGGCACCAATCCGCTTGCAGTGGCAGATGCGGTGACGAGAAAACGTGTACTTCTTGAAGAGGGCCGCGGCCCGGCATTGCTCGACGTAGAGTGCTACCGCCAGTCCGGTCACTCGACGTCGGATGCCAATGCCTATCGCACACGTGAGGAAATAAAAGCCTGGCAAAAACATGATCCGATAACACTCTATGCACAAAAACTGGTTGATGCAGCGGTGCTGTCAGAGTCGGCTGTGGGAGTGCTGCGCGAAGAAGTAGAGCAGCAGATATTTGCAGTTGTGAAAGCCGCCAGTGATACCAGCATAGCGCCGCTGGTAAATATTCACGAAAACCCGACGCTGATCGGTAATCTGATGTTCAACGATACCCGCGTTGATGTTACTTCCAGTGAAGCCGGTTCGGAAATTGACCTGACCGTTTGTAGCCGGATTCGTCAAACCGGTAAAAAATCCCGCAGAGGAACGGACGCGCAGGGGATGCCCTTGTCAGCCATGCGAGCAATTACCCTGCGTGATGGATTGTTTGAATCAATTCTTCATCACATGGTGCATGACGATAGCCTGATTGCCTACGGCGAGGAGTGCCGGGAGTGGGGTGGTGCCTTTGGCGTATACCGAGGACTCAGTGATCTTTTTCCTCATTCAAGGCTTTTTAACGCACCGATTTCCGAAGCCACGATCGTGGCCACTGCCGTTGGTTATGCGATGGCAGGCGGCCGTGCACTGGTTGAACTTATGTACGCGGATTTTATCGGGCGTGCCGGAGACGAGATACTAAACCAGCTATCAAAATGGCAGGCAATGTCTGGGGGGGAGCTGTCACTGCCCGTGGTTCTGCGCTGCTCCATAGGCAGTAAGTATGGTGCGCAACATTCGCAGGACTGGTCATCTCTGGTTTGTCATGTGCCCGGGCTTAAGGTGGTTTACCCGGCAACTCCGTATGACGCAAAGGGATTAATGGCCGCTGCGCTTTCCAGCAATGATCCGGTGGTGTTTTTTGAGAGCCAGCGCTTGTATGACACTGTTGAGCAATTCAATGCCGATGGTGTACCGACGGGCTACTATGAAACAGCGATTGGTGTGCCGGACATAAAGCGTTCGGGCGATGCGCTTACAATATTGACGATTGGCCCTTGTTTATATCCTGCGATGGAGGCGGCAGCGGAACTTGAATTGTCATTTGATCTTTCTGCTGAAATCATAGATGCGAGATCTCTGGTGCCGTTTGACTACGATGCACTGATAAAATCAGTCGAGAAAACCGGTCACCTGATCATTGTGTCCGAAGCCTGTGAACGCGGCAGCTTTGCAATGACTCTTGCAACTAACGTCTCGCGGTTTGCGTTCGGGTCCTTGAAAGCACCGGTTCGTGTACTGGGCGCACCGAACTGGATAGTGCCAGGCGCCGAAATGGAAACCACGTATTTTCCTCGCAGTGTTGATATCATTGATGTGGTAACGCACGACTTTTATCCGCAGGCAGGTAGCGCGTTAAAAGGCGTACGGCGTTGGGATGACCGGCAACTGGCTGGCAGAGGACTGTAGTTTGGTATCGATACTCGTACTTGTCCCGCTCGCCTGTGTTTAATTCGTTGCAGCAGGCTGTAGCTGCGTAATTATGTACTTACACTAAACAAAACTGGCAAAGCAGTCACCGGGAGTTTTTATGGATGTTCCAATAGTGATTCCAAGTCTGGGCAACGAAGTCACCGAAGCGCAGGTGGAAGAGTGGCTGGTCAATGTCGGGGACACAGTAGAAAAAGGTGAGCAGATATTGCTCATCACCACGCCGAAGGTGTCTATAGAGCTTGAGGCACCGGCTTCCGGTGTGCTCAAAAGCCGGTCCGTGGACGTTGATGATATTGTTGAGGAAGGACAGTCGCTCGGGCTAATTGAAACAAGTGAGTAATTGCCGAATAGAGGCCAGGCTTTGAGCAATGGATAGTGTCTGGTCAATGCTACAAGCACTTTGCAGTGGCAGCAGTTAAATGTTGAGTGCGGTAAAAACCGGAGGTAGCGGCGAGCGAATTGTTTTGCTGCACGGGTTTGCAGCGGATAGCCAGTCATGGCTTGCTAATGTCGCAGAGCTTGCCGTTGCGGGTGAGGTTTGGACTATCGACCTTCCGGGCCATGGTCAATCCCCGGGTACTGCTCCGCAAACCTCGCTTGCGGGTATTGCTGCACAACTAAAGCCTTCTGTGTTGAATCAGAGCAACGCGCCAGTGCACCTGATAGGCCACAGTCTGGGTGGAGCCCTCGCGCTCCTTCTGGCACGCGATAACCCGGATCGAATCGCCAGCCTGACTCTGATTGCACCGCTGGGGCTCGGCGCGGTGTGCGTACCGGAGTTTGTCAGGCGATTGCCGGGCCTTGATGATGTTCAATCTATACACGAAGCATTGCTGACGCTAGTGGTAAACCCGCGTCTGATCCGTCCACAACTGGCGTCGATGGTGCACACGATGCTCGCGCAACCCGGTACCCGCGAGGCGCTGAAGTCGATTGCCACGTCAATAGAAAACTCATCCGCTGCTCTTCAAGCGGCGATCAGATCTGTTGTTGCCAGCGGCGTTGAGAGAATGGTGATCCATGGACTGCAGGATTCGGTAAACCCTGTAGAGCCTGATATGGTTGACCGCTTTGGCGGTCGCTGGCACAGCCTTGAAGCGTGTGGGCACCTGCCGCATGTGGAGCAACGACAGCAGGTGAACCGGTATTTGATCGAGTTTATTAAAGACAACCCCGTCTAACTTGCATAGCATTAAATCAAATGTGTGCCTGGCAATACACACTGGTACTGCATTGGTATAATGCGGAAACAGCCGGTGTTAGTCGGCTAAAATGGAGATAACCACGTGTTTTTGTGTTGCGGTGATGCACTTTTCGATCTATTTGAAACGGGATTGACTGAATCCGCTGGCGGAGCCTCGACAACGGCTGTGCAACTGGCAGGCAATGTAGGCGGCTCACCAATGAATGTGGCCGCGGGACTTGCCAGACTGGGTCACGATTCCGGCTATTTCACCAAGCTGTCAGCTGACCTGTTTGGCCAGCGCATGCGAAGCTATCTGGTGCAAAACGGAATTGACTACCGGCTTTCCATTGATACGCCGCTCAACACCACACTGGCGATTGTTGAGACCGCTGCAGACGGCTCGGCCAGCTACGTGTTTTACACCGACAACACTGCCGATGTCAGTATTACCGAGCGCGAGTTGCCTGCAGAGTTATCGAAAGACATAAGGGTATTGCATTTTGGTTCTTACTCGACCGCGGTGGAACCCACTGCAGGCAGCCTTGCGAAATTTGCGGCGACACACACCGGCAGCAAAATTATCAGCTACGATCCCAACCTTCGACCGTCTATTGAACCTGACATCGATAAATGGCGCGATACATTTAACGCCTATGCATCCAACGCAAATCTGATAAAAGCAAGTGATGAAGACATCGAAACACTGTACGGGAAGGGTAGCGAGGAACGGTTTGTAGCGGACAGCTTCAACCACGGTGCACAACTGGTGTTTATCACCCGCGGCCCCGACGGCGCCAGTGGATATTCAGCCGACGGCAAAGTCGTTCAGTGTGCGGGTGTTACGGTCAATGTGGTTGACACCGTGGGTGCCGGCGATACCTTTCAGGCTGCAACGCTACACTGGCTCAAGGAGCACAATCACCTGTCAGGTGATTCGCAACTAACAGGTGATGTAGATCTTGAAGCGAGTATGAAATTTGCCATCGCCGCTGCCGCAATTACCTGTACCCGCAGCGGTGCCGACCTACCGTACCTGGCAGATTTGAAGTAAGCTGTTTTTTTACAGAGTTGCCCGCAATCGACAATTAATTTCAATACAAGCGAGATTTTTACAGTGAGGGTAAAAGCATTGGCCGTCGGGTTGAATTTCAGGCATCGCTTGTGTTGTTACGTTGCCATGGCAGTTTCGCTGCTGTCCTGCAGTGTGGTGGATTCGCTGCGACAAACAAATCCGCCGGCGACGGTAGCACTCGGCAGTGTACCTTATCGTGTGCTGCACAAGGCAGACTATAACATTGACGATAGTGTCACCACGAAGGCTTTCACTGGTTTGACCTCAGCCGGTGACTACAGCACCGAGCTTGCGAGATATTCAGTAGAGGTTCCGGCAAATATTGACTTCCTGACAAGTCAGGTGCTTGCCTCGACAATGGGCACGCAGCCCAGTGGAGGGTATGTTATTGGTGTGACTCAGGCAGAGGAGTTTACCGATAAGGTAATAGTAACCGTTACGTTGTTATCGCCTGGTGAGAGTTGTGTGACTACTCAGGCGATAAGCAATCCCTACGAGTTTGCCTTGCTCGAAACTACAAAACCTGTTGAGGTTGTTGAAGTTGAACAAGTACTGGATTGCAGTTAGCGGATAATTCAAAAAAATCTTGTTTTGCCGGCAACAGCCACCGAAAATAGTGGCTGTGGCAGGAGCGGTAAAGTGTTCTTCAGGCGGTAACCGTGGCCGTCTTTACACTTTTAACCGTTAACAGATCTTTTGAAGCACGATTGACCGCACAGCACACGGCAATCAGAGAAGCGCACACAATGTTGGAGTGTAAACCTGTTCCGTAGCGGGTTTCAGCCTTGCCCACCTGAATTTCAACGTAACAGGCCGACTGTGCCGAAGAACCTGTGCCTGTCGCATGCTGGTGGTAATCCACTACTCGGAAGTCTATGCCGAATGCGGTCTTCAGGCTGTCGACGAAAGCATCTATGGGTCCGTTGCCGTGGCCACTGATGTCAACGGCTTTACCGTTAAAGTTAACCCGGGCTTTGATTGTGCGTGAGTCATCACTTTTGTTTTCTGCTTCAGTCTGGTGCTCTATAAAGGCCAGTGGCGAAGTTGATTTTAGAAACTCGGAATCAAAAGCGGACCAAATCTGGTCAGAGTCGATTTCCTTGCCAGTGTCGTCACTGATTCCCTGTATTACCTTGCTGAATTCAATTTGCAGTCGTCGCGGTAACTCCAGACCATGATCCTTCTCCATGATGAACGCCACACCGCCCTTACCGGACTGGCTGTTGACTCGAATGACCGCCTCGTAGCTGCGGCCAACATCGGCAGGGTCGATAGGTAAATACGGTACATCCCATAGTTCGTCACCGGCATCATCTCTGGCTTGCAGTCCTTTTTTGATAGCGTCCTGGTGGGAGCCGGAAAATGCGGTAAACACAAGCTCGCCTGCGTACGGATGCCTTGGATGTACGGGCAGCTTGTTGCAATGTTCAGTGGTTCGCATAATCTCGAAAATATCGCTGAAATCAAGATTAGACTCAACGCCCTGACTGAACATATTAAGCGCCAGAGTGACGATGTCGACGTTGCCGGTGCGCTCTCCATTGCCAAACAAGGTGCCCTCGACGCGATCTGCACCGGCCATCAAACCGAGCTCGGTTGCGGCAACTGCACAGCCTCTATCGTTGTGAGGGTGCAGACTCAGTTCAACGCTGTCGCGTCGACTGACATGACGAAGAAACCATTCGATCTGGTCAGCGTAGATATTGGGAGTCGACATTTCTACCGTGGCCGGCAGGTTCAAAATAGTGCGATTGGCAGGCGTCGGCTGCCACACATCCATCACGGCCTCGCATACCTCAAGAGCATAGTCGAGTTCAGTACCAGTGAAACTTTCAGGCGAATACTCGAAGGTCCAGCTCGTATCACTGTATTTCGCGGCGCACTCGGCGACGTATTTTGCGCCATCGACGGCTATTTGTTTTACTCCGTCGCGGTCCATCCGAAATACCACGCGGCGCTGTACTGTTGAGGTTGAGTTATAAAGGTGCATGATGGCTTGCGGGCATCCACGCAAAGCCTCAAAGGTTTTATCGATAAGCTCCGGTCGCGCCTGCGTCAATACCTGCAAAGTTACGTCATCCGGTACGAGGTCATTGTCGATCAGATGGCGCACAAAATCGTAGTCAGTTTGCGATGCTGCCGGAAAACCGATTTCTATTTGCTTGAACCCGATGTCGAGCAACATCTTGAACATTCTCAGTTTGCGCTCGCTGCCCATCGGTTCGATCAGAGCCTGATTGCCATCGCGCAGATCTACGCTGCACCAGTTTGGCGCCGTTTCGATAAGCTGATTCGGCCATTGGCGATTGGGTAAATCGATTGGCGGAAAGGGTCGGTACTTGGATGCTGGATTAATATTCATCGGAGGCTCTGTGTTCTTTTACTGGACGGGGCACATGTATTTCGCTTGCAGGAGATACCAGTGGTTTTATTTTATCGCCGAGTGGGCGAACAAAGGGATTAACACCTGGAGAATCACAAGTGAAAGATGAATCAGTGCGTGGAATAAATACAGATAAAAAACGAGGTAGGAGCACGCCCTGAACGAGCGACAAGCGATTGAATAGATAACGATTGATGCCAGCCTGTAGCAGAGCTGGTTGGTTTTTCGGCACTGCGGCTGATGTAGCGGCCTGTGTTGCGGCCGGGGTATTGGTCATGACTTCGCCTTCTACTATTTGCTCTGGTGTGTCCGACGGGGTTGTCAGACGCGGGTACTTCATGCCCGGAGGCCTCAGGCCGCCGGGTTGGTAAGGAGCAGTAGTAGTGTTGAAGGGAAATTCATGGGTCAAGAGTATGTCGCGGCCGTGCCGACGTCAAGTGTATCAGTAGTCGGTCTGCACAAGTAACTGGTTACAGATAGTGGATGCAATCAGCGCGCCGGATGGTGAAGCGGGCGTGTGCAGGTGTGACTTGAGCACACAGTGCAAATTTTAGTGACTGGAATCCGGATCAACAAGCTCGTACTGCGCACTCACCGTTTTCTTGTTGTTGATGTCCAGAATATCTTGCGGACAACAGGACATCACGGCGATGCAATCGAGCTGCGCTCGCCAGAGCACGTACTCCCCCGGGCTCGAGAGTGGCGGATCAAACGAGATGGATCCGTCCTGCTGCCAGGGTATGTTCATAAAAAGATTCATGGAGCAGGGCGTGAAGGGTACGGACAATCCGTGTTCAAGCAAAGCGGCGTGCATATTATCGCGACAGTTATCGTGATATTCAGTCCAGCCCAACAAGCCGTATCGCTCATTGTCACACGGGGCGATGATCGTGTCGTGGCGACCCGGTGAGGTATCTTCTTCAAGCGTCATAATCGGGCGGCGCTTGTTTGAGTAGAGGTGGTCGCCAACCTCGGGGCACAATTTTAACCAGGTGGCCCGGCACTGTTCCATGCCGGAATATTCAGTCATGTGTCCCGCAACGAAAGCCCAGAAATCTACTACCTGATGCCCGTGTGTGTTTATTATTTTAAGCGCCTGGCCTTTATTTACCCTGACGGCTTTGCCTCGGCGGGCGGGTACGGTGAGTAGTTCGGGCATGGCGGTATCCTTTGGAATTACCGGGCAGTGTCGCAGAACTCTGCCCGGTATTAAAGCGCCATATTATTGCGTGGCCGGGAGGTGATTACTTCAACACATGATGACTGTTGGTTTCCCCTCTGCCGCCTTGCCCTGTCGCCCCGGCTACGACATGTACAGCGCCGTTGAGAATGGCTGCGACTCCGCTGTGTCGACCGGTGAGCATGGGCTTGAGCTTGCGCCATTTTTTGGTATTGACGTTATACGCTTCGACTTCGTCATGTGCGTCTTTGCCGGATTTTGATTCGCCGCCAAGTATTAGCACTTCGTTGCCCACTTTAACAGTCATTGCTCCAGCACGTTTTGTAGGGATTGAACTGGTGCGCTGCCACTTGTTTGAGTTGAAATCGTATACGTTAGTTTGTGAAACAGTGTTGCCGAATGTATCCGGGTAAGCGCTTCTTCGGCCGCCTGCAGCAACAAGCTTGTTGCCAACCAGTGCAATGCTGACATGGTCTCGTGAGTCCGGAGCGCTTGCCAGGGTTTTCCATTTACCGGTCGAGGGATCAAATTCGTCGAACCAGCTAACTGCTCCACCGGAGTGACCTTTAGTGTTTCCGCCGAGTAAATAGATCTTGCCTTTATAGACTGCAGCACCGGCTGAACCGCGACGTCGCTTTGAAGGTATGCTGCCACCCTTTGACCATTTGCCGTTCTTTGTATCAAATATGTGGACATCGGCGATAGGTGTTTCTCGCGGGTAGCGACCGGTGAACCCGCCAACAATATAGATTTTTGAACCTATTGCCACTGGCTGAAAATGGTGCATTTCAAAAGGTGTTTTACCGAGTGACGACCAGCGATTGGATTTTGGATCGTACACATCGACTGGCAACGATTTTCTGCCACCAATCATGTAGAGCTTGCCGTTTACAACAACTCCACCGGTTTCGTGACGTTTGGTTGGTTTGCCGCTGAAATTCAGGTTTTTCCACTTGTTGTCTACATTTATAGATCGGTCATTTTCAAATGTCTCGCGAGTTTCCTGCTGGCTTACAACCACTGGCGCTTGCTGGCTTTCAACGACCGGGGTTTGCTGGCCGGCATCAGTGGTATTGTTTTCAGTAGTGATAGTTGTTACCCCGGGTGATGCTGCATTTACCGTAACTATCACTTGCTGATTGCTGTAGCGCTCGCCATCGTTGGCGTTTACCTGAAGTACATAGTTGCCCGGCTGAGTAAATCGGGCAGTGATCTTTGCCTGATTCTGTGCTGAAAAAATCACATCGCCGGGGCCGCCGGATTTTGTCCAGTAATAATAAATGACATTGTTCGGCAACCCGTCATCAGTGGCGGAGGCGCTAAGTGTCGTGTCGCTGTTTGCGCTGGTTATGGCAGGTGAGACTGGCAGTATAACGGGTGCCTGATTACCCGCAGGCTGAAGCTCGGTAGCCGTTTGAAGACTGTTGACTGGCTGAACGGGTTGCGCTTCGGAGACCAGCACGCTGGTTACAGCGTTGGTGTAGGTTTGACCATCGTGCGCATTGACTTGCAATGTATAGTTTCCGGCCTCGGGGAAAGTGGCTGTGATATTGGCGCTTTGAATAGCGCTTAAAGTTGCATCCGCAGGGCCGGATAGCTGTGTCCAGTAGTAATAGATGGAGGTTGCAGGACGATTGTCGTCCATTGCAACTGCCTTCAGTGAAAGCGGTTGGGCTACCGCTATTTGTGTGAGTGCATCAATTCGTAAAACAGGTGCCTGATTAACCGAATCTACAAACCGGACGTCGACATCAGGGGTGACCAGCTCGTCTGAAGTGTTGTTAGTTGTTGCGGCAGTGCTGGTATCAGAACTGTTGTTATTTTCCTCTGATACACCTTCGTCGTCGTTCAGTTCGGTCAGGGCGCTTGCGTCTCCTGACAGTGTTGAGTCTGGTCCCTGGCCTTCGGGTATATAGTCACCGCGTCTGGTCAATACTATTTTGTCGAGTGACAAACCGGTACTCGCCGACGCGAGTTGCAATTGGTAGGGGCCGGCTTCTTCAACGTTAATGGCGATGCGCTGTGAGTCGGCGTCGGTTTGCAGCCATTCCCATTGATCGTTAAAGGCATCCATGGTGTAGGTGCTTGCGCCTGAATTGTTGGTAAAACTGATCGCAACACTTGCGGTTTCTGTGCTGCTGTTCTTTCCCCGCATCCAGAAATAGTACTCGCCGGCTTCAGTGAAGTTCAGATCGAACGTCAGGTAAGGAACGGTTAGATCGGTTTGCTCTGCTGAAACCTTGTGTACAACGTTTGCCACCAGATCACCACTTGTGTCTGTTGTTGGCGACCAGCTCGTCTGGCTGGCCAGGGCTGAATCCGACCAGGTTTCAACTTCAAGTACCAGGCGGTCTTCAATCTGCACATACTGGACTGGACTGGAATCTGATGAACAGGCGTTCAACAGAGCGGTGGTGACAAGAGCGACGATTGAAGGCTTGAAAGTTCTCAACGTTGGAGTTCCGTTCGTATTGAATTGATAACGCATTGTTTCATTTTTGAAACATTCTGGTCGTGCATGGCGCACATTCTCTGTTGCAATTCGCGGCAGCCATCCCCGCGTTGTGATGTGGTTCGGTATACTGCTGCGGCTGCGCTGCCTTAGCGTGCGAGCCGGCAGTGCATTCCGGCGACGCTGGGCTGCCAGACACCCTGCAGGGGCTGGAATTCCGGCAAGCAGCGCGCTCCCAATGATTTTTCTTATCGATTGATTCGCGTTTTTTACTTTCCAACTCTCACCGGAATACGTCCAATGCCTGAATTTGCTGCTGATTTTCTGATTGTCGGGTCGGGGTCGGCAGGTTCAGTGCTGGCCAATCGACTTTCCGAAGACGGCAAAACAACGGTGCTGGTGCTTGAATTCGGGGGTACTGACAGCGGACCGTTTATCCAGATGCCGGCGGCCCTTTCCTATCCCATGAATATGCAGCGATATGACTGGGGGTTTCAGACGTTACCGGAGCCAGCACTGGGCGGGCGTATTATGGCCTGCCCGCGCGGCAAGGTAATCGGCGGATCATCGTCGATCAACGGCATGGTCTACGTTCGTGGCAACCCTTCCGACTATGATTACTGGGCGGCCAACGGGGCGCAGAACTGGTCATATGCGGCAATGCTGCCTTATTTTCAAAAGATGGAAACTTCTCATGGCGGGCAAGCGGGCTGGCGTGGTTCGGACGGGCCGTTGCATGTGACACGCGGTCCGCGCAAAAACCCGCTCTATCACGCATTTGTGCAAGCGGGTTTAGAAGCAGGCTATGAGGGCACGGAAGATTATAACGGTGAGAAGCAGGAAGGTTTTGGCGCCATGGAGCAAACGGTGTTTCGCGGTAGGCGCTGGTCTGCTGCCAACGCCTATTTGCGACCGGCACTGAAAAGAAAAAATGTACAGTTAAAACGTTGTCTGGTTCGAAAGATACTGTTTGAGGGCACACGTGCTGTCGGCGTAGAGATAGAGAGACACGGGCGGATCTCACAACTGCGCGCTGGTCGGGAGGTCATACTGTGTGCCTCGTCAATAAATTCACCAAAGCTGCTGATGTTGTCAGGAGTGGGGGACGAGGCTGAATTGCGCAAGCACGGCATTGATGTGGTGTCCCACCGACCCGGTGTGGGGCAGAATCTGCAGGACCATCTGGAGCTGTATTTTCAGGTTGAGTGCAAAAAGCCGGTGACCCTGTACTCAAAGTTAAATCTGTTTTCCAAAGCCATGATTGGCGCGCAGTGGCTGTTGTTCAAATCCGGCCCCGGTGCCACTAACCATTTTGAATCGGCCGCCTTTATTCGATCAGAGGCTGGCGTGCCTTATCCGGATATTCAATATCACTTTTTGCCGGTGGCAATACGCTACGATGGAAAATCTGCCGCTAACGCACATGGTTTTCAGATGCATACAGGGCCGATGCGTTCGGATTCGCGAGGGCAGGTAACCTTGCGCTCGGCTGATCCCGCTGACGCGCCTGATATTCTCTTTAACTATATGTCCACAGAAAAGGACTGGGTCGATTTTAGAAAGTGCATTCGATTAACCCGGGAACTGCTTAATCAAAAAGCGTTTGAGCCATTTGCCGGAGACGAAATCGCACCTGGCAAGGATTGCCAAACGGATGAAGAGATTGATGATTTTGTACGAGATCATGTAGAAAGCGCGTATCATCCATGCGGCACCTGCCGTATGGGAGCTTCGGATGATCCCACTGCGGTGGTTGATACAAATTGCAGTGTTATAGGAGTCCAGAGTTTACGAGTGGTTGATTGCTCGGTGTTTCCCCGCATCACCAACGGCAATCTGAATGCACCGGTTATTGTTACCGCTGAAAAGGCCAGTGACATTATTCTCGGCAAAGACTCTTTACCTGCTTCCGAGCTACAACCGTGGCAAAGCCGTAACTGGCAAGTATCGCAACGCTAGAAGCCGGTGCGACTGAATCTCTGCTTATTAATCTTCCCGAACTATGGGTTAAACACTTTGGAATTGCTGGCAACAAATATGAATCGAATAAAAGCGGAGGGATTCCTTTATCTTCTGGCGTTTACTTTATGTATCCCTGCTGCTAACTGGATGTTGGGACATGTGGGCACCGTGTGTCCGCCTGATGGTCCCTGTTTGTTGCCGGTAGCGCCCGGAGTGATGGCACCCAGCGGGGTGCTGATGGCCGGACTCGCACTGGTGCTGCGTGATCTTGTGCAACGGCGGCTTGGAAAAGGCTGGGCAATTATTGCCATTTTGTTTGGCGCATTGTTGTCATACCTGTTAGCGCCACCGGCGCTGGTGGTTGCATCTGCTGTCGCCTTTCTTCTGTCCGAGTTGGTTGATTTTGCGATATTTACCCCGCTACAGTCGCGACAACTGGTGTTGGCAGTAGTGATAAGCAGCGCTGTCGGTCTGGTGGTTGACAGTGTTGTGTTCCTCTATCTGGCTTTTGGCAGCCTTGAGTTTCTGAAGGGGCAAATTCTAGGGAAAGCATGGATGGTATTGCTGGCGATACCGATAATCTGGCTTATTCGGGAAAGTGATCAGAAAAGAGGGGTTGTGCCGGTATAAACCGCTATAGAGAGACTTGAGGTCATATAGATCACGCACCGTCGTATCGGGATAAAAGTGCCCTCACGGAAGTCTTTTGCTACCGCGAAATTTGCATTGAACCCGTTCTGAAAATAGACCAGCTACTCAAAACTAGTACCAGTAGCTGCTAAAACTGCCTTGCGAGCGAATCCGGCGAGACAAAACACGCACCTTCCGTTATTATTTGTAACATTCACCCCAGCCTTCTTGTGCTCTCGCACACATTCACAGAAACTATTCTATTATTCTCGTCCAGCGACCAGACGCTGGCTGAGTGTTACCGAATTATTATGGAGAATTTAATGAGCTTGCTCAAAGACGTACGACTATTGCTCATCATAGCCTTGGCCGTGTTGTGCCTGTTTGCCCTGAAAATGTGTTCGACCGCCTATCAGGTAGATGGCCAGGCCAGTTCCGGCAGCGCAGATTCGGCTACGGATAAAATAGTAAGCAGTACTGGTGCAAGTGACGAAGCTGTTGCCGACGATGCAAAGACTGAAACACCGTCGCTGGCAAGCACTGAATCTTCG